>CAZWEO010000176.1:0-8189 GCA_964633115.1 uncultured Desulfobacterales bacterium
TTTTATGCTATATTTCTTACCAATATCAATGCGTTAAGTTTTATCGTTCAAACACAAGATAGGTATTGTTGATTATTAGAAAGTATATGGAACACTATAAGTTGTGGTCAGTCATTATCTCTATAAACCTTTGATATATTGAGATTGTGACACGAAATAAGTGTCATGAAAACAGCAAGATATCTTCCTGCTGATCTGAAATCCTTCAAGCAAATAGATACCATCATTCTTTTCAACATATCAAGGGAATTGAAAATACAGATCATCCTTAAATAAGGATAATTGGTCTGAAATATTATAAGGCCTATTGTAATATCGTCAGATATGGATTTATAATGATTTCCATATGAATCCGCACAAAAAAGACCCACCTTTGAAACGTCTGAAAAAGGCCAAAGACCTGTGGCAGGCCTTTGGTGAATCCGCAAAATCCCACGCGGCCAGCATTGAATCAGACAAACCCTTTTTTACCGAATTGCTGCAGATCTGGGCCTACAGTGACTTTATCTCTAAAGCCTGCCTCCGGTCTCCGGACATGTTGATGGATTTATATCAACGTCAACATGTGATGCAGGCTTACGAGACAAATTTCTATGCCCAAGAGCTGACACAGCTATTGGCCGACATGCAGCCGGAAATTTCAGCCGATCCAAATGCAACACTGCCACTGTTACAGGCAGTATTAAGAAAATTTCGTCGGCGAGAATTAGTGCGGATTGCCTGGCGAGATTTAGTTGGCCGGGCAACGCTTGCAGATACCATGGCAGATCTTAGTGCCTTTGCAAACACCTGCGTCGATGCAGCACTTTCGGTACTATATGATATTCAATGCCAAAGAGAAGGTGTTCCACGTTCAAAAACAGGTGCCCGGCAACACCTGGTAGTATTTGCGCTGGGAAAACTTGGTGGCCGGGAACTCAATTTCTCATCAGACATTGATTTGATATTTGCTTATCCTGAAGCCGGCCAGACAGACCACCCCAAACGATCCTATTCCAACGATGTTTTTTTTGTGCGCCTTTGTCGTAATGTCATCAAAGCCCTATCTGAGATAACAGCTGACGGTCAAGTTTTCCGGGTGGACATGCGTTTGAGGCCCGATGGCGAAAACGGCCCGATGGTAACCAGTTTTGACAATATGGTCGGCTATTACCAAACGCATGGTAGAGAATGGGAGCGCTATGCCTGGATTAAAGGCCGGGCCATTGCCGGTGACAAAACAGCTGCAGAATCTCTACGCAAACGTCTCCGGCCTTTTATATATCGGCGCTACCTTGATTATGGCGCTTTTGACTCTCTGCGGGATATGAAACGCAAGATTTCGGTTGAAGTCAAACGTAAGGGTATGGCCAACAATATAAAATTGGGGCCGGGCGGTATTCGTGAGATCGAGTTTTTTGGACAAGTTTTTCAATTAATTCGGGGTGGCGTGACCGCGCCACTGCAAGACCAACGAATTCTATTTGTCCTGGATGCATTGGTGCAAGAAAGATATATCGATCCAGAAACCCGTAATGAGCTTCGTGATGCCTATTGTTTTTTACGCACTGTCGAGCATCGTCTGCAGGAGTTTTCCGACCAGCAAACCCATGATCTACCAGCAGACCCAGATGCCCTCCATTTGCTGGCCCGATCAATGGGTTTTGAGGATGGTCCATCCTTTTTGAATCTACTTAAACAGCATAGGCAGAGGGCACAACTCCACTTTGATAATTTGCTGGCTCCCGGCCATCCTGAGAACGATCTTAATTGCAGCGAGGAAGACAATGCTGAACTGGCTTGTCTCTGGGAAGACACAAGCGCGGATGAACAAGCCTGTGAAGATCTTGCTAAAGCAGGATTTCAAACACCTGAAGCAACCATTAAACTTCTCACCCAGTATAAGAATAGTCCGGAAACGCGTGCCCTAAGCCGTGAGGGCCGAATCAAAGTCGACCGTCTAATACCGATTGTCTTGAAGGCAACTGCAGGATCCCCACAACCGGATCTGGTTTTAAAACGGATTATCAGTCTCATCGATACCATCCAACGACGTACCAATTATGTGTCCTTATTATTAGAAAATCCGAATGCCTTGGCGCATTTAATTCAACTGGCCCATGCCAGCCCCTGGATCATTACCTATCTATCCCGTCATCCGGTTCTCCTGGACGAACTAATTGATCCGCGTACGCTCTATTCACCGCCCGAAAAGGAGGATATGCAAACAGAGTTGCAAAGGCGATTGTCTATTATTGCGCCAGATGACCTTGAGTATCAGATAGAAGCACTTTGCATTTTTCGTCAGGTACATGAATTGCGCGTGGCAGCTGCCGATATAACCGATGTTTTGCCCCTTATGCGGGTCAGTGATTATTTGTCCGAGATCGCCGAGATTGTTTTGCAGGAAGTGGTCAATCTATCATGGCAACACCTGGTGGCCAAACATGGTGCCCCCACGGCGAGCTTGAAGGGGCATGCATGTAAAACCGGGTTTGCTGTAATCGCCTATGGTAAATTGGGTGGTCTGGAACTTGGATATGGATCTGATTTGGACATGGTTTTTATTCACGCCGGCGAACGCGGGCAGACCGACGGCGAGCGGCCCATTGAAAACGGGCAATTTTTTGCTCGTTTGGGGCAACGGGTTGTGCATCTACTGACCACGCACACGGCTGCCGGTCGGATTTATGAAATCGATATGCGTCTGCGCCCCAGCGGGAGCTCTGGCTTACTGGTCAGTCATTACGACTCATTTCAAAGTTATCAAAACGAGGATGCCTGGACTTGGGAACACCAAGCTCTTTTAAGGACGCGGGCAATTGTCGGTGATGCCAATCTGACAAACTGGTTTAATGATGTGCGCCAAGCAATATTGATCCGTAAGCGCGACAAGTCGTTGCTGCAACAAGATGTTATCAAAATGCGCCAAAAAATGCGCCAGGAGTTGGCCCAAAAGGAATACGGTCGATTCGATATCAAACAGGATCCAGGCGGTATTGTGGACATTGAATTTCTGGTTCAATATTTGGTTTTGTTGCATGCACACCAGCATCCAGCGTTGGTAGCTTATTCGGACAATGTACGCCAAATTAGAGCTTTGGCAGAAACCGGTATCCTGGATGAAAAAGTCGCACATCTCCTGCGGCGCATATACTTGGTTTATCGAGCTACCGTCCATCGCCTGAATCTGGCCGAAAAACCCCATCTGGTTCCTCAAGAGACTTTTCAAGATTTGCGACGGCATGTCGACAAGATGTGGTTTTTTTATATGGGCGAAAATATTGCTAAGTAATTTTGCCGCATTATTTTATATCATGATACAGTTTTGTATTTTTATGAGCCCGTTTATTACAAAATTGTATTCTGTCTAAATTTAAGCTCCCATCATTATATCCATAACCTGCTAATATTAAATAGTTATTTAATTTCAAGCCAACTGGCATACCCCTTGCTTATTAAAACCATAAGATGAAAAGGTCATTTGTACAGATATCCAGCATCCTGAAACAAAAACGGGAGCGGCTGCTAGCCGAGATGACATCCATGCAAGCGCTGGTCTTCATGCGGCAGCATGCCGGGGTTTTGGATGATTATTTTCAGGAAAGCTTTGAGAACAGTATGGTGGGGCCCAAATTGGCCCTATATAAGAACCCCTGCGCCATTATCGCCCTGGGGGGCTATGGGCGGGCAGAGCAATGTGTCCACTCGGATGTGGATATTCTGTTTCTTTTTCGGGATAAAGTGCCGCCAGCGGCTGCGGATTTGATCCAAGAGATTATCTACCCATTGTGGGATCTGGGTTTGGAGGTGGGATACGCCACCCGGACACTGAAAGAGTGCATCCAGATGGCACGTCAAGATCCTGTAATTCTTACACCAATTTTGGATGCCCGGTTCATATGCGGTGTATCCATTCTGTTTACCAAATTGTTGGATGATATGCGTAAAAAGATCCTTAAGAAAAATACCGAAAAAACCATTGATTGGCTGGTGGATCAGGGCCGTGAACGCCATCGCCATTTCGGAGATTCGGTCTATTTATTGGAACCGAATCTTAAAGAGGGGCAGGGGGGACTACGAGATTACCACACCATTCTCTGGATCGGCCGTATCAAGCTGGGTATTCGTCAGCCTCGGGATTTGGAGTATTTTGGTTATTTTTCACATGAAGAGTATCAATCTATGCGTCAGGCACTCTTCTTTATTTGGGATGTTCGCAACCGATTACATCTCAACTCAGGTCGCAAAAGCGACCAGCTGTACTTTGAGAATCAAATCGACTTGGCCGAATCCATGCAATATCAACAAACAAACGGTCAACAACCAGTGGAAAGTTTTCTGGGAGATTTGCATGCCAACATGGATCTTATGAAGCAGCAGTTACTGATGTTTCTAAGTGAACAAGGGCATGCCAGGGCCTACGGGAAAAAACTCCGTCGGCGTTCATCCAATATTGCCGATGGTCTGAAACTGAAGCGCGATATGCTGCAGTTCAAATCGTCAGAAACGATCCTCAAATCGCCGGCTCTTCTGGTGCAAATATTTGCCGAAAGCGCACGCTTGGACATCCCCCTTTGCCTGGATGCCAAGCGGTTGGTCAGTGAGTTTCGTCATCTTATCGATCAGGCGGTCCGGGCCGATAAACAGGTGATTACGGCCTTTGAAACGGTGTTGCGCACACCCGCCGCAAATGTCGATGCCCTGGGAGAAATGTTGGAAAACAGAAGCCTGGTTCAACTTATACCGGAGCTGAAAGGTATTCTCAATCGCATCCAATATGATGAATATCACGTTTATCCCGTGGACAAGCATAGTTTGCGTACAGTGCAAACAATTCGTACCTTTGGGACCGATCAGGATAAAACCGGGTGCCAGCTCTGCGGCAGCATTTGGAAAGATCTCAAATATCAGAAACGACTCCTTTGGGCGGCGCTCCTGCACGATATCGGAAAAGGTGTGGTAAAAGAAAATCATGCAAAATTCGGCGCCCAGATCGCCCAGGACGTGATGACCAATCTGGGCTATTCCGAGGCTGATGCTGAAACGGTTTCGTTTTTGGTGGCCCATCATCTCCTACTAATGAAAACAGCCACCCGGCGCGACATTCATGATGAAGAAACAGCAATACTATGCGCCCGCATTGTAAAAAAAGTCAGCAATCTGCAGATGTTGTTCTTGCTGAGCGTGGCCGATGCGGTGTCCACGGGTCAAAAGGCTTGGAACGAGTGGACGCTGGCGCTCCTACGAGATTTGTTTTTAAAGGTGATGAACATATTAAAACGGGGTGAACTCGCCAGCCGCCATGCAGTTCAGACCATTGAGAAAAAACAAGACACGATTTTAGCAGCAGCAACAGATCCGGTGGATCGCGAGCACCTGGCAACGATTTTTAACGTCATGTCACCACGTTACGTAATCAACCTGCCGGCCACGGAAATTTTGGGAGATATCGCACTGTACCGGCGTTTGGGTGATCAAGCCTTTGTATGGCAAGTTTATAAAGATGAGGCTGCCGATACGCGCACGATCAGAATCTGCGCCCAGGACCGCCCAGGGCTTTTTTCTAAAATTGCGGGGACTTTTACCCTCAATAACTTGGATATTCTGGATGCACAGATATTCACCTGGCGTAATAATACGGCCCTGGACATTTTCACCCTAAGGCCGCCATTGGATAAGATTTTTGAGGATGAACACTGGACCCGGGCTGAGCAAAACCTGACGGCCGCATTAACTGATCAGTTAAACCTCTCACTACAATTACACAAAAAGATCGATCCAGTCGACACCATCAAGCCCAAAGTTTCCAAAAGACCCCATCAGGTTATAGTGGATAACAAGAGCTCTAGTTTTTTTACCATCATCGAAGTATATACCTATGACTTCCCAGGCCTTTTGTTTGCAATAACGGATGCGCTATATCGCCAGGAATTGGATATCTGGGTGGCAAAAATATCGACCAGGGTTGATCAGGTGGTGGATGCTTTTTATGTCAGAGATGTACATGGGCAGAAGGTTGATTCTGACCGCCAAGTGGATGCAATTAAAGCCGCTGTATATCAGCGGTTGCCTAAGATTATTTAATTTGAATTCCACAATGCAAAAAAGGAGTACGAAACAATGAAGAAGATTGAAGCCATTGTCAAACCGTTCAAACTGGATGACATCAAGGAGGCCCTCAACGAAATTGGTATCCAGGGAATGACCATATCCGAGGTAAAAGGCTATGGACGCCAAAAAGGCCACAAAGAGATTTATCGCGGGGCTGAATACGTGGTCGATTTTATCCCTAAAATAAAAATTGAACTGGTGGTGGATGACGCCATAGCTGGCCAGGTGGTTGAAAAGATTCGCGATGCAGCCAACACTGGCAAAATCGGCGACGGAAAGATCTTTATCCTGCCGGTCCTGGAGGCTATCCGCGTGCGCACCGGTGAAACCGGTCCTGATGCGGTTTAGAAAGGACTGGCAAGAAGTTAAAATCGTAACGATAGTCCCATACAGCCTTGGCTTCAATTGAAAACAAACCCTGTATTTTACAATAACAACTATTAGCAGAAAAATAGGGAGGAACCATCAATGAAACCTGCAGACGTATTAAAAATGGCAAAAGAGAAGGATGCAAAAGTAGTGGACCTGCGATTTATGGATTTTCCGGGCTTATGGCAGCACATAACCGTACCCATCAGTGAACTATCTGAATCAAGTTTTGAAGATGGATTTGGATTTGATGGATCCAGTATCCGTGGATGGCAACCCATCAATGCCAGCGATATGCTCATGATTCCGGATCCCATCACCGCCAAGATCGATCCATTTTACAAGGAAACAAGCCTGGTTTTGCTGTGTAATATTTTTGATCCGGTGACGCTGGAACCGTATTCTCGCGATCCGCGTTACATTGTTCAAAAAGCAGACGCGTATCTGAAAAGTACCGGTATCGGTGATGTGGCCTATATCGGACCCGAGGCAGAATTTTTTATTTTTGACGATATTGCCTTTGAATCTTCCAAGCATCGGGCTTTTTATGAGATCGATTCCATCGAAGGTATCTGGAACAGTGGACGCGAGGAAGGTCCCAACCTGGGATATAAGCCCCGTCACAAAGAAGGTTATTTTCCGGTGCCGCCCATGGACAAATTTCAGGATCTACGTACCGAGATGCTTTTGGTCTTGGAAGGCCTTGGCATTGAAATCGAGGCCCAGCATCACGAGGTGGCCACGGCCGGACAGTCGGAGATCGATATGCGCTTTAAGCCGCTTTTGCAGATGTCGGATCAACTCATGTGGTTTAAATATGTATTGAAGAATGTTGCTTATAAACAAAATCATACGGTAACATTCATGCCCAAACCGCTGTTTGAGGACAATGGCACCGGCATGCATACGCACCTCAGTATCTGGAAGGACGGTAATCCGCTATTCGCCGGCGATAAATATGCCGGTATTTCCCAGGAAGCACTCTGGGCCATCGGTGGCATCCTGAACCACGCCCGGGCAATTTGTGCCTTTTCCAACCCCACTACCAACTCTTATAAACGCCTGGTGCCGGGATTTGAGGCACCCGTAAACTTGGCCTATTCCAGCCGCAACCGCAGCGCTGCGGTTCGCATTCCCATGTATTCGGCCTCACCTAAAGCCAAACGCCTGGAATTCCGGACACCGGATCCATCCTGTAATGGCTATCTGGCTTTTTCCGCCTTGCTTATGGCGGCGCTGGACGGGATAGAAAACAAGACCGACCCGGGCGAACCGCTGGATAAGAATATTTACAACCTGCCACCGGAAGAATTGGCTGACATTCCGTCTGCGCCGGGCTCCTTGGAAGAGGCTCTGGATGCCTTGAAGGCTGATCAGGAATTTCTTAAAAAGGGCGATGTCTTTACCCAGGATGCCATCGACATGTGGATTGATTATAAAATTGAAAACGAAGTCAATCCGGTTAAACTGCGGCCGCATCCGCACGAGTTCTTCCTGTATTATGATATTTAGAATCATTCAGTTTAAGCCTGCTCATATAATTGAATAGGCTTGATCCAATTGATGAATTAAATGTCCTTAAAAAAGGATTCAACTGATAGCGTAATAAGCATTTAGACTGTTAGACTATTAGCAGCTAATAGCCTAACAGTCTTCAGCCTAATGTCCTGATCCAGGGTGTTTTTGTTCTAAGCAGTTTTAACTATAAAAATTATGAAGTTGCATAA
>CAZWEO010000177.1:0-8164 GCA_964633115.1 uncultured Desulfobacterales bacterium
ACCAGGCCGTGGCTGCCTCATTTGATAGTCTGAAATCACACCTGTCAATGAATTTACAATAGAAATAGGAAAACTATGGACTTGGTCGGCTTACTGCCTTTCTTTAAATAATTTCTTTGAGTTGACGAGCAGCTGCGGCCATTACACCGTTTTAAGAATGAGTTTTGGCTGGGCAAACCTGAAAACCAAGGAGCCGGATTTAATTTACTTGAGCTTTGCGGATAACCACAATAATTTATAATTAGTGCCAATAAACGCCACGCCTTTAGGAGGTGGTATCTATAGGAATTGTCATATTAACGTTCCGATTCGAGCGAAAAGCGTCCCACTTATTTTTGACAACTAGTATAACCAGTGTGAATGCAGCTTGCATCCATCGATGGCTGTCTCTTCTGCTTAGGGGAATGTCAAATTTCTATTGCTTAAAAAATTCTCTCGCGGCTTCCAAAATCCGGTTGGTATTGGGCAGCGTTTCTTTCTCCAAGGTATGATTGTAAGGGATTGTATCTTCGGTACAGACTCGGCCGTATGCAACCGATAATCCTGCTTCCAGAATACAGGCTGCAATTTCCCCGGATAAGCCATAGGCCATATAATCTTCATCAACGACTATAAGTCTGCCTGTTTTTTCAACGGATTTGCAAATTGCTTCGCGGTCCAGTGGCGCTACCGTTCTCAGGTCAAGTACTTCTGCCGATATAGCCTTATGACTTAACAGCTCGGCAGCCGCTATAGCTTGGTGTACACCGACACCAACACCGACAACGGTCAGATCGCTTCCTTCCCGGCGGATAACAGCCTTTCCCAAAGGCAAAAGCTGCCAGGTTTCAGGAACCAATCCGGATGCACCGTCCGGCGGCACATCAAAAGTTACCGTATCCCGACCACCGATTCCCATGTAATCCAACCAATAGTCTGCCAACAACTTGTGTTCGAGATATATTACCGGTCCCTCGTGTGTCAGAGCTGCCAACATGAGTCTCCCAGCATCTGCCGGGGTTGAAGGCACCACAACAGTCAACCCGGGAATATGGGCCAACCAACCCCACAAGCTCTGTTCGTGTTGCCCGCCATCCCCGTAACCCCCACCGCAAGCAGCACGCACGACTAAGGGTACATTCCACTTACCGCCGGAAAAAGTTTCGATTTTTGCGGCGTGATTTAAAAGTGCATCTACGGCGACACCGATGAAATCCACCAGCATGACCTCTACAACCGGTCGTAGCCCGGCCATTGCGGCGGTCACCGATGCTCCCACAAATGCACTTTCGCTGATGGGTGCCGCCCGAACACGGTCCTTTCCAAATCGTGCCATTAGGTTGAGCCTGATCGTGTGAACATCTTCACCCACAATGATGATGCGGTCATCTGCGGCCATGGCTTGTGCCAGGGCATCATCGATAGCCTCCGCAAAAGTCAGCATTCTCCGTGAAGCTTTAGGCATGGGTGGATAACCCTTCTGAGTCATTCAATGAATTCGGCAATAATCCCGATATTTCCGCGGAAACCAAGCCTTCAATCCGCGCCAGGCGTTCCCGATCCGATTTCAATTTTTTTCTAATTGTTTTCAGCGGATCCCGAGGCCATAGGAACTGTTCCTTATAGGTTCTACCGATCAGAAAACCAACCCGCCCTAGGCCGCCGGCACGTTTGGTGATGCCAGTGCCTTTGGAACTAGTAACAGACCTTATCAAGGGACCTGCCATTTTTTTGATTTCCTTGGCCGGGTTGCGGGTAATTCGCAAGAGCGGATCGCCTAGAAAATGGCCATCTGGCCGAAAGCATTTGGCCAGGATAAAGGTTGGCCCTTTGCCTGAACGCGCGCGTTTTACGGCCCTTCTGGCTGCCCGCCATACGGCTCTGACATTATTACCATCCACCGCTACGGATGGTATGCCAAAACTGCGCGGGCGGTCCAGCAGCTTACCGCCGGTTACACTTTTCGAAAATGTTGTGATGGCCCATTTACTGTTTTTGCAGATAAACACCACTGGGAGTTTCCAGGCAACTGCCAAATTAAAGGATTCCATTAGCATCCCCTGGTTCATGGCTCCTTCGCCAAAAAAGGCCAGAGAAATTTTACCTGGATTTAATTGCTGGGCAGCCATCCCGAATCCAACAGCGGCTGGCGCGGAGGCGCCCACGATCCCGGATGAGGCGCTCAGGTGTTCACGCGAAAAAAGATGCATATGCCCCCCCCTTGCCACCACAAAGTCCATCGGCCTGCCCGAGTAGTTCCTTCATCAGTAGGTCCCCAGATATACCACGCATTAGGAGCGGAGCAGTCCCGCGGTGGTCCAATGCCATGGCATCCCCATCTTGAAGCTGTAAAACAGTACCGGCTGCAATCGCTTCTTCTCCGATGCTCAGGTGCATCTCACCAAGAATATGGCCTTTTTGCCACAACTGCACCACGGCCTCTTCAAACATACGGCTTCGCAGCATCTGTTCATATATATTCCACAGGTCGATTTTCATAAGCGGTTTAAGATAGTATGGCGTGATAAAATCGTAGAACGATTTTATGAAACGCGACCCTTTCGTCCTGGGACGAAAGGCATTGTCGCTCCAATGCGATCAACGACACAGAGATCATGTCGGTGTCTTATGAATTAGGCTATAATCCCTATCCCTGCATCAAGACTGGTCGACGAAGAGTTCGGCAATTCGACTGAGCTTGTCGAAGTCGAACGCTCACTCGAAGGCCTCAAGTCAGGTCGCTACAGGGTATTACGGGATTTTTGCCGAAATCCTTCGTATTTCGGCACCGCACTTTCCAAAAGTGAAACTCCCCGCCCTAAATGATGGGGTATTGTGCAGGGGTTTCATTAAGACCTTTATCCATAATTTGAATTCATCCCACGCTGGAAGACTTGTCGGCGAGCTCAAGTCGAGCTGCAGCGGGGAATTCAAATTTAAAATTCTTAATTATACTGCCATAAGTAAGTCTTATATTCAAGAGCCCTGGAAACCGTTGTTGCGATGATCTCATTCAAAGGCACTTGCGGAAGCCCTTGGGCCCTGCTAATCTGTTTTTAAGATGAATACTGAAAACCAGATTTTGCTTACGGCCCAGGATGCTGTCCAGGCTATATGTGAGGATTTTCAACAGTATGATCCTCAGATCCTGCTATTCAGTGAGATCATCACGGTAATATCAAATGGTCGCATGGTTGTTCAGCGTGAGGCCGGTAAAGAGGGACTCTGGCTGCATCTGCCCGGGGAGTCCAGGATGCGCTGGCTGGCAGCCGATGAATTGATCGCGTTTATGTGCGAACTGGTATCCCAGGTTCTGCCCGATATCAAAAAACTGGCAGCCATTTGCAGCCGTGTTTTCCGGAATACGGCCCATTTGCAGCAAAATCCAGATACAAATAGGCTAGGCATCCTATTATCGACCGGCATGCAGGACTTTATATGCAAGCAATGCGGCCACTGTTGCAATACCCTGATATACCATGATTCCCTTTCAGCCGAAGATGTGAAAGCTTGGCAAGATACAGGCAGAAAGGACATACTGAAATGGGTCGGTGTATTCCCAAAAAATGGCCAAGAATCCATTTATCGGGTCTGGATGAAACCCGGCACGCGTGAATTCGTCCAGGGATGTCCGTTCCTATATAAAAATCCACATGCAAACAAGTGGCTTTGCCGCATCCATCAAGTCAAACCCAAATTTTGTCGCCAATATCCTCTAAGCCGTAAGCACGCCTTGATGACCGGGTGTCCTGGTTTTAGGAAATCGCCATTGCGTTAACCTAAATTCAAACGATGACCGCGTCATCTATCCATACTTTTTTTGATACATTGTGGCATTTTCATGTCTGTTACATTCTTGATGTTTTTATAATCGGCATTATTTTAGATTCGTCGCCACAATTGATACTTTGTCAACTGAGTGCACGTTGTAATCAACAAGGAGACTAGCATGAACCTGAAATCATATTTTAAAGATACTGAAGGGACAGGCGTTCTGGCCACGGCAGACAGCAAAGGCAAAGTCGACACGGCCATCTATGCCCGGCCGCATTTTATGAAGGACGGCACCATTGCCATGATCATGCGCGATCGCTTGACCCACCATAACCTTGAATCCAACTCGCATGCCTGTTATATGTTTATTGAGAAAGGTCCAGGTTATAAGGGCAAACGGCTGTTTCTAACCAAAGTTCGTGAAGTTAACCGGGAATCACACATTACGCTTAAAATCGGTATCAGCAGCTGTCTTTTGGGCAACGCCGTCCGTTGGAATGCGGGACACAAGCGTGACAAGTATCTGACCCATACTCTGGGGCAATTTGTCACCTTTATACCTGTCTGCCCTGAAGTGGAGGCTGGTTTTGGGATTCCCCCTCATTCCGGTTGAAGATGACGGCCGCTTGCATAATCCGGCCGTACGTGAGAATTTTATCGAACGCATTTTTACGCTCAAAAACTGGCGGGACAGCGTTGCCAAATCCCGTAAAATGGGCAATCTGGTGGATTTTCATACAAGCAACAAACTGTTGCTCCTGTCTCACAGCCAGAATCACTATCGCCTGATGGGAAAACTGGTGGCCGAAGGCAAACAATATTCGCCCAAGGAACGCAACAACCGGTATGTGCAGTTATTGAATCCGCATCCGTTGGAGTTGAAACTGCGAACGCATGTATAAAAATAAAATCGCTCAACGATTTATTATTAATAGAAAAGGTTATCTGAAATATGAGACGATCAATTATCGTAAGCACTGGCAGGTATGTCCCGAACAGGCATGTGAAAAACCAAGAACTCAGCGAATTGATGCAAACATCAAATGAATGGATTGTGCAACGCACGGGCATTGAAGCTCGGTACTGGGTTCCTGACGGCGAAGATGTGGGCACATCCGATCTTGCTTACGAGGCCGCTGATATTGCCTTAAAAAAAGCGGGCTGGCATCCCCAGGACTTGGATTTAATTGTATTTGCAACCATGACGCCCGACGTAAACATTCCTGGGTCCGGGCCCTTTCTGCAAAATCGATTGGGTGCTAAAAATGTCCCCGCGCTTGATATCCGCCAGCAATGCACGGGATTTTTGCATGGGCTGGAACTTTGTGATGCATATATCCGCAGTGAGAAAGCCCAAAAAATACTGCTTGTGGGAGCCGAGTATCAAAGCCGTTATCTGGAGCTAACCACCGAGAATCGTGATACAGCTGTCATCTTTGCCGACGGTGCCGGTGCTACCTGTATCAATGCGGTCGAAAGCAACCAGAAAGTTGGCATCATCGCATCGATGATGCATGCTAACGGCAAATATGCAAAGGCATTACGGGCTGGATTACCGGCCAGAAAATCGGGTAAAGCCATAAGCCCAACCGTAATACAAAACAAAGAGCATTTCCCTTACATGGATGGAAAGGCTGTCTTTAAGATGGCCGTTACGCTATTGCCCCAGGTTACCAAGGAGCTCTTGACAAAAGCCAACATGCAAATGAGTGATGTGGATTTGGTTATCCCCCATCAAGCAAATCTACGCATAAATGAAGCATTCCGGGAACGAATGGGCATACCCGCAGAAAAAATTTACAACAACATCCAACGATATGGCAATACCACTGCAGCAACCATACCGATTGCACTGGACGAACTGATGGAGAAAAACAGACTACAATCCAAGGACACCATCATGTTTATCGGCCTGGGCGCCGGGCTGACCTGGGGAGGGGTGATTTATACGCTGCCATAGTTGTTGCCAAGAACAGGCTGAAAATATCAATATATCGATCTCATTAATTCGTATAGACATTTGAACATGACTAAAAAGGTATTATATTGACTCAGATAATTGAAAGGATGATTAAACAATATAGAGGAATCGCGCATGTTCAAAAAGTGCAATACCTGCAAACATATATGGGAAACCCGCAGGGACTTCATTGATGATGAAAATATAGTCTTGATAGGCTACCAGGCTAATTTTATGAATTTAGAAGCAGGCCATCTATATTTTAATCACAACTGTAAGAATACAATCGTTTTGTCCACCGATCAGTTCACCGATCTTTACAACGGACCCATTTTTTCCGAATCCAAAACTGGTACAGACGAGTGCCCTCAATTCTGCCTGCGAAAGGAAGAATTAAAACGATGTACAAACGAATGTGAATGCGCTTATGTTAGAGATATTATTCAGATGTTCGATCGCGTGGAACACATCAAATTTGTTTAAGTTGAAGTTTTTTTTGCAGTTTAAACTATAGGCTTTGGAACCTTGAATCCATCATATAGTAGTTTTAACCTATCATAAAGCCTCCATTTCTATCTCATTGACGTTTTACCTTCAGTACCTATTATTTTAGAAATGAGGTATCAATCGAATAAAAGGATTAGGAGGTGCTACCATGACAACTACTCAAGATTATACAGAAAATGAAAGAGAACAAGATGAAGGACACGTGGACACCCGTGAGAGGAATTTTGAATGTGAAGACAAAGATCCCAACCTGGGATGCGATTTGGGAGTTGATGTAGCAGGGTAATTCCAAAATCATCCTGACTTTTACATATATGTTGGAATTGAAACAAGGCAGAGCCATTAGGTTCTGCCTTGTTCGTTTCTATCCGAACGCTTCCAAAATTATGTCCGAAACCGCAACCAGCCTCAGACGGACGACATTTCCCATATGAGCCCTTACCTGCATTTTGGACAGATTTCGCCTTTGTCTCTGGCGCTAAAAGTTAGCGCGGGTCCTAAATCCCTTCGTGAAACCCGTGGTCCCATTAAAATACCCGTCTTCGCCTTCGGCTACGCCGTGGTTATGCGCCTTATCTTTGGGGTGACATCGCGCCGTAGCAATTAACTTATTTCTTTTGCACTCATCCACGGGCATGCCCGTGGTATTCTGCGAAGGCGGATAACGGGTCACAAATGTGGATACAAGCGCATATAATCTTTTTTAATCTGGGTTTTATCCGTAATGATGCCATCAGGCATGTTATGCTGCCACTGCTCAAGGGTATCCGTATCATTAACGGTATATGCCATTACCCTAAGACCGATTTCATGGGCATCTTCGATCAGTTTTTTATTAACGACACTATAGTGAACATAAATCCAATCCAATCCCGCAAAGCGGATAGCCTTGAGCATTTCCTTTGAAATATGCTTTTTGTATGGTGTATCCAGGCCCACCTGACAATCGCATCTATTTTTAATAAATTTGGCCGCCAATTCATTAAAACTGTCTACAATGATCTTATGCTTCAGCGGATTATCTTTAATCAGATCAAGAATTTTTCGGTTAAGAACAAGATTTTTGTCAATCATCCGCTGTGATTTAACCTCGATGGCAAAACTGATCTTTCCTAAATAAAGATCCAGCGCCTCCTCCAGTGTCAGAAGATCGGTATACCCCGGAACAGATATTAGGTCCTGCAAAGTTGTATCGCCAACAGTCAATTTGTTTCCCGAGGCATCCACAAGAACAGCATCGTGAATCAATACGGGAATGCCATCTTTTGTGAGATGAACATCGACTTCCACCCATTCAAATCCCTCGGATATTGCCTTCTCTATCGCACCTCGCTTGTTTTGCCGCTCTGCCTTGCGCATTCCTGAGGTATTCCCTCTATGCGAAACAAAGATCGGCGTGTGACTCTTTTTCAGCACCTGGTTACCCTTTTCCGGTTGGACACTATCTGATGGTGAATAGGCATCATTCAGCAGGAGATATTTGTTCAGTGGGAAAAGAATATCCATAAATGGTAAGATCTTGTTATCGATTACTTTTTTCACTTCTTGGGGGCTATATGGTTTGATATTATACGGGATTTCATAATTGGCGACATTGAAGCGATTTTTAATCCTGTCAAAAACAAGTTGGGTTCGATCCGTCCAGAAATATACTTTCTCCAAATTGGGTCCCCCAACGGAATAAACAAGCCTATCTTTCGGCCAAAGATCCTGGTCCATAAACAAGTTGATCCCCTGATCACACGCAAATGGTTCAATTCCCAAAAATTCGGCTATCGTAGCGGGCAGATCGTACTGTGTCCCTCTCCTGCTGGTATATTTTCTGAATTTGATAAGTTCTTCATCAGATAAACCGTCGAAGATCAAAGGGACCAGAAACCGCATATGACGTTTGCCTATATCCGCTGCTTCATTATGCAACGATGTGACATGATCGCTTAAGAT
>CAZWEO010000178.1:0-7982 GCA_964633115.1 uncultured Desulfobacterales bacterium
GATTTTTCTTCAATATCAAAAGTCCTAAGTGTGCGATCGCCAAATAAGACATATCTACTATCAGGTACGGGTATGACCTTAATATCTTGAATTATCGTATACCGATCATAATACAAAGTATGAAGAAAACCCTTTTCGAAATCCCATAAATCGAGCGTCCCTCCTACCCCTGTTGCGGATAGGAAACGACGGCTATCGGCTAGCAAAGCTACTGAGGCAATACCACAATATTCCTTTCTATCTGTTCTTAGAGTACGAACAATAGCTCCAGTCGATAAATCCCATATCTTAAATACTCCTCGCTGATCACCTGATAGAGCATGTTGCCCATCTGGTAATATTTTTACAACATTGACATAATCAGTATGACCATGATAGTCACGGATCACATCCCCATTTGACAAATCCCACAAGCGCAGAGTTTTATCATCTGACCCTGATAAAGCTATATTTTTGTTCGGCAAAATGTCAACTGCGTTAACAGCCTCAGAATGCCCATCAAGAACCATCTTAGTCATTCCTTTCTCAACATCCCAAACGCGCAATGTGCCATCATCTGATGCTGTAACTGCGCTCCTGTCCAATGTAAACGCAATAGCATTTATCCGTTCTGCATGTTTCCCTTGATGATCAGCTTTGCTTTGCACCTTTATATCCCAAAGTGCTACACGAGATAGTGATCCGGACAGAATCGCGTTCATTCCAGGAACAATTCCTAATGCAGTCGTTCCGGCTGGGTTTCTCACCGCTAAGTTACGAATTTGCCCCGTTTTCCAATTTACCCGCACCAGTGTTTCCTGCTCAATTTTGTCCTGTTTGGCAATAATGAGTTCTTGTTCATCTGGAATAATCGCACTTAAATGTCTGAGTGAACGGCTTTTTATTAGTTCTACGCTATCGTCGTTTCGAAAATCCCAAAGCCTTAAAACTTTTCCTTTAGGAAATAGAGATGTACCATCGTGATAAGATGAGATCGATAATGCCTGATGATTTGTTACGGCAACAATGTTTTCCACATACTTGTCACTTTCAAGAACACGCTCGTTTTTTCCAGAACTAATTTCCCACAGGTAAACTATGTGATCTTCGGTAAATCTGGCAATATCCTCTCCAATATCAACTGATAATGCGTATCTGCCATTAGGCGTAACCGATACAGAGTGGATCGGGTGTGTGTGGCCATAAAATTCACGAATCAGCGTTCCGGTTTGGATGTCCCAATGGCGCAATGTATTATCCGGATAACTAGAGATGAAACTCATTTCATCTGGCAGGACAGCTATCCCAGCAATCATCCTGGAGTGACCTTCAAAAATTCTAATTACATCGCTTGTCTCTAACTCCCAAAGTCTTATTTTCCCGTCCCCTGAACCGGCTATTACAAATTTGTCATCCCACAAGAATGAGATAGCCCAGATAGTTTCTTTTGATTCTGGATTTTCTAACACTTGTTCGCATTCCCCTGTAGCCAAATTCCACAATCGTATACTACCATCAATATAACTAGAACCAGACAAAGCATAGTGCCCGTTTGAAGATACTGCCAAACAAGTTATATGATCTGTGTGACCTAAAAATGTCCGTAAAAAAGGGTGCGTTGGTGAATTTAACGTAGAGTGAAGAAGCACAAAGCAGACTTCAGATTGCAAATAATTTATTAGCCCATTGAATAGCGAAAGTGATACAGAGTGATTAAACCCTAGTCTCCCATAAATTTGATTCCATAGTTGTTCTGGGTGTTGCGAAATTATATGTTCAATGCGAACGAGAGTCGAATGAATAATCTGAATTTCTTTCTTATCTGCAACTTCTGGTAGTTGGTAATCCTCGATGAGAGCTCGTGTATCTTGAGTTGCATCAAGTTTATTTTTTATCCATGTGATATCCAATAACATTTTTTGCAAATCTTTCAAGCGACTATCTGCTATCAAATGATATGGCAATTTCTGATAATAATAACCATCGTCAGGGCCATTCATCCATCCACCATCTAACTGTTCAGCATACACATCCAACAGAGTCTTGTGTAATACATCCAAATTTGTTTGAGTAGAGCGCAAATAATCGTAATGTAGATCATGTAATTGAATTCGACGCTCAGGGATTATTCCTTTTGCATTGAGCAAAGATTTTATTTCGAGACTGGAGATAATTTTGTGTACTTGGCGGGGATTCAGCCCCCTAGTATTCCCCCAAAGCATCTCTAAAGTCGCTTCCGGAATATCTGTGTCATGTGAAAAAACCAATAATTCAATATAACAACAATAAAGATCATCTGGAAGTGCTTCAATACTAACTTTCAGTGCACGGAAAACATTTGGATAAGGGTAGTTTGGAAAATTCACTTCCATAAATTTCAAATCGGCTTCTTGTAATGCTTCCAACAGATCATCCCACGGATAGCCATCGCAAATCATTGCTCCGCACAAAGCTAACGCAAACGGCAAATATCCACATTCATTGGCTAATTGAATAGCATCATCCGGCAATTCTTCTTGATGTAAATTGGACCAATTTGCTAAGAACTGTAAAGCCGCTTGTTCACTCAGCGTATCTAAATAGTATGGTCGACCAAGTTCATCGCTTATCGATTTGTCGCGCGTAGTAATTAATATGCGACAACGAGGACCTAACGCATTCAGAAATGGTTCAGTGTGTTGCACATCCCACACATTGTCAAGAACTAAAAGACACGATTTTGCATCTAATATTCCACCCAGATTGGATTTGGCTTCATCTATGCTTACAAAATTACTTTTGTCATCTCCTAACGCCGTACCAACTATTCTCATAAGACTTAATAAATGGGCTTCAGTCGGGTATTGACCAACCGAAAGCCAGAAGACACCGTCAAAGAAAACGCGCCGCGTTTCGCAATCTCGGCAAAATGCAGCCGCAACAACACTTTTTCCTATCCCCCCCATACCCTGTAAAGATGTCGTTTGTTTTGTGGATGTAATTGCTGTTGATTTAGCATCACTAAGTACCATTTCCGCTAAAGAGAATAAGTCATCAGAACGCGAAAAATAGTGTTCTGGTAAAGCCGGAACCCCATATAAAACCCCTGGATTCACACAATCTTCCTTTAGAATTCTCATAAATTCCTGGAAGGCTTCAGTGTACGATCGTGTTTTACGAAAATCTGGGGTATGCAACATTGCTATATCCGAAGGGATTATCGAATAATCCCCCAGTCGTAGAAGCGGATTAATCACAGTACAAGATTTATGCGCATGGTCAAGTTCTGCACGGCAAATTGACGATGAAGCATAAGCAGGCCCACATATTGCAATTAGACGATCAGATTCGGATATCACATCAGCAATTTCCTTAAGAAATGTGTTGCCCCGGCTAGGCATAGACTTACGATCCCACCATACATCGAACCCTAGTTGAACTAGGTCATGGTAAAGACGCATCACAAAAGGCTCATCGTCATCGCGAGCGTAAGATAGAAAAATCATATCAGACTCCGACTTACTGCTTATAAGTTAAAACTGTCCAAATGCAACCATAGTTACTTGAGAAGATGATATTTTCTATTTTGCATATTACAGTTATTGTTCAAGCTGATGTATTTCGCTATGTACGAAAAGAACAACCAATCGTTTATCAAATCTAGTATGTCTTACTCGTTCTCTCAGGGTAACAACTTCATCAAGTCCATCAAGCAGCACCAGAAGCCTGCCCGCGTCTCACAGGCTACGGATGGTCTCTTCGGCCTGATCATCACGCACTTCTACATGGGTATTGAAAGCTTTTCCCAGTTCTTTTCCATACTGGGGCCAGACCTGGTTATTTCTTCTGCGTGATTCCGCAGATCCAACTTGATTGGCACCTATTCATCGTTCAGACCAAAGTGATCTTGTGCCCACCCTTCTCTAGCACAGCATAGCCCCATGAATTGCAGCGTTCACTCTGCTGAAGTGTACGCCCCAAGCGATCATCTACTGGGGCAAAGTCAGAGCGATCTGTCGTGCTCGATCCCGGGCTCCAGTTGCAAAACTGGCTTGCTTGCGAGTCATTTCAGCGATACCTATCAACAACCTGCAATATTTGTCGTGATCTTTTTTGGCAATGAGCCAGTGCAAATAGCTTTATCTCGCCTCGCTCTCCTGCAGATTCTACAATCACATTTCCGACACCAAATGGGCGTAGCAAGAAAACTTGTTGAGTGCTGACATCCTGAATCTTGTGAATTGGGATAGTTTTTTGATTTCGCGAAAGAACACCAGTTTTTACAATAAGATGCCTGGTGGTCAACGTGTAGTTGGCAAATAAGGATTTTATAAAAGCTACTCCCAGTTTCCAATAAAGAGATCCGAAGATAACAATGGCTGCGAGTGCAAGAATAGAATTTATTACGCCACTATATGATTGTGTGGCAATCATCCATATTAAGAAAACAAATAGAAAGCTGCATAGTATTAGCGCCATCACAAATGGCGTAATAGAAGGTTTTGTATTGAAGATATTTCTTTCACCGCCTACTTCTTGGACATGGGAATTCCTAGCAATTGGTTTTTTTGCTCTCTGTGGGATGGTGCCTGCAGCTGTAGGCTGGGCTTGTATTGCACCTTTCGCAGCAAGCTTCGCTAACCCGCTTGCAGCAGCAGAATTGTCTGGATCAATTGCTAATACTCTTTGCAAGCAGTTCAATCGCTCCTGATCACTATCTGCAGCACCTGACAACCACAGCCAGGCTTGTACATCTTTAGGATTTTGAATAACTGCTTGATCTAGAAATGTCTTAGCTTCAGCTTTTTTGCCTTGTTTTAATGCTTCGATCCCTTGTTGTGTAAGCGTCGGCATTTGATTCTCTCCCTAATTCTCTAAACAATATTCCTCTCTTGGATTATCTCATAAAATATGCCGTGAGTTCAAGCGAATCAATTTGCCAGTGATTTTATCAAAAAATATAACAGTATTTGCAGGGTGGTTTGGGTATAGGGGACGGAAAGCCATTGCCATTTTTCCCCATAAACGAAAACTGGCTTTCATTATCTATAAAAACACCAGGATTTTTTCAATCAATGATTGATCCTGGTGTTTATCATTGGAGCAATACCCTAATATTACCGATGCCCTTGCATCTGGTTGGCGATGCGGCGCTTTGGATTGCGCCTGCTCACTCAGGGCGTTGGTGCCTTCGAAGAGCATCACCTCAAACTATAGTTTGCAGTGATGCCATTGTCCAGCTTCTCTCGATTTGCTCCGGCAGGTTGCACATAAAACCACAATGCGATAATCGCGCTCTTTACTCCATATCAATCTCCTAGAACCAGTGCCAGCATCAGGTGCAAATTTACCATTGCCCGTACTATCGACTGGCTCATCTTGACTTTTAGGACATTGTATAGATAATGTGTTTAGGCTGAATACTGCCCGTATGGGTGGGTGTCTTTTTTGATGAATAGGCCGTTGCCCCGGTTTCCGGGGCTTATTTATTTAATATCACCAAAATGGCCGGCTTTCTCACTCAGGGCGCTGGAGTCTTCGAAGAGTTAAAATTTTGTCGCTTCAAATAGCTTCTCAGCACTGCAAAGTGTTATCACAGACAACTAATAGATTATTTGCAGTCACTAATTGTCCCCTTATGTAAATCGTTGAAGGTCATCAATGTGGCTAAGCCCAAGGCGGCGACTGGCCGGCCTTCATCCTGGATTAGTTCTTTGTCTACCCCTCTGACGTGAGGGCGAACGTATGTTATAGATCCGTCAGAGGGCAGGATGATGAAATGCTCTCTGGCAAGCTTCCTGGCGGCATCACTGGCCCGTTGACCTTCTGGTAAAACACGACGATGGCCATCAATGCGGTGCGCCGCTCTTTGTATCATTTGCTGGTCTATATATGAAGCCCAGTGTTTTGTTTTGGATATTCTCCTTCTTCTAGGCATCCTCTGCGCTTTTACGTGCTTTCTTGTTCTGCTGTCGTCGTAGCTATTTTCTTGGTTTGTCCACTCTTTTTTTGTTTTTTGAATGCGCCAGGCTCAACCAATACTTCATTTCCAACAACACGAAGATCTCGCCAGAGTGCGGCAATGTGAAGATGAACAAATCCGGCGATATATGCGGGCACAACAAATGGGGTAAAAGGGTATTCGCATTCGGGTCGCCACCGAAAGACTGCGCCATCCTTATTACCTGAGACAATTCCAACCCAGATGTGCTTAACACCATCTTCAACCCAAAGCTTTATGATAGAGACTCCCCAGGGGCGCAAGAGAGAGTTTTCTGGCAAGATAACTCGGTATAAACCGCTTGGAGTATAAGCAGCATTTTCTAGCGCATCATCGAGAAGAGCATCAGCCCATGGCTTAGCCTCGTCCCATGGCATCGTTGGTACTTCATCTATTGAAAATGGATCTCCCGCCTCGGTTGCCGCGGCCTTCTCTATTGTTGATACTTGTCCAGGAAACTCTTTTCCTCTAGTAAAGATGTGAATTCCACTGGGGGACAATTGCTCCAGTTCTAAATATTGTGTCCACATCAATGTTGTTAGATCATCTACGTTCAACATCTTTCCGCGGAATGGTATTGAAGGATGAACGGTAGATGCATAATTTCCAAATGCGGCTGTTCCCAGATGATCTAAATGGAGTTTCAGCACTACATTGCTTATTGTTATTGCGTAATTTCTTCTATCAGGTATCGTCCTGATTTTTCCCTTGACGAAAGGTGTTTCCATTATTTCTCGTATTTTGTCGCTAGGAATATCACGCAAGGACTTTTCAAACAGAGATCGTGCGTAATCTTCAGCTATTGATCTCATCGTTGAAGCGTCCAAGTGCTTGCTATCTCCTGGGGGCCACCAACGATCCATAGCTTTTATTATTGGAATGAAATACAAATTTACATAACTAAGAGGGCGCAGTATCTTTTGTGTGGAAATACACGTAGCTGCCACAAGAAAAGAAACAATCAATTCGATGTTCCGCTCTTTTTGTTCATATATCTGCATTGCTTCGAGAGCTGACATTCTCTTGGGGTACGAAAATATAACCATTGGAAGGCTGGGATTTAGTATGATTTCTTCGTATGCTCCATTGATTGTGGGATACGCTATCGTTGGTGTTCTATCGTGTGTACCTGGTAATTTAATTCCAGCATTTCTAATAGCAGTCTCTGCAACTTGTCCTCCTATCCAGATGACATCTTCGTCAAAAAGCATGGTTGATAGACAATATTGCAGTCCATCATCGCTCATATTTATCGGAATGTAATAGTCAAAACACACATTTTTAGAAGCTTCTACCCTGACATGCCGCCTGGTACTGTCATTTGTCAGTCCGCTCATTATCATGGATTCGTTCTTTTCCTTTCTGTAGAGGCTGCGCCATCGTTTTGTTAATTTCGCCCCGTTTGGGCATGAACACGGTCCATTCAGGAAAGTAATTCTAATCCATTGTATCGCATGTGGATCTAGGGTGCCCTTTAATGTTACCTAGGCGAGTGGTAAAGCCGTGATACCAATATTTGGGTTTGCTTCGAAGCGAGATAATAAGCTGCGCTCGCCCAAACTATATGGCTTTCAGCTTTCTTAAAATAAACACCAGGATCATCGCCGGCTGAAGATCCTGGTGTTTGTGTATCGGGGGTAATACCCTTACTTACCGATGCTCTTGCATCTGGTTGGCGATGCGGCGGGTTGGATACCGCCTGCTCGCTCAGGGCGTTGTGGTCTTACAAGGTTGTTCTTGTATTTATCCTATCCTACCCGCACATTCAAGTCTGAATACCCTAAACGGGCGTTGTGGTCTTACAAGTCGCCGCTGGGTTTACACTTATCGGTGTGCTGATCAGTCTGAATACCCTAAACGGGCGTTGTGGTCTTACAAGTGAAGCTGCCGCCCGACCAATTCAGGTAGAAGCAGGTCTGAATACCCTAAACGGGCGTTGTGGTCTTACAAGATGGAATAAGCTCCCCTTCTTTGGGCAAGTACTCCGTCTGAATACCCTAAACGGGCGTTGTGGTCTTACAAG
>CAZWEO010000179.1:0-7967 GCA_964633115.1 uncultured Desulfobacterales bacterium
TGTAACAGAAGGTTTGATCTCATTTGATATTAAACAGTTGACATAATCCAAGAAATTTTAACTTCACCGTAACAATCATTTTTTAGAGATTTATTGTTGAGAAGGGCAGTTTCACTTCTATGGAATTTGCCCGTTTTTGCATTTTCGTAAGAAATGGGATATCTGTAACGACATGTGATAGAATTGGGAACGGCGAGGATTCAGGCTGTTGATAGATGGACGACACGTGAGGGTGCGACTATGACACCGGAAATTATCCTGGTACTGAGCATTTTAGCTGCAGCGGTGTTTTTGCTGGTAACAGAATGGGTGCCCATGGAGGTTGTGGCCCTGCTGGTATTAGGCGCGTCCGCTATTACGGGCTTGGTGACGCCTAGCGAGGCGCTTGCCGGATGCAGCAACCCGGCGGTCATCACTGTCTGGGCTGTTTTTATACTCAGCAGCGGGTTGACCCACACCGGTGTAGCCAATATCATCGGCAGGCTCGTTCTGAAAGTTTCAGGGCGCAGCGAAGCGTCCATCATCACAGTGATCATGATCAGCGCCGGCGTGATGTCGGCATTCATGAACAATGTGGCTGTAGCCGCTTTGATGCTTCCGGTCATCATGGATATTTCTCGTCAGACGGGCCACGCTTCTTCGCGTTTGATGATGCCTCTGGCTTACGGGTCCCTGCTGGGCGGCTTGATGACAAAAATCGGCACCCCCCCCAACCTGATTGTGAGCGAGATGCTTCGGGAAAGCGGCATGCAGACTTTCGGGTTATTCGATTTTACGCCGGTTGGCATTGTCGTACTTTTGGGTGGCACCGCCTTTATGGTGCTTGCGGGTCGCCACCTTCTGCCCCGCAAAAATCTTGCTGAAAAAGAATCGAGACAGAGCGGGCGCAACGTTAAAGAGCAGTATAAACTCCAGGAACGGGTTTTCAGTCTGCAGGTGCCCGCGGGGAGTTCAATCGTCGGAAAATCACTCTCAGAAATCCGAATCGGATCGATCCTCGGCCTGAACGTTCTCGGCATTACCCGGAAGGAGCAAACAATTCTGGCTCCATCTCCGTTTGAAATTATCAAGGCTTTGGACTGTTTGACCGTCGAAGGGGCAGCGAAACAGATCGACAGACTGAAAAAGTTGCAGAAAAGTATAGAACACTTCAACATTGAAAGCGTCGACAATGTTTCCGACCTGATTGCCTCGGACACGGTGAAAGTTGCTGAAATCGAACTGACCCGGGAAACACCGCTGCTCAATATGACCCTGAAACAAGCCGCGTTTCGGAATCGATACCAGGTCAATGTCCTAGCAGTTAAACGTAATCAAGAGATCTTCAGGACCGATATAAAGGATTTAACCCTGAAACCGGGTGATATTCTCCTCGTTCAAGGGGAAACGGATCTGCTCGAGAGCATGGAGACAGAAGACGGTTTTCATGAAATTGGCACCAGCGCGCCTGAGCAAATCGTGGATGTCTACAGGATGAACGAGCGGCTGATGAAAGTCCAACTTCCTCCAGATGCAGGACTGGATGGATGGACCCTGGAAAAGAGCAGGCTGGGTGCGGCGTTGGGGCTCAGGGCGCTCTCCATCATCAGGGATAACCAATTGTATCCACTGCCGAAACCATCCGATATCCTGCTGGCCGGGGACATACTGGTTCTGGAAGGCCAGCAGCAGTCATTATTTACCTTGAAAAATTTAGGGGAGTTGAAACTGCTTCCCGATCATGCCATAGATCTCGATCTGCTGGAAGCCCCTGACGTGGGCTGGGTTGAAGCGACACTCCACCCGCACACGCAGTTGGCCGGGAAAACATTGGGCGATCTTCATTTCAGAGAAAAATATGGTCTGAACGTTTTGTCGATCTGGCGCCAGGGAAAAGTGTTTCGATCCGATTACCTGGGGGAACTTGCCCTGCAAGTCGGCGACGCCATGCTGCTTTACGGACCGCGGGAAAAATTCAAACTCCTGGCCGCCGAACCTGACTTTCTGGTACTGACTGAATCTGCACAGGCGACCCCTGAGTTCAAAAAAGCCAAGCTTTCCCTTTTCATCATGTTTTGCGCAATACTGCCGGCAGTGTTGGATATCGTACCTATCTACATCTCGACTTTGATCGGGGCTGCATTCATGGTGATAACCCGATGTCTCACCATGGAAGAAGCTCACCAGTCCATCGAATGGAAGGGCATCATTTTGATCGCAGGGATGCTACCGCTTGGCACAGCGCTTGATAACAGCGGTGCTGCCCAGTATCTGGCCAATGGTGTCGTTCAGACGGTCGGACCCTTGGGACCGGTAGCCGTGATGGGCGGACTGATCGCACTTACTTTCCTGGCAACCTGTGTCATACCGACGGCGGCTCTGGTTGTGCTTCTCGTTCCCATTGTGCTGAGCACGGCCTCTAACATGGGCATCTCACCCTATTCGTTGCTGATGGCGGTATCCATTTCAGCCTCGGCGAGTTTTATGACGCCCATATCTCATCCAGCCAATGTGATGGTCATGGGGCCGGGAGGTTATAAATTTTCAGATTATTTGAAGGTCGGTGCTCCCTTGACGCTTACCGTCTTCGTGATCGTGATAATTCTGGTACCGATGTTGTGGCCCTTTTAAATCTATCCGGCGAAAAGATCGACGCGGGAAAAATAAAAAAATATCATTTTTTTCAGTAGCGGAGCTGCACGCAAATAATTGTGTGGCAATTATTTGGAGGGAAGATCAAAGACAATATGCAATGCTGATTAAAGGAGTCACCATGATTCAAGATGGGAAAAAGGTTTTAACTCTACTGGGGAGCCCTAGGAAAAAGGGAAACAGCACAACCCTGGCGAACCAGATCATCAAGGGGGCGGAATCCAACGGTGCAGTTGTGGATTCCGTGTACCTGAATCGCTTGAAAATTAAACCCTGTCAGGGATGCTACGGCTGTCAGAAGCCGGACGCCAAGGGCTGTGTCGTTGATGACGACATGCAAACGATTTATCCGAAACTGCGAGAAGCAGACAGGTGGATCATTGCCAGTCCGGTATACTGGTTTAGCATGTCGGCCCAAACCAAGCTGCTTATGGATCGGTGCTTTGCCATGTGGAATGACACTACTGGCATGAACCTGTTTAAGGGCAAAAAAATCGCAATTGCAATGAGTTACGGAGACAGTGATGCTTTTAATTCAGGATGTGTGAATGCCTTGCGCAGTTTTCAAGACGCTTACGCCTATGTTGGTGCACACATCGTCGGCATGGTTTATGGCAGTGCTGAATCGCCGGGGGAAATCGCGTCCAACACAACGCTGATGACACAGGCTGAAGAATTGGGTAAGAAGCTGATGCGTTAAGGCCGATGAATACAACTGGTCTCAAAACCTCCCCTCAGGCCCAATCTTGGCGTTGGGGCGGAATATTTAATGCTCAAAATACTCAATGTATTCCTCTGCTTAAACAGTCCACCCCGCCTTAACCTTGAACCTGATTGAAGTTTTTGAAACCAGTTCTTATAGTGGGAGCTAAACACATGCGAAAAATGAGACGAAAAGATAAAAAGATTGGAACCGATGAAGCAATAAAGCTGTTAGCCGGGGGTGAATATGGCGTTTTATCAACTGTGGATAACGACGGACAGCCCTATGGCGTGCCTCTTAATTACGTATATAAGGATAATTGCATTTATTTTCATTGCGCTTTGATTGGCCATAAAATCGATAACATTACCAACAATCCCAAAGTGTCCTTTTGCGTTGTGGGAGATACAAAGGTGTTGCCAGCTGAATTTTCCACCCACTATGTGAGCGCCATTGCTTTTGGCATTGCATCGGAAGCACAAGGGACTGAACGATACAACGCGCTTATCTGGTTGTTAGAAAAATATTCAACTGAGTTTATGGAGGCAGGCAAAGAATATATCGAAAAATTGGATAAAGCCACCAAAGTTATCAAAATTGAGATTGGACATGTTAGTGGGAAAAAAGCGCCTGTGGAAACATAACACCCCAATCGTCCGTTGCAACCGGCATGTCGTACCAAAAAAGGCAATATAATTCCCTAAGAATAAACCCATTGCCCCATTAGAACCTTCGCCTTCGATATATGGATAAAAAACAACTTATTAAAGAACTAAAACAGGCTTATCAAATTGTCTGTCAATATGAGGGTGGTTATTCGGAAGAATTTCTTGATGCCAAAGAATTCTCTACGGCTCTAAATCATGCTATCATATCTTTTGAAGATGGAGATGATTCTTGTGTAAAGGATCTCTGGTTATGGTTTGCACCTACATCAGCATGGGATGATTTTGTTGGGCAGGGAGGCATTGAGTTAGGCAATTCAATATTTGAGAAATTAAAAAAGTACATAAGAAAAATGAATATCGTTATATAACAAGCAGATAAGTCTAAAGGCTGCTGCTGTTCATAATCCTTGTAATCTAAGCCAGCGTTCGGCCACAGTGGCGCCGCGAGCGATGAGTGAAGAAGGTAGTGCTACGGCAGGCGCGTCCGCCCTGCCAGATGGGGGCAATAATCTTGATAAACCTCAAGGACGTAAATTATCCGTGCATATGCATGTGTAAAGGGCACAGTGATTCCGCTTCATCGCGCAAAGCAAGGCTCAATGAGAGTAAGCCGAAAATACCGGGAAAATTGAATGACGATCCCTTCGTAAGTTGGAACCGATGCAGCACGTGCAGTCGCTTCTCGATTCGAATCCTCTTTGAAGGCTATCACACCGGGTCTTATACATTCTACGCAGCGAATGTACGGCGGCAAGCCTTATGTTGTCCATCTTGAACAAATTCATGGGAAAGAATTGGTAAGGCTGCAATTCCAAGATCAAACTAGAAATATAGTGGTTTTGCGTGGTAGGGATTCAACCAGTGCTTTTGATGCCCATCAAACTGTTGAAGCATTTAATTCTCATCATGGCACGAATCTCAGAGTTATACCCCATAATGTCGCTGAATTTGCTCTAAGTGTTGGAGATACTTGGATACCAGATATTTGAACAAAAATTACCAGTCCTCATACGTGGGTCCTCTTGTACGCAAAGTCGACGCTGACGGTTGCAATCTCAGACAATACGTCAATGCGTCCTCAAAGGCATCCTGGAAATACGCAGTGGTGGCAGAAGTCCCCGAAGGGGACATAGCAAAAATCGAGGCGCTTCTTAATTCGGCATAAGAACCAAAATGCCATAGGGCCAGTCGCCGGCAACTACCGCTGGCGGAGGTCTCGCGATAATCGCGCCGGACATGGTTACCCCAGCGAGACCGAAAGGCCATTGAAGGCTCAGCTTAATACACTAATACCGATATGAGTTGTTTACTTAGATTTAGAGCAACGCAAAAGCAGATTTTTATGTCCCTTTTAACCCCAGTTCGCTTAAAGGAGAACACATCTTGTACTATGACTATTTTGAAACAGGGCTTATCGGAACATTGACCCTCATCGGAGATGAGGCCGGATTGAAACACATCTTATTTGAAAAAGAAAAAAACCAGGTGGTCATTCAAAATGACTGGATGAAAAATCCGGATTTTTTCACACAGGTCAAAACCCAGTTACGGGCCTACTTTAATGCTGAATTAGAAAACTTTAACCTCGCCCTGGCCCCTGAGGGCACGGCCTTTCAACGTAGGGTCTGGCAGGCCTTACAAAACATTCCTTATGGGGAGCTTGTTAGCTACAAAAAAATCGCTGAAGCCATCGGCAACCCTAAGGCCGTCCGGGCTGTGGGAGGTGCCAATGGAAAGAATCCCCTTCCCGTTATCGTACCCTGCCACCGGGTCATTGGCAGTGATGGTTCTTTAACCGGTTTCGGCGGCGGCCTGCAAACCAAGCAGCTGCTCATCGATCTGGAACATTCCCGCACATGAACATCAGCAACCCTCGAATAGGTGAGCAGCATGCCAGCACTTAACAATGGTAGCAACTCTCAACCCGACCGCATCCTTATCGGTGCCCAGAGTAATGATCACTCAGCTTATTTAGCCGGGGTTCCCCCCAAACGCTTTTTTACCGATGCCGACCTTTTTACACGGGTTCAATTGTTAGTAACCGAGTATTATAACCTGGATGTGCCCACCAATTTCTGGGATGTCTATAATGTTGAAGCCGAAGCACTGGGGCAAACGGTCATCTATCCCCAACATGGATTGCCGGATGTCAACCGCGATAAACCTTTGATCGCATCACCTTCGGACCTGGATCGCCTCACACCCACTGATCCGCATACCGCGGGACGTCTACCCTGGGTCAGAAAAGTAAGTCGGAAATATCTGGAAAAGACGGGCAGCCTGGACCGCGTCTATTTTACGGCGCCTTTTAGCCTGGCCGCTAATATCAGAGGGTACGAAGCGCTAGTCATGGATATGTACCAGCGACCATCGTTTGTTCACCGTATTTTAACATTTTTATGCGATGATGTCCTGACACCCCATCTCGAGCTAATCCGCGCCAAACTCAACATGCCGGAATTACTGATGGATGGACGCGATGCCTGGGCCTCCCCGCCCTTGATAAACCTCGATATGATGGAAACATTTATTGTCCCATATACGCAAAGGCTCCGAAAAAATCTGGGTGGAAATGTGATAACCAGGGGGAACTGGGGGGATGCCCAAAGCCAGGATGTTGATCGGTTCTTTTCACAGAAGCTGCAATGTAGTCCGGGGTCCCTGAGTGTCCTCGACCCGGATCTGTTTGAGGTGGGGCCAGAACGGGTGAAAACCTTTGTCGATAAATCAAATGTTTCCGTAACCGCCGGGGTGGATGCAACCCTGCTGAAACAAGGACCTGTTAAGGCCATTGTAGAGCGGATCAAACTCTATATCGATAAGCTGGGACGCGATGGGCGCTTAATGATTCACCTCAATCAAATTCCTGCGGATACACCGCCAGAACATATCCACGCGGCAGTGGCTGCATGCCATACATACGGCCGGCTACCCATCGCCGAGAAATTGGACAAAGTTCCCTTCAGAATGTCTCAAAGAGAGAGTTTTTCCAAATTTCACCCAGTCTCCAGTATGAGGAATTATTAACCTAGCCTTCAGTTTATCATTATGTTTTTTTGATAACAAGGTATGGTATCTGTAATTTGCACCGACTCACTATATGCGAGATGCTACTAAATCACTAAGTTTGAAATCTATCTAAATTGGTTGACATCCAGTATTACAAAGTGACATATTACGGGTTTATATACTACTCTAAAGGGATCCCCATCGTCTTAACGTGGGCTTACCACACTTTTCCTCGTCAATTTTTAGGATCCTCAAAAGCTGCAAGCAACACCAGATCCTGTCTCTTTAGGCGCTTTTAAAAATGTCCGCATAGGGCTTTTTCGTAAACAAAAGTTTTAATATGCGTTCGATTATAATTCCGAATATCGGATAACCACCAGATAATGAAGCTTAACGCCATGGAGGTAAACTAATGACTGACAATCAATCGACAGAAGAACTTTGGCTAACTGCTCGGCTAAATACATTCCATAACCAGATTAGAGATGGGGGTGGGAGTGAATTCGATGCGCATAATATGCTTGAATGGCTTAGAGAAAACTATTTGGATGATTTGATAGCATACCAAGAATCGATGACCCTTAAAGATGTTAAAGTTCTGCATCTTCGGGTAGCCAAAATGATGGACGCACTTGTCAATCGGAAAAATTATTTCTTAAAGAGTAAGGATAAGGCGAAAAGTATGAATATTGATGGCATCACGTCACCCACCACAATTTGGAGAAAATTAGATTAACGCGATCGCTAAGGTTAGGTTGTTACATTAGCCTTTCAGAACAGTTAATAAACTACCTATTTCTTTCTGTATTGCCTGAGACCTATTCATTTGATCAATGTGAGATTGGATCTTCATCCTCACAGACTATTACGATAATAAATACCGTGAATCATTAATACATCTATCTATAGCGGTTGTCATAAATTTTCATGCTCTGACGCGCACAACGAAGCATGAA
>CAZWEO010000180.1:0-7725 GCA_964633115.1 uncultured Desulfobacterales bacterium
TTTCGAGTACTTTTTGAGATTTTTAACAATATTTCACGCTTATATTCAGCCTAATAGTCTACAGCCTTGTTTTTGGCTACCCAAATATAGCCAAATCCAGTGCCCGCTTCTCAATATGTTCCGTGGCTGTCTGGATAAAAGCTTCATGAGACACGCCCATTTTAACCTTACCATCTAAAGTCCGCACGGCCAGGGTGCCCGAGTCCTTTTCCTTGCCACCGATCGTGAGGATCAGGGGAATATTGGTCAGTTGGGCTTCGCGGATTTTCTTATTCAGACTTTCCGTACGGCTATCCACTTCCGTGCGCAGGCCAGCCTTCTCCAGTGCCTCAGTCACTTCCTGGGCATACGGATTTAGCTCATCATTAATGGGCAGGGCCACCACCTGAACCGGCGCCATCCACAAGGGAAATTTGCCGGCAAAATGTTCCACCAAAATACCCAAAAATCGCTCGATGGATCCTAACACCGTACGATGGATCATGATGGGCCGATGGCGGTCATTATCCTTGTCTATGTAACCCAAGTCAAAACGTTCCGGCAGGGACATATCCAGTTGAATTGTGCCGCACTGCCAAGTGCGTTTGAGGGCGTCCTGAATATGCAGGTCGATCTTGGGTCCGTAAAACGCACCGTCACCTTCGTTGAGCACGTATTCGCGGCCATATTCATCCAGCGCTCCCCGCAGACCTTCGGTGGCCACTTCCCATTGTTCATCCGTGCCGATGGATTTTTCCGGTCTCGTAGAAAGCTCCAGATGAAAATCGAGGCCGAAAGTCTCATAAATACGCTGTTCCAATTTCAAGACACCCAGTATCTCGGATCGAATCTGATCCGGTGTCATGAAAATATGCGCATCATCCTGATGGAAGGCCCGCACACGAAAAAGACCGGAGAGCACACCGCTGAGTTCATGACGATGCACCAAGCCGACTTCGGCTGCCCGGATGGGCAACTCCCGGTAGGAATGAGGTCGATTGCCATAAAGCAGCATACCGCCCGGACAGTTCATGGGCTTGATGGCATATTCCTCTTCATCTACCTCGGTAAAATACATGTTCTCGCGATAATTTTCCCAGTGGCCGCTGCGCTCCCACAGGTGCCGCTTTAAAATAATTGGCGTTTTGGTTTCCACATAGCCAGCAGCCTTGTGTTCCAGGCGCCAGTAATCCAGCAGGGTATTCCAAACCACCATGCCTTTGGCATGAAAAAAAGGCATACCCGGGGCTTCATCGTGAAAACTGAATAGCTCCAGGGCTTCTCCGATTTTGCGGTGGTTGCGTTTTTTAGCCTCCTCAAGAAACCGGATGTGCTCCTTTAGTTCTTTCTTATTAAAAAAGGCCGTTCCATACAGCCGCTGTAACTGGGCCTTGCTTTGGTCTGCTCGCCAATAGGCGCCACTGACCTTTGTCAGCTTAATGGCTTTAACAAAGCCGGTATGGGGTACGTGTGGACCCCGACATAGATCCGTAAAATCGTCCTGCTCGTAAAAGGATATGGTGCCATCCTCTAAATCTGAAATCATTTCGAGTTTGTAGGGTTCATCCTTATAAAAATTCAGGGCTTCGTCTTTAGGCACCTCACGACGACGAATGGGAATTTTTTGCTTAACCAATTTTTTGATCTCCGCTTCGATTTTGGGAAAGTCATCCTTTGAAATCGGCGGCATATCGATATCGTAATAAAACCCATCTTCAATTATTGGACCGATGGTTAATTTTGCATCTTTGTACAATCGTAGTACTGCTTGAGCCATGACGTGTGCAGCGCTGTGACGCATAATATCCACGGCTTCTTCATCTCGGGTGGTGATCAAACGAACTGTAGCATCCTGTTTCACTTCAGTGTAAAGGTCCACGATCTGGCTATTGAGTTCCATGGCGACGCTATCACGCGCCAATCCCTCAGATATGCTGGCAGCGATGTCCCAGCCGCTGGGATAACCTTCAAAAGACTTTTTGCTTCCGTCTGGAAATGTGATATTGATCATGAATTGTCACCTTTTTATCAGGTAGTTCCTAAATCTTGCACGCGTTTCATGCAGGACTCAGGTATTAAGATTTAATAAGTAAGTGTAATTAGGTTAATTGTAAAAACGGGTCAAGAAATAAAATCATTGCACAATTTTATAACACAATTTGAATTCATCCCGCATTGTAGTACTTATCAGCTCGGATTTCACCTGAGGCCAATCGAAATCCTCAAGTCGAGTCCCCACGATGAATTCTAATTCATTGGTGAAAAATGCCTCTTAATAACGACATTCAATATGAATTTGTTGATACGCAGAAAGGTTTGGATCGCCTGGTAAGCAACATTAGCGGACTAGACGTCATGGCCGTGGATCTGGAAGCTGATTCCATGTACCATTTCCAAGATAAGGTTTGTCTAATTCAGCTGGCAACCAGGCGACAAATTTATATCATCGACCCCATCCGACTCGAATCAATAAAACAATTCAAGCCTTATTTTAGCGACAGCCGTATCCGTAAAGTCTTTCATGGTGCCGATTATGACATTCGTTCTTTATTCAGGGATTTCGACATCGTCATTCACAACCTGTTTGATACGGAACTCGCCTGCCGTTTTCTGGGTATCCAGCAAAGCGGTCTGGATGCGGTAATCCAGTCCTTTTTCCGGGTAAAGCTACAAAAAAAATATCAGAAAAAGGATTGGTCCAAACGGCCATTACCCCAAGACATGATCAATTATGCTGCCAAGGATGTTCAGTATCTGCTTCAACTCTCAGAGATACTGAAAAAAAAGCTCATCAAGAAAAGGCGGTTAAGCTGGGTTGAAGAAGAGTTTCAACTTCTCAGCATGGTCCGCCCCAATACTGCCCATGATGCGCCGCTGTTCCTTAATTTCCGAGGAGCCGGCAAACTTAATCCCAGAGAGCTTGCTATCCTGGAGGAAGTATTGGTCTGGCGCCGCGAGACTGCTCGTAAAAAGGACCGCCCGCTTTTTAAGATTCTGGGGAACCACCTTATCTTGAGACTGGCCCACAAAAAGCCCCGTAGCAAGGAGGAACTGATTGAAAGCGAGACACTAAGTGCCAAACAGCAGCACATGTTCGGCCAGCAGTTACTCGAAGCTATCGAACGGGGTCTTAACACCGCGGATGATTGTTTGCCAGTATATCCCAGGAGGCGTGCACCCCGTATTTCCGAAGCCGCTTCGCGCAAGGTCATTCGCCTGAAAAACTGGAAAGAAGCTAAAGCCAAAAAGCTTTCCATTGATCCTGCCTTGGTCTTAAATAAAATGCAGATCATGGAAATCGTTAAAAAGAAACCGATTGATGTGCAGGATCTGAGCAACATCGATGGACTGAAAGCCTGGCAAGTTCGAGAATTTGGTGAAGAAATTATTGGGTGTCTTAATTAAGAGCAAAGGGTGGAGTTTTGAAGGGTCAAGGTTTGGAGGGTTGTTGGGGAAGGGATGGAGTATTATGATTAAAATGAATAGCCAGAAACTATATAAGCTGAATCTAACATTTGAATCTGAGTAGGTCTTTCCTTACTACCCGCCAACCCTTTAACCCTACTCACCTTAAACCCTCAAGTTTAAATCAGCAATTGTTCAAAGTTCTCTGTTGAATGTTGTATGTTCAGCGTTCATCGATTTTTCTGATTCCATCAAATCCTGTCATGAAAATTACCTAAGCTCATGGATTCACTCTTTAAATAGATCTATATACTCCCCATACCCTTCTTGCTCTAAGTCTTCCTTAGGAATAAATCGAAGCGACGCCGAATTCATGCAGTACCGTTGTCCGGTCGGTGCGGGCCCATCCGGGAACACATGACCCAGGTGAGAATCGCCATGGCGGCTGCGTACCTCTGTGCGAACAGTGAAAAGTTTGTGGTCTTCTCTCTCAACCACATTTTGGGGATCCAGGGGACGCGTAAAACTGGGCCACCCCGTACCGGAGTCGAACTTGTCTGTGGAGCTAAAGAGCGGTTCACCTGAAGCCACATCCACGTAGATACCCTCACGTTTATTATCCCAATAATCATTCCGAAAAGGCGGTTCGGTGGCATCCTGACGGGTCACTTGATACTGCTCGGTAGTCAACCGCTCACGTAATTCCTCGTCTGGTGGCTGTACATACTTTGATCTTTCTGAAGATTCAGGCTGGAACGTATTGGTTTTCTGCCAGATCGCCTGCAGAAAATGGTCCCGACCGGATCCTTGGCGATAGCGTGCATAATGGTCTGGATTTTTTTGATAATATTCCTGATGGTAATCCTCGGCAGCATAAAACGTCGAAAATGGCACGATTTCTGTGGCGATGGGTTTATCAAACACACCAGATTTTTCCAGCTCGCGTAAAGATTCCTCTGCTATTTGCCGCTGTTCTTCCGAATGTGTAAAAATTACAGTTCGGTATTGAGGTCCGCGGTCTACGAATTGCCCCCCTGCGTCAGTAGGGTCCACTGAACGCCAAAATTCATCCAATAAATCTTTGTAACTCACCTGATGGGGTGCATAATGGATTTGAATTGCCTCCACATGACCGGAAATTCCGCTGGCCACATCCTGATAGGTCGGATTTGGCGTGCGGCCACCAATATAGCCTGAGACAACTGATTTAACTCCCTCAATTTTATTAAAATCGGATTCAACACACCAAAAACAGCCCCCAGCAAAAGTCGCCACTTCTTGTTGTCCATTTTTATATGACATATCTTAAAACTCCTAAATAATTTCAATAAATTAAATCAGATTAAACTCTTCAGTCCACAATTTACAGGCAAGAACATTTTCTTTGATACCTAGACTAAACTATAACAATCTAAAATCTAAGACTAAATGATCTCTGTACACAAGTAAGCACGTCATAGTTGCTTGTCAAAACAGGTAGTCAATTTTGTTATTTTTGCTTGCAATCTGAGTTGTCTGCACTAGGTTAGATCATACTTTTACAACAGGATACCAATGTAAGCACCGGCGGTAATACTGAGGTTACTAGTTTATCCGCCAAAAACAAATTGTCCTACCAGTTCACGGAAAAGCTCAAAGGTCAGTGGGATGTTAGTGCCCTTTACGGTGAAACCGAGGATGTAAAAACCGCCGAGCGATATGCAACCGAAGTTCGCTTGGACTACGACTTTACGGATAGGATATATATGGCCGGTATCGGCGGGTGGCTGCAAGACGAGTTTGCAGGGATTGAGCAACGTCTGTATTTAGGACCGGCGGTTGGTTATAAATTCCTCACTGGTCCCAAACATATACTAAGCGCCGAAGGTGGTATTGATTATGTCACCGAGGAATATACCAATGACGAAGATGCCGACTACATGCGCGGGCGTGCTTTTGGGAGCTACGAATTCTTGCTGACCGAAAAGAGCAAGTTCTCCCAAACCCTGGAACTGCTTTATGACTTTGAGGACGGAGATAATTACAACGTCAATACGGTATCAGCATTGATTACCTCTCTTAGTGATACTTTTTCCATCAAAACCAGCTACGAAATACACTACGACAATGAACCCGTTCCGGATACCTTGGAGGAAACTGACACGATTCTATCGGTGGCTTTGATCGTCAATTTCAAGTAGGGAGGGATAACATGGCCAAGGCCATTAAATTATACCAAAACGGTGGGCCGGAAGTCCTGAAATGGGAGGATTATGATCCGGGGGTACCAGGGCCGGGTGAGGCGCGTGTTCGCAATGAAGCCGTGGGACTCAATTTTATCGATGTATATCATCGTACCGGTTTATATCCACTGCCAGCTCTGCCGGCCATACCCGGCCTGGAAGGCGCCGGGATTGTAGAAACCGTCGGTGAGGGTGTGAGCGCTGTTAAGCAAGGTGACCGGGTTGCTTATGCTAGCCTACCCACTGGCGCCTATGCTCAGGTTCGCTGCATACCTGCAGATCGGTTAGTAAAAGTTCCAGAGGAAATCTCCTTTGAAACCGCGGCCGGTATGATGCTTAAGGGTATGACTGCACGCTATCTAATTCGAGGCTGCTACCCAGTAACAGCTTCGGATACGATCCTCATCCACGCTGCTTCCGGCGGAGTCGGATCGATCGTAAGCCAGTGGGCCAAACACATCGGCGCCACGGTCATCGGCACAGTGGGATCTTCTCACAAGGCCGAATTGGCTCGTTCCAATGGATGTGACTACCCAATTCTGTATTCCCAGGAGGATTTTGTTAAAAAAGTCCGAGAAATCACGGATGGTAAGGGTGTCGATGTGGTGTATGATTCTGTGGGACAGGCAACCTTTATGCAGTCACTAAATTGCCTGCGACCGCTTGGAACCATGGTTTCTTTCGGGCAATCTTCAGGATCGGTAACGCCGCTTGAATTGGGGCTATTGGCTGCTAAGGGCTCACTCTTTCTAACCAGACCGAGCCTTATGACCTATACTGAAAAACAACAAGACCTTGTGGCCCATGCTGAGGATTTGTTTGATGTGGTTCAACTCGGGGCGGTTAAAATTGCCATCGGCCAAACTTATGACCTTGCCGAGGCAGCTAGCGCGCATCGCGATCTGGAGGGACGCAAAACCACAGGATCTACCATCTTACTTCCATAGATCCGATCAGCTAATTGGCTTAAAATACCGAATATTATATTTCGATATTAATGCAGAGCCACTATCCGCTTTGCGTAACTTGCTCTAGTAACTTCCTATAGTAACAATAGTTTTCGAACGGCACGTCTTCTCTCACCCGTCCGTCTGCCAGCGGTATATAGCCACCCTGTTCGATCAACGGGGGTACTTTGTTGAGGATTTCTTTTTTGATAGCTGCCTTGCCTTTCCGCAATGCATCTAAATCTATGCCGCCGATGAGCCTCAGTTCCTTTCCAAATGACTTACGTAGATCAATGTAATCCATGGCCGGGGTATAGACTTCACACGCCCACAGGGTATTGAATCCCCATTTTAATATGCTTGGGATCAGAATCCTGGCATTGGCATAGGTCTGGAATATGACTGTCTCCACCTGATAGCGGTGGAGTACCGCCATGATCGGCTGATAGCTCGCCAGCACGATATCTGCATACATTCGGGGAGACATCAAGGGTCCTTCGTTTCCGCCGATGGGTTCACTGAAAACAGCAGCATCGATCGAAACTTTCTTCAAAAAACTTTCCAGGAGTTTGGCGCAAAATTGCCCTTGAATCGCCATCATCTCTCGCAATAAATCAGGCTTATCCGTAAGCAGTGACATAACATCATAAAACCGTGACCAGTCCATAACACCCATGGTCGGGAAAAAACCGCGATGAACATCCAACATGAGAACGTGATCACGATTGCGCCACTGCCTTTGGCGAACTTTCCAGCCCTGGGGCCAACGATTTTTGTCGTCTGGGTTTAGATGTTTTGTAAACCTATCCAACTCCGCAAGGGTTGTCGGCCACTTACTGATATCCGGATGGGGTTTCGTATCCAGATCCAAGTCCTCGCGAACATCCGAAGGGAACCTGTTTTGCAACTCCCGTTTTCCCAACAAACCCTGCAACCGCCAGGCTTTGACGACAGCATTCCGAATACCTTCTTCAAAGTAGGGAACTCGGTCTGCGGTTTCATTTGCCATTACCGCCCTAAAACGCCGTCGGCTGGTCATGGATCCTGATGTCGTCTGTGATCGTGCCATATGCTTTTTTTAGTGATGTTTCCAAGGTTAAGAAATCGAGTATTTACCGAAAATTTCCACAGCGTCAATCTTTAGTTGGATTTTATAACTACCTGTAAACATA
>CAZWEO010000181.1:0-7694 GCA_964633115.1 uncultured Desulfobacterales bacterium
TGCTTGTTACTCTATTTTGCAAAACCTTCCGTTACACTATTCGATGGCGCATAAAAGGTATTAATATGAGTAATTTAGGATTTATACGGGTCAAGGGAATAGCATTGGCTGTAACTGATTTGGATAGGGCCAACCGTTTTTATGGGGAAACCCTGGCGTTTCCGCCGGACACCATTCGTAATATGGAATCCGCATATCTAATTGGTGACGCGATTGTGATGCTGAAAACTCAAGAGGAATGTCATGCAAAACCTACGGAAGCATTGAACCCTCGCATCACCGTGGAAACCCACGATGCCTTCGCTACCGAAAATGCTTTGAAAGAGCTGGGGGTCACTGTCTCAGACCCCGTCACTTTTTACGATGGCACTCCGATTGGAGCTTTCCTCGACAGCGAGGGAAACAAGATATGGTTTTGTTCCGTATCGGGCAAGAGCGGCACAGATTAATTCTTGTTGTGCCTCGTTTTTGGTGCAAATATTCGAAATTGTTCGGCGTTTAGTCTGAAACTCTCAACACAATATGGCTTCCCTATATTTACCTTGATGGCATCGTATTAAAGCGAACCTGGGCCGATCAAGTTAGTAAAGTATCGGTCCTTGTGGCTATCTGTGTTTCTGAGCATGGATTTCGTCAGGGCCTCAGGGTCGTTGAGGGTGCCAAGGAAGACAAATATAGGATAAAGTATCCCCCCACACGCTTTTTCAAAGATTAGAAACCGTAATATCAATATTGATAGGCCTGATACTGATAAGGATTACATCAAGTTTCAAGAATTCTTCCGAGTTTAGATTCTATGATTATATCAGTATTCTTATAAATCCAATATGTTATCATAAATGACAGCATCATTAGCTTAGGTTTCAGGTGTCGATTTCAATATGAATGCTTTTTATTTCATTCTTTTTTTCGATATATCATTTAGAGCCATTATCGCAATCAATTAATCCTAATGTGACTTTTTTCCAAACGGTATTGCACAGAACTTGACAAAACAATACGGATTATCCTAACTTTAACCTACGTCCTTTCAATCCCATCATCGATCAATGGCATTATTATCTAAAATTGACTTAACTAGTGGGTTAAAAAACAAAATACCAGTGTTAATTCTGACTCTGTGAGGCCGATGGTTTATGATGGGCACTATCCTGAGTTACCCTAAACGTTAGGGTTTATGACACATGAGGGGGCCATGAAATCACTCGGCATATGTCTGGGCGCATCGACCGTTTCCATGGTCCAGTTGGTCCAGGACGATACCACTGGAACCAACCGACCCCGAATTGCGAGTTCTGCACGTCACCCCCATGATGGCAATCCCCAGGATACTCTCGTTTCAGCCCTCAATGCACTGGATATTGCCTCTTATGATCGTGTAGCCTTGACCGGCAGAAAATTTCGCCGCCGCGTCAACCTGTCATCAATCTCAGAACCCGAGTCAGTGGAGTTGGCCTACCAATATGCCAAGCCGCCGGATAATTCCTGTCCGGCCATTGTTTCCGCCGGTGGCGAAACTTTTATGGTCTATGTCCTCGATAATTCAGGCCGCATCTCTAATATTCTCACGGGCAACAAATGTGCCTCCGGTACGGGTGAATTTTTTCTGCAGCAGATCAGAAGAATGAATGTAAGTCTGGAAGAAGCTGCCCAGTGGGCAGTCGAAGAGACGCCTCACTTGGTATCCGGGCGCTGTTCGGTTTTTTGCAAATCTGATTGCACCCATGCCACCAACAAAGGGGTTCCCAAATCCAAAGTCACGGCCGGCCTGTGCAAAATGATGGCCGATAAGGTTTTAGAGTTATTAAAGAAAGTAAAACTGGAAAACATCATGCTCACCGGCGGCACGGTGAACAACCACATGATGGTTACCTACCTTCGACACGAAATCCCCAGCTTGATCATACCGCCAAGCGGGAGCTATTTTGAAGCACTTGGGGCGGGGCTTTGGGCGCTTGCCAACGAAACGCTCCCGGTAGCAGACGCCAAAAGCCTATTTCAATCTGAAATGACCGCTTTTGAATCTCTGCCGCCTCTGGCGGCATTTAAAGACCAGGTAACCTTTAAAATCATGGCCCAGGATAGCGTAGCTGCTGGGGACACATGTATACTTGGGCTGGATGTGGGCTCCACAACCACCAAAGCTGTTCTGATGCGTACTTCAGATTCGGCCATATTGGCCTCTGTTTATCTGCGCACCAACGGCGACCCCGTAGGCGCCAGCCGTAAGTGTTACGCCCAGCTCTTGGAACAAGTCCAAGCAAGCGTTGATCCCGAGGCCATAACCATCATCGGATTAGGGGTTTGTGGTTCCGGTCGTCAAATAGCCGGTTTGCATGCCCTGACCGACTGTGTCATCAATGAAATCATCGCCCATGCCAGAGCTTCGGTCAATTTTGATGCCCAAGTCGACACCATATTTGAAATCGGCGGTCAGGATGCCAAGTACACATATATTACCAACGGCGTTCCTTCGGACTATGCCATGAACGAGGCTTGCTCCGCCGGCACCGGCTCTTTTTTGGAGGAATCAGCCCTGGAATCGCTGGGCCTCAAAATGGAAGCCATAGCCGATGTGGCTTTGCAAGGCCAAAAACCACCGAATTTCAATGATCAATGTGCCGCCTTCATATCTTCCGACATCAAAAATGCGGTCCATGAAGGCATACCCCAGACCGATATCGTGGCCGGTTTGGTCTATGCCATTTGTATGAACTATGCCAACCGGGTTAAGGGAAACCGACCCATCGGTAACAAGATCTTTTTACAGGGTGGTGTTTGCTATAATCGGGCTGTACCCATGGCCATGGCCTCTCTGACTGGCAAACCCATTATTGTACCACCGGAGCCCGGACTCATGGGAGCATTCGGGGCTGCCTTGGAAGTACGTCAGCGCATTGAAGCCGGACTGACCCAGCCCAAACGATTTTCGCTGGGAGATTTATCCCAGCGCCAAGTTGCCTATGGCCGGGCATTCATCTGCAAAAGTGGCAAGACCCAGTGTGATCGCCGCTGCCGGATCGAGATGATCAAAATCGATGGGAAACAATATCCTTTTGGCGGTGCCTGTAACCGCTATGACAACATCAGACAGCGGACAAGCTTCCCGGTTGATATGCTGGATTTGGTGCGATCGCGCCAGCAGCTTGTGTTTGAAATCTATGCGGCCAATGGACCAGCTGCATTCGGACTACCTGAAATTGGTACCATCGGCATCAACAAAAGTTTTTTGGTTAATACCTATTATCCGCTTTATGCGACTTTTTTCTCTCGGATAGGCTACCGACCGGTTCTTTCCCAGAAAATTTCCAATCAAGGTATTGACCTACGAAATGCCCCCTTCTGTTTTCCAGCAGAGCTTTCCCATGGTTTTTTCCATTCATTGATTACAGCAGAATCCCCGGTGGACCATCTGTTCCTGCCACACTTCAAATCCATACCCAGCCAGAATGGCGATCAGTCCTCGCAAGTATGCCCGTTTGTTCAAGGGGAGACTTATTACTTGCAAACAACCTTTCGGGATCAGCTTCAAGATTATCAAGGTAATGGCCATCTTATTTTATCACCCTTGCTTGAATTGAAAAGTGGTTTGCGTGGTGCTGAAATCCCTTTGACACGCTCGGCAAAAAAGCTCGGTATCGATCGCAAAACAGCGAAACTGGCATTTGAAGAAGCCCAAGACCGCCAGTTATGTTGCCTAGCCGATATGCAGGCTCTCGGCCAAAAAGCCTTGGCAGATTTGGAAGCGGATCCTGAAAAATTTGGTGTGGTCATATTTTCACGCCCCTACAATGGATTTGTGGATGAAGCCCATATGGGTATTCCGCGCAAGCTGGCTTCCCGAGGTATTTGCGTGATTCCGTTTGATTTCATACCAGCCAAACATGAAAAGCCTAAAAACCACATGTATTGGGGCATGGGGCAAATGATTCTAAAGGCAGCCCGATTTGTTAGAAAACATCCCCAACTATTTGGCGTGTTCATCACCAATTTTTCGTGTGGACCGGATTCATTTGTCATCGGCTATTTCAGATCAATCATGGGCAAAAAACCGTCTCTTACCCTGGAATTGGACAGCCATACAGCCGATGCCGGACTCGATACCCGCATTGAAGCATTTATCGACATTGTCTCTGCTTATCGAAAATTGGTTCAACACCAGCAACTCGATGTACCCAAAAAAATATTCGTCCCCGCCGTTGCTTCCATCCACAATGGTACACCCAGCATAACGACAACATCAGGTGACACCGTCGCCCTTTCTGATCCGCGCACGACCGTACTAGTGCCCTCCATGGGCAAATTGGGATCCGAAGCCCTTGCCACCATTTTAAAAGCCTTGGGTATGCATGCCGTGGCACATCCCCCGGCGGACGAATCCATACTGAAATTGGGCAGAGGCTACACGTCCTGCAAGGAATGCCTACCGTTGATCCTAACCACCGGATCCTTACTGAACTACATAAACAACCACCAGAAGCCGGGTGAAGTCGTGGTATATTTTATGGCCACGGGTTCAGGTCCTTGTCGATTTGGTCAGTATGCCATTTTTATGCAAGACCTAATCAAACGACTCCGTCTACCTGATGTTGCCATCCTCTCATTATCTTCTGAAAATACTTACATGGGCATGGGCAGGCAATTTGAGCAAACCGCCTGGTGGGCTCTGGCTGTATCCGATATAATGGAAGACATCCGCTCCATGTTGATGGCAAATGCAGCGCATAGATCACACGCGCTGAATGTGTTTGATGGCGCCTGGCAATCCATCCTGGATAGTCTGGCGACGGCTGATTTCAAGCATCTCAGCAGCAGTTTGTCGGATGGCGCCCGCGAATTGGCTAGAATTGCATTGCAAAAGCCGGTTTCATCGGTGCCTCTCATATCTTTGACCGGTGAAATATACGTCCGCCGAGACGCTTTATCGCGACAACATTTACCGGAACGCTTGGCCGATATGGGTTTTGCCACCATTTGTTCCCCGGTAATTGAATGGGTCCATTATACAGATTATTTGGTTGAGACAGGTAATGCCATTTCCAACATGCCCTTAAAAGATCGTCTCTGGTTGAAATTTCGTAAAAAAATTATGTCCCATTATGAACGCCGCATCCGTAACCTACTCAGTCGCTCCGGTCTCGTCAGTTCCCACCCCTTGTCGATTGAGGAGATTGTACGTCATGGCACTCCCTACATTGCACCAGCATTAGCCGGTGAAGCCATTTTGACCATTGGAAGTTCTTTGGCCGAAATTGCCAGTCAGGTTTGTGGTGTCATCGCCGTGGGACCATTTGGTTGCATGCCCAATAGGCTCTCTGAAGCGATTCTTTCTAAAATTATGCATCGTAAAGATAAATTGAATGCGGCCGCCAATGATCGCCATGTTCGGCGAACACTCGCAAATATAGAAGAGTTGCCTTTTCTGGCCATTGAAAGTGATGGATCGCCCTTCCCGCAACTTATTCACGCCAAGCTCGAAGCCTTCTGCCTAAGAGCAGAGCGGTTGCATCGGGAGATGCAGTAAAATAGACGGGTTGGAGGGGTGTAGGGGTGATGTGATTGTCGGGTTACGTGTTGCGAGTTCCGGGATTCGGGCTGCGAGTATCGGTTTGCGGTGTAAGAGGGTTGGAGGGGCAAAGAATTTAAGGGAGCAATGCGTTGCGTGAAGTGAGTTGCCAGTTTAGCTTTGGACGTTGTGCTATAAGCAGCATATAAGCCTAAAGAGAAATATCGAATATTGATTACAGAATTTTGAATATCGAAGTTTGTTTTTGGCCGTCAGCGCACTTCAACATTCTATATTCCATGTTCAATATTCATCATTCGTTTTCTAAAAAGCTGACAACTTTTGATCAGGAATTGATCCCACTCGATCTCATTTCTTTTGCAGGTAATACGGTTTCGTAAAGTCAATACTTTCAGGATCCACCAACCAGCGAAAACGGCCCGCAGCAGCAGCTTGGTCCAACCAATAGCGGTAATTCTCGTATAACTTGGGTGCTAGTTTCACCAAATCTGTCCAGTCTGCCTGGATCGCATTCTCAGGACAAAGATTGACGCAGCGCCAGCAGTAAACGCAGGGCATTTGCAGTCGCGGCGGATTGGCTGTCACATCAATACCATCAACGGGACATTCTTCCTCACACACAAGGCATTGGGTGCATGCTTCCAAATCCAATTCCAGAGGCGGGAACATGTTTGGCATTTTCTGGGGTGTAAACCGCCCTGCATTTTGGACCCATTCATCAGGAATAGCTTCAGGCTGGCATTCGATTTTTGCAGGATCAACGGTCTTAACCTTTTTCATAATCTCGTTGCCAAATGCCCGGGCCTCTTTCAATTCATGTTCATCCGGATGGCCGGTTGTGTAATGCGGATGCGGATAAAAAGGCATCCACACGTCAGCATAGGAATCATGATATCCAATCACGACCACACCTTTGCTTTTTAGTTGGGCAGTCATGGAAATGATCAAAATCTTCAATGGATTCCCTCCTGGATGTCTCTAAATTTAGGTTGACACCCATCCGTATAAAAGTTTTAACAACAGTACGTTTGATACGGATTAACCTGTGATGTACGGCCCAAGCTCGCCACCCCATCCAGGTGCCCAATTTGCCCCAAAGTGATACACGATATTCGCGGCAATGCAAATAAAATCGTTGCACGATTTTACTAGTCAAGAAAGGTTGGACGCATGGTGTCTTACCCCGAGCAGGTTTTTATCGAAGAACAGGGTTTACGGGACGGTCTGCAACCCGAACAAGTTATCATTCCCACCGAAAAAAAAATAGAACTCATCAACGCCGTGGCTGATGCCGGTGTTAAACGGATCCAGGTTACGTCCTTTGTGCATCCCAAACTGGTGCCCCAGATGGCGGATGCCGATGCGGTTTGCAAACAGTTGGATTATTCCCGGGATATAATTTACAGCGGATTGGTTCTGAATCAAAAAGGTGTTCGACGGGCCGCCACCGGCGGCCTCAAGCATGTAGAAGCCTCCATATCCGCCAGCGATACGCACAGCCGAAAAAACGCCAATGCTTCTCTGGCAGAAGCCCGCCAAAGATTTGCAGAAATGGTCCGCCTGGGTAAAGATAATAATTTGACCATCCGGGGTGGGCTGCAATGCGTATTCGGCTGTCGGTTTGAAGGTCGCATCGACAAAAATGTGGTTTTCGATTTGATTAAAGAACAGCTCGACCTGGGCATTGATGAAGTCGCCTTGGCAGATTCAACTGGCATGGCCCATCCCAATTCCATCTCAGAAATTGCCGGCCATGTGCGTGAGTTGGTAGGCGACATCCCGCTATATCTGCATCTACACGATACCGAAGGCAAGGGATTGGCCAATGTCGTCGCTGCGCTTGGCGTGGGTATTTCGCATTTTGAAAGCGCCTTTGGCGGTATGGGTGGCTGCCCTTTTATCAAGGGTGCTTCCGGCAATATTTCCACTGAGGACTTGGTTTTCATGTTGGGCCAGATGGGTATCCACACCGGTGTTGATGTCCATAAGTTGGCGGCTGTCAGTCGGAGTCTGGAAACGGTCATCGGAAAAACATTTGCCGGCAAGATGCACCATGCGCTGGAGCGGGAGGACATCGCGATTGTGTATGATTAGGCAAGGATATATTCGGGGAATCTGGTAGGAGGTAGCCGTATAGGCTACCCCCTCCCTGCAGAACGGCTCGTAC
>CAZWEO010000182.1:0-7640 GCA_964633115.1 uncultured Desulfobacterales bacterium
GGTTAGACTCGCGTATCTTGAAAATTGTCGGATCCGATGTCCATATTGCCAAAGCTTTAATGAATTTGGTGGCAAATGCCGTCGACGCCATGCCAGCAGGAGGCGAGGTTCGGTTAATATCTCGAAGTTGCTATATCGATGCGGATTACAGCGGTTATGAAACCATTCCGGAAGGTGAATACACTGTTCTGGAAGTAGCTGACACGGGAATCGGTATTTCAGCATCCGATTTGGAACGTATATTTGAACCTTTTTATACGAAAAAATCCATGGGCCACAGCGGAACCGGGCTGGGAATGTCGGTGGTATGGGGTACAGTTAAAGATCATGATGGCTATATTGATATCATAAGCGAGGAAGGATTCGGAACAACCTTTGCTTTGTATTTCCCGGCGTCGCGCTCGGAAACCGCAATGCCTGCGACGATCCATATTGATGATTACCTTGGCAACGGTGAGTCCATTTTGATTATCGACGATATACAAGAACAACGGGAGCTTGCCAAGCAAATGTTGCAGCGCCTCGGATATGAGGTGTATATGGCTTCAAACGGGGAGGAGGCCGTGTCGATGGTGCAAGACAGACAGTATGATTTGCTCATCCTCGATATGATCATGCCCCCTGGTATTGATGGTTTGGCAACCTACAGGCAAATTCTAGAAGCAACCCCAAAACAGAGAGCCATTATCGCCAGCGGATATGCTGAAAATGAACGCGTGCACGAAACCATGCGCATCGGTGCCGGCAGTTATATCAAAAAGCCATTTACCTTGGAGGTGATCGGAATGGCAGTGCGATCCGAATTGGATCGCAAAAACTGAGAAAAGACGCCACTTTAATGTGTGTTGGGAAGAAATCGCCTGAGTGCGTGCTTCGAAGTCCAGGATTTGTTGATCAATATCATGTTGCCCATCAATACCAAAATGACGCCCACCCAACTACTCACATACCATTGATAATTCTCAAACAGGGTCGATAAAATCAAGGCAAGCACTGGTGAGATTAGCAGAACATATGCGGCGCGGTCGGCACCAATACGGCCGATTAAGAGCATATAGCACCCAAATGCCACGATGGAGCCAAACACAGTCAGATACAGCATGGGCCCCAGATAGCCGGCAGACCAGGACATGCTGATTTGACCCCCCAATCCTAAATGAATGCAGATTGTCAGCAGCCCGCCATATGCCATTGCATAGGCATTGGCCTGGGTGACCGGGACGCCATTTTTGGCGTTTCTGGCGCCTACTATGTTACCAACGCTGCATAAATAGGCACCCAAGAGACCGATTGCTAGGCCAATCAAGCCGCTGGTGGCCTCAAAGGCGATTAAATCTCGCCAAAATAGGACGCAGATACCCATCATCCCTACGATACCACCGGAAAAGGCACGAGTGTCCACTGGCTGGGCCATAAATATCCTGAGGTTTAAGATATTCCACAACATAATAGTCGAGAATATCACTGCCACCAAGCCACTAGTCAGATAACGTGTTGATAGATAACTGCCGCAGTAGCCCAGGCCAAAAAGCGTAATGCCTTGAAACGCCATGAAAAAATGATCCCGGCGGGAGAAGTGCAGTGATTTGCCTGTGACGGTGCACCAGATAAATAAGATTACTGCTGCCAGACAAAAACGATACCCCACGGAAAGGATGGGTGGCACTTGGGTAATTTGTAGCTTGATGGCCAGCCAGGTAGATCCCCAAATAAGGGCGGCACCCATATACAACAGAAGGTTTAGCAAAGATTATCCTTGATGTTGTTTATGCAATTGCGAGGTTATTCCTCGGACAGCACAGCCAATTCAGCTTTGCCCTTTTCCTCATCCACGAAATAAAAAAGAATGGCACCGCTAATAAAAAGCACCAGGATAGAACCGATACCGATACGGGATGCCAGAATGCCCACCTGCTGGATCTCCAGCGGTGTTGGGCTTGCCGGCATGAGGAGCCGACGGACCATCAAGCCCACCACACCGATTAGCAAAGGCCCGAGAATCGCGGCGAATTTGCCCAGCATGTTGTAAAAACCATAGAATTCGGCGGCTTTATCTTTCGGAATTAATCTGGAGTAATATGACCGGCTGAGGGCCTGAATACCTCCCTGGACCAAACCAATAACAATGGCCAGGACATAGAATTCGTGTTTCTGGGTCATCATGGTTCCCCAGATGGTGACGCAGATATAGATAGCAATGGCCAGATAAATGGATTTGCGTACACTCCATTTCTGACCCAACTTGCCGAATACCAGGGCCGAGGGGAAACCCACAAACTGGGTAATCAACAATGCTTTGATCAGATCGTTGGGTTCGAATCCGATGGACATACCGTAGTCCACGGCCATACGGATGATGGTATCGACGCCGTCAATATAAAGCCAGTAAGCCAGCAAAAAAGTCGTGATTGTTTTCAAATGGCGTATTTTTTTCAAGGTGCTCAACAATTGTTGAAAGCCCTCGCTGATCGGGCTGATGCTTTGACCGGTCTTAGACAATTGATTGCCTTCCGGGACCCACAAAATGGTGAAGATTGTAAACAGGCCCCACCAGGCAGCCACTGATAGAAATGAGATCCGGACTGCCATGGCCGCATCCGGCAAACCAAATGTCTGCGGCATGAGGGTCATGAGCACATTGATCAGAAACAGCAACCCACCGCCTAAATATCCCATGGCAAATCCAAATCCGGATACGTAATCGATATTCTTTTCGGTGGTGATGCCGGGCAGCAGGGAGTCGTAGAAAACGTTTGCACCCGAAAAGCCGATTAGTCCCATAATATAAATGAAGATGGCCCAGGCCCAAGCTCCTTTGTGAACCAAAAACAGAGAAGCCGTCATCAGAACACCCAGATAGGCAAAAAAGACCAGGAATTTTTTTCTGGCGCTGCCTTTATCGGCAATGGCTCCCAAAACCGGCGCCATCAGGGCCACGAATAGGCTTGCCAGAGAATTGCCCAATCCCAGCTGGGCCGTACTCATGTTGACATCCGCGCCAGCACTCCAATACTGCTTGAAAAAAACCGGAAAGAAACCAGCCATAACCGTCGTTGCAAAAGCCGAGTTGCCCCAGTCATACAGCGCCCAGCCCCAAATTGCTTTTTTATCTGCTTTCATATGTGATTTCCTTTGCGATAACTGCCAGCAAAATAGTACCAATTAAAAAATCGTGAAATATCCTGCCTTTTAAAGCAAGGAGTTTCACTCTAATCATAAGCCACCGACAAGGTCGATGGTCGTTGACTTTCGGACGTTGGTGTTTATTGAAAATTATGATATCTGGGTGGATCATGCATTAACTTCTATGTTTATAATCTGTTTGGAATAGGATGTCAAAACCAGTCTTGTCCATAACAAAATTCTTATGTTGGGTGGCTGTGCTGGCTGTTGGAACGGCCAATGTCCATGCTGTGGAAATGGGTCCGCTGCATGTTCCCAATAGATATCCGCTCTATCTCATGTTTTTAACACCCGAGCCCGACACACCAAAACTCATCGATTCGGCCCAGTGGCAGATTTCGTTAAATGCTGATTATACGAGTGTTTATATCAATGAGCAAAGTAGTGACTGGTCTGTGCTCATGGATATGGAAATGACCATTACGACATTGAGCTTGACCTATGGCCTGACATCGAATGTAAATCTATCTTTGGCCATGCCATGGATCAGTATGCACGCTGGGTTTTTAGACGGGCCTTTGGGTACCTATCACGAGCTATTTGGATTTCCAGACTATGGTCGTCCAGATCGTCCCATGAACGAATATGGTTATCATATATCTGTAAATGGCGAAGATTGGGTGGCTGGTCAATCTGGCGGCCTGCATCTGGGCGAAACCGTTTTTTCAGCCAAGCTGGCTTTAACAGGTGTTGAGCGTTCCCAAGGATTTGCCAGCAGTTTATCCGCAGCCCTCAAAGTACCGACCGGAAAAGTCGAGCAGGGTTTCGGCAGTGGCGGGTATGATCAGGCATTGGCGTTATTAAATCGCTATCGGCTTTCACCGGTGAGTTTCTATCTGAATCCTGGATATGTTTGGCTTTCAGATCCCGAATCAATAGATGCCGATATCCAAGTTGATGATATGCTGACATTGTTGGTTGGCGTGGAGTGGGAAGTATTCCAAAATTTGTCTGGTTTGGCCCAACTCAATTTTATGACATCTCCATTGGCGCATACCGGTATCCCTCAACTGGACCAGGATAGCCTGGAGCTGGTTCTGGGATTTTGCTTTGTCCCCACAGATAATGTTATCTTGGAGGTCGCATTTAGTGAGGATTTAACCCGCACGGCGCCGGATTTTACAGTGCATGGCGAGGTACGTTGGACATTAGGACGTTAGGCTGTAGCCTAACAGTCTTCAGCCTATCACCCTTAATAGTTATAAGTAAACATTGATTGGAAAAAGAGAAGATGAATATTCCAACACCTGAAAAATGTTATAGTCTCCAAAAAGAAATGGGCATGCTCGATAATATTATTGTGCATTGCCAACAAGTATGCCGGGTGGCATTGACAATTGTAAATAATGCCAATGGTCAATCATCGAATATCAATCTAGGCTTGATTGTGGCAGCAGCTCTTCTTCACGATATAACCAAAACCAGAAGTTTCAAAACCAAGGAAGATCATGCCCAAACAGGTGAGCAATATCTCAGAGAACACGGGTATCCAGAGGTGGGTCGAATCGTAGGCCAGCATGTGCATTTGGTCGATTACGATAGGAGTGGACAACCGGATGCAGCCGAGATCATTAATTACGCTGATAAGCGTGTGCTACACGACCAAGTGGTTTCTCTGGACCGGCGGATGCAATACATCGCCGATCGTTATGGGACTGATCCATTGCGCAAAAAACGGATTCAATTGCTTTGGGGGCAAACACGCAGATTGGAAGCTCGAATATTCAGATTCAATGATGTTAATGCAGATGAACTGGTCGACCATCTGGTCGAGAGTATTGATATCCAATACTAATAATAAAAATACTTTCTATTTGGAGGTGTCACAATGGGATCGGGTGGCCTTAGTGGGGAAATCTTCAGACCGCTTTCAGCAGCGCAGGTATCAACGATACACGAACGGGCAATTGACTTGATAGAAGCGTGCGGCATGACATATGAGCAGGATTTTGATGACGTACTAATATCACTCAAAGAAGCCGGTTGCCGTATTAACGAGCATGAGAAAAGAATCTATTTTCCACGACAATTGGTAAAAAAGTCAATCTCCAAAGCCCCTGGAGAATTTACACTCTACAGCCGGGACGGTAAGAATAATCTGAAATTAGGTAAAAATCGTGTTTATGCAGGTAGCGGTGGAACTGCTATTCGAATATTAGATCTGGATACCGGTGAAGCCCGACAAACCGTGCTAAAGGACACCTTCAATGTGGCGCGCATTGTAGAAAAAATGAAAAATATCCACTTTTTTCAAACTACATGTGTACCCCACGATCTACCCATCGACCACTACGACTTCAATATTGTTTTCGCAGCCATGATGGCGACGAAAAAGCATATTATGTTTGGATGCAATTTTGATTCGAGTCTTCGTGAAACATTTCGAATGGTAGCCAGCATTGTCGGTGGTGAAGATATTCTCAAGGAGAAACCGGTATTTTCGATTAGCGCATGTATTGTCATCAGCCCCATGAAGTTTTGTACGCAATCCACGCGCAATGTTCTCACCGCCGCTGAACTGGGCATACCTACAACTGTTACCAGTGCTCCCATGAGCGGAAGCACTTCGCCCATGACCATGGCTGGAACGCTGCTGCAAACGCATGCCGAAGAGCTTGCGGCTATCACGCTGCTGCAAATACATCATCCTGGATCCAAGGTGCTTTATGGCGGATTGCCGGCTATGGCCGATATGCGCTCAATGGGATATCAAGGGGGGGGCGTGGAATGCGGTATGATGACCGCGGCCATACACCAGCTCAGCCAACATATTGATGTGCCCAATTACTGCAGTTCCGGTCTTAGCGATTCAAAAATTCCGGATGCCCAGGCCGGCTGGGAAAAGGCCTATACAACCTGTCTGGCGATCATCAGCGGCAACAATTTCATTCATCATGCCGCTGGTATGCTGGAATCCATGCTTTGCATCGCCCATGAACAATATATTATTGATGATGAAATCATCGGCCAGGGGTGCAAGCTGTTGGAGGGAATTAACACGGATGAGGATCATCTGGCCTACGACGCTATTAAAGCAGTCGGGCCTGGCGGTAACTACCTGGCTTCAGATCACACCTTGGCGCATATTCGCAAGGAATACTTCTCGGGAAATGGCGTGAGCGACAAGGGCAGCCGTGAAGACTGGATAAAGGCCGGCAGTCTTTCTGCAAGAGATCGGGCCGTTTCCATCGCTAAAAATATCTTGGCGCAACCCCTGGCTGCAGCCATTCAGCCAGAAATTGAAAAACAGATCCGGAATGAATTTAATATTTACCTAACTTGAGCGTTTCAAATTTTAAAAAATTTTAGATTCTTTAAATTTGAGGTAGCCGCTTGTCAATAGCCAACCCGGTTAAATTCCAGGTGCTGGAAAAAATTAAGTGCCAATACGATCAGTTGACGCCGGCTCAAAAAGCCATTGCCGGTAGCACGGGTCGATCTAAAAGCCGATAGCAGAATCCGCAAGCTACAGATCTTATCATACCGGTTTGAAAGCATCGATGAAAGCGATCGTGGAAAGCATAAAACATTGATGATTGCACTCTATTGTATCGAAATAGTTTAACTGCCATCCTTGACAAAATACCACAATGTGGTTAATTTTATTCTTTCCGGATGAGGTCGTTTAATCGATAAGAATTATGCATCCCACCTATTTAGTTGTAATCTGTCTATGGTGATGTGTACTTCCTATAAAGCTATTATGGTCAACGTGCTATTCAGAAAAAATTAGACCAATAATCGAATGCTCCATTCTAAAAGGATTTCTCGCTTTCAAAATATTTAGATCAATCCCCAATCCTGTCCAAACTCAAGAGAATCCGCTCCTGCTCTCCATTCTACGTGCCTCATTTGCTTCAAATATATTCGCTAATACTTCCAAATTCAGAGAGGTAGGATAATGAACTCCACAAATAACATAAGCACTAATAGTGCTCAGAAAAATATCGATCAGGCGAAACTGGAAGAGTTTAGTACCAGTTTTCGTGGCAGTGTACTTCCGGCTGGCAGCCATGGATATGAACAGGCTCGGAAAATTTGGAATGGTATGTTCGACAAAAAACCGGCCGTTATTGCCAGATGTGTTGGAACCAGTGATGTCATTAAGGCTGTAAAGTTTGCTAAGGATAACGGTCTTGAGATCTCAGTTAAAGGCGGTGGACACAACTCGGCTGGGACAGCTATATGCGATGATGGCCTAATGATAGACCTGTCACTCATGCGGCGGGTAACCGTGGATCGTGAGAAAAAAATTGCCAGGGTAGATGGGGGCTGTTTGCTTGGTGATGTCGATGCCGAGACGCAGCTATATGGTCTCGCTGTATCAGCTGGTATTGTATCCCATACCGGTGTGGGGGGACTCGCACTGGGGGGTGGATTCGGATGGATCAGTCGCAAATACGGTCTTTCGGTCGATAATTTTGTATCAGCCGAGGTTGTAACCGCCAGCGGCCAGT
>CAZWEO010000183.1:0-7584 GCA_964633115.1 uncultured Desulfobacterales bacterium
TATGATTTAGTCGCCTAACTATCTAAAATTATTGGAACCACAAGATATTGAGGTTGCCAAAATTGAATCTGGGCCTGGAAACTAAACAAGAATCATCATCGACTGCCGATCGAAAGGAATTAAGATTCTCTCGACCGGCAGAAACAGAATCCCGACAGGTGATTCCGTCAAGGTGTCCATTTTAAAAATCTAATGAATACTTCCGAGTCCAATCATAACGATTGTCGTTAATGCAATGTAGGAAGCCCCGGTCAGAGCAGCCCATGGCAAAGGGCGGTATTCTTTTCCCAGCCAGGTAAGTTTCAATGCAGATGCTTTATCAGGGCAACCTGATGTATCAATGCATTTGAAACATCCAATGCATTCACCACCTCCAATACTGTTTCGGTCAGATATTTCAATACCCATTGGACACTTTTTATCACATTTCTTGCAATCAAAACATGTTTCATTGTTTCTATTGATTTTCATAAAAGGAAAAATAAAATTGAGTATTTTGTAGATTCCTTTTTGGTAGCACAAATATTTACAGAAAAATCTTGGAATAAAAAGCGGGATTATCAGTACGGCATATGGATTTTTAAATACCCAGTAAATATAGGTGAACCATGTTGATTTATACATCTCTTCATGGGAGCTAAAATAACTGTGTTCGGTTGCAATAAAAACATACATAAATGCAGCAAAGAACAACCATTTAAGATATCTCAACGGCATGTCGATTTTTTCGGGAATTTTAACCTGGAATCTCTTTAGGAATTTTTTCCCGATGAGACCTGAAAAATATTGTGCGTTACCAAATGGGCAGAACCAACCGCACCAATATGTTCCAAACAGGATAATTGCAAGGATAACGACATATTCATTTTCGAACTCAATCTCCATCCCGAAAAGGACTTCGGAAATCTCTTCCAAAAAAAAGAATTGGGCAAAAAACACGAATCTTACGATATCTCTAAACCACATAAGATTTGATCTTTTTGAAAAGTTTAAAACTGCGTTCATGTCTTATCTTCCTTTTTTACAATTCTCATATTATGCTCAAAATGATTCTGCAGAAAAGCCAGTCCTCACATCCGGTCTATTCAAACTATTCGTCATCCTCTCTTTTACTGGGACTGTCATAATAAATTTTGCCATTGTGGGGGTCGACCAGAATCCTGCGATTAGAGCGCTCAATAACCATCCTGAGCCGATAGACCATAAGACCGTCTTCTTCTTCCAACTCGGCGGTGACACACTTCCCGTTGGTCGCTTGCTCGGCTTTAGTAACGGCCTGTTCAAGGGTCAATTTCAACTTTCCGGTATCTTTTATATGATTAAATAAAGACCAACGATCTTTACTGAAAGATATGATTTTACCGTCTGAAGGATCGATCACATATTCCATTACGCCTTTAGGGGTGCTAGCCTCGACTTGATATACGAGAACCCCATCCATTCTTTCAAAATGCACTTCTATGACCTGACCCTTCGCGTCGTCGGCCACAATGTTGATAACCTGCTGCAGTGAAAGGCTCGATCGTCCATGGGCAATTACAGCTGCAATATCATCGTCATGTCCGCTGGCGCTCGCAACAGATGATAGCAGCACGAGTATTATTGCTTGAATTTTTATTACCTTGTTCATTCTCTTCCTCCTTTTCGTATTTTGCTTCTTTTTGTTGCTGACCTTAATAGCAGAATGGGATTTCAGGATGCTTTCAGGAACATTACAATTTTGAAAGGTTGGTAAAACCTCGGTTTTATGGTTATCGAAAGCATTGGTGGTGAAAGGAAGCGAGTTGATTCAGTGAAGAAGGAAGGGCGGGTTTTTTCAGGGATTGTTAAGTTGTTTGATTGGGAAGCGCATGTCGCTTAACATGGGGTATAGAAATACAAAATCGAGATCCCTTACCGATGGTGCTGGTAACTTCAATACGACCTATGTGGGCTTGAATTACGGCTTTGACCAAGGAAAGACCCAATCCCAATCCTTTTTGGGAGCGGCTCTTATCGCCCCGATAGAGCCGATCAAATATTCGGGGTATATCGTTTGGGCTGATACCCGCCCCATTGTCCTGTATGACGATGTTGACCGCATCGCCCTTATTTTCCGCTTTTAGAAAGACCTGACCCTTGTTCGATGTATATTTGAGGGCATTATCCATAAGGTTGCAGAGGACTTGCCTAATCCGGGCCTGGTCGGCCCACAAGGTCATTTCATCTGCTACCTGCACTTTAAGGACGATATCCTTTTCTTTAGCGGAATAGAGATAAAGTTCACGGATTTCATCCATAAGGTCGGCTATCCGGATCTCTGAATAATTCAGCTGCATGACACCTGATTCGGCTTCCGAAATATCCATCAGGGTCGTTAGCATGTCGTTAATACGTTCGGATTCCTCAGCACAGTCAAGCAGTGCCTCGCGCAGTTTCGCTGGCTCCTCAGTGACAATGCCACTTTCAATGGCCGCCCGCATACGCATCATTGGGGTCCTAAGATCGTGGGCCACATTGTCAAGGATCTCGCGCATGCCGTTTACCAGGCCTTCAATGCGATCCAGCATCGTGTTAAACTGAGAGGCCAAAAGCTTTAATTCATTATCTGTATCCTTTAAAGGGACGCGCATATAGAGGCGACCGGCGTGAACCCTTTGAACCGTATCAGTCAAATCCCTGACCGGTCGCAGGGAACGCCAGGCCAAAAAGGAGCCGATAAATATGCTTAGCAGAACCGTCAGCCCTACAATTTGTAAAAAGATATGGTGAAAATTTTCCAGAAAATCTTCTTGTGATTCAGATGAGTAACCTATCTGAAGGATCGTACCGTCATTAAGCTGCCTGCCAAGAATTACCATCTCATCGGAACGAGCTTCGTCGCCGTCCAAGGGAAGATAATTATTGGTAAAAAGCGATACCCATTCGTTGTCCCGAAAAGTCAGTTTGTCTCTGATGTAATCCAATTCAACCGAACGCCACTCGTATGGCAGGGAGAGATATAGAATCTCTTGGGCAGGAGTTTTGACCATCGCAAAATAACCGCCCGTAATGTGGGCCAGTTGCTCGCGTTTCAGATCGGCCAGCAGGTGATCAACCCCTTTATTATCGGCGACCACAGCATATTTTTCAAGCATACTGGTGATGATCTGCTGATCCTTAAAGTTGATCGAGTTGCTGATAGCCGAAAAACTGACCGCAAAGAGAACCAGCCAGCTGATAATAAAAACAATCGCATACCAGCAGGTCAGCCGAAATACCGTGCTGCGCTGTAAGCGCTCAGCAAGCTTTAAGAACATAGCCCACACCTCTTAGTGTATGCAGTAGCTTGGGATCGAAATTTTTATCAATCTTGGCACGCAAACGGCAGACCAAAACGTCAACCGCATTGGTTTGGGGATCAAAGTGATATCCCCAAATTTGTTCGAGAATGACGGTCTTGGATATGGCTTTACCGGCATTCTGCATCATGAACCGCAACAGGGAAAACTCACGAGGTTGCAATTCGATCCTTTGACCAGCACGCACAACCTCTCGGCTGAGCAGATCCAGCCTCAGATCGCCAATTTCAAAGTTGGTCGGATCGGGTGCCCCTGTTGACCTGCGGATCAACGCCTGAACCCGGGTTAATAACTCGGAGAAGGAAAATGGTTTGACCAGATAGTCGTCCGCCCCGGTCTGCAAACCTTTAATTCGATCATCTACGGAATGGCGTGCACTTAGTATAATAATCGGCATATTGATTTCGCTTTCACGCATTTTTACTATGATTTGCAGGCCGTTCATTTTTGGCAGCATAATATCAAAGATGCCGGCATCATAGTTTTCGTTTAACGCCAGATCCAGACCGTCGAGACCATCGGCGGCATGATCCACGGTATGACCGGTCTCCCTTAATCCCCTGGCTATAAAGTTCGCAATTTTCTGGTCATCTTCGATTAAGAGAATACGCATACTTAAGGATTCATTCTTTCGAGTCAGCTATTTTAAGGATATAACCGACTCCTCTGATGGTATGAATCAATTTATGCTCAGAGCTTTTGTCAATCTTATCTCGCAGATAGCATATCCTTGATTCAACAACATTCGTTTGTGGATTAAAATTGTAATCCCACACATGTTCCATAATCATCGTTTTTGAAACCACCTGCCCCGCATTGCGTAATAAATACTCCAATAAGGAGAATTCTAAAGGCTGCAACTCAATTTTTTTTCCGCCTCTTTTGACCGTTCGAGACCGTATGTCCATACTCAGATCTGCAATAGTCAGGATGGATGGATGGGTTAGCTGGCTGGTTCTTCGTAGTAGCGCCTGTACACGGGCCAGCAACTCGGCAAATGCAAATGGCTTTGTTAAATAATCATCCCCCCCTGTCATCAATCCTTTTACACGATCATCCACTGTTCGTTTAGCACTCAATATAAGCACCGGTGTTTCAACATTTTGTTTGCGTAGTTGTTCAATCAGAGACAGACCATCCAATCGGGGCAGCATCAAATCGATGATGGCGATATCATAGGACTCATTTAATCCCATGTGGAGGCCATCTTCCCCATTGGTAACGTGTTCAACTACAAAACCAGCCTCTTTCAAACCACCTTTGATAAAATCGGCAATCTTCCTATCATCTTCAATCAAGAGTAATCTCATGTGGTATTAATTCTCCTGTAATCTCCTAATTACCGATTTTTTCATGATTATTAACCTTCATTAGCGTTTCTACAAAACAGGTCCACCACTGTTCATTCGGTTCTGTCATATCAGAGTAAAAAAAGACGGTGAAGGCCTCATCACCAGTGTCCCCTGGATTTAAGTTTGAAAAAAAAGGATTGTCCCCGACCTCCGGGATTGAACCATTCGTTTCGTACAATCTAACTTCTACGTGATCGGAGTACACATCAATCAGCCCTACGTTTAGATGATCTGAAGTCGCCTCACCAGAGTTGATCTGATATACGCCATCTTGCCTGGCGACACTTAAATGGTGGGTGTGACCACAAAAAAATGCCTGTACCCCGTTTTCTGCCAGTACATCCCAAAAATCATCACGCATCGAAGGATCAATGTCAAGTGAATCGCCAACATGCCTGTCAAATGGAAAAGCCGGTTCGTGACCAAAAACAAATTTGAAGGTCTTTTGAGATGTTTTGAGATCATCATCGATCCAGTTTAATTGTTCCTGGGTATATCCTCCTGCGGGATAATTGTGGTATTGATTGGTGATAACAAAGTGAACGTTTGCCACATCAAATGAGAAGATTGTTCCTATCGGTGCACCGCTTGGTCCGTTATCCGGGTAAAACGGGGCGATATTTTCACGGAAAAAGCTTCTACCTGTTGGTGGCCCATCATGATTGCCCATAACAAAGTATATATTTTGGTCTTCCGATGACAAGTCCTCCCTTATTTGAAATCCCCATTTTGTGTAACCATTTTTATATGCATTGGTAAAAGGAGAGTAATCACCCGGTACGATTAGTAAATCCACATTTTGCGATACGATAAATTCTAGTGCTGTGTTCAATCCATCAAGATCCCTTCTGTGATCCGAGATAACTGCAAACTTAAGAAGATGCTCACTTGCAAACGATTTGCCGCTACAAGCTGTTAATCCGATTGCACAAATTATATAAACCCACACCCAAAAAACTTTAACTATTCTGCCCGCCATGTGACACCTCGCAATTAAATATTAGTAAAGTTATTTAATTCGCGCTCATCGATATCACATGTGAATTATGGCAAGATTATCAGAAAATTATCATTTGATAATGTATCAAAGAAGGTGGATTGGTTTGCTGGAAGAGTAGCATCTCATATTTCAGCATCAGAGTATTTTCATTGAGAGGAAGGGTTGTCATTTACATGAGACTGCTATGCCATCTGAATGATTCTAATTTTGCAAGGCGTGGTAAAGCAACTATATAAATATCTTTGGCAGGCACTTATACCGTTATATATTGTATCGGTAATAAAGGCTGACTGTTTGTAAGTTGGAAATGTCATTAATAGAAATGCCACTCATTTTCACTTGCTGGTCGTTTTCCTCGATTTTAAGATACATAAAAGCTCTAAAAATTTCTTAAAGACCTGATTCGGCGTGATATTGAAGGTTTTGTCGCTACGGTCCTTGAAATCCCAATCCTTGAGATACAGGTATTCCTTGCGGTGCCAGGCGCACCACTTCAGGGGATTAGACAGTGGCCCGAATATGGATATGGCCGGCGTTTCTTGAGAAACTGCCAGATGATTAATTCCACCATCATTGGTAATCAGCATTTTTGCCGAGCGCAATAGTGCACCAGCTTCATTAAAGGAAGTTGGAGGTGCCAACGTACACCTCGCATCTATTCGCGCCTGTATGTATTCTGAATCTTTTCTTTCATGGGGTCCCCATAGCAAGACAACGCTGAAGTCGGTTTGATTTACAATGCGATTGCCCACTTGGACATAGCCGTCTAGATACCATTGTTTGCCACTGATAGGTGATCCTGGTGATAACACTATGAATTTACCAGGTTCAAGGCCGACAGTGCTCAACCAGTTCTTAATTGTTTTAAGTGAGAATTTTGTGATTTTATATTCCAATCCATGATCTTTGCTTTTGATTCCTAACGGGGCAAGCAGATCAAACTTATAAAAGGATTTGTAACGAATCTCAGCCTGGGGCACCTGAATATTATATAAAAAATTCCATCTTTTTTTGATCCATCCCAGGCGATAAGGTGCCCCAGATAACATAACGATTCGAGCCGAACTGGTCCCCCTTATTTGATCGATGATAAGATCATAGGCTAAGCTTCTAACATATAGGGCGGCCTTAAGTTGGGCGAGATAAAAGCGTGGGCCCCTACCGTGTGGCTTCTCCATGATGATTAGATTATCGAGATGTGGGTTGTCTTTTAGTACAGAAATATAAGGACGTTGAATTAAATAGTCGATTCGGGCTTTGGGGAAGTGCCTGCGCAATTCTGGTAGATAGCCTGTATTTAACAAAATGTCCCCGAAGGGTTTTTGCTGGATGATTATAATTCTATTAATTGAATCTATTTGAGTGTTTGTGAGCATCCGGATAATCTTGGTGGTCATGACAAGAAGCCTGTATGGAAAAATTAACGCCACAAAAGGCCTTAATGTCTTGCGTAATTCTTAAAGTTTCATCACGCCTGATCAGAAAACCTATGCAAATGAGCTGCTAATCCTATTGCGACCATTACACAAATCCATACTCGAACAATTTTATTTTCTCTTCTAAGCATGCGACACCTCGCGATAAAAACATTTGTAATGTAACTTAATTTGCGCTAAAAGATATCACATGAGAATTATGGCAAGATTATCAGAAAATTATCATTTGATAATGTATCAAAGAAGGTGGATTGGTTTGCTGGAAGAGTAGCATCTCATATTTCAGCGTCAGATTATTTTTATTTAGAGGATGGGGCGATATTTACATTGATACTGCTATTCTGTGAAACCCGGAAATTGAATTATAAGTGATATATCGTGAAGGTTACACCCAGAAGTAGCAGCCGGACAATCGGTAACGGACCTTGAGATTACGTCAAATTTGAGAAATTGCCTTGAGTTGAGATTGTATGATT
>CAZWEO010000184.1:0-7559 GCA_964633115.1 uncultured Desulfobacterales bacterium
AAGCCTTTAACGAGAGACGAATCAGATTTGATAATAAATGTTTCTAATGTGTGAAACCGCAGTGTCAGCCTTGTGTTATCGTAGTTTCATTTTCGTGGTCTAGGCCAACAATTTGTTGTTCACCTGGCTGACCGATCATATTTATGTCGCGCTCTATGGCTTCACTTATGTATCGACCTCAAATACGGTCTCAAGATCATCAACATCGTACCTATTACAGCTATGCTAAAACAAAAGCGATCTTTTTTAAAAATTTTCATGAATTAACCTAAAATGAAAATATCAAATATATTGTAATAGTAGATGTTTCATGCTTGGTTGTGCGCGCCAGGGCATGAAAATTTATGACAACCGCTATAACAAATCTCCAGAGCTATCAGTGTCACATCGTCATGATAAATCTCTGTCCGGGCATACTGATTCAAGGAATTAATCACAGCCGATTTTATTTGAGGCAAAGGAGCCGCTGCGGCATTATCCAATACTTGTTTGAGGCGGGTTAAACCAAACATTTCGCCCGCGGAGTCGGGCGTATCAATTATTCCGTCGGTATAGACAAACAGCCGATCGCCTGGTGTTATGGAGATCGTGACTTCCTCGTATCGTGCGTCCTGTTCAACGGCAAGCGGTATGTTCAATGCAAATGCTTTACTTCGATCTTTGCTACCTTTTCGCTTTGCGGATAAGCGGATGACTCCAGGGGATATAGAAGGCGGCTAAAAAAATCCGACAATCCATAAGAGCTTCGTACGTTCCTTCATCGGATTGAACTCCCATTGGAGCGGCATGGCCGCGGTTCATTAATTTCGGTAGTAGATTATGGCTTTTCAGAACCTACGAGGTTGCCGTCATTATAGCCGCCTTGGGCTACTTTGCTAATAAAGCTGTTCAGGGTGCCGTCTTTGTGCATGGACTTTAGGATTTTATTTCGTTTGGATCAGCTTTACCTTTACACCAAGCCGGGTGGCGATTTCTTTGGCAACATCCACATCAAAGCCAATCAGTTCTTTTTTTGAGTTAAAGAAATTAAATGGCGGGTAGGTATGTGAATATCGGTATCATATTAGCTGTGTGTCCTCCAGTTTTGCTTTTTGCTCGAATTGTCCTGCTCGATGCGCTAGCACCACAATATTGACAGATAATTGAGCCAATTTCCCAACCAATTTTATAAGGGTAGGCAACCCTTCCCAGTTCCATTATTTTGGTGCGCGCAACTAAATCCGAAAAAAAGAATAAGCAACATAATGACTCCAATTGTTTTCTTTATCCCTACCTCCTTTTGATAGTGTTAATTAATTTTCCTTTTCCCCCGTGCCCCTCATTTATCCGCCTTCGCAGAAGACCACGGGCGACTCGACTTGAGCTCGCCGACAAGTCTTGCCCGTGGATGAATGCCAAAAAATTTATAAAAGCTTAATATCAGCTGGTTAAGACCCGCTTATATTATCAACATACTGCTGAGTCTTCGCTGCTGCAATGATATTGTCTTCAAGATGGGTGAAGTTCTGCATATCAGCATTAACAACATCCAGCCCATGCTGTAGAACAAAGGCATAGGCTCGCTGAAAGCTGTTTAAGGATGAAGATTTAAGTGCCTCACCGTACATATGATCAAAGGCGGTGGTGTCGCCTTTGCCCCCGGACCAAAAGGGTGCTAAATATCTGACGGTTTTCATGCCAATCAGACCAATATCAACTTCTCTGGCCCGATTCAGCAATCCCCGGAGTTCAACCAGTGTTGATGTGTCCTTTGCGAGACTTTTGGTACTCCAGTCGTACCAACCGGCTGGTGTGATTCCTATCATCGCTATATCATACCAACCCGTTTCAATTGCTGCCTTTAAAACATTTTGAGCATTGTTGTGCGAAGCCAATCCAAAATAGCCAACCTTTCCGGCAGCCTTTGCCTTAAGAAATGCATTGTAGATTTCTTCGCTGCGGACCAGCGACGGGTTATTAACAGCCATCAGGTAGTATGCGTCAACATAGTCTGTCTGCAGATCTTTTAGGCTGGCATCCATTAATCTAGTCCAAAACTTGGCGGCAGTTTTTGCTTGCTCAAGTGAGATAGAATCATCAGGTTCGGTATGGCCAATTGCTGGTGCTTTTGAGGCAACCCAAACCTGGTCGCGACGCGTTTTGAGAAATTGGGCCAAATGGCGCTCACTGCCTTTATAGACAATGTCTGACCCGACATCAAAATGATTAATACCTGCCTCGAATGCCCGATCCAGAAGTCGAACGGCGCTACCACGTTTTAACGCAGCACCGCAGCCAAAAACCAAACGGCTGGACATAAAACCTGTCCGGCCCAGTTTTCGATAGGTCATGGTTGGTTGTTCGTTGAGACGGATCTTTCTTTTAGTTGCGGTTGAACCGTTGGCTACAGAAGTGGCATTGGTAATTAGGGTAGGTCCGCTAAACGTCGCTGTTGTGATGATCTTGATAAATTCACGGCGGTCAAAGGTATAGCGATGTTTATTTTTTTTCATTATGTCATCCTATTTAAAAAGTTATTATAGAGAATAACGCTCTTTACTCTGAGCGCAGTTGTTCCCATAGTTCGATGGCCACCCGGATGGCCAAATTTTGATCCTCGACAGAACCTACACCACCAATTAGATTATCTTTGTGGAAAATTACGTCGTAACTCCCACCCATGTCGCAGGATACCAATTCCACCCCGCCAACGCTTTGTCGAGCAATACTTCTACCATATTTTTTTGCAAAGGTAGCATACTGGTCAACAATATCCTTTGCAGACTCAACAGAATCGCGGCGAGATAAAAACGTCATGACGTTGGTGCCGCCTTTGCGATACTCGGCAAGATAGGTGTCATTCATAAAATCCAAGCCCATTGCATCGACTTTAGCATACTGAATTGAAGACGTTATCAGGTCCTTTAATGGCAGTGCCGTCATTCCCCAGGGTTGTTCATCCGATTCCGGTAAGATCTTGGTTACATCACGGGCTATATTTATACCAATTTTCTGGGCTACTTCAGAGGCCTCGGAACTGATAATCCGTATATAGTACCGTCCTTTCCAAATGAAGTAATTAGCACCCGAGAAGTAGCCTGATCGGCCGATATCGATGGAAGTTTCTCCTGGTGACCGCTCTGTAGAAAAGACCCCAAAGGCATTTATGGTCGTACCCATGTCGTAAATGCTAAGATCTATAAAATGTTGGGCATTGGCGCTATTCACAAAACTGACGAATGTCATCCTGACCATGTCATAGGCCAGGAAAAATGAAGCCCGACCATTGATCTGCTCGTAGAGATTTTCTGGTGTGAACTGCTTAATCTCATCATATGTATGCCAACCACTGGGAGCGAAATCTGATAAAATCTCCGGAAGGCTTTGTGATGCCGTTAGTAGCCTATTGGGCCAGAGAAACATCAAAACTACACCCATTAATACCAATAATTTAATATTCATTCTTCGTGTGAATACACCAGCAGAGTTCATACTTGTTCCTTTTATCAATTTTACTTGCAAAACTATTCTATGGCAAACGAGATTGGATGCATGCAGTTATTGAGAGTCACTCAACTTTTAAATACTTCAGCTCAATTGGAGTTTTGCGATTTATTTTAAGGCTTTAATAGACCAGCGACATATTAGGTGGTTGAGCAATTTATTACGCGCAGGGAGGGCCATACCAATCGGCAATCATGGTATAGGGAACCACCCGAGGACGCCTAAATGGTTTCCGAACCTTCTCAATCTGTTCGCCAACGATTTGAACGCCGTCTAAGTTTGAAGGGCTCATCCCTGCTTTCCAAGCCCATTTAAACGTATCAATTTTGGCAGGATCAAACCCCATAACGCTGGACGCGACCATGTCGGCTGCCAGTGCATTTTTGCTGGCGATAATCAGATTCATATCCACCAGGCTTCCGCCCTGACTAACGGAAGGTCCCTGTCCTTGCATAGCGGTAGTTGCGTCAATAACACTCAACCCCAGTTTAGTTGACTTAACCATATCAACCGTTACTGCCGATGTTCCAGTCGGTTCCAGATTAATACCCGCTTGATGGACCAGAGACCTCACGGTGCCATACATCATTCCAGGATACCCACCGATCCCAATGTTTTTTAACGCCAGCGTGACCGTCGCCAGACCATGGGTTTTCATCATCGGTACTGAGCAAACAAGATCAACATCCGACATTGCTTTATGAACGTAGATTTCTTTAAAGACAAAATTATCTGATACCTTCATTTTTACCATATTTCCGACATGAAGGTTTACCAGGGGAGTCCCTATTCGTTTCGATAAATCATCATAACCCGTACCTTTGAAGATATCATCCTGTATTGCATGGAGGATATCTGCGTTTTTTGTCCTGCATACATAGCCCAGTAGTGAAGTATTTATGTTTCTAACAGAGGCCGCTCCGGCTTCTCCAATATACACGTCTTTCCCTGAATTCTTCATCAACTTAGCCAGCGCCTCAATCACTAAGGGATTGGTTGTATCACTGGTTTTAGGGTTGACTAAATTTGGCTTCAACAGAATGCGATTTTTGTTTTTAGCAATGGCCTTTATCCCTCCAATAAGTTCTATGGCCCTGGTAGTCGCATATTCGATTCCTTTTGATTCACTCCATTTGCTGTTTACACGTACAATACTGACGGTAGGTTTTTGATTTGAAAATAGAATAGGATTGGGAACATAATTTATCGGGATAATTTCGAATTCTTGAATTTTTCCTTCATTTGCCATCAGGCTGCGATTAAATCCTAGCATTGTCGATAGGCAAACGAATCCCGCACTTTTAATTAGGAACTTCCTTCTTGAAATATTCATCGGCACCTCATTTTTTCAATTTTGTACTTTCTTGAAATGTAAACGGTATCGAATAGTCAGTTAAGCTGCGGTAATCGTGAAATTCTGTCTCATCGCCTTCTGATATCAAAGTTAATAGAAGATTCGATGTGAAAAAGAGCTTACAGGTCGAAGAGAGACCAGTTCTGGCGACCAAAGGAAAATTAGTTTAGACTATGTGTATTTCAGTGGAGTTAAAATTAAAATACATAATTTCGGAGAGCGGGTCAAGTTTATCCGCTTTCGCAGAAGACTACGGTTTTAACCGTGGATGAATTCAAATTTGTTTTTACAAATGCTTGACAAGGTAAAAAAATAGCTCTATTCTAGAATAGTTCGAAAATCAAAATAATTTAGGATATAGATGAATCAGGGCGATTTGGATAAAAAGACCGAACAGCTGCTATACCAGATCTGGTCTTTGACCGGGCATTTTAATGCGCTTCTGTCCAGCTGTTTTGAGGTGGAATGCAACCTAAGCATGCAGGAAATTAAAGCTGTTGAATTTTTGGGTCGCACCGGACCCAGCAAGATGAAAGCTTTGTCTGATTATCTGAGACTGGCCGTCAGTTCAACGACCACATTGGTTGACAACCTGGAAGCAAAGGGAGCCGTTCGGCGTGAAAGAAGCGTGGAGGATCGAAGAGTGGTCATGCTACAGCTCACAAAAGAAGGCATGCGGGACTACGAGGTTACGCTGGCGGCATATAGACAATTTTGCCGCAGAATTCTCGTGGCTCTTAAAGGAACGGATCAAGACCAGTTATTGCGATTATTCGAAAAAATCAGGAATGCCTATAGCAAATAACACAAACGGCAATTTTTTTTGCCAACATAGTTCGATATTCGAATAAAACGATATTCGATTAATTAGAAAACAGAAAGGAGTTTTGAAATGCAGGTAACATGTCTATTTGGTAGCCCGCGGACAAAGGGAAACAGCACCCAGATCGCAAATCACTTCTTAGCAGAAGCTCAGAAATTAGGCTCCAAAGTACAACGTTTTACACTTAACAAACTGAATTATAAAGGCTGTCAGGGCTGTGATGTGTGTAAGACCAAAATGGATCGATGCGTGCTGGACGATGACTTGAGTATGGTCCTTGAGACGGTGCGCAAGACAGATATCCTGGTTATATCCACACCGGTGTATTACGCTGATGTTTCAAGTCAGCTTAAAGCCTTTATCGATCGTACATACTCTTTTGTCGATGCAGATTATATGACCAATCCGGATGCTTCGCGATTAGAAAAAGGTAAGAAGCTGGTTTTCATTCAGACGCAGGAGGCCGGACCCGACGCTTATTCTGACCTATTTTCGAAATATAGTTTGTTTTTCAATTTCTACGGATTTGACAAATGTGAATACATCCAGGCCTGCAACGTGGGACAGTCAAGCAACATTCAGGAGAAAGCGGAAGTTTTCAGAACGGCCGAAAAAATCGCAAAGTCATTTTGCCATGGCTGAAGCGGTGTATGGATTGATGTGCTTCGCCTTTGGTTACAGCATCGCAGCATTTGTCGTCGTGTGAATCCGCTGATTTTTCATGCACAATACATATATTACCCAAAGCGTAGCACATCTTCGATCGAAATGATGCCCACCAACTTTTCTTCCTGCAGAATCGGTAAATGGCGAACGTGTTTCTTAATCATCAAAGAGATACATTTTTGCATCTTTTTCTTTGGGCTGGCGTAAACGACCTTGGCTGTCATGATTTCTCTCACCAGCGTTGCTAGGGAATTTTTCCCCTTTAGGATCACCTTGCGGGCATAATCCCTTTCGGAAAAAATTCCCACCATTACATCGCTCTCGACAACAACCAATGCACCGATTTCTTTTTCCGCCATCAGCTTCAAGGCATCATAGACGGTTGTATCCGGTGAAACCGTATACACTTTACTCCCTTTGGACTTTAATAATTTACTTATACGCATTGGTATTTCCTCCTTTTTAAAATTTGAATTCCTCGCTGCGGTTTGACTTGAGCCTGCCGAATTGTCTCGACTTGCGGCCCTCGAGTGAGCCCCAGTCGAATCGCAGAACTCATCGCCGACAAGTCTTGCAGCGGCCGCTGCAAGCAGCGGGAGATGAATTCAACTTGTGGATAAAGATTTTAATGAAACTTCCGCACAATACCCCATCATTTAAGGCGGGGAGTTTCACTGTTGCAAAAGTGCGGTGCCGAAATGCGAAAGGGTCGCGTTTCATGAAATCGTGCAACGATTTTATTTTCAGATCAGTGTTCTGTGGAGTTCGGAAACAGATCAGATGTGATTTAAGCGTGTTACAAATTTATACAGGATGTATTGGAATGGGTCAAGAAATTACTGTTACCAGTACCGTTGATAAACCAAAAATAACCAAATCCACAGGCTAAGAACAAATAAATAGCGACAGCCGACCACCCAAGCGTTGTAAAAGTCCCGCTAAGGACTCCCTGTAATGACACAATAAGTCCAACTATAGCAGCGATAAAAAGCGCTTTAACAATAGCTTGTTTAGCTTCACAAGGGGGTGTATTTGCAACCAAAGCGGTTATCAGGCCAACCGCCAGTAATCCCCAACCAAAGTAACGAGCAGTAAGCAGGCTATCAGCGCTTGGAGTATCGATGGCAAAATAAAGAGAGTATAATGTCTTCGGAATAATCAATTCACCAAATGCATATGCTAATCTGAATATAAGCGTGAAATATTGTTAAAAATCTCAAAAAATACTCGAAA
>CAZWEO010000185.1:0-7549 GCA_964633115.1 uncultured Desulfobacterales bacterium
CACAATTTGGAGTGTAATTTTAAGGGGATAATACTATATGTAGTGTTAATCTGAGGAGTCAGAATACAGAAGTCAGGAGACAGGAGTCAGAAGACAGAAGTCAGAATCGGGTTGCGGGTTACTAGCTCGAGAGTTGCACAGCCCAACTTACTAACTGGCAACCCTCATCGTCATTCCCTCGAAGGAGGGAATCCAGTAAAAGCGGTCTGCTATCAGCTAATGGCTTATTCTGGATCCCCGATTTCTCGGGGATGACATTAGGCTCAATTGTCCAAGTTTAGTTTTATTTGGTCGATTTTAATGGTCGAAGATAGAGGAAAAAAGACGAGCTGTTTTACCTGGTATGTTTTCGTAAAACCCTCCACTAATTCGTTTTTATGCTGCCACACGCGCTTAACAAGATCTGAGGTCATACCAGTGTAGAGGGTGCCATTCCGTTTGCTGGCGAGGATATATACGTAGTATTGTTTATTCATACATGCTTATCATAACGCGCAACCCGCTTCTGAATTCTGACTCCTGACTTCTGCCCTCTGTCACAACGCTCCCCCCACCCGCACCTGGGTCTGCAAACTAACGATTTCACCCGTAACCGGACCGGTCAGCTCCAGAATCAAGGCCACCCGCTGCAAACGTTCATTCCCTTGGGGAATACGCTCCACCCGCATGCGGGTCACATTTTCGGCCAGATCCGAGGTGACGAAATCCAGGCCGGTCACCGTACCGCTGCTGTCCGTATCCCAGGGTACCGGTGTGCTCTCCTTCAATGTGCCGTTATCCAGGTAAAATACCAACGGGTTGATCCAGTCCTCATTGTCGCCACCCTCTTCATCGTCGTCCTCGGCATTGCCTTCGTCGATCACACCATCGCCATCATCGTCCACGCCACACAGGCCCGGACAGCCGTCGTCATTCATATCGCCGGGCGGATCTTCGTCCACATTGTTGTCGCCGTCATCGTCCAGACCATTGACTGGATCATCATTGTTAGAAATAGATTCGTCATCAGAATCTTTATTGGCTGCTTCATCTATCTTGCCATCCCCATTATCGTCGATTAGATAAATGCCCGCGACCGTATCATTATTCAGGTCATCGGGAACATCTTCATCCACCTGCCCATCCTGATCGTCATCCGCGTCCGCAAAGCCGTTCTGGTCCAAATCAACATAAAGGGGTAATGCCACCGCCAAAACCGCCGTATATTTGGTGCTGTCGTCCGTGGGCGGTGTAGGGGGCACAGTTTCTTCGCGCACATTCTCGGCCCAGTTGGTTGTGGCAACATCATTCAAAGGTAATTGCAAATAGCGGGTGTGGCTTACGGCCTTGACCATCCGCTGCATGCCAAAACGCGCCTGGCGGGTCAGGGCATTGATCTCCCGGCTGCGGTCGTACGACTGCATGGCATGACTCACCAGTTCGGACAAACCCAGCAGCAGGATAGCCCCCATGCTGAGGGCCGCCAGTAGTTCGATCAGGGTCATGCCCTTTCTATTTCGAATTAAATGCTTCATTGATTTTTGTGTGTTGTGTTTCGTGCACCGGGCTACACGTTACGTGTTACGTGATTCGAGTGGTGCGTTTAGTCCTTACCGTCGTTCCCGCGAAAGCGGGAATCCAGCAAAGCTATCAGCTCGAGGCTTATCCTGGATCCCCGATTCCTCGGGGATGACAAACGGTAAACTGCAGCTTTAAGCTATAAGCGATAAGCTTTAAGCAGCTGACAGCTTACACCTTACTGCTGACCGCTGACTTCTGTCTTCTGCCTACTGTCTCCTGTCTTCTATCTCCTGACTTCTGACTCCTGTCTCCTATCTCTTCGTCATCGTCTCCATCCCATCCAATGTATTCTCGATCTGCACCCGCACCCAGAGCAAACCGTCATCCACCCCGGTAAAGTAATCGTCGTCGGCATCCACATTGTCACCGTCATAGCGTGCCAGGTACACCAGTCGGCGCCTTTCTGTACCGGCTACGTCCGAATAAGCCGCCACAATTGTGCCCGGCCCGCCGGCGGCATCGGCCTCAGTTTGCAATTCGTTAAATGGTTTGGCCAAAACTTCCTCCAGCATTCCGGTAATGCGGTAATGATCTTGGGCCCTTTGTGCATGGACACCTCCGCCCTGGACACCCCCGAACACGGCACTGACGGCCGGCACCAGGGTCAAGGCGATCAGGATCACCGCCACCAGCACTTCCACATAGGAAAACCCGTGGTCCTGACGAAGGTTTGGGAAATGTTGGGATATTGCCTTCATTGGATCGTCACCCTCCCGCTGATACCGTGCAGGGTCACCACACGCGATATGAGTCCCGATGAGAAGGTTATATCCAGCTGTTCCAGTAGCACGTCTTCCGGATCCGCACACCAGGCTGTGCCGTTGGCATCGAAGTACGTATTACCCACCGTGTTACAGGCTCCCCGAAAGGTGGTCGCCCGATTTACGGTTTCAGAATAGGCAAACCTGTGAGACTTCAGGTCTATGTCGTAGAGATTTTTGCTAAGAGGATGGTAAACGTCGTAGATCGGTGTCCAAGGATTGGTGGAGGTGTCCACGCGAAAAACTCGGATGCGGGTAATATCATCCGCACCGGGTGGATTGCGAAACCCAAAGGGCGCCCCCTGTTGCATCGCCAGACTGCGAGCGTACCGCATGGCCTGAGCATACTCTTCGGCGGCCAGTTCCAGCTTGGCATGGTCACTGGCGGAGAAACTGGGGATCGCCAGCAAGGCGGCGAACCCCAGGATTGTTATCACCAGAAGCAGCTCAGCCAGACTTACACCAGCCTGTGAAGGCGCTTTCATGCCATTTACAGCGTGTCGTGGGCAGCGTTATCGGCGGCAATCAGCACACCGGTGACTGGGTAAAATTTCCAGCCAAAATCCTGCCCGGCCGAACTTCTGACCGTGATGTCAGCCTCGTCAAAATCGGCGGTCACATCAACTTTGTTATTGTACGGATTGGTGGGCAGGGTTTGCTTTTTCAGGTAGGGTCCATATATAAATACCCCTCCCTTAGTGTCTGCGGTCTGGCCATCCACATCCGTAAACCGAGTCAGCTGGGGCACGATAGCCGCAATGGCCTCGGCATCCGACGCTGTGGCCGTCCCATCCGTATGCTTGGTGGATCCGGGATACTTGCTGCCATGCTGATGGTAGTAGAGCTCCACGGCATTACGCAAGGCGCTCAGGTTAGTAGACAGCGTATTAATCTTGGCATCCTCGGTTGAAACCGCCACCTGCGGGATGATGATCATGGCCAGAATTCCCAGCACGATCACGACGATCAGCATTTCAATCAGGGTAAAACCAGACTCTTTTCTAAGTAATTTCAATCCCTTGCCTATGGACGTTTTCATGATTTGTGTCTCCTTACACCTACTGGTTTTCTTCTTTAATTCTCTCTGTAAATATATATCGGCAATAAATTAAAAACCTTAAGTAAAATCGTAAAAAAAAATAAAAGGGCAGGAGACAGAATTCAGAATTGGGTTGCGGGTGTCGTGTTATAGCTTTAATGCTTTTTGTCTCTCAGTTGTCATTTCCTCGAAGGAGGGAATCCAGGAAAAGCCGTATGCTATCAGCTAAAGGCTATTCCTGGATCCCCGATTCCTCGGGAATGACAATCGAAGAATGCTGTGCTGGGTGCTGGGAAGCTGTCCCACAATAACTGCTTTCGGCCTACTCCTTACCGCTTCAACCAAAGACACCTAACAGCCTAATAGTCTTCAGCCTAAACACCTAATTCTACAGTCTTCAGCCTAATAGCCTATTAGTTCTGTCCCCTGCTAGTGCAGTGCCTGACTCAATTTGAATAAAGGTAGAATAATGGAGGAAACGATGACTCCCACTATCCCCCCCATAACAATCAAGGCCAGCGGTTCGATCATGGAGGCAAATTTCTTCAATTCCTGCTCGATCTCCATATCGTAAAACCGCACCAGCCGCATGAGTACTTCCGGTAGTTTGCCGGCCTCTTCACCGATGGCCACCATCTGCTTCACGGTTTGGGGTATATAGGCATAGGTGGCAAAGGGTTGGGCAAAGCGTCCACCTTGATCGATATTCATGCGGATGCGCTCCACAAAACGTTGATAGTATTGATTCCAGATGGTGGGGCGAGTCACGTCCATGGCCTCCAGAAGAGGCACGTGGCTTTCCATGAGATAACCCAGAGTCCGCAGCATTTCACAGGTATAAATCTTGTTGGCCAGGCCTGATATGAGCGGGCCGCTAATCAGCAATTTGTCCAAAATGCGTCGCCCCAATGGGCTTTTTATAAATAGCATGCCCCCGAATATGATTCCAATACCGCCCAGGATATAGACCCACCAATACAGCCGCAAAGAATTGCTGGCCGCCATCAGAAATCGTGTTGATAGTGGCAATAAGTCTTCTTTGCCTTCAAAAAATGCCGTAAACTTAGGTAAAACCCCCACCAGAACAAACACAACCACGATCAGACCGAACAGCATCAGAACCCCCGGATAAGTCAGGGCTGAGCGCAGCTGGGTCATGACGGCCTGCCGCTTCTCCTGCATTTCCACCACCCGGTCTAGAATTCTTTTCAGAAAGCCACCGGTCTCACCCGCTCGGATCATGCTGACGGTCTGTTGGTTAAATATTTTGGGATGGCCCGACATGGCTTCCGACAACTGTCGGCCGGCTTCGATCCGCCCCGCCATCTCTAGAATTGCGGTCTTAAAAGATGCATTTTGAACCTCATCGGCCACGGCTTTTAAAGCGACGGTCAGGGGTGTACCAATTTCCAACATCAAGGCCAGTTGCGTATTAAAAAACATTACCTCTTTGGCCGAGGCTTGTTTTTTAAACAGCTCCAGGAAACTCCCGGGCGATACCCGTTGTTTTTTTGACTTCTTGGCTGCGGACAGATTCAGAGCTGCCGAATTCACCGCGCCATTTGTATTAAAATTGAGAGCCATAATTTACCATTTCTACTAATTCATCAAATATCTCATTCTGATCACTTTTGAACGATTTCTTGTTCCAAACCTATTGTGCTGGCGGGAATTCTGAACTGCCGCCAATTATTCTTGAGCCTTTTTACATTTACCCTTCAGTGTCATTCCCGCGGAAGCGGGAATCCAGACAAAGCCATCTGCTGAAGGCCTATCCTGGATCCCCGATTTCTCGGGGATGACAAACGGTATACTGCAGCTTTCAGCCATCAGCCTTAAGCAGCTGTGGCTAATACCTTACAGCTGACAGCCGATTTAACGCCTAATAGTCTAACTGTCTTCAGCCTGGAGTTATCCTGCCTCCTGAATTCTGTCTCCTGACTCCTGCCCCCTGTCTTCTGTCTCCTTAATTCTGTCTTCTGACTTCTGTCTTCTGACTTCCCTGGCCGCCATAGCCCTGAGCCTGCCGAAGGGGCGACGGCGGCTGACTCCTGATTTCTGACTTCTGTTCCTTCTAAATATCCAACGACGACACCCGATGCACCTCTTCTAACGTCGTCTGATGATCGAGCACCTTTTGGTAACCCGCTGCTTTAAGCCCCCGATATCCATTGCTGTAGCAGTGCTTGCGGATCTCATCGATGGTGGGGTTCTCCAGGATGCGAGCCTGCAAATCAGCTTCCATGGTCAACAGTTCATGGATGCCGGTTCGTCCTTTAAATCCCGAGTCATAACATGACCGGCAGCCCTCACCGCGGTATAACTTTTTGGTCTTTTTAGAATCGATCCCCAAAGTTGTCATTTCAACGTCCGTGGGATAGTAAGCTGCCTTACAATCCGGGCAAATAGTCCGCACCAGGCGTTGTGACAAGGACGCCAGCAGCGATGATGATAACAGATAGGGTTCAATGCCCATCTCCAGTAGCCGCGTGATGGAACTGGGACTGTCGTTGGTATGCAAGGTCGAAAGCACAAGATGACCTGTCAATGACGCCTGGATGGCGATCTCGGCTGTCTCCCGGTCGCGGATCTCTCCCACCATAATCACATCCGGGTCCTGACGTAAGGCATGTCGGATAAAGGTGGCAAACTTGAGGCCGATAGCCGCATTGACCTGATTTTGGTTGATATTGGGTATCTGATATTCCACCGGATCTTCCACGGTGATGACATTTCGCTCAGGCGTGTTTAGCAGCGATATGCCTGCATACAGCGTCGTGGTCTTGCCGCTGCCGGTGGGCCCACACACCAGGATCAGGCCGTGGGAAGACCGCACAAGCGATTTAAAAGATTCCAGCAGATCCGCATCAAAACCCAGGCTGTTCAAATCTAAAATTGCCTGGCTGCGATCAAGGATCCGCATGACCACCTTTTCACCGTATACACCCGGCATGGATGAAAACCGTAAGTCCACTACTTTGCCGTCAGCCACCACCTGGATACGCCCGTCCTGGGGCAGACGCCTTTCGGCAATGTTCAGTTTGGACATGACCTTGAGCCGGGACACTATGGCCGGATGCAGTTCGATTTTCTGGGGGCGTTGTTCATACAACATGCCGTCCACCCGTACACGCACACGCATTCTATCTTCCTGGGGTTCGATATGGATATCACTGGCGCCGTCGCGAATGGCGCGTAGTAGAATCAGATTGGCCAGGTTGACGATGGGGCTGTCCTCGGCCATTTCAGCCAGTTCAGCAATTTCAGCCTCGGAACGTCCCTCCACCACATCGATGCTGGATTCATCCGCACTGGACATCAACTCATCGATGCTGGCGTCTCCCTGATAGGCCTGGGGAATGGCCTCTAAGATATCCTCAGAACGACAGATAACCGGTTGAACTTCCAGATTAGTTATTTTACGTACTTCATCAAAGATATAGAAGCCATAGGGGTCCGACGTGGCCAGGGTGATCACGCCGTTAACTACAAACATGGGTAGGACCTGATAATGTAGCGCTTTCTCCTTGGGTAGGATCTGAACAATCTTGGGATCTACCAGGCCTTTGCGTAGCCAAACGTGCGGAATCCCCATCTGCTCGCCCAGGGCCTTAGACAACTCCTCCTTTGTTAAAATGCCTTCATCGATCAGGAGCTGTCCCAGGGGTTTACCGGTTTCCTTTTGCAGACGCAGCAAGCGAGTGAGATCTTCCGGTTCTATTTTGCCGCTCTGGACCAGGATCTCCCCCAACTTCCTTCTTTTTTTGATGATACGCGTCATGATGTTTTGCGGGCGATGGCTTCGTTGATGTCTTTGTAAACAAACAGGATGTTAATGATGCGCGTGGCCAATAGAATGTCGCGACAGACTTCATTCAAACTGGCTATCTTAAGGGCCCCGCCAATTAGCATGAGGTCGTCATGGGCTTCCACCAGCAATTCCAACGCCGCGCTGTCCAGATGATCCACCTTTTTAAAATCCAGGATGACTTCCGTATGACCGGCGTCTATCTTCTCCTTGAGTTTCTTTTTAAGATCGCCGCAATTTTCCCAGGTGATCGATTGTTTAAGGGCCAGGGCCGCACGCCCATCGATGTTCATCCCTTTAATTGGATCCCCGCCATTAGCTTGTCGTTTAGTCCCAAAACAAGCGAGTATTGAGTTTTGATGCAGTAAAAGCGCCTAGTAA
>CAZWEO010000186.1:0-7544 GCA_964633115.1 uncultured Desulfobacterales bacterium
GGGCGCGCGTTTACACGAAATCGTGTTTTTACGAAAATCAAACCCAAGTCCAACATCCAACGCCGAATGTGGGCTCGATCGCGCAGCACAGGCGTTTGCGCCGCTCTCATCTTTATTTAAAAATGGAAGAATTCCCTATTCGATGTTCAGTGTTCGATGTTGGACGTTGGGCGTTTTATGAAGACCAACACAGCAATTAAATTACTCTTTCACCGGATGATTCAGCAATATACCCATCCTGGGGCATATTGCAGCAGCTGCAAAATACCCCAGTGTCTAGCGATTTGCCCCATCCGCTTAACCTGCCGATATTAAACACTTTTTTGTTAAGCAGCCATGTTGTTGCGGTAATTTGCCTCACGTACCCCAAGCTACCCGCTTCTTTTCTGCTAAGCTGTATCAAATAAAATAACGCTATAATTTCATATAGTTAAATAAAATATTTTGCCTGGGTGGCTTAGTTGGCCCGAATCCTGCTCTTTCATTAGACACAACAGACAAGCAAACGGTTCACAGAAATCCCAAAGCCGCAAAAGGAGGACGCCATGCAAAAGCAAAAACAAAAAAGATCCGGACGACCCAATGTTTACGCCATATCTAATGAACAATGTGTCTGGTCCAGGGCAGGTTTGGCAAAACCCATGGCGTGCATTAATGCCTTTGATTGTCTTGGTTGCAGTTTTGACCGCAAAATCCAGGCCGACTTCAAGGCTAAAGCAGCCCAGTCAGGTGGCGCCATTCCAGCCCATAGGCGGCCGCGAATGGCCCTATTGGAAAGCCAAGGGAAATGCCGTCATATGCTAAGCGGCCGGATTGATTATAAAATGTGTGCCCATAATTATAATTGCATCAAATGTCCCTATGATCAGATGATTGATGAGAACGGCATGATGCCTTCACTGACACCACCGGTTTGTGATCCGGTTTCCGGTTTTTCCGTTGCCCGGGACCACTATTTTCACTACGGGCATACCTGGGCTCGGGTGGAATACGGCGGTCGTGTGCGCGTGGGCATCGATGATTTTGCCTTGAGACTGCTGGGACCCCAGGATGAAATCAAGCTCCCGCGCCTGGGTGCCGTTGTTGAACAAAATAGGCCGCAAGCCACGATGGTTCGGGATAAAAACGAAGCCGAAACCATGAGTCCTTTGGATGGGACGGTTGTGGCGGTTAATCCCAAGCTCAAGGGGAATCCCAATGGAATGAACACAGCACCGTACGGCGACGGCTGGTTAATGGTGATTCAACCTAAAAACCTGCGTAAAAACCTCAAAAATCTGCTTTACGGTGTCGAGACCATGGCCTGGACCGACGATGAAGCTGGGCGCTTGACCTCCCTTTTGGAAGAGGAAGGGGGTTATCGCATGGCCGCCACCGGTGGTGAAGCTGTCAAAGATATCTTTGGTAGTGTTCCCGAAATTGGGTGGGATAGACTTGTAGACTCCTTCCTTAAATAAAATCGCTGCGCGATTTTATAAAACGCGACAAAAAAAGAGCCGGATTCAAAAGAATCCGGCTCTTTTTTTAAGAATGCTTAGACCCGTTATCAAAATTATGTTCTGTAATGGATCCCCACGGATAAACCCGTGGTCCCATTAAAATACCCGTCTTCGGCTATGCCGCGGTTATCGCGCCTTATCCGTGGGGTGACATCGCGCCGTAGCAATTATCTTAATTCTTTTGCATTCATCCACGGGCATGCACATGGTCTCCTGCGAAGGCGGATAAACTTGCTTAAGTTAGCATCCTTACAGCTGCCCGAGCCGCCGACTCGTCTCATACTGACACGTTTCACAAAAACTGATCGGTAGTGAATCCAGCTGCGCCACATCTCGGCTGAAGTGCATCAGACATCTCACTTCCCAGCAATGTTCCAGCCCCAGAATATGCCCTACCTCATGTACACTGATTTTGGCCACCCGCTCGTAGGCCAGATCGGTGCCATTGCCCTGCAAACGATTGAGCGAAACAAGAGCCGTATTACCCCCCAGTTGGGACTCGCCAAAGACAAAAGTGAGTATTGGAGTACAAATATCTAGATTGGTAACACCCAGCTGAAAATAAACCTCTCGTGTTTCATGGGACAGCTGCTTAATGATTTTTATAGCATCAAATTGCTGGCGTGTTGGTATATAGGCGTATTCTGGATTGGGCCGGGCTGCCTGGACACGGGTATTCAGGCCTAGTAGCGCCTGCAGGTTGGCGGCCACAACCGAAACCGCCAAGGGGTCTACCTGGCCGAAGGGGATCAGTTCGATGCCGGCCGCTGTTTGTGTCGCGGTTTGATCGGGGGCCAAATCAGTCATCTCATGTCGGGCAAATTTACCCCTACCGTTGCAAAAGCAGGAGGGCAAACAACTTTAGGGTTACTTTAGATTCAATTGATAGCGTTTCATTTTTCTGGCCAGGGTACCGCGGTCGATTCCCAGTTGCCGTGCAGCCTGGGAGATATTGCCATCGGTTGATTCAAGTGCAGCCGTGATATGGCTGATTTCCATTTCCTTAAGTGTCATGGTGCCAAAATGACATTCTTCCACCTCCGGCTGCAGAAAGGATAGCTCGGTGGCTCCAATCATGCGACCCCTTGCCAGCACCACCGCCCTCTCGACGACATTACGCAGCTCTCGAACATTACCAGGCCAGTGATACGACATCAGCATCCCTATCGAACGTTGGGTCCAGCCTGCCACCTGCTTTCCGGTTTCCTGGACATAGCGTTCCAGAAAATGGTCGGCCAGCACAGGCACATCGGCCAGACGCTCACGCAGGGGCGGGATGTGTATGGAAATCACATTGATGCGATAATAAAAATCCTCCCGAAACTGATCCGCTTTGATCAATTCGGAAAGATCCCGATGGGTCGCGCAGATCAATCTGAAATCCGTCTCCACATTCTGATTACCACCGATCCGTTGAAACTGTTTTTCCTCCAGTACCCGCAACAAACTGACCTGCATTTTACCCGAAATTTCACCGACTTCATCCAAGAAAAGAGTCCCGTTGTTGGCCATTTCGAGTCTACCCCGTCGGGCTTTGACCGCTCCGGTAAAGGCACCGCGTTCATGCCCGAACAACTCACTTTGCAACAGTGTTTCGGTTTGGGCGCCACAGTTGATAGCCACAAAAGGGCCATAGGCCTGCTCGCTCTGCATATGGATGGCCCGTGCCACCATCTCTTTGCCCACGCCGGTTTCGCCGGTAATCAAAACCGGAGCAGGGGTGGGGGCCACATCCTTTAGGCTGGTAAAAATATCACGTAAGGCTTGTGATTCCACCACCAGGCCTTCAAAAGAGATTTCATGATGCTCCATCAGCTGTTCACGCAAGGCAATATTTTCATCTTTGAGGGCTTGATTGGCAGACACCCGTTCGGTCATGAGCGATAGTTCGTCCGGATCAAACGGTTTACAAATATAGTCGCATGCACCCCGTTTCATGGCTTCAACCGCCGTCTGTATGGAGCCGTGGGCTGTAATCATAATGATATTGGCATCTGCTTGGATTTCCTTAATCCGGCCCAGAAGCTCCAATCCGTCCATACCGGGCATTTTGATATCCACCAAATACAGATCAAAGAAACAGTCTCCGATACTGCCCAAGGCGGCTTGGCCGGAATCAGCCATATTCACCTGGTAACCATCTTTCTGCAGCCAGGCACTCAAGGATTCGCGAATCGGCTCTTCATCGTCCACCACCAATATGCGCATTGATTGCATCATGGCTTTTCTCCTTCTGAAGTATCAACAAATTCCACGCCCGAGGGCAAGGTCAGCCTGAATTGAGAGCCCTTGCCCGGCTCACTGTCGACATCGATGGTCCCCTGGTGTTCACGAATGATACCGTAAACCATGGACAGGCCCAGCCCGACACCTTTGCCTTCTTTCTTGGTTGTGTAGAACGGCTCAAAAATTCGGGCCCGTTCTTCCGGATCAATGCCGTAACCGGTATCTGCCACCTTCAGCCATATGGTTTGGCTGTCGCCACGGCCGCCCGATAAGGTTAACTTGCCGCCCGCATCCATGGATTCGATGGCATTGAAAATGAGATTCATGAGGCACTGCTGGATCTGGGCATAATCACCCCTGGCCGTAAAGGCTGTTTGCGGCAGGTTGACTTCGTAGGTAATTCCATTTTTTTCCAACTGGTGCTCGGTAAGCACCAGGATGGTATCGATCATTTCCTTGAGATCGATCTGGATAACTTCGATATTTTTTTGGCGTGCGAACGTGAGCAAATTTTTAACGATCTGGCCGCAACGCAAGGCTTCCCGGACGCTGATATCCAGATAGCGGCGGAAGGATTCAAATCCATCGTCCGGCAGGTCGTCTTCCTGCAGACATCTGAGAATGAGCTTGTTAAAGGTTAAAATACTGGAGATGGGATTGTTGATTTCATGGCATACCGATGCCACCAATCGACCGAGCGATGCCAGGCGATCTTCGCGCACGAATCGTTCTAAATCGTCCTTGATAGCCTGGGTGCGTTGTTCGATTCGATCTGTCAATTCCTGGGTAATGTCGCGGATGCTGATAACCACCTGCACAATCTCACCCAGATGGTTGGTCATGGGATAAGCCGTGGATTGATGAATGTGGTTTTCGGGCGTACCTGCATTGGTTTCATGTACCGTCCGGGCCGGTCGGCCGGTTTGAAGCACCTCCTCCATGGGACATCTGAGTCCGCGCGCACTACAAAGCTCATTAGAAAGATGTATAATTTCATGGCATTTTCGCCCAATGATAAAATCGCGCCCTTTTCCGTCGGTGACAATGGGAGATTCATTGCAGTTGACTATCTTAAAATCCCTGTCTATCACGATAACCCCGTCGGGCGAGGCCTCCAAAAGCGCCGATGCAAAGGAAGAGGCCAGGCTGATTTCTGAATCCTGCTCTGAAACCTGTTGATACAAGCCGGTAATTTCGAAAATGTGCGTTGCGGCTTGCCTATCCAGCACACCGATTGTCGGCGGCTTCTTTCTGGATAAATCTGTCAGGATTTGCGGATCTCCGGACATTTCGAAAATCAGATCCAAGCCTTTGAGCTTCAGCAGATCAAGGGGGTCGCTATAAACAGTGACACCCATCTCGCTGGCAAATTTGGTGCAGGCAATCGACTTGCTAATGGTGGCTATAGCGACCAAACGAAGTTGCAGACGGCTGGGCTTTATTTCGCTCAGCATTCGCATGACAGAAAGAGCGTGATACCCCTTGGCCACCATAGCAACACTAAGTTCTAAATCTTGCATTGGTGAATTGTCAGCATTCATAACTGACTTCCTTTAGCAATTGAAAATGCCCGCCCATATTTATAGCATCGTTAAAAATGAGGATCCGGTAACAACGTAAAAACTTCTAAGATTATAGCAAGTTATAAGGAAATTGAATTATTGATTTACTTTGCACGAAAATCTATCAGCCAGTTCAAATATAACGGCGTCACAACGTCAAACTACTCAGGTCAGGTCTTTCGATCAGATAAAATATGCCACATTGTATGCATATTGCCACAACCTTGTCAAGCAGTTGGTGCAAAATGCATCAGCTGCCGTCGTTGTTGGCCATACGATACCTGATTGAATTATTTCGAATTGCCAAATTCTTATTTTATTGCGCTGGATTTCATTCTTGACACATTGCTCCGGTTGATGAATACAAATACATTAGTTTGTATCCGAAAGGATCATAACAGTTCCACCGATATAAAAACGGATGCCGCCGTGGCAGCTGCACATGTCAGCAACAGGAGAACCTAGCATGAATCAATCCAGTGTAATTGCATCGTTATTTGACAAATGGAACGCCGCATTGCAGACGGCAAATCCTGATAACGTGGTGGCCTGTTATGCGACAGATGCCATATTGTTGCCAACAGTTTCGGCTCAGGTTCGTCATAACCACGCTGAAATTCGGGATTACTTCGTCCATTTTTGTGCCAAAGCACCTGAAGGCCGAATCGATGAAGCCAATATCCGCATTTTTGATGACATGGCCATCAATTCCGGGCGCTACACCTTTGAAATAACAGACAATGGCCAGCGTATGAATGTGGCCGCCCGATTCACCTTTGTCTATCGAAAAATCGAATCCGAATGGCTGATCATCGAGCACCATTCATCGGTTTTGCCATAATTGTAAGGCCATTTTTCACTTAGCTTATTTCGGAAATACTTGTACACTAATATTGCTCACCAGCAATGGCAAATCTCAATGAAACGCATTCCATCAAATATTTAGGGAGGCAGTATGTACTTTGAAAAACCCGGACGAGACAATACAGACAGCACATTAGAACTTGCGTATAAACGCGCCCAAGATTTGGGTATCAAGGAGGTCGTTGTGGCCTCTTCCAAAGGCTATGCTGCCAAAAAGACACTGGAAGTTTTTCAAGGTTTCAAGGTAGTGGTCATCACCTATCACTGCGGTTTTAAAGAGCCGTTTCAGCATGTTATGCCGGAAGAAGTCCGTGCTGATCTGCAAAACAGCGGTGCCATGGTCATCTCCGCCACCCATGCCCTTTCAGGGGTAGAGCGTTCAATTTTTAATAAGTATTCTGGTGCCTATCCGGTCCTGATCATAGCTGATACCCTCAGGCTGTTTGGTCAGGGAACCAAGGTGGCTGTAGAAATCGCCATCATGGCGGCCGACGGTGGGGCGCTTTCCGGAAATGATATCGTTTCTATCGGCGGCACTGGCAAAGGCGCTGATGCAGCCTTGATTCTAAAACCGGCCAATCAGTCTCATCTTTTTGATCTGCGCGTCCGTGAAGTAATTTGTAAACCAAGAAACTTTTAAACACTTGAATTTGATGGACATGCCGCCTGCTAACGAGCCGAATCAACGGTTGCGACTGCCGCTTGATTGTGAACGTCATATTGTACTGGTCTGCCCTGAAATCCATTGGAATACCGGCAATATAGGCCGGACTTGTATAGGAACGGGCGCCACGCTCCACCTGATAAAGCCACTCGGTTTTTCACTCGACAGCCCGTTTCTCAAAAGAGCCGGCCTGGATTACTGGCAGTATGTGGACTTGCATGTCTGGGATGATTTCGAGTCATTTTTGCGGAGCACTGAACCCCATAAAAAAGAGATCTTCCTTTTTAGTAAAAACGGCACAGCCCCTTATTGGCATATGCCAACCATGAAACGAATGTTTCTGGTTTTTGGATCTGAAACCAAAGGCCTGCCCAAAACCATTCTCACTGCCTATCAGACTGCCGTTTATTCAATTCCCATTACGGATAAAATCCGCTCGTTGAATCTCTCGTCGGCCGCCGGCATCGTCTTGTATGAGACCTTGCGCACCTATTGGCTTAATCAAAAGTAAACATCCAACATCGAACACTGAACATCGAACGTCGAATATGGATGTCTTCCCTTCTTAAAAAAGAAGGAGCGACCCGCAGCGCAAGCGTCCGCACTGTGCGAGCGATTCCACATTCGATGTTGGGTGTTGGACGTTCGATGTTCGATGTTCGATGTTAAAATTGCTACTTAACCCTATGAAATATTGAAGGCCATAATAAAAAACTAAATAGTTCTAAG
>CAZWEO010000187.1:0-7517 GCA_964633115.1 uncultured Desulfobacterales bacterium
CCATGACGGGAAAGTCTGGGTGGAAAGTGAATTAGGTAAAGGGACTACTGTTAAACTTACTATTCCGATTTAGGCCCCAGATAAATAGATGCAGGAACGGATTTAACGGGGTAAAGATTGGGGGATTGGGGAACATTCGATTTCGGAGTTAGGAACGCGGATTGCGGAAAATAACGATTGAAGAATTGGAACAAAGGGTTAAGGAGTTTTAGTAAAGAAAGTACTGCTTATATGAAAAGGAGAGCTAAAAAATGTCGCTAAATATTAGCGAAAAGATGGCATTGGGATATGCTGTTCTATTAGTGTTTCTGGTTGCTCTTGCCATCATTGTTTTGACCAATCTAAGTGGTATTGTTAAGCAATTTAGCTTTGTTATTGAACATGATGCCCCGGTGATAGCAAATGCGAGAGAGCTGTCAAAACTTGTTGTGGATATGGAGACCGGCCAGAGGGGTTTCGTCATCACTGGTAAAGAGGAGTTCCTTGAGCCATATAATGAGGGTGCCAGCGAGTTTGAGAAGTTAATTGAGAAGGAAAAGGAACTGGTCAGTGACAACCCCAGCCAGGTAAAGGCGCTGGAGAAGATTGAGGATTTAGTCAGTCAATGGCAGCAAAAAGCAGCCAAGCCCGAGATTGCTATTGGGAGGAAAATCGCTACAAATTTAATTGCTGCTAATTATCTCCAGGGGCTTTTGGTAAGTGGTGTGGGTAAGGGGATTATGGACAATATCCGCGCAGTCCTTGACGTGATGATAGGCAATTTCGGAAGGACGGGAAATAAAGATGGTATGATTCTATCTGTATCATTGGCTAAAGATATGATCGATTTAGAGACCGGGCAGAGGGGTTTCGTTATCACTGGTAAAGAGGAGTTCCTAGGGCCGTATTTGGCAGGCCAAAAACGACTGGAAGGGCATATAAGTAAGCTGCGCAATTTGTTGTCCGGCGATGAGAGAAATTTGACCCTCTTGGCCAAAGTGGAATCACTGGCCAATGATTGGTTTGAGAAAGCAGCTATTCCTGAGATAGATGCCAGGCAAGAGATGGATAAGCGTCCCGAGACTCTCAAGGACGCGGCTGTCCTCCTTGCGGCAGGCACAGGTAAAAATATACTTGATCAGATAAGGGAAGAATTCAAAAAGTTCCTAAAGGTAGAAGAAAGTCTTACAATAAAACGCTATGCCGATGCCTCCGGTAGTGCCATTCGCACCAGGAATATAACCATAATCTTCCTTATCGTCTCAATAATCTTTGGCGGAGTCGTAGCCTTGCTCATTAGCCGAAGCATAATCAATCCCGTCCGCCAGCTATCTGATGCGGTAAATATTGTCGCCAAAGGCGACCTGACCCCTAAAGTAGAGGTTAGGACCAAAGACGAAATAGGTCAATTGGCAGTTGATTTTAATCAAATGATAGAGGATCTTAGGCGGTTGGAGGAAGAGTGCAAGCAGGCAGAGGAGGAACTGAACCAAGCACTTTTGGATACCGAGCAGGCCAAGGATAAAATTGACGGCATTCTAAGATCTGTTGCGGACGGCTTGATTGTTACCGATATTTATAATAATGTTGTTTTGATGAACAAGGTGGCGGAAGACCTGCTGGGCGTGGGTTTCAGTCAGGCGATTGGCCAGCCCATTGATTTGGCCATCAAGGAAAAGACCCTGCGTGAAAAAGTCATGGAAACCCTTGATAGAAAAACAACCGGGTATCTGTTTGATTTTGAATTGCAGAGTGGTGATCCTGAACATCCAAAGATTATGCGTGCCCGCACTTCGGTTATTTTTGATAGAAAATCCAATGAAACCGGCATTGTAACGATTATGCATGATGTTACCCGCGAACGTGAGGTGGACCGCATGAAAACCGAGTTTATCTCCACGGCAGCCCATGAACTCAGGACACCGCTAACATCCATTCAGGGATTTTCGGAAATTCTTTTGATGAGGGAAAATCTAAGCCCTGATGAGAAAAAGAAGTTTTTGACGTACATCAACAAATATAATTTAACGTCCATTGGATTATTGCTTGCTTATTCCAAAAGCTTAAACTCATCCTCTACGGCAATTTTTCGTCCTCGAATAAGATCTGGGATGTACACGAAAGCATGAATTTATCCAGATCCCGCTCAACCCTTATTCCTTCTTTCTTTTCAGTTTACTGCCGTATCGCGCCTGCTTTTCTTTGATCGTGAATCCGATTTTTTTCCGCGGCTTTTCCTCTGTTTTCAATAGTTGCCTAATCGCTTCGAACACAATCTTGAAATTTTTGTCGTACTTTTTCTCCATTGCCTCGATTTTACGCTTAAGATCTTTATGAGTGGAAAGCATCTGACGAAGCTGGGTAAAAGCGCGCATGATCTGGATGTTCACCTGAATGGCACGATCACTGCGAAGAACAGTGGATAGCATAGCCACACCCTGTTCAGTGAATGCTCGGGGTAAAGCTGATGAATGCTTAAGCTTTTGGAACCGGTCACAATTTGTGACCAGTTCGCCTTTCTCGTCTTTGGTTATACGAAACATAAAATCCGGCGGAAATCTCTTTTCGTTCCTCGAGACAGCCTGATTTAAAACCTTTGTGGACACCTGGTAAAGATATGCCAGATCAGCATCGATCATAACTTTCTGCCCTCTGATCAGCAGGATTGCATTCTCAATCCGTTCGGTTGGAATCATAGTATATTTTACCGTTTTCGTCATTTATTCTTCCTAACCCTGTGGGGCATTAGGCTCAAACCTTGATCATTGATTAATTTACCTCAGACTTCTTTGCTTTATTGGCTTATTTTAATCTCGAATTCCAAAAAACTTCGATCCTTAATACCGAAAACAAAAACCCCACATCTTTTCTGAAAAGAAACGGGGTCTTAATATTCATTCCATGGCAGCCTCAATAAAGGTTGTCTGGTTTGTATAAATGTTTTTTTCTGCTTTTTTGCTGTCAAATGATGGATTTAAGCTTCTATCATTATTAAGAAAAATTGCAAGAATAATCACCTGGTAGCTCAGTTGTGTGATTGGGGGGCACTCCACCTTTTTACACTTATTATCTGTGGACTTCCACCAGCACCACCGAGTGCGCCGTGCGCTCAAGAAATTTTGTGAATTCCGTAAAATTCATTGCTAAAAAATTGGTGGGATATCATTATCTTTCAGGGTTTCGATCTGCAAAACATAAGGGTCTTCATTCTTCACGCATTTAATTTCTTTTCAATCTTTCTGATTTTTCTTTTTAGCTTTTTGTCACTTCTTATTTTATTATTACCTGAATCTTGCACCTAATCGAGTTTAAAAAGTAGAAAACCATCTGGGAACCCTGTTATAATAGGGTTCGACAAAGAACCTATAATAACAAAAGGAGGTACCCAGATGGTAAAAAGACGGAAGAAGAATAGCACGAAAAGACGCTCCAGTAAAGGATTTAATAAAAACGGCGCTAATGCCAGAAAAATCAAGGCTTCCACGGCACATGAAACTTGTACTGAGCATTTGAGCCCGTTTGGCGGGCTTTTGGCCATGATCAAATTTTTCGATTTGGTCAATTTTAAAGAAATTTTTCACTCAGCCTATAAAGCTCCGGAGCGTGAACCCAAGTTGGGCCACTATTTGATGGTTTCCGGTATTTTAATGCTACTGTTTATCGGCTTTAACCGGATTTGGCATTTTAGCTATGTGCGCTTGGATGCCATGATTTGCGGTTTTTTTGGGCTTGTGCGGCTGCCGGTCGCCAGTACCTTTTGGCGCTATGTTAATAGCCTGGGTATCAACCAGGCCCACTGTTTTGTTCGCATAATGGCCATCTTGCGCGAGCGGTTGTGGCAACTGTGCGATTTGGCCTATATTCAGATTCGAATCAGCATCGACACCACAGTTGAAACCATTTATGGCCACCAGCAAGGGGGACGAAAGGGCCACAATACCAAACAGCGGGGTAAAAAGGCTTATCGCCCTATTTTAGCTTTTATCGACGAGACCCGTGAATATCTACTGGGCAAATTGCGAAAAGGCGTCACGGTCAATGGCGAAGAAGCCGCTGCCTTTATTGCTCAGATAAAAGCCCAACTTCCCGGTTGTGTGAAATATGTTTTACTACGTGCCGACGGCGAATTTTTAAGTTGGGAAAGTGTCCAAGCAGCTATGGCATCCGGTTTTAAATTCATCATCGCCAACAAAGGCTGTACTCCACTTTTTGACTCCTCAAAATGGTATCAGCCTTGGAAAAACTCCGATATTCAATTCAATAGTTGTACTTATCAGCCAACTGGCTGGGGGGTAGCGTGTCGTTTTGTGGCCATGCGAATTTTAAAAGAGCAAAAACAACCCTCAGATCAACCCGTTCAGTGTGAGCTTTTTGAAGATGATCGGTATACGTACCGGATCTTTTGCACCGATATGGCCGGCAAAGCACATAAAGTGATTGCTGAGTACGACAAGCGGGCCGATGTTGAAAACCTCGTTGGTGAAGCCAAACGCGAAGGCTTGGATGCGATTCCTTCGGGCAAGTTTAAGAATAATTACGCTTTTTTTCAAATCGTTATGCTGGCCTATAACATTTGGCGATATTTAAAAATCATGGCTCAAGGCAGTGTCAATAGCGATGAAAAAGAAAATCCTTCAAAAGGTGGCCTTGGGGGCATTGCTAACAACACCATCCGAATTGCCCGGTTGAAGCTGCTACTCATCGCCGCCAAAGTGGTAGAAAATTCTAATCGCGTCAAAGTCAAATATTCCATCCAAGATGCGCGAACACCTTACATGATGAAGTTCTTATCGTTAATAGACCGAAAAAGATCTGCACCCAAACCATGGCAACAAAACGGCCTGTGGCCGCAACGATTCGCCTTGGAAAGTTGAGAGGCAAAAAATTTCTTGCACGAAGATATCACCCTGTAATGATATACGTTTTTTGACAAAACCCAGGTGCAAAAATGATAAAATAAAACCAAAACTGAGAAAAAGATACAAACTTTAATTCTCAAGGTCAGACGGTACAGATAGATAAAATCCTTTGCCCTCTGCCCTCAACCGTTAATTACGTGCAAAATTCAGGTATTAACCCGCCTGCTTGCCTGGGACACGCCGGATTCTCCAATTCCGAAATGGGTGCCAATATCTTTCAGCTTTTCGCATGTATATCTCTGAGAAGGAAACATTTTTACATTTCTGCCAAAAGCCGATTCTTTTCCGAAAACGGATTCCATATTCGGAAAAAATCATAATTGCAATACGAAACCGAACCCTGCGGACCGGATGACGCCGGCTGCCTGATCTTAGCTCTTTAGTTATTCAACATTTTCAACAACGTCCATGACCACTTATTCGCGTTTGATCCATGAATAATTGAAAAGCTATAAGACAATCCTAAAAAAGGTCCCGTAAACTGGAAAACTAAAGGACGTCCCGAAAACCACCACGAATATGCTTCTTATCCCTCCGCCTCTTTTTCGAGCTCATCCAGTCTGTCAGGCTCCGAAACAGCAATGTCCACAAGGTTTTTAGGGATGGAACTCTGCTCGCACATAACTCTGATTTCTTTCTCCTTATCGCTGAATTCCATGATTTCGCGAATTGACTCGATGTAATCAAGCATCTCATCCGGCGGAATATCTTCCATCTGAGGCCCTGCAGCCTCTTCCTTTTTCTGTGCGGCCTCCTCTTCTGCCAGCCTTTGTTTTTCCTTTAACTCATCTTCCATGGCCTGTTTGACAGCATCGATTACGCCCTGGTCAACTTTCGCCATTTCGATTATCAATTCTTCTAAGACGGTATTCTCAAAGAGGTGCTTAACCTTTTCTTCGTTGGACTTGCCATCTACCGCCTCGAGCAGTTTCGCTACTCTTGCCCTCTCTGCGCGCTCCTTCTCCATATCGGCGTTCACCTGTTCCAGCTTCTCGCCCGTAATCTCCAACGCGTTGGTGATCACGCTGGGAGCCACTTGTTCCTCAATAAGGAATCGGATACCTTCATCGTCGGGCAAGCCTTTTGCCTTGGCAATCAGCAGATCGAGTTTTGCCTGCTCGACAAACCGAATCACATCCGGTCTGCACTCGGGACTTCTGAGTTTTGGTCACGTCTGTCCTATGTCGCTTAGGAGCTTGTTCGTTGCCGCATAAGGGTCAGTCACGTCCTCCAGTGTAAGTGCCGCAATCGCATTGTTGAAATCCTTCATAAGGGGCCTTCCGACTTTGAGGGTATCCTTCACCGCCCATCTTAATTTAAGCATATTGCCCCCATGACGCGAAACATTGTAACCCGTATTGTCAAGTTCAACAGCAACCCGTTGAATCGATGCTTCCAGATTTTCTCCTGAGATGTCCTGCGAATCGAGTTCAAGGATATTCTCCTCGATTAACAACCAGAGAGGTTTATTTTCTGTTGCGTCGCTTGTTGTCATTTTCCAATCTCCTTTTTATTGAATTAAGCTGATAATTAATGTGCCAATCGAATCCTCTCCGAAAAAGTGTCCTTGAATCCTTTTGGAATAAATATAAGGTGATAAGAACCTGCTTTTCCTGGCAAAGACTATAGAGACGCACACGTGTGAGTCAAGGAAAAAACCACAATTTGTATGGAGCGGTAGGTCAGCCTGCACTCATGGCTACACACTAGTTCAAGTAAGCCGCTTCGCGGCAGAAAAAATCCGCACTGAATCCTGCCTGACAGATAAATTCCAGTAAGTTGCAAGGGCCCCCATTCTTTTGTCATACTTTCCTATATTGGAGCGCCATCCAATTAACCCTTCATAAAGAAAGGAGAAAGCTATGATGAAAGACTATTATCAAAAGTCCATGAGAGCCCTGCAACTTGCCGGAATGAGCGAGCGTACTCAGCAATGCTATACAAGATCCGTTCGCATGCTAGTTGATTTTTACAACAAAACCCCCGATCAAATCACCGAAGTGCAACTTCAAGATTATTTCCTGCATCGCAAAAACCAAGATAAATGGTCACCCGCCACGATGCGGATTTGTTACAGCGGCATCAAATTCTTCTTTATCAACGTACTTAAACGTGAGTGGCACACACTGGAACTGATACGGGCAAAAAGTGAACAGCGGCTGCCTACCGTGCTGAGCCTCGATGAAATTCGAACTATCCTGCAAACCGTTAATACGCCTCAAAACAAGGCATATCTTACCACCGTCTATTCTTGCGGGCTTAGACTGCACGAAGCCCTTTATCTTCAGGTCGGCGACATCGATAAAGATCGCATGCGCATTCACGTCCATCGCGGCAAGGGCGCTAAAGACCGATATGTCCCCCTGCCCGAGTCGACACTTCATATTCTAAGATTTTACTGGGCGTTGCACTGTAACCCGACCTGGATCTTTCCCCGCTTGGGACGTAGCGGCCAAGAAGGTCCAACCGCCAAAGAACCCATGAGTTATACCTCTGTCCAGGGAGCTTTACGCCGCGTCCTGACGCAACTTAAATTTAGAAAACGCGTCTCCGTTCATACCCTTCGCCATAATGCCGACTCCCGGATTATGCCGACTCATCTGATTGAAAGCGGAGCTC
>CAZWEO010000188.1:0-7430 GCA_964633115.1 uncultured Desulfobacterales bacterium
TGGGACCGTTTGCTTCGCTTGACAATGATACGGAGATCCGCTAAAGGGGGCCTGAAAATGCTTTTGGTGCTGATGTTGGTTTAAAAGGGAAACCGGTGAAAACCCGGTGCGGACCCGCCGCTGTGAGTGGGGACGAAACCTGCAATACCACTCTACTGTAATGAATGATTTGACGAAACAGTAGGGGAAGGTGCAGGGAGTAGGACGATCCACAAGCCAGAAGACCTGCCAAAAGTAGATAACCCTAAGTGGTGATGGTAAAACCCCGGGCTGATGATAACATCGGTTTGGGGTCTTTTTTTGGTACCCATCCATAAATGGCCCAATTGTCCGAAATCGGCGATCTCAATTAAATTGGGTTATTTCTTAATGGACACCATTTGAAAAAATAATACGAATTACTCAATCCCAATTGGAGGTAACATGCAACTAAACGAGATTATAGAAAAAATTGAACCTGTAGATGGAGCCTGGATTGAAAATGCCAAGGCGCGGACAGCCCAGTTGGTTATGCCCACACGGGCATTGGGACGACTTCACGATATTGCCGAACAGGTATGTGGGATTCGGAAAAGCCTAACTCCGTCCATTAAGAATAAAGCAATTCTGATCATGGCTGGCGATCATGGTGTCGTACGTGATGGTGTCAGCGCCTATCCGCAAGAGGTCACCGGCGCTATGGTTCAGACATTCTTGTCCGGCGGAGCTGGCATCAATGCCATATCCCGGCATATGGGTGTGGACGTGTGGGTTGTAGATATGGGCATTATACCGGATATCGACGTCGAATCAGTGCCGGGTAGTGCTCGGCTGATTATTCAGAAACTGGGCAAAGGGACCGCAAATTTCCTGGAAGGACCGGCCATGTCAAGGAGGCAGAGCGAAGAATCCATTGTAACCGGATTTATACAGGCTTCACGGCTTTTTAATCAAGGCCTTGAAATGCTGGGTACCGGCGATATGGGTATCGGCAATACAACTCCTTCGGCAGCGATCGGAACTGTTATAACCGGAATCGATGTGAATAAAATGGTGGGGCGTGGCACGGGCGTTGACGACGAGGGCCTGACACGTAAAATCGATATTGTGCAACGAGGTATCGAATCAAACCAACCGGATAGAAGCGATGGTATCGATGTGTTGGCCAAGGTCGGCGGTTATGAAATCGGCGGCATTGCCGGCTGCATCCTGGCGAGCGCCTATCATCGACGTCCGGTGGTCATCGATGGATATATCTCCACAGCAGGCGCACTGATTGCCCATACACTTTGTCCCCAAGTTTCAGATTATATGATTGCTGGACATTGTTCCGAAGAAAGCGGTCATGGGCACATGCTGGAATATCTTAAAATCAAACCAGTTTTGGATTTGGGGATGCGTTTGGGTGAAGGTAGTGGCGGAGCTTTGGCCATGGGGATCATTGAAAGTGCAGTGAAGATTCTCGAAGAAGTAGCGACATTTGAAGAAGCCAGCGTTCCTGATAAGTCCTAGATATCGATCCAAAAAAACGAACTGGGTCGATATAATCCACACCTTTTATGAAAGCGAAAGCGGATAGGATGGCAGAGGTAAAATTGATAAAAAGTATGAAACTGTCCAAAATTATAGTTGACAAGCTATACCCTTTTCTATATTGCCGAATGAAAATGAGTGTTCACGGAACCCGATTCAGGGTTTAAAAGGGAACTCCGTTTAAATCGGAGACGGACCCGCCGCTGTAACCCCTTCCTATTCGTAGGGAACTCTTTCAGCCTTTGTGCGCCACTGACCTGCCGAGCAGGATGGGAAGGCCGCTGGGAGGGAGGGGAAGTCAGAAGACCTGCCTGAACATATAGCTGCCATTTCGAGGGAAACGAAGGCAGCCTGATCACTGGATTAAAAAGGGGAATCCCGGATCGAATCAATCGATCCGGGATTTTTTTTGGCACATGAAACATCGCTTGAGAATAATTGTTTGCTTAGGGCTGCTCATGGGGTTGGCGGCTAGCGGTATGGCCGAGAATGGCAACGAACCCATAAGCCTTGAAGCCATTGTGGTAACGGCCCAAAAGACCGAACAAACCTTGCAAACCGGCGACGTAGACACCGAAGAAACCTCGGCGGCCGTGGTGGTTATTGAACGGGAGGCATTTGAAGGCAAGCTCGAAGGGTTGGATACAATTATCGAAAAGGAAACCGGAATCCAGGTGCGCCAATATGGCGGATTGGGAGGCTATTCGAGCGTTGCCCTGCGGGGTTCCACCAGCGATCAGGTGATGATCTTTCTGGACGGGGTTCTGCTCAACGACGCCAACGGCGGCGGTGTCGATTTGAGTACGATTTCTCTTTCAGATGTGGCCTCCATCGAGATTTATAAGGGGACATCACCCTTGAACTTCGGCAAGGCTTCCATCGGGGGTGTCGTCAACATCAAAACAATTCGTTCCAAAGAGGGGTTCAATGCCAGTGCTGGAATTGGCTATGGATCCTTTAACACCTGGCGTGCCAATGGATTTGTAAACCACAAGCCCGGCCGATTCGACTATTTAATTTCGGCGGAAATCTTATCCAGCGACAATGATTTCGAGATTACTAACAACAAAGGCACCCCGCTGTATGATGGCGATGACACGGAGGAATCCCAGAACAATGCTGAATTCGAGCAGATCAACCTGCTGGGAAAGACAGGCTATGACCTGAGCGATGCACGCCGCATCGAAATTTTTCATCAGTATTTTTTCAAAGACCAGAACCTGCCGAACTGGAAAAATGATGAAGATGCAAACACATCCTTTATGACCGACCGGAACATCAGCACCCTCAAATATACCCATGATGGCATTGCCGGTTTACCTATGAATCTGGTCACATTCGTGGATTTCGCCTTCGAAAAAGAAGAGTACGACGACTCCGACGGGTACTTCGGTTTGGGCTATCAGCATGACAAGTACTATACCACTCGCTATGGCGGCAATGCCTATCTGGAGTGGCTCTCGGATTACCAGACCATCGGCTGGACCATGGACATCCACCAGGAGACCTATGAAAGTGACGATCTGCTGAACGATGAAGATGCCGATACCAGCCGACGACTGACCTTTTCTGCCGGCCTGCAGGATACCATCTATCTTTTCGATGACAGGCTGCGGTTTTCTCCGGCCCTTCGGTATTCACAGACCCAAGATGACTTCACCTACTTAGTGGATGCATTTGGCATGGAAAAGGAAGATATCAAACAGACCAGCGAATACTGGGAGCCACAGATCGGCGTCGTATATCAGCCCCTGGTATGGCTCAAGGTCAAATCCAATTTGGGTCGTTATTACCGTGAACCCCATTTTTATGAGCTGTCAGGGGACCGGGGATATTTGATCGGCAACCCGGATCTGGAACCCGAAGAAGGCACCAATTTCGATATGGGGCTGGCAGTGGATGTCCGTCGCCGGAATCCGCTACTCAGCCGTTTATCATTACAAGGCACATATTTTCAAAATGAAGTGGATAACCTGATCAGTACGACCTATGACGCCAGGGGCGTCGGCCGGGCCGAAAATATCGACGGTGCCCGCATCCGAGGGGTCGAAATGGAGTTGAATGCTGAGGGCTTGAAATATTTCCGTCTGGCGGCCAAGGCGACCTTGCAGGAAACCGAGAACCTGGATGACGACAAGGCCTTTAACGGCAAGGATCTGCCCGGCCGATGGGAAGAGGTCTATTTGGGGCGGCTGGAGGCCTTCCATAAGGGCTTCAAGGTTTTCAGCGAATATATAGTGAGCAAAGGGATGTACTACACTCCCGCAAACGATCATGAAGCCGAGGACAAAAAGGAACTCAATGCCGGCATTTCATGGCTGCGGGATCATTTTTTATACAGTTTTGAAGCCAAAAACATCCTGGACAAGGACTACGAAGATTTTCGCGGCTGGCCAATGCCGGGGCGGTCCTATTTTGGATCGGTTACCTACAAATACTAGCAAAGACTCAATTCAAGTGCGAGCAGAAAAAGGAGAAAGGGGCATGAACAAGCTGGGAATGATTACAATTTTGGTATTATTGCTGGGAATGCTGGTGCCGGGATGGGTGCTGGGTCAGGAGCAGACCGCGATCGTGGTTACGGTCGCATCGGACTGGTCCAGTGGGGCCCACTCGGTGATCGATGTGGAACCGGAAGGCGGGCCGCGCGGCGTCCAAAATTCGCTCCTGGCGACCATTTCGGATATCAGTGTTGATGCCTTTGGAGACTGTTTTTACCGCATCGAAAAATTCGGGGCGGCCAGCTCGCACAATGTCACCAAGTTTGCCATCGATGCACCTGATACGGTTATCTGGCAATATTCCACCGAGGGCAGCGAATCCGGGAGCAATCCCATTGACCTGGTTTTCGTGAATGCCACCAAGGCCTATCTCTTGCGCTATGGATCTACAATAGCCTGGATTATCAATCCGTCCACTACCAGCGAGGCGGGATTTAAGACCGGTGAGCTCGATCTGAGCGCCTATGCTGACTCAGACGGCATCCCCGAGATGACCGGCGGCGTCATCGCCGGCGGCAAGCTGTTTATCCTGTTTCAACGCCTGGATCGCAATGATCGCAATAATTCCTGGTCTCCCACTAACGATACCTTGGTGGGGGTTTTTGATACGGCCTCCGATACCGAAATTGCCCAGATTACGGTGCCGGTCGAAAACCCCCAAACCATTCAATATCTGGCAGCCAACAGCACCATCTATGTGGCCGGTGCGGGCAGCTACGGATTTGCCCCCTTTGGTGGCATTGCCACCATCGATCCCAGTGCCTACACCAGCAGTCTGCTGATTGGCGGCCAGCCTTACGGCGGTATTTCAGGGGTGGCGGCTGTATCGGCCACCAAGGGGTATTTTATCGGTTACGGCAGTTGGCAGAACAACACCCTCTACAGCTTCGACCCATCTGCGGGAACGCCAACACCTACTGCAGTAACCGGTTTTGGCGGTGTTAACCTAGGCGGCATGCAAAACGGCGTCTATGTGGATCAGAACAATATGCTCTGGATCTGCAACCAGGGAGACAGCCAAGTGGACATTCTGGATACTACCACCGATACGGTGGACGAAAGTATCGATACCGTATTTAATCCAGTGGCGGTGGTCTTTGTGACCGGAGAAGCAGGGGACGCCGGTGATGATAACAATCAAGACGAAGATCCCTTGAATTTCTGCTTTATCAACACGCTGAGATAAGGTTCGGGCCTTGGGAAAAATGCAGGCGATGAAACCCACTGCCCTCTTTTTCTAGAAAAGCAGGGACAGGGAAAAGATGGCCAAATTTCCCAGAGCGTGAATCGTGATGGGCACAAGCAGATTTTTTTCCTTTTCATAGGCCCAGGCAAATAGCAGCCCACCCACGAGCTGGGGCAGGGGTACACTGCGGGCGGGGGCATGCGCCAGAACAAATAGCAACGTACTGCCGCCCACCGCCACCCATGCACCCCAACGTCGGAGAAATCCAAAGAGTATGCCCCGAAAGAACATTTCCTCTGCCACGGGACTGATGAGCCCTCCCACCAAGAGGAAAGCTGCCAATGACATATGAGAATGGGGAAGTTTGGTCGAAATCAAACGCAATGGGTTAATACCGGCCAAATAGAGGACCAGGGCAGCCAGAATAACCACCAGACCGAAACCGAGAGACCACAGCAAGCCTCGTAGTAATGGGTGCCGAATTTGAGAGCGTAGGAATCCTAAGGCCTGAAATCCGTTTGTCTCAAACAGATAAGCGATGAAGAGCAGCAGGCCGACTTCACTGCAGCGGGCGATCCCAACAATGAACATGCTGTTTAGCTGGGTTTTACCAAGCAGAACAGCCATACATTCAATTGCCAAAATGGCGACCACCGAGAATGCCAATGTTTTTATTTGGATGCGGTCTGTGTCCAACCCAGTTTCCTTAAGGCACCGTAGGCATACAGCTGGATATACCAATGATCTGATGAAGTTATGATTTGAAGCAATGCAGGTATTGCTTGTTTGAATTTTCGTTTACCCAGGCTGTATATAGCCTGACAGGCAACATTGGGATGGGGATCCTGCATGAGCGTCATTAAATAAGCTTCATCGTGCGGATTGCCGCTGACGCTGAATCCCCGAGCCAGCCAATAGCGAACCGTTATGGCCGGGTGGTGTACCAGTTCTTCTGACATATTGAATTGCGACAAATCCGATTTTTGGGTTTCGATCTGTTTTAAGGCAGCGGCAATGGTCTGGGTGTCCTGGGAGGCAAGCATGTCTGTGAGGCGCTCGGCCTCAAGTGGCCCCTGGATGGCAGGCGGCATGACCAATAGTAGGCAGATACCCAACCCGCCGCAGCCCACTGCACTCGTTATACTGGACACATGCCTGTTAAAAAACAAAGCAAAAGCAGCAGTCAAAACGACATTGAGCAGGCAATAAAGTAATAATGGAAAACCCAAGAGTAATCCCAGTGATGTGGCCTTGCGAAAATGCAAATAGGCATCGTTATGTTTGGATAGATCGCTGAGGCGTGTGCGCATGTGCTTTAAAAAATCGCTGATTTCATAATCGACTGAATTTTGTCGGCTGCCGGTGAGGCGAATGCGTATATTGTCTACGCTGATATTGATATCGGCCTTGGTTTGATCGTCGATCAATAGGTAATTGTAGCGCTCCAGTTTGCGCATTAACCTGTTTCGATCGAGATCGCTATCTGCGATGGAAAGGTGATAGGTCTTTAGGAGCATTTGGTCGAGGCCACGAAATACTTCGGCTGGATAAAGCGTGTATCGATAGTAAAAATTATTAAAGCTAATGCCGGGTTTGTTTGATAGGAGCAATCGGTCGCGAATGTTTACGAAGAGGGTATCGCTTTTCTGAGTCCACCAGACGCCTGCCAAGAGAACAATAATCAGGATATGGACAAGCAGCTTCAGATAGTCTTTGCGATCAAGTGTTTCGGCTCCAAGCTTCCAGTAGAGCGAACTCACCGCCGCTGGAACCAATAGTATATAAAGACTGGGCATCAAGACCAAGCCTTGCCAGTTTAGCGCAACAAGGCTTGCCAACCAGAGAATCGAAAATAGGATGGTCAAAGGTATCCTATTGGATAATGTATATTTAATCATCCAGGTACACACCAAGGACAATAGGGAAATACCGATGCCAATGCTGAGCGTGAAGAACAAACCGCCATAGACTGCAGGCAAGACGCTTTTAAGGCTGGGCAATATGATCGGACCGGGAACCGTCAAATAACCAGCCTGGGCGATCCCGATCATTTTTTGGTACAAAGCCAGATTGCTGATCAGCACCTGGATACTCGCAATTATCTGGGCTACAATCAGGCCCCCAATGAGAGCTATGGAAGCTGCTAAACGGGTTTTCAAGAATTTATTTCCTTTGTTATAGACGTCTTTTAGCAATCTATACCACACAGCTTAACCCTTGAGCAATTACGA
>CAZWEO010000189.1:0-7345 GCA_964633115.1 uncultured Desulfobacterales bacterium
TTACTGAAACCAAAATATAACTTTTTTGAAATCTTTGAATATCTAAAAACGGTTTTTTCCACCTGGAAGGTCTTTGTCCTCTGAATGGCCACCGATTCGAAAAAGTCCCTTTGCATTTGTGTGGTGATGCCATAATAGTCCAATGCCGTCATCAGTGATAGGTATGAGGGTATTTGCCCAAGGTTCGCCATCACGAATCTATCCTCCTTGGTGGCTGAGTTCCACACCTCCCGCAGCACATAAAGATTTCTCCTTATGCGCACTAACAAGCCTTTGCTGACATAACGGCTTGCCGTCACCCGTGCGGAAGCCATGCTGATACCGAAGGCACGTGCCAGTTCCTCATATCCAAAGTATAATTTCTTTATATTTTGTAATTCCGATAGTTTCATGAGATATAGATAGTTAACACATTTGTTAATTATCTATACTTAATAATAATTGCTCTGTCAATAAGAAAACGGCGCTCTTCAGAATTTTTTGTTCACCCTGTATATTCTCCCATTGCATTTTATTGTTATTTGGGAGATATAGAATCAGTTATTTGCTATCTTCTCCCGTCCGTTAGGGTGCTTGCAGAAACTCAGGCATCAACGGTGTATTCCAATTTAACAGAGCTTTTAAAATATGACGCTTTTCCGTCTAATGATTCCCAGAAGTAGTCAGTCTGCCAAACACTACAGTTCCAACCATTGCCATTACCCCGACCACCATCAGCCAGCCAAACCAGTCTCCAAAACGAGTGTAAAGCGTTGTCCCCGGCTCAGTGAAAGTTTTGCCTATGATAGCTGTGCGCTCGTTTATGCCGCTTTCCGCCGTCACGCGTCCATAAGGATCGATAACCATCGAAATGCCGCTGGTTGATCCCAACCCGAAGGCCACTCGATTCTCGACCGCCCGGAAGACGCTATCCGAGGCGTGAAAAGCCGGGAACCAGCGGCTGTGATTAAAATCGTCATCCACCGGCATCAACACAATTTTTGCGCCGGCGCGTGCCAGTTCACGGGTAATCCACAATCGGTGCCTATCCCAGCATACGCCGATGCCAACTTTGCCATGGGGTGTGTCAAATACTGGAAAATCCCTCGGCCCAGGGACAAAACCATTGGTTTCCTCACCATCGGTCGTATTGATCTTCGCCCGACGTCCCATCTCCTTCCCCTCCGGGCCGACCATCAGTGCCGTATCATGCATACCGGTAGGCGCCCGCCATACAACATCTGCCACAATATAGGCACCCAATTCCTTGGCCAGTGCGCCGAGTTGGCCAATGAAGCGTGGATCGTCAGCGTCAGCAAACTCGTTTTCCGGCCAAACAACAAACGCCCCTTTCGTATCAACAACCTTGCGTGTCAGTTCGGCGTTTACATCAAAGATCGCCTGCGACATTTCCGGCGTATCAGTATAATACCCTTCCTTTCCGGCAGGTAAATGGCTTAGCTTCTGGATCTCAGGATCCTGATTTGCCAGGTCCACCGTCGCTGCTATGCTGAAAGTCTCTTGCGGTGGCTTGAGAATTGTCACAGCGCCCCACACAACAACAGAGATGACAATCATCAATGCCGCTGCACTCAGCCGGTCCAGCTTGCGCTCTCGCCACACCTTCAACAGTAAAAACGCCAGAGCAACATTGCTGAGCATCACTAAGAAGGTAAGGCCGGGAAAACCCGTCACACTCAGAACCTGTAACGCCGGTGGGAAACGCCACTGACTTTTGGCCAGCAACACAAACCACCAATTCTCAACTACCGGTGCAATGTATTTAACAAACTCGAATGCCGTCCAAAGAACAGGTAACGCAAGCAACCTGAAAACCCCTGACATCCGCTTTTGAAGTCGGATCCCCAATCCGATTAACATGGCATACCAACTGCCCACGGCAAAAATCAGAAAGCAACCAAGAACCGGTCCAAACATGTTTGGGTACCAGTTGTGGACGGCGATTGACCAAATTAGGCCAAAGGGCATTGCCAGAATTATTGGAGATGTTTTTGGCAGTACTTCAATAGTAAGAAGCAGGGGTACCAGCGCAATCCAACCCAAAAAGCTCAAGTCAAAGTTGGGCATGGAGGCAGTTATGAGCACACCTGAAACCGCCGATGCGCTCATGCCGATCAGGAATGAGCGTCTGTTATTTCCGGATGCTGCAACCGTCATAGCTCCTACCTCTTTGATGTCTTGAAAATCTCACCCATTGGTGTATTCCAATTTAGGAGAGCTTTTAAGATATGACGCTTTTCCGTCTAATGATTCCCAGAAGTAATCCGCCTGTTCCTGGAATTTTTTCTTTGTAACGTCCACGTTCGAGACTGTTTCCATAAACGTCGTGTCAATTTTTCCTTCTCTTACAACCTGCTCTCCGGCATTATGACACGCTTGCTCGACTCTTATTCGTCTTTCGCCAAATACCGGTTGAGCAATCAGTTCGGCGCCCGGCATATAGAATTCACCCATAAGAGATGCCTGTTCAGAATGACTGTGAAGACATCGGAACATGCCTTTTAACCCGTCGAAATTGTGATCCACTTCGGGGAATCCGGCAGCGCTGAACACGACAAAGCCTTGCTGTCGTTCCTCAGGATAACGGTGCGGGTGTCTTGTTATCCCGTTCTCAATAAGCATATAGGGCTTCAGATTCGGCACATTTCGATCCAGGAAATTTTTCATGATGCCGGTCACGTTGTAAACATACAGGGGCGAAGCAAAGACAACCAAATCCGCTTTTCTGAATTTCTGCCGCAAGTCGGTCATATCATCTTGAAAAATACATTCTCCAGGAGTTTTGGTCCAGCAGGTAAAGCAGCCCGTGCAAGGATTGATTTTCATATCCTTCAGCTTGATATATTCAATTTCGGCGCCTGCCGATTTGGCTCCCCTGCAAAAGTGATTCACCATAAAGGTAGTTTTGCTGAATTTGGTATTTCGAGGACCCCCATCGAAAACAACAATGTTCTTAATCCGTCCCGGTTCAAATGTTTTGTATTCAAAATCGATCTCTTTCGGCTTTTGTTTTACATCCTCTTCAGCTTCACTTGATGGTGCGAACAAATCACCGAGTTTTAACAATATCGTCATATCACCATCAACCGTATATTCTTTATTGATATACGCCTGGTCGCCTGAAACTTCGTTGTTCGAAATTGCAAGCCAGAGTTTCGAATCGGCCCTGATAGTTGTTTTGGGTTCTGGGTGAGTACCTTCGGTATATGTGCATTCAAGATCTTTAATGGTTAAATATCCGTCGGTGGGTTCCTCACCTGTCAGATGGAATTGAATAATCGTATCGATTCCTTCAGCGAGCCCTTTATTTAGCCCAAAGGGCATTGCCTCGAATAAGTCTTTTATTGATTCGAAATGCATTTGTTCTCCCTGAGTCGTTTGCATTAAAACCGCGGGCAATTTCCTGTTTACCGGTATTCCCACTGCAAGCAGCAAAACGATTGGGACAATGCTTGAAATAATGACCTGAATACCCCCGTCGTCGGAATATTTTATTATGGATAAAATAATGCAAATTCCAAACAGAGCCGCCCAAATATAATTGATGATTATGTTTATCTTCCTGAATTGATCTGTTTTGGTTATGACTTCAGGATAATTCTTTTTTGAAAATTCATAGGTGAAAGGGTCCAGTTTGAACAAAGGCGGAAATAGTGCAACGCAAAATAAGCCCACATATAGACCTGCTATGACATTTTCCAGATATATCTGCCCTAATGATGGTACTAAAAACACCGAAAATGCCCCGAGTATCACAATCCCCGAAATTCCATAATTAAAATAATTTTTTACTCTTGCTGTAATCGCTATTATCAAATTCAAGAGTACAATAGAACTTATTATCAGGACATAGGGTTTAAGACTCTCTAAGCGATATCTCCCTGCAACCGCTAAGGAATTAATCGCAATTATTCCAGCAAACGGCAAATATTTTATGATGAATTTCATGGTTCCCTCCAGGTATACTGTTTCGGATTGCGGATTTGGTACTGGAATTACTTGCAAATCGTCAATATCCCATTTTAATCTTTACCGTCTTGTTCCCATCTAATTCGAATGAAGCATCGTCAAAGTCGGGTGGGCCAAATGTACCAAATACATTATTTGAAAACGCATAACCCTCCTTAGGAATTCCAAAGAAATTCTTATCAAGTTTGGTGTTTGAATTGGTGTCGTGGAAAACCGCTATTGCATAGGTTCCGGCAGGAATGTCCTGGAAAGCGGCAACAGCTTCTTCACCCGTCACTTTGGCATAAATGCCTTTGTAAGACTTTTCTGTTTCAGGAAAGTCTTCCTCACTCGTGTACAATCCGATTGAAATCTGCCCTTCCGTACCCTGTATCCCCGAGATTTCAACGGTGATCATTCCAGTTTGAGCATATGCTATTGAAACAAAAAATGTGAAACTGATAACAATGAGTGACAATCTGATTTTTTTCATTTTGGACCTCCTGATCCGGGTAAACAATGAAAGTGCCTAAATTGAACTAAAATGCCTAAAGTTGAGGTTTGTTTTTTCACGTCTTGGCGTGATTGGACATTTCCCGCTGGCAAGACAATACTCACCGCAGATATCGCCAGTGACCGCAAGGTTCAATGCTTTATTGTTTTCTTTTGATTCCGCAATCGCCCGTCAGGGCTTGGTTCTGTCGAGATCCTATATCTTTCTTATAGGATCTGGACAAAAGCAAAAAAAGAGTCCTTCGCGATCTTAGCGTCTTGAGCGAAGCGGGCGGTAAAAAACATTCTCTCACTCACCCGCCTAATCCCGCACCAGCGGGACTGGGGCCGCCTAAAATTTTTTCTCAACCATAGCGATGGTCTCATCCAACCAGCGTATGTATATTTCCTCATGTAACTCACCAAATCGCCGGGTAGCCTCCCAGAGAAGTGCATCCCGCTTCAACTCCGGCTGGGAAGCGACGACCTCTTCAATAAAGGCCGTTGGCTCGGTTTTGTACAGTTCGAACTGTCTTTCGTGAAGGCTGCGCTGCAGCCGTAATTGAGTCAGGAGTGTTTCCTTGTCCTCTTTTCCTGAGAAAAATAGTTTCAGGAGCAATATTACCTTGGAATTATCGAGCTTGGTCACTGGTTGCGAAAGCCATTTTTGCAATTCTTTGCCCCCGGATTCTGTAATTGTATAAACCCGGCGGTCGGGTCGGCCCTCCTGTGGTTCATGGTGAGAGATGACCCATCCGTCTTCTTCCAATTTCTTGAGAGTGGTATAGATCTGACTTTGTTTCGCATGCCAAAAATGACTTGTTGACTTATCCATTGTCTGTTTGATTTCATATCCTGTGTTCGGTCTATATTTAAGAAAACCAAGAATAGCATGTTTAAGCATATTAAAACCTCTCATAAGAAAGCTGTATTGAATGAATATTTATATATAATTAATTATATATAAATATTAGCTATACTCTTGTCAAGCGTTTTTTCTGATTTCTAATCAGAAAAGCGTTTTGGGGGTTCTTCAAAGAAGGTTGCTGGGTGGGACTGCAATCCAAATCACCTGGATCCGGAAGTCAGAACATGGAAAGTATTCAAAGACGAGCCCAACAGGTTTATCCGGGGAGATTGACCCCCCGGATTGGTTAACGATCATTCAGGGTATCACGGTGCCAGCACAAACAGTCCCTTGTCGTCCTCAACCTCATAAAGTTTCTCAATGATGAACTCGACATATTTTACGCATTTGTCCTTCCAGATACCCGATTCCAGAAACTTCTGGTATTCACCGGGTTTGGAAAAGTCCATGCCGATAAGGCCCCGGCAGGTGATGTCCCCAAAATGCCCGTTGAATTCCGTGACGATTTTCGCCGAAAAGGTGCGCACGGCGTGGCGGGCCTGTTTGGCCCGCTCTTTATCGCTCAGCGGGCAGCGGTGCCGCAGCCCAAGACACACGGCCGATGCTGACACCACCCCGCAGGGGGCATTCTGATAGCCACCGATACCCCCCATAAATGGAATACCTGTCCATAAAAAATCTTCATTGTCCAATTCATATACCTCCCACATAACTTGCAGGATGGAAGGCCCTCAGTGATATCCCCGGTACATGAGCTCCAATGAACGCTGTTTGGCCTCTTCAACTGACATTTTCATTTCCATGCTTTTATATCCTCCGCGACAAAACAGTTGGCAAAATTCAGATTGCAAACTTCTTGTACTGCAAAATACGTCGAGGAATCAACCCCTTTATAGCGATCAGGTATAACACATTAGTACCTATTTGTTCAAATCAAAGCATGTTTACGAAAGATATTTCATGCAGCCATTGTAGGCAGAATAATACGTTTTAGCCCTTTGCGGCTTTGCGTGAGACCTTTTCTTTTCCGGCTTCGCCGGGTTAGGATTCTATTAAAAAGCCGGTAGCCATGTGCCGATTTTTCTCGCAGCCGTGAAACTACCCCAGGCCAAGGCGCCTAAGAGCTTCTCATCTTTAACAAGGTGGACGGTGAAGGCCTTAACAACTCCTTCATCAACCTGATAGGGCGCAAGTGCGGTCAGCAAAACGAGTCGTCCAATATCCTTTGATTTCTCGTCCAACCCGTCCATAGCTTCCTCAACCCAATACCGACCGAGACCCGGATCCCCGCCATCCCAAGCCTGCACATGTTTGACGACGCAGTCACGTACATTTTCCGGAACTGAGGCTCTACCAGCCGTATCAATCGCTGCTGCAAAACGAGCGAAGGAGCCCGCTATGTTCGGTGATCTCTTTGCCCAGGCTAAATCGGCAGGCAGCTCGCTTTCGGCTAATAGTTCCAATGACGCTCCCAATGGTTTCGAGCGATGAACGGCTCTCGAGAAAAACCAGCCTGCCATCCTTTTGAAAAACCCCTTCAGTAAGGGGTGGTTCGAAGGCAAAGGCGTTTCACTCAAGAGTACACTTGCCATCCTATTTACATAGTGGAAGAACACGGCCGTCCCAATAATCTCCGGCGCATCTTTCTGAGAGAACGGAGGTGAAAGAAGGACCTCTGCTCCGGGTGAACGGGTTGCCGCAGCCCATTTTACGATTGAGCGCACGGCCGGGTCCTTAATCTGATCATCGCGCTGATGAATGATGGCGTCAGCAGAGTTACGCGCCGAGGTCGCATTGAGCATGATGGTATGGGCATCAACGCAGTATGGACACTGGTTAATCCTGGACACTGTTGCAGCCACTGCCTCCTTCATGTCTCGACGAACAGATCCCACAAGGAGCGACTCCCGACAAGCACTCCATGCACCTGCCAGCAACTCTGGAGAGGGTGAGTGAAGGGTAAATGGTTCTACAAGAGCACCGAACTCTCTCTTTATTTGAGGGTATACGCGTGCTACCAGTCCTTCAGCAGAGTTC
>CAZWEO010000190.1:0-7319 GCA_964633115.1 uncultured Desulfobacterales bacterium
GGCAAAAATCCCGTAATACCCTGTAGCGACTCGACTTGAGCTCGTCGACCAGTCTTGCTGCAGGGATAGGGATTTTAGCCTAAATCATAAGACACCGACAAGGTCGGTGTCGTTGACCGCATTGGAGCGACACCGTCGCGGTTCATAAAATCGTTCTACGATTTTATTGCGTAAGTGCAAAATGCAGGTATTTTTTTACTGGTCACGAATCATAACCAACAACATTTTAAAGCGTTCCTGGGCATGCAGGGCATGGGCAACATTGGCCGGCATGATCAGCATTTCACCTGTTTCCACCACGTTGATTTTGCCGCCGATAGTGATTTCTGCCCGTCCGTCCAGGATCATCACCACGGCATCGAAGGGCGCTGTATGTTCGCTGAGGCCTTGGCCGGCATCGAAGGCAAACAATGTAAGTGTGCCGGTTTTTTTTTGGATCAGGGTTTTGCTGACGACCGATCCATCCGCATATTCGACATGGGTTTGGAGATCAAAGGGAACTCCTTTTAACATGTTGTCAATATTCATCATCTTCAACTCCTTTTAATAAGATCGTGCAACGATTGTATTATGATTGCCACCATTTGTCGAATGTCAAATTTGGTGATGACCCGCTGCCTAAAGCGCGATTCATAAAATCGTTGCAACAATTTATTTTCGGTTGACAAGGACGGTTTTTTTTCAGTAATACCCTAATGATGATGCAACTTGAGATGATCGATAACAGCGGGCGACGAACCGGTGACGACCGGCGTCAGTTCTCCTACGCTATCCACATCCCAGAGCGGAGAACCGAACAGGAACGTCGTGATGGTTATGACCGCCGCAAGCCCAGATAAATAAAAGCTATTGCCCACCAATTTAGCTAGCCTTCGGCTCAGTCTATAATTTTGTGCGGACGTGTCCATGCCCGCCCATGCAAACATCGTATGTGCATACATATCGCCTAGACCTAAAGTAAAACTAATTGAAATTGTTGATGGATCTGTGATATCATCACGCCATAGCATTGTGGTCGCGTGTGTCGTTATGTTCCCATAAACACATGCTCGGTCAGCTTTAGGGACATTTAACCAGACATTTTTTGCAAGGGCTGCACAAAAGACCTTCGCTGTCCTAGATCTTATTGCGCCTTTTCTGGCGAGAGAGTTTGACCCTGTAGGCGCTGTAAAATCGGTAATGGTTCCGACCAACTCATCATGACATCGATAAAGTCGTTTAAAACTAAACAGTTCTACGGAATGGATATCGGAACCGCCACGGTCTTGAAAGAACTGGGTCGTGGCAGCATGGCCATTGTTTTTGAGGGCTATCAGCGCACGCTCAAGCGTAAGATCGCCGTTAAAATATTGCCCAAGATCCTAATGACCCAATCTGGTGCTGAAAGGTTTCAGCAGGAGGCTGAAGCGGCCGCCATACTTGCCCATCCCAATATCATCCCCATTTATGAGGTCGGCGAGACCGACGAATTTCTATTTATGAGTATGCAGCTGGTTCAGGGAAGTGATTTGATGGCCTATATCAATAAGGCCCATAAAAACGTAATCCCTTCGAGAAGGGTTCTGCCGTTAAAGGCGACATTCAATTTGGTTATTCAGGTACTGGAAGCACTGGGTTATGCCCACGATCAAGGTATCGTTCATCGCGACATTAAGCCGGCCAATATATTGATTGAAAAACACACACGTCGGCCCTTGATTTCCGATTTTGGTACCGTCAGGTGTGTGAAAGGCGATGAATTAGGACAGGAATTAATTCTGGGTACACCGCTTTATATGCCGCCAGAACAAATTGCCACCGCAGAAGTAGATGGTCGTGCCGATATCTATAGTGTGGGAGTCATGTTATTTCAATTGGTGGTAGAAAAGCTACCTTTTGCTCGTTATCCATCCATGATGGCACTCCTGGCGCACAAGCAGGATGATCCCAAAGGTATTTTTAAAAAGAAACCATCCCAGCTGAATCCTCGGCTGGACACAAGTCTGGACCGGATCATTGCGAAGGCCCTGGTTTATGAACCAACGCATCGATTTACAAATTGCTCTGAATTTATCAGGGCTCTGAAGTGGTATCGTAAACACCACATACAATCAGAATCGTGAGCTACTCGGAAGCGCCCGACTATCTCGATAAAATCGGTGCACGATTTTATGAAAAGCGGTCAAGGACACAGAGCTTGTCTGTGTATTATGAATTAAGCTAAAATCCCTATCCCTGGAGCAAGACTTGTCGGCTAGGAGTTCTGCTGACGCTCACTCGAAGTCCTCAAGTCGTGTCGCAGCGGGGAATTCAAATTTAAATTTAAGGAATTAGGTAATGGATAAGGAAGGCTTACCAAAGCAACTGGCGGATAATATCGGCAGAAATTTCAATTTGGTTTTTAATCAAGTCTCCATGTATAATGTTTATCATAAGTCGGTCCAGGGTTCCTTAGAACGAGCCATGGAATCTTTCCGGGCAGGCTTTGATGATCAACCCACCATTGCGATTTCCCTTCATCAGGACCAGGTGTTTATTGAGGACAAGGCGCTTGATTCTCGCATCAATACCAGTCGGCTAACCAACCATTTTAAGAAGGCAGATATTCAATCCCTGGCATTTGAATCTGGTCTGAATTTAGCAGATTTGACACAATTTTTGGAAATTTTAACAGACCTCAACCAATATCCCAATGCAACCAAAATGAAGACCGCTCTTGAGGCCAACGGACTAGAAAATGTTTTAATTAACTATTTTGTGTTCACAAAAATTAAAACTGATGAAACGGTTGTAAAAAGTAACCAGGTTGGCGCTGATGGTATGACCGGTTCTGGTAGTGGTGAATCAGGTGTGCCATCTGCGGAAGATATTCTGGCCATTATGGCGGCCGATATTCTGTCTGATGAAGCGCAGAAAAATATATCGGTTGACAGCCTGATGCAGGGTCCCGAAGCATTTTCAGACATGCTCATCCAGGAGGATCTGGCCGTGGCCGATAAAGCCACAGATGGTAGCGTACAACCGGGAACAGCTCTTGTTCAGAGCATAAGCCGTTTTCAGACCGATGTAGAAGATGTCCTTGCCAACCGAAATGATGTCAATATTTCAGAGCTGGCGGAAGATATTTTTAACCTCAAACGCAAACTGGTCCAAGGAATCGAGGCTCAAAAGGCCAAAGGTGTTGTATATTTGGATCAACAGATAATCGACCGTGAAGTCGATGAAGTGGCTGACAATGTACTCATACGCTTGATTACCGAAGAATACGATCATGGTAAGGTTTCGGTCAAGCGGCTGGCCCAGATCGTTTTGCGCATGACCACCGATACCATCGAGCTGCAACGCATTATTCCAAGGCTCAAAAGCGTGTTGCTTGAAGCTGGTATGCCCATGGCAGATTATTTGCAGTTTGTGCAGGAATTGAAGGATGAGCTCCAAAGCGATGAATTATCTCATGTGTTGGAACAGAGCGCCGAGGCCATTGGTCTGGAAGGCGAAGATCTGATTCAGGAAATTGTGCGCAATCCCCAAGGAGCAGCAGAACTTATATATTTGGCGGCCGAAATTCGTAAAAGCGGCCAAGATGAGTCCATCCTTTCGGACTTATTGGTGGATTATGTGGAGCGCGCGGGCACGGAACTGACACTGGATGCCATTAAGTCGGACGACAAAGCAGATGGAGGTAAGGTCAACAGCATTTTCGCGCGGATCCGTTCAGATCTGGTGGACAACCTCAAGCACAAGCAGATTGACAATGATGTTTTAGAACGCATGGAATCGCGTTTATTGGATCGACTTGATGAAAGTATTCGCCATCTTAAAACGGCGATGGTTTATAAACAGTTTGATTCAAAAGAATCACGGCCGCCTACCAAATCGGATTTATTATCACTGCTTCGATCCCAATCCAATGATGCAGATGAGTTAAAAGAGATCGTTACCCAGGTAAAGCAGGCCCTGGCAGAGAGAGGGGTTGAGGAGAATATTTTTAATGAAGTCTATACAGAGATAATGGCTCAGCCGGAGAAGAGGGCAGCCAGCAAACCCCCACCCCCACCCGCGGGAAGCCTAAACCGTGCCAGCACACTTTTTGTGCTCGAAAAGGAGATTCTGAGGGCCAACCGCTATAATACCCCGTTTTCGATTCTTTCATTCATGGTGACAAAGGCCCTGCCGAATGAAACCATCGCCCCTGGAAGCATTACACCGGAAGACATTGTTGCTGGATTTGTCGGGGCCTTAACCGATATTGTGCGTGAAACTGATCTGGTGGGCATGTTGAGCCCTAAGATGGTGGCTGTAATACAGCCCATGACGCCGGGTGAAAATGCTGAGATCGCCCTGGAAAGGATCACCCAGGTTTTAAGATCAAAAGAATTTCGGGTTAAAGATATCCCCTTTGATATCAATTTTGTGGCTACGGCAACACCCTTTGATGCGGAGCATACTGTCGACTTGAAATCCTTTGTGGCCGTGGCCCAAGAAGATTTAAGAAAAAATACCAGCCAATAATTATATCTATCAACGCAAAGCCAGCCGGGTTATTTTTGGTTTCTCTTGACATTACCAAGCAAAACCAATTATTACAATTGAAGTAATTGCCGCTCAAATTCGCAGGCTTAGCACTTAATTTCAGTCAGTATAGTCGGGAGGGGTGCCATTTATGGAGCCTACATCGCTCCTGCCAGTGAATGCCAGTCATAAACAACCAACATCCATTAAATCTAAAAAAAAGGAGGACGCCCATGGATAAAATCTTGAGGATTCAAATGGGAGCAGACGGGGGACCCCAGGTGGTTGTGGAGCCACTCGGCGATTACGCCGGACTCGGTGGACGAGCCATGACTTCGACGGTGGTTTCAAAAGAGGTTCCGCCCCTATGCCATCCCCTGGGAGCGGACAACAAGCTCGTAATTGCGCCTGGTATGCTGAGCGGATCTACGGCTGCCATGTCTGGCCGTATTTCCGTTGGTTGCAAGAGTCCCTTGACCGGAGGTATCAAGGAGGCCAACTCCGGAGGGCAGCCTTCTCAAATGCTGGCGCGTCTTGGCTATGCGGCCATAATTATAGAAGGTCAAGCAGCGGGTGATGATCTGTACAAAGTATGCATTAATAAAGATGGCGCCACCATCGAAAGCGATAACAGTCTAAAGGGGCTGGGCAACTACGACCTGGTTGACAAGATGAAAGCCGCCCATGGCGAGAAGGCGCACTGTATCAGCATCGGCCAGGCTGGTGAAATGAAAATGTCGGCGGCGTCGATTGCTTTTACAGATATGGAGCAGCGTCCCACCCGTCACGCCGGCCGCGGTGGTGTCGGTGCGGTGATGGGCTCCAAAGGTCTTAAGGTGATTGTGATTGATGACGAAGGTACCACCAAGCGCCAACCGGCTGATCCCGAAAAATTCAAGGAAGCCAACAAAGCCTTTGTAGCCGGTTTGAGAAAACATCCGGTTACCGGAGAGGGCCTACCGGCCTATGGCACCAATGTATTGACCAACGTGATCAACGAAGCCGGCGGCTATCCCACCAACAATTTTGCCACGGGTCAATTTGATGGCGCGGCCAAGATCAGCGGCGAGGCCCAGGCCGAATTGGAGAACTCCCGCGGCGGCGAAGGTTCGGCAACCCATGGCTGCCACCGCGGTTGCATCATTCGCTGTTCGGGTACCTTTTATGATAAAAATGGCAATTTTCTTACCAAACAACCCGAATATGAGACTGTCTGGGCGCATGGCGGTAACTGCGGCATCGATGACCTGGATCTCATTGCGCAGATGGACCGCATGGACGATGACTTTGGCCTGGACACCATCGAAATGGGTGCCACCATCGGCGTAGCCATGGAGGCGGGTGTGGCTGCCTTTGGTGACGGTCAGGCCGCCATTGATTTATTGGCGGAGGTTGGTAAAGGCACACCTTTGGGTCGTGTTTTGGGCAATGGTGCGGCCGTAACCGGCCAGGTTTTTGGTGTCGAACGGGTACCGGTGGTCAAACGCCAAGCCATGCCGGCCTATGATCCCAGAGCCGTCCAGGGCATTGGTGTCACCTACGCTACAACTACCATGGGTGCGGACCACACCGCCGGTTATGCGGTGGCCACCAATATTATGGGTGTGGGTGGCAATGTCGAAGCTACCAAACCTGAAGGCCAGGTGGATCTCTCACGAGCCCTGCAGATTACAACGGCGGCTGTGGATGCCACCGGGATGTGTTTGTTTATCGCTTTTGCGGTCATGGATCAGGAAGACACTTTTCAGGCGCTACTGGATGTGCTGGGTGGTTTCACCGGATCGCCATTGACGGCTGATGATGTGGCTGCCTTGGGTCAAACGATTCTGAAAGTTGAACGTGAATTTAATGCCGCCGCAGGATTTACACCCAAGGATGACCGCCTGCCGGATTATTTTAAAACTGAGCCCATCGCGCCGCACAATGTAACCTTTGGCGTGTCTGATGAAGAATTGGATAGCGTTTTTAATTTCTAAATGATTCCGCTGCGCGGTATCATATGCTGCGGCTGCGCCGCTAAATTTGGATAAATAAATGCATAAAAGGGGAGACACAAATCGTCTCCCCTTTTCACTTACGGTAGGTAAAAAAATGGAAGCAAGTTTAACCATTACTACCCGGGAGAATCGGATTTCGGAATTTGTGGCCCTGCTTAGGGCCGGGTTTCGGGTTAAAGCTCAGGTCGGCTGCAGCGTTAAGGACTTTCTTTGCGGTCAACTGGGCATATCACCGGATTATTACGAAACGCGTATCCAGACCCTATTCTTGAATAGCAAGCCAGTGGATAATCCCGAAACCGCGCAGGTCCAGGATGACGCCACGCTGGCGTTATCGGCAGCCATGCCGGGGTTGGTAGGCGCTACTATGCGCAGGGGCGGTCATTATGGCCGTTTGCGTGGCAGCATCACCCATACTGATGAAGACCAGACTTGCGCAGGAGCAACCGGCTGGATAACACTGAAACTATTCAATCTGATTCTAAAGGAGTCGGGACCTTATTTTTTGAAACAGGGTGTTTGGGTGGACAGTAAGATCATTCGGACTTTTTTCCAAAAACAGGTCGGTGACTTGCTTTCGGAATTGCAGACCGTATCCTGGAATGGTCAGGATATTGACCCTGAGGGTATATTGTCGCTCGACTGGCCGGAGGGGTGGGTGTTAATACAGATTACCTGAGATGTATCACAAATAAAGGCCTAGTTTTCTGGATAATGATATCACAACATGGTGTGCAGTACTGGGGCCCGTGGAAAAACTGAAATTGACGGAAAGCATATGTTGGAGTGATGTTGTTAGATTTATTATGTTGTTCGATATTATTCCCTTAT
>CAZWEO010000191.1:0-7240 GCA_964633115.1 uncultured Desulfobacterales bacterium
TTGCCTTGTCAGTTATTTTGGGACTCGGAGGGTCAGCTAAATTGAGACGTAGCAATATACCGTATAAAAAAAACTGTCCCGGTAGCAATCAGAATCACTACGCCGGCACTAACAGTTAACGTTAACCATCTAGGCGGACTGTTTATGAATCCAATAACCGACGATCCAGAGTCTTGCAATTGAAAGGAGGGTAGCGTTGCATTCAGAGGTTGAGGTGCGACATTCATGAAACTCGTAACACGGTCAAAAAAGGCGAACAGAAAAAAAAGCATTACAAGAAAAAAAGCCAGTTGTTTCCTTTTCTTCGGTGGAATAAGAAAGATAGCAATTGGAATGCAGGCCAAATAAACAACAAGGAGCATTCTAAAAAGGGTGAGAATGTAACTTCCGGTGTTGGTATCCTCATGATCACCTTTGCCTGCCGTTTCAAATCGGATTTCAATTGACTTACCAGGAAGAAAGTCGAGATTGTTAATTCCTACAGACAGTATGAAAATCGAGGTAATGGCGATCCCCATATAAATAAGGGGCCAGAATCTTTTTTTCAGTTTCATGAATTTAACAGGTAATTTTTTTTATATAGACGAGAAGTTTAAACAGCCTGATATTAGCTAATAAATTATATAAGTTACGAAGGGTTAAGAAACATAAGATAAAAATAATTGAAAATCAACTATAATTTCCGATTTTAATATTATGTTTGGAATGTGGTTCGTAAACCTGGTAATGAAAAACATGGGATCATATGACACGATCGTAAGAAATTGACGACATATAGACGTAGGAGGAAATGATGGATAAGAATCAGCTATCACAAATCATCCGCAAAAGATTAAATCTGGAAGATCAAGACTGGACCGTTATTGAAAAAAATCCCAAATTCCAAAGGCTGTTTGAAAATGCCCTAACAGCATCACAGTATCGTCTGATTGCCGAGGTGGTTCAATCCAAGGGTTGCCACTCCGGGCATATTGTCGGTCAGAAGTTGGTTTTTGATAATTCTGGAAACTTGCTCACCAAAGAAAATCCGGATCGCATCTGTGCTTTTTTAATGCCCAACCTGACCGTGCTGATCAATTCCTTTTTCGAGAATATGATGAACGGCCGCGATCCCAATGAAGTTATGTTCAATACAACTGGGTGTTTTGATACGGGCCCGTCCTGCGGGGGCTGGGGGCATGTGGTAGTAAAGATGAATGCCGTTAAAATTCAGAAGTAATCTTAATAATGTCTTTGAAATCTTCTACAAACCAATTGGGAAAAAGGGTCCGAGGATCCAAGGGTTCGAGGGTTCAAGTGGCGTACAACGTTGCCCGCTCATAGCAGCTTAGTGGCTTTCGTGCAGACGATTTGTCTAGTATCCAATGATAGGTATAGCTAACGAAATGGGGATTTACCATTTCGATCTATGAAGAAACCATGCACACGCACATGGTTTCTTCATTCGAACTCATAAATTTCGTATTGGGTTTCGCTTCCCAGCAGCTGATCGATTTTTTGTTGGATGGCTGATCGCTTTGCCCCCTGAAACCATTGGTCCCAATAATAAATCGATTGCCACTTGGTTACAACCAGACTTTCACCAGGTTTGTCCACACGCTTCAGCGTTTCGCCAGCGATATAGCCCGGTTCGCCCTGGGTGATGGACCGTAGTTCATTAATAAGTTCCAGGAGTTCTTTCTTTTTTTCTTCGGGTACGATGCGTTTGATGTGGACCTTAATCATGATTTCCCTCCTTGAATAAAATCGTGTTCCACGATTTTATGATAACGCGTACCTTTCGCCCCAGGGCGAAAGACATCGTCGCTATTAAACGCAAGACCAAAATCCCTATCCCTGCAAGCTGCATTAGGCGGGACAGGGTATTACGGAATTTTGCCGAAACCTAGGATTCCGATTTCGATTTTTTATAGAAAATTGGATCTAAATCTATAATTTGAATTCATCTACCGCTGTTTACTGCGGCCGCTGCCAAGCAGTGGGGAATTCAAATTTACTGATGACCATCAGATCACTGCGAAAGGAGATAGAAAATAGTATATAGAGTAGAGAGTTCAGAATATGAACGTAAAGTGCTTAATGTTCTATTATCATGTTTCCTGAAGTGCAGTCAAAACGGTTGTTGAATAAAATTTTTTTACTGCTTTTTCCGACCTACAAAAGCGATGGCCGGCATCAGGATAATACTGCTGAACAAACAAGCGGCGATTCCGATTACCGCCACAGCACCCATGCTTTGAAGTCCAGGATAGTGAGAAAGGATAATGGATCCAAATCCGGCAATGGTGGTAAGTGAGGTGAGTACGACAGCCCGGCTAGTTTGGGTTAAGCCATTAAGGGTACGGTTTTTCTCCGGATATCGCAGGGTGTTGGCAAAGTGAACCCCATCATCAATTCCGATCCCAATGATCATGGGAACCACCATGATATTTAGAAAGTTAAATTCAATTCCCAGGATTGCCATTATTCCTACTAGAATGGACATGCCCGCCGCTAAAGGCAATATGGAAAGAACGAGATATTTTAAATTTCGATAATATATCAAAAGTACAACCAGTATACTCGAAATCGCCAGGCTTAGCGACACTTTGAGGTTCTCAAGAATCATACTTTTAAGTTCGCCCGTAAGCATATTGGCGCCAGTTAGGTCATAGTCATCCGTATCCAGACCAGCTCTTGAAAGGGTCTGGGTAAGTCGGATTTTGAATTGACCGGTATTCTCAAGCAGCCACAGATCAGTCCGCGGATGTATATAGATAATGGCTGTAAATCGCTTATCCTTTTCAAACCCAAGTCGCTTGACAACAGAACCAATCGTCGAGGTATGCAGTTGCGATGGGAGTAAAACCGTAGTCTGGGTTAAACCTTGAGTGAGATGATCGATATAGGCTTTAGCTTGTGGGCTATATCGAAAGCCGTTCGTGATCATTGAACGTTCAAAACTTTGGCGGATCCGGGAAGGCGCAAATTCATTTGGATGCGCCTTAATCCAAGCGATGTTATTTTTTTGCCGATTAGGAGGTGGAACAAGCTGGCTCATGGAAACAATTTTAGCAATCTCGCCCTGCTGTTGCAATTCAGTCAAGGCCTGGACTACCTGGGCCTCTTTATTCATGACTGCTTCCTGAGATGCTCCCCTAATGGTTAATAAGACTGTACCGGTTGAACCACCCAGCCAGGAGGATACTTTATCCTGAAGTTGCAACACGTGGCTGTCTCTGGGCCTGAAATTTTTCAAGTTGTCATCGAAGCCTATTTTTAAGCTGGCAAATGTCAATAGGGCCACAACCAAAGCTGAGGCTATCAATATATATTTTGGTTTCTTATTTATGATGGTTAGTAATGGTCGCAGGCTAAATCCGGCCAATTGGACTTTCTGCTGGAACCATCCTTGGGATGATAACCACACCAGCGTTGCTGGAAGTGCCAACAGCATAGCAGCGAGACAAAAGAGGATCCCAACGCCTGTGAGTAAACCGAGCTCCTTGAACCCTTGAAAATCGGAAAAACCCACCGCAAAAAAGGCCATGGCCGTGGTAATTCCACCCATCAATATGCCCATGCCTGCCTCTTTATAGGTGTATGCCAAACGGGTTTGCACCGTCTGGTTAATTATTTGGGGATCAAAAAAGCGATTGACCATATGAATGGCGAAATCGATCCCCAAACCAATCAATACACAGGCAAACAGACCTGTCAGGATGCTAATGTCTTGAATAACCAAACCAGCAAATCCAACTGTCCAGATGAGGCTGGCCAGTAATGGTAAGCTTACAATCAGAAGAATGCCTGGTGCTCGGAAAGCGATGAAAAACAAAAGCAATACACAGACAAACGAGGCGATCAATGTAACTTTGATATCCAGGCGCGTTATGGCTTCATCTTTGACGGCGATGGGATAACCACCTGTATGACGTATTTGGATATGGGAACGCGGAAAATCGTATTGCTTTGACATTGATTCCAGCACAGGATTTTCGACGATTTCAATCTGGCTCATCAACTTTTTACTGAAATCCATATTCTGCGGTGGTTGCTTTGGTGTTAAAAATATAAAGAAAGTTTGTTGATCCGATGTCCGGTACAAACCGCCTTCAAAGGAGCCGCCTTGACGTCTAAACGGTAGTTGGCTGCTAGCGAAAAGCAGTTCGGCCACGCCCAGGGGGTCAATCTTTATCAGCTCCTTGGCTGCCGATCCCAGAGGTGTCATGAGGAGTTGTCGATTGGACATAATAGTTTGATCGATGGCATCATCACTCAACTTATTGGACAGTTTTTCCAGTTTTTCAGTTGTCAGAAGCAAAGGTAAATGGTCGAGAAAGATATCAAAAAGCTTTAATAATTGCTGTGGGTCCTGTTGAAATTCCACCTTGGTTATTTGGGGTAGATTTTCATATTGTTCGGCCAAGGTGGCGATGAATTCGCTTAGTGTGGTTTGCTCCAACGGCTGCTGCACTTCAATTACGGATATCAACAGCGATTGGAAGCCCACAGCTTCTGAGATTTCAAAAAAACGTTGAACAGCCGGTCGGTTTGCGGGGAGTAAAGAGAAAAGGCTCACATTTAAATTGAGACGAAAGGCAGCTGCAATCGAAAGCGTTGTGAGGACCAGCGCGATGACTAAAATGGCCATATGAAATCGATAGATGAAGGAGGACATTATGCAGCTTACCTTGGAGATATCTAACTTGTTAAACTCATTTGCCAATTATATCGTATTATGTGCCAAATAGAAACAAAGGGTTCAAGGGGCCGAGGATCCTGGACCCCTCGAATCCTTTCTAATATTGTTACCCGGTTTTGCTATTCAGGTTAAGATCATTTGGTAATGTAATTCCAGCTTTCCAGTATAAGTTCTCCCAACCCAAAAAGCACCAGACATCCCAGGATGCTACCGATGATCAGGAGGGTATAGGCCATGGTTTTGCTCATCAGCAACAGTCGTGACAATATAAAGCCGCTGAGAATTCCGCATCCTTTGATCGGCAGCATGGTAATGATGATGATGCCGGGCATACCCAAGTTCTGCAGCCATTGAAACAACCTGGATTTTTTTTGGTGGGCTTCTTTGATTTTACTCTTTTCAGACAACTTCTGCATGAAAGGGCGTTTGGAGATACTGTCATAAAGGTGGTAGAAAATGGGAATTTGAAGGGTGTCGAGCATGACTGCTACCGGCAGCAGGAACGAAATTTTATGGCCAAGTAGTTGCGCACTGATTAAGGCGATGGGGCGACCGCCCAGATAGTAAAGGGGGATGAAATAAATCACAAAATGCTCGGCAAGATTGTCTTTTAGAAATATAATGAGTTCAGCCATGTTTTAGCTTTTTAGGTGGTTAGCCTGATAGGCTGTTAGGTGCCAATTGCTTTCTGCTGATTGCTTACCCTCCACCCTCTCAACCTTTCAATCTTTAAACACTTACATTACACCCCTCCTGGCCTTCATGCGGATTTGCATATCAGGATCATATAAAAACGTCAGTGGAGAGAGCGACTTTATTACGGCCGGCAGCGGATCGTTTAAAGAAACTATATCATAATACAGGTTGTCTCCCCGGAATCGAAAAAAGTCTTTCGATATTTTTTTACGCTGGGGGTTATGGATATAGTGCAGCATGTCACCAGGCAGCAGCCAGCGGCAGGTTACCCCGAGCTGGTAAGATTCAACTGGTTTGAAGTTTTCGCCGCAGGCTATTTTATAAAGCAGGTACGGAAAGTTGACGCCAGATTCAATTGCCAATGCCAAAGAGCCCCAGAATCGGGGATTTATTTCCATGAGTTTGGGTGTGTTATCGCGTGGATCCATTTTAAATTCGACCATGGCGATCCCAAACCAGTCCAAGGCCTTCAGCAGGCTGGCGGCCATCTCCCGAATTTGATCATTCTTTGTGCTGATGCGGGCCGTACTGGCTCCGCCGCTCACCGGGTATTCACGCAATCTTTTATGCACAAAGGCAGCCATGATGTCAGATTTATGATCGAGCAGGAAGGAGGCGCCATACCCCGGTCCCTGTTTTGGAATTTTTTCTTGAATCAATGGAAACGGGAATCGACGGTGGATGGCATGGTATTGGTCAAACAGTTCTTGGCTGTTGCGGGGATAGGCAACTCCCATGGCGCCCGATGCGCATTTGGGTTTAATGACCACTGGGTAGGTCAACTCCGGTTGAATTTGGCCTAGCTCCGCAAGATCACGAATAAACCAGGTTTTGGGAACAGGTATGCCTAAGTTCTGGGCCAAACGGATAATTTCACCTTTGTCCCGAGCCTTGTGCAATTTGGATGCAGAGGTGATGGGAATAGCCGTTATGCGTTCAAATTGTTCACGGTGTTGGGCTAGTAGTTCCATGGTATGATCTTCCATGGGCAACAACATCTTGACAGCGTTTTTGCAACAGTGGTTGTAAAGGTAATCCACAAAAGCCAGAGGCTTGATAAAGGCAGAGGGATAAACGATTCTATGACGACAATATCGTGAGAAACCGGCCGTGGATAGAAAAGTGCTTTCTCCGACAGTTACGGATAAATTGTGACTTCCCAGCGCACGCGTGGCTGCCAGCGTTTTGCGCCAGTGGCCATCAGTGAGCAATACATGGGAAAAATTGTTTACCATTCGGGGATAATACTGTAGAACACAGCGGATGTAAACAGTGCCCATCCAATAGGATTGCCCACTAAAGTCAATGGCTGCATAGCCATTCAAAGTCTTTTAAATTTGAATTCCCCGCCGCTTGCAGCGGCCGCAGTAAACAGCGGTAGATGAATTCAAATTGTGAGATAAGATCTTTTTTATTGCCATGCAGAAAAATAATCACATTTGTGTCGTCATTCCCGCCTACAACGTGGCCGATGCGATTGAATCCGTGGTCCGGGGTGCATCACGATATGTCAGCACTGTGTTTGTGGCCGATGATGGTTCCAGTGATGCAACCGCGGAGATCGCTACTACTGCCGGTGCCGTTGTTATCCGAAATACTAAAAATCAAGGCAAGGGGGATGCCTTGAAAAAACTTTTTGCAACAGCGGCCAAGGCCGGCTTTAAGGCGGTGATCAGCATGGATGGCGATGGGCAGCATGATCCAGAGGAGTTGCCGCGATTTATCGCCAAACATCTGGAGCACCCCGATAGCATCATTGTCGGATCTCGCATGCGCTCTCGCGATAATATCCCGCGGGCGCGTTATAATTCCATGCATATCGCCCGATTTTACATATCGTATGCCGCCAATCAATTTATT
>CAZWEO010000192.1:0-7221 GCA_964633115.1 uncultured Desulfobacterales bacterium
ACTCGTAACTCGTAACCCGGCACTCGTAACGCGCAACACGTAACCCGAATCTCGCAACCCGAAAATCAATATAGCACCATACAGTAGTCAACTCATTGTAATTCCACTTGTTTCGTCATCCCCTCGAAAGAGGGGATCCAGACAAAGCGATGAGCCGAAAGCAAAATCTGGATCTCCATCCCCTCCTCAGGGGACAAGCTTTCATGGGGATGACAAACGAAAGATAGACGCCTATCAGCCTAACAGTCTTCAGCCTTACATCCTAAATTACTTCTGCTAATCCCAAAATAATGAATGAATGCTCATAAATTATTTTGGAGTGCAGTAAATAGCGCTTCAGAGATAATAACCTAAATTTTAGCAGCTTAGCACTGATAATATTGCTATAATCAAGGTGAGAGCGATAAGCTATCCTGCAAAAAATCCTTGACATGCGTATAATCGACCCATAAAATGAATGAATATTCATTCATAATGATTCCGTAGAGAGGTGCATCATAAATAAGAAGCGCAAAAACAACGACAAGTACCACCGCATACTCGAGGCGGCCATAAAAATATTTGCCGAGAATGGCTTTTTCCAATCGACTGTGGCCCAGATCGCCCGGGAGGCTGGTGTAGCCGACGGCACCATCTATTTATATTTCAAGAACAAAGACGACATCCTGCTTCAGTTTTTCAACTATAAGACCAAACATGTTTTTGGGCGCTTTCGAGAAGAAGTGGATATAGCTGACAATGCCATCGATAAGCTTAGTAACCTTATTCGGCGGCATCTACAGGAGTTTCAGGCTGATCGCTACATGGCGATATTGTACCAATCGGAAACACATCAGCGTACCCGCATGGTGGAGGATCAGATACGTGAAATGTCAGATATGTACCTGGATATTGTTTCCGAAATTGTGGAACAAGGCCAAGCCGAAGGCAGTATCCGTAAAGATTTATATGTGGGCCTGGTTAAACGTTTCATTTTGGGTGCGGTGGACGAGGTTATCAACACCTGGCTGCATTCCGGAAGCAAATATGACTTGGCCTCCATGACCGATCCGCTGGTGTCCCTTTTTATCCATGGTATCGGGAGCGCGGAGGAGCAGTAGTCAGGAGACAGAAGTCAGGAGACAGGAGTCAGAATACAGAATCAATAAGCTATGGGCGCCTAAAAGTCTAACAGCCTATAGCCTATAGCCTACAGCCTAATAAATAGGAGAGGAAAAATGGCACAATTACTCGCAGATCGAAGGGATGTTGATTTTGTGCTGCATGAGCAGCTGGAAGTCGATCGTATCAGCAAACATGAGTCATTTGCGGAATTTAACCGTAAAACAATTGATTTGATCATATCCGAAGCACGCAACTTGGCCATCAAGGAGATCCTGCCCACACGGGAAATCGGGGATAAGGAAGGTGCCCGATTTGAAAGCGGTCGGGTCACCGTCCCCAAGGAATTTCACTCGGCTTATGACTTATTCAAGGAGGGCGAGTGGCTGGCCATGACCGAGGATCCTGAATGGGGTGGCCAGGGAATGCCACGTACGGTGGCGCTGGCGGCGAGTGATTATTTCAATGCCGCCAACTACGCTTTCATGATGTATCCGGGGCTAACCCATGGAGCCGGCAAACTGGTGGAGGCTTTCGGGTCGGATGAACTCAAGAAATTATTTCTAAAAAAGATGTATAGCGGTGAATGGACCGGGACCATGCTTTTAACCGAGCCCGAGGCCGGATCGGACGTGGGTGCCCTGACAAGTACGGCGGTTAAAAATGAAGACGGTACCTACAGCATCACCGGTAGCAAGATTTTTATCAGCTCTGGCGACCATGATCTAGCCGAAAACATCATTCACCCAGTGCTGGCCCGAATTGAAGGCGCGCCCGAGGGGACTAAGGGGATTTCACTGTTTTTGGTGCCCAAAATATGGGTCAACGATGACGGTAGCCTGGGAGAGGCCAACGACGTGGTGTGTACGGGCGTTGAAGAAAAGATGGGCATTCACGGCAACTCGACTTGTTCGCTGACATTGGGTGGCAAAGACAGTTGCCGCGGGTTTTTGTTGGGAGAAGAAAACAAAGGCATGCGCGCCATGTTTTTGATGATGAATGAAGCCCGCCTGCTGGTGGGTATGCAGGGCCTGAGTTGTGCCAGTGCCTCCTATTTGTACGCCATCAACTATGCCCGTGAACGGATTCAGGGAAAAAACCTGCAAGCTGTCATGAATGGGGAAAAAGATACCAAATCAGTCCCCATTATTCAGCATCCGGATGTACGCCGTCAATTGCTGACCATGAAAGCATATGTGGAGGGGATGCGCAGTTTGCTCTATTATGTGGCTTTCTGTGACGATCGGGTCGAAATTTCCAGTGATGATGCTGAAATAGAAAAATTCGAGGGTCTCGTGGATATTCTGATACCGATTGCCAAGGGTTATGTCTCGGATCGTGCCTATGATGTCTGCAATATGGGTATGCAGGTATATGGCGGCTATGGCTATATCAAGGAGTATCCCCAGGAGCAACTCGTTCGGGATTGCCGTATCACCATGATATATGAGGGTACGAACGGTATCCAGGCCATGGATCTGCTGGGCCGCAAACTGGGCATGAATGAGGGCCGGCCGATCATGGATCTACTGGGAGAAGTCCAGGCTGCTATTGCCCGGGCCAAAGCAATACCAGCGCTAGCCAACCTGGCTGATAAACTGACCGAAACGGTCAACAAGCTGGGCGAAGTCGCCATGCACATGGGCAAAACAGCCATGTCGGAAAAGGTCATGGACGCGTTTGCACATGCTTATCCTTTTATGGAGGTCATGGGCGACGCCGTATTGGCCTGGATGCTTCTCTGGCGGGCATCCATTGCAGGGGAGCGGCTCGAAGCCGGTGCCAAGAAAAAAGATCGCGCTTTTTATGAAGGCCAGATCAAAAGTGCTGAGTTTTTTATCCAGTCGATATTGCCGGTAAGCATTGGGAAAATGAACGCCATTCTAAACAATAGCGATGCTATTATGCAGATTGGCGAGGATTCTTTCGGCGGCAAATAAAAAAACCGTGAGTTGAAATTTCCGATAAGATCTATGAAAACGGGCTGTAATTTTATCTCCATATGTGTACATGGTTTCATCTACATGGTTTTTTTATGGAGGCTTGCCCGGTTGATGCTTTTATGATATCGACGACGAGTTGTGTAATAAAATGAATCACCGTTCAATATAATAAGGAAAGGTTTTAATGGAAACTGTGTTGATTCCCCCGGCGAATGCAAGCTTCATCGGGATTGCGACAATTACTTTTTCATGGTTAATTCCCCTAATCGGCGTGGTGGTTTTTTCTTATATCATGGCCATGCGCATCATTCCCTTGCTCAAGGCAGCACCGGACCTGCGCTGGAATCGCTTTGGAGAACGGTTTGGTAAACTGATTAAAATATGGTTGCTGCAATTCAGACAGCCCCGATACATGTTGGCCGGCGTTTTGCACATCATTATTTTTATAGGTTTTTTAATCTTGAGTATCCGATCCACTTCCCTCGTGATCATCGGTATCTCTGAAAATTTTGTATTTCCAGGTTTGGGCGGTGGCTTGGGAGTTGTCTACAGCCTGCTTAAAGATTATGCCGCGACCGCGGTGCTGGTCGCATGTATCATCGCCATGATTCGCAGGGGTATCATCAAACCAGCTCGCTATGCCGTGCCGGAGCGCTACGGCAAAGATCATACCGGCGAGGCAGTTTTTGTCCTCTGTCTGATTGCCACGCTCATGATTTCCGAGAGCCTGTTTGAAGCCAGCACTGCTGCCGCACAGGTTCAAAAGGGTCTGCACGGCGAGCTGATTGCTCCCCTAAGTCTGGCCTGGTTTTTCAAGCTTTTGCTGGGCGGGGCATCAATTAGTAGCCTACAGGCGATCCATCTGAGCATATATTACATCCATGATATCACATTTTTCTTTTTCATGTGCTTTTTACCGCTGGGCAAGCACTTTCATGTGATCACATCCATATTTAATGTGTTTTTCATGCGGATTGAGCGCGGTAATGTCAAGCCGGTTCAACACGGCATCAGTGACGAACAGTTGGATGACCTGGAGTCCTTTGGGGTTAAAAATCTCACTGATTTTACCTGGAAACACATGCTGGATTTTTATTCCTGCGCCGATTGCGGCCGCTGCTCGGACCAGTGCCCAGCCAACGCGGTCAAACGTCCCTTATCACCACGTTTTATCTCCATCAAAGGTCGTGACGCGTTGTTTACGAGCCATCCCATCTATCCGTTGGGAGCTGCCTTTCCGGAAAGTAAGCCGCTGATGGAGACCGTGTATGACGACGATGAAATCTGGTCCTGCACTACCTGTGGCGCCTGTGAGCAGGAATGTCCTTTGGGGATTGAATATATCGATAAAATTGTAGACCTGCGCCGGGGAATGGTGGATGAAGGCGCGGTGCCGCAGTCGCTGCAAAAACCGCTGCGTGCCCTGGAAAAAAGAGGTAATCCTTGGGGCAAGATGGAAAAGAAACGCATAGAATGGACCAAGGACTTGGCCGAGGAGAGTCCGGTTAAAGTTCTGGGTAAAAAAGAGTCGGCGCCGACCCTCTATTTTGTAGACAGCATAACCTCTTACGATGACCGCATGCAGGATATTGGACGCGCTACAGCCAAGGTTATGACCGCAGCTGGGGAGGATTTTGGCATCCTGGGTAAGGCTGAAAAGGATAGCGGCCATGAGGTCCGCCGCTTTGGCGAGGAAATGCTGTTTCAAGATTTACGCGACAAAAATACAGATGCGATTTTGAATAGTGGTGTTGAAAAGATTATTACAGCCGATCCGCATGCCTTTAACGCGCTTAAAAATGATTATGTCGAGATTCCACCGGTTGAACACATCAGCCAATTTATCCTGGCAAAGATAAAATCAGGCGATCTAAAGCTGTCTGCCAACGGTAGCAATGGCAAAGTTTATACCTATCATGATCCTTGCTACTTGGGGCGGCATAACGATCTCTATGATGAACCGCGGGCCGTACTGGATGCTATCCCTGGACTGAAACGGGTCGACATGCAAAAGTGTCGCGATCGTTCCTTTTGTTGCGGCGGTGGCGGCCTGATGCTGTTTTATGAACCCGAGGAAGAACAGCGCATGGGTGTCTTGCGGGTGGAGATGGCAGCCGAAGCCGGTGCGGATGTGATTGTTACGGCCTGTCCATTCTGCCTGGTCAATATGGAAGACGCCATCAAGGTCGCCGGCATGGAAGGTAAAATGGAAGCCATTGATTTGGCCGAACTGGTGGTTCAGCATACGGATAATAACGAATCAGCTTCTTCTGAATAGGAATTGATTAAAATAAAAAGTGGGAGGTAGGAAATGGAAATCTTGGTATGTGTCAAAAGAGTACCGGATACAGCAGAAAACGAAATCGAGGTCAACAGCGACGGAAGCGGGATTGAAACTGATGATCTGGTATATTCGGTCAACGAATGGGACAATTATGCCGTAGAGGAAGCCATCCAGATCCGGGATGACAAAGGCGGTAGCGTCACCGTGGTTTCAGTTGGCGATGAAGAATCCGAAGAGGTGGTGCGGCGCGAAATGGCCATGGGTGCCGACCATGGTCTGTTGCTTTCGGATGATGCCTTTGAAGGTTCCGACGGAAAAGGTATTGCGGCCATTCTAAAGACTGCCGTTGAAAAAGGCAGTTATGATCTTATTTTGACCGGCGCTCAGGCAGACGACGGAGCTGGCCAGGTGGGCGGCATGCTGGCGGCCATGCTGGATATGCCCTATGCATCACTGGTCAACACGATTGAGGTCATTGATGACAAAAAACTCAAAATCGGACGCGAAATCGAGGGCGGTAACCAGGAAATGAGTGAAATTGAAATGCCATGTGTGCTTTCTATCCAGACCGGTATCAACGAGCCGCGCTACGTGGGTATCCGGGGGATCCGCAAGGTGGCTTCCATTGATATTCCCGTGCATGGCCCCGGCGACCTGGGGCTTGCAGCTGATACTGTCGGCGCTGCCGGTGCCGGTGTTAAATGCTTGGACTATTTTGTTCCGGAGCTGGGAGAAGGCGCTGAGATGCTGGAAGGTAGCACCGAAGAGATCGTCGAGAAACTGATTGAACTACTCAAGGCCAAAGGAGGGCTCAAATAATGTCAGGACAGATATTTTGCTATATTACGTATAAGGATGGGGTCCCTGATGATTCAGCTCTGGAGCTGGTAACTGCGGCCAAACAACTCGATGCCAGTACAGCTCCTACGGCGGTGGTAGTGGGTTCGGGGATCGATGCGCTCTGCAATGATTTGGCGGCATCTTACGCCGAGGTCTGGAAGGTGGATAACGAAGCCCTGGCATATCCCAATGCAGAAATTATTCGCAATGTGCTGCTAAACATATTGCCTTTGGATCGCACGCTTTTGGTGCCCCACGATACCTTTGGTATGGATTTGGCTCCGGGACTTTCCATCAAAATGGACTCAATTTTTGTGGCCGATGTCGTCGGGTTTGAGGGCCTAGACGGTTCGGTTCTGAAATGCGTGCGCCAGGAATATGGCGGCGCGGTCAGTACCCACGTATCCTGTGATATTGCCGCTGGTGCCATCATCAATGTGCGGCCCGGTGCTTTCCAGCCGGATGAAAGCAAAAGTGCTTCCGGCCAAGCGCTGGATAAATCGGCCGAGGCAGGCGATTTGACGACCAAAAGGGTTTATCTTGAAACCGTGGCAGCCGAAGTGGGCGATGTGGATATTACCAAAGAGGATGTCCTGGTATCGATTGGACGCGGTATCGAGGATGAAGATAATATTGAAATCGCCGAAGACCTGGCCAAGGCCATGGGTGCCGTGGTGAGTTGTTCGCGCCCCATCGTGGATGCCAAATGGCTGGAAAAATCCCGCCAAGTGGGTACGAGTGGCCAGACGGTCAAGCCCAAGGTTTATATGGCTTGCGGTATCAGCGGATCGTTCCAGCATCTGGGCGGGCTCAAGGGCAATCCCTTTATTGTAGCCATCAACAAAAACACCAAGGCCCCCATTTTTCAGGTAGCGGACGTGGGTATCGAAGCCGATATCCTTGATTTTCTGCCGGAGTTGACTGAGGCCATCGAAGAGCTTTAAAATGGTGGCGCGATTTTAAAGCAGGCAGCTACGCTGCAAAATAATTATAAAATGAAAAGCCCCGATCGCTTATCAACCGATCGGGGCTTTTCATTGTAAACATATTTAA
>CAZWEO010000193.1:0-7162 GCA_964633115.1 uncultured Desulfobacterales bacterium
ATTTCGAGTACTTTTTGAGATTTTTAACAATATTTCACGCTTATATTCAGCCTAACTGAGTTTAAAATAGACAAAATTTCCGCTTCAGATTCAGGTGGTGCGAATAATTCGCCCCAACCTTTTTGGACCTGAAACAGCCCATCGTAAGCGGTATCGTGAAAAGATCGAATCCGATACGGCAGTTTTTGTTCGTTCAGAATCGATTCCACCAGCTGGGCCTCGGTGGTGTTTTCGAATACGGCAACCTTGATATATTTTTGCATGGATTCTCCTTAAATATAGTCAGAGTTTCGTTTTAAGTTGTGATTAGTTAAAGGGCCACAGCTTCTTCCCTTTCCTTTTGGCTTCAGCAGCGCCGGCCAATAGATTTGCCACTGTTTGGGGCCGATTGTAAGCTTTAACGGGCATAAAGTCGCTCATCAGAAACCCGTTGGAATGGGTGTCCAGCAAAGCGCCATGCGTACCAGCTCGCTGGCTGAGAATAGACTGATCAAAAATGGCCGGGCCAAAGCCAAAACCGTCTTTAAGGCTGATCAATAGGGTGGCCGGATGTTGAACCAGGTCATGCAGGCCTTCCCAAATACGGCGCAGGGGATCCGGGTAGATATGGTTCTGCGTGGCTTGCCACCAGACGGATTCATGGAAATAACCCCCGCCATCGGTAGGATTTTCGTTTCGCAGGCGGCGTTGGATATTGGCCAAATATAAAGGATCGCCTGGCATGACCTCATAGCGGTAATGGTTGTCGCGTCTTGATATACGGGCGGAACCTGCCGCACCCTGCACGATCACAGATTGATCCTGACGAAATACGGAAAAATCGACACCTTCAACCTGGGATAGGATCGTGGCAATGTTGCCGGCATTATGTGGCTGGGTGTAAAGCGCGGCAATACTCACAAAACCATTGCGTGGCAGAACGAAATCAGTCGGTTTAATCAGCTCAGATGCATCCCGAAACTCGCCGTTTTCGAGAGCCGTAACCAAATCGACATGCCGATTGTCAGCATAATTGTTGCCGTGGTCAGAAAACATGATGACATCCAGTAATATGCCCAATTCATTGCGTGTCATGTCCATCAGCGTGCTGATCTGTTTCAAAAACTCCTTTTGAGCTTGCCGGCCGCGTACATGCGCAATGGCATCAGATAGTCCCATATAGGCAATGAATTCATTCCCCTCGAAATTCAGTATTCTGTTTTTAAACCCATCAATGGCGGCAGTGGTAAATTTGTCCGGAAAAACATAGGCAATATAGCCGGGAAATCCGAGAAAATGCAATTTGGGATGATAATCCAGGTGTTCATTCTCGGTGCTGAAAAGTTTTTTAATTAGATTGAATCCCTTGATTTGGTTTGCAGAACTGTCAAAATAGAGTCGCTCATATCCAAAGGGCTTACCACCAACGAGCATTTTGGAAAATGCCGTTCGTGTCAAGGAGGGAAAGGTGCTCACCAGCCGGCCTGGTTTGTAGAAATCTTTAAAATAACCTTCAGCATAGAGTTCGTTCATGATGTCAAAGGGGACACCGTCCAGGGCAAAAATGAGACACAGCCGGTTTGGGGGTCGGGGGAACTCCGCGGCATCCATACCGGAATCGGGGATATTCCAATTTTTGGTCAGATGCCGTTGGAACCAGAGGTTGGGGATGATATATATGCTCAAGATGCCCAGGCAGACAAAGCAAATGGCTAAGATGATTATGGTTTGTGAACGGGGTTTCATCGCACGTTTTTTCCCATGGCCTGGTGACTGAGTGGTGGGCAATATCCAGATTTAATCAATCATAAGACACCGACAGTGTCGCTGGACGTTGACAGCAACGGACGTTGACACCAACGTATAGACTATTATAGGATTCCCCATATAAGGTCAAGTTGGCGCACAGCATGTATTCAAAGCAAAACCAGCCTTAATAAACACGCCAACATGGTCGATTTGCATTGTTAACTATTCTAATAATATTGGGATCAATTTTTCTGTTCCTCAATCTGCTGTGCCTCATCCATCCGACAGTAAAGGGAGCTAAACCATGAAGAAAAGTCAGATCATTTTTAGTCAGTACAGTCCCTTGATGGCCGTCGATACCCCTTTGGTGGGTAGTGATGGCAATGTCATTGAAACGCCGCGGGTATGTTCGCTGTGCCGCTGTGGGGAATCCAAGTACAAACCGTTGTGCGATGGCAGCCATGCCCAGGCAGGGTTCGATGGCAAGCGCGAGGATTCCGGAAAAAAGGAACTGGAGTACTACCGGGGCAAGGAGATCACGATTGTATATGATCGCTATCTATGTATGGGCGCTGGTTACTGCGGTGAATTGGAAGCCGTGTTCGGGACCCATGATGCACCCAAATATGAACCGGATGCGGCAGCGGCTGCCGATATTATTGCCACCATCAAGAAATGTCCCTCCGGCGCATTGTCTTATCAAATCGAAGATGAATATTTCGGTAATTACTATGACCAAACCCAAATCGTTGTCGAAAAGGACGGGCAGCTCAACTGCCAGGGTGATATTTCTGTGATCGATGACCAGGATTCGGATAAACTGCTGCCCTGTACCGACCATTATACACTCTGTCGATGCGGGGGTTCCAAAAAGAAGCCATTGTGCGATGGGTCGCATCATGAGAATGGATTCAAAGAATAGTTTATACCAAAATGTCAGAAATATATTCCGAAACCAAATGCCAGAGAAGGAAACGGAACTGTATTTTGATAACTATTATAAACTCTGAAAATTGGAGTGTTTTTTATGACCCCTTCGCCTAAACGCATCCGTGCGGACCAAATTGCCGACGTAATGGCAGAATCATTCAAGGGCCATGAGGCCATCACCTGTTATATCGGGTCCAATGCGGCCACACCCACAACATCGATTGAAGCCTTAACGCGCAATATTAAAGCCGCCACTCCCCGATTGCCTTTTATCCGCATGGTACATCTGCTGACCCAAGGAAATGTGCCCTATGTTGCCGAAGGACTGCAAGACCGCATTATGACCTATTCCATTTTTTCCAGTGGTGAGGTTCGTCAGGCAGCCAATGCAGGGCATGCTTTTTATCTGCCCTGTACCCTGGCTAATTTAAATGGATTGATTGGCAAAGGCCAAAAATACGAGCCCGAAATGGTGATCATGAAGGTCAGCCAACATCCCCACACGGGCGAATATAGTTTGGGACTAACAGTGGAGGCACTGCATACGGCCATCGACCATGCTTCGGTGGTGGTGGCCGAACTGGATAACAGTATGCCCTTTACGCTGGGGCAGAGCCTGGTGGATGCTGGGTCCATTGATTATATCATCGAAGCCGATGTGCAGCCGGTGTATGAATTCGAGGCCCCTGATTTTGACGACCTGCCACCAGAAGATGGTCGGATCGGGGAATTGATCACATCTCAATTCATACATGACGGTGCGACCCTGCAAGTGGGAATTGGTAAGATACCGGATGCCGTGGTTGGCGTTGTAAAGAGTGCCGGTCTTAAGGATTTGGGTATCCAGACCGAATTGTATGGCGACGGCCTGATGATCTTGCAACAGGCCGGCATTGTAACCAATCGTAAAAAAAAGACCAATATGGGTTACAGCACAACCAGTTTAATCATGGGTTCGCGCGAACTCTACGACTATGTTCATATGCGCTCCGGGGTGCAGATGCGGCCTTCGTCCTACACCAATGCTGCAGAAACAATCCGGGCAAATCGACCGTTTATATCCATTAACACGGCCATTGGTGTCGATTTGTTTGGCAATGTTTGGGCCGACTTTATCGATCCGCGTCGCTACTATAGTGGCGTGGGTGGGCAACCTGATTTTATCCGTGCTATTAACAACACCGCCATCGGTGTTCCCATCATTGCCATGAAGAGTCTTACCAATAAAGGTGATTCCAAAATAGTGCGCATGCATCCACCGGGCATCAGCCTGACGGCATCAGCTTACGATGGCATCGTGCTGGTGACCGAATACGGTATCGCCGATCTTAGAGGGTTAACCATTGGCAATAAGGCCCTGGCCATTGCCAGCATTGCTCATCCCACATATAGGGATGAATTGCTCAAACAGTTTTATGATGATCCCCTATTTACCAAGCCGCACGATTGCGTACCCGGCAAGACGCCCTATGGTGTGACAGAATATACGGGCAACCTCAAACTAGCGTCTGAGTGATAATTACCAATAGACACCTCTGGGGTGTGAAATCTCCGGGCGAAATTGATACGAACTATGCAAAGATACTTGTTGATTTTCACAGTGTTGGCGACGCTATTAATATCCGCCGCACCGCTGGCGGCGTTTGAACGCTATAATCAGGTTATAAAGTTCGACAGCTATTTCTCCAAATACAGCAAGCGCTTTTTCGGCCCTAACTTTGACTGGCGTTTTTTCAAGGCCCAGGCTGTAGCCGAGTCACGCTTGAAACCAGAGGCCCAGTCGCATGTGGGCGCCCAGGGCATCATGCAGATTATGCCCCGTACGTTCGATGAGATTGTGCGTAAATACCCACTTATCAAGGGCACCCGCCTGCAGCCGCGCTGGAATATCGCTGCGGGCATTTTTTATAACCGCCAAATATGGAATACCTGGACAGCCAAGCGCCCATTTCTGGACCGGATCAACTTTATGTTCGGTTCATACAACGCCGGAAAAGGAAATATCTTGAAAACACAAAAGGTTGCTCGCAACAAAGGGCTCGACCCCAACTTGTGGGACTCCATTTCGGCCAACCTGGAGGTGGTGACCGGCAGACATAGTCGTGAAACAATCGGCTATATCGACAAAATCGATCAAATCAAAGGAGTATTATACTGATGGAACTTTCGATTGCATTGATCAACATGGGGTACGCGATCTTCGGTGCAATTTTAACCCTGGGTTTTATGGTTATCGGTTATGTCATTTTTGATAAGCTGACGCCGTTTGACACGGCCCGACAACTGGCTGAAAAGAATATCGCCGTAGGTATTGTCGTAGCAGCTATTTTTATAGGGCTGGGTATTGCCGTGGGATTAACCATTGGCATGGGGCTGAACTGATCCAAGGGAGGTAAATTTTGAAATCCTATAATCCCGAAAAGGCGCTGATGAATGCCCGCCGAGAGTTTGGCGAACACGGTGGTGTGGCCCCTTCCATATCCCGCTCCGCCACATTTACGGTGATGCACCCGGGCACCATGCCGGAGATCTTCGAGGGCCTCAAAGGTCCGGAAAAGAACGGTTGTTTTCTCTATAGCCGTCATTTCAATCCGACGGTGGATGTATTATCACGCTATTTGGCCGCCATGGAGGGAACACAGGCGGCAGTATGCACGGCCAGCGGTATGTCTGCTATTTCGTGCGCCTTGCTACAGATTTGCAAAAGCGGTGATCATATCGTTGCCAGTGAAGCCATATATGGGGGTACGCACGCCCTGCTTGAATCGCTCTTACCCCAGATGAAAATTCGTACCACATTTGTGAATATTACCGATATGACAGCCGTTCAGGATGCTATTACGGCAGATACCCGGGTCATTTTTACGGAAACCATGGGCAACCCCACGCTGCAAATTGCCGATATTCCCGCCCTATCCAAGCTGATCGCTGCTAAGGGTATCAAACTCGTTGTGGATAATACCTTTTCACCCATGATTTTTTCACCGCATTTCCTGGGGGCGGATGTTGTGGTCTATTCCCTGACGAAATATATCAACGGAGCCAGTGACCTGATTGCCGGTGCCATCTGTGCAGACAAAGCCTTTGCCCAAGATCTCATGGACCTGCATACGGGGCGTGTAATGTTGCTGGGGCCGACCATGGATCCCCGTGTGGCATTTGATGTGATTCAGCGTTTGCCGCATCTACCCATCCGCATGCGCGAACATAGCCGTAGGGCGGTTGCCATGGCCGAGATGCTACGGGAGATGGGCGTAGGTGTGATATTCCCGGGGCTGGCGGATCATCCCCAACATGAGCTGGCCAAGCATTTGCGTAATGATGGTTATGGCTTTGGCGGGATTATGGCCATCGACTGTGGCAGCCGTGAAAAGGCCGAAGACCTGATGGAGGTCCTTCAAAACCAGGAAAAGTTTGGACTGATTGCCGTGTCCCTGGGCTATTTTGATACCTTGATCAGTTGTTCCGGTTCTTCGACATCGTCTGAAATCGATATCGAAGATCAGCAGAGAATGGGGCTCTCACCAGGTCTTTTGCGGATAGCTCTGGGATATACTGGTACCTTGAAAGTTCGCTTAGAGCAGATGAAACGGGCGATCAAAAAGGTTGGGGTTGGCGATTAAAGTGTATCAATCAGTTTGGTTTTGCCGAGGGGATGGGATTGCCGACTTAGTTTCCCAGCGCATGGCCAGTCTGCCGATCATGACGGCGCTGAGGCCCCAGGCCATGGTTAAAGAGAGTGGTAATCCCATTGATTTAAAATAAGGGTAATGATACTGCCAAAAGCCTAGTTGCATGCAGATAAACTCACCCAGCGTACCTAAAAATCCCCCCACCAAGAAGATCAGTACATCGCGTTCCTGGCGCCAAAAAAATGCTGCGATTAGGATGATAATGGCATATACCAGGGCAATCGATCGCGCGATCGAAAAGGCCACCCAAATAAAATAAACAATTATTATAGCTTCCAGAGCGTTAAACAGGATTCTCCGGGATAATGTGTTGGGATCGGGCCAACGGCGATTGACCAGGTCTAGTAGCGTCAAAACGATTCTGCGGAACAAACAGAAAAGCGAAGCCCAGATCAAAGGGATCCAGACCGGAATACCCAGAATCACACCCGGTGCCTGGTAGGCCCAGACCCCTTTGTAAACACACAGCATTTCAGAAGGTGTGCCTAAAAGCGCAGCCCACAGCATGGCTGCGGCATCAGCACGGTTGCGATAATAGCATAGCCATAGCGCAATTCCGGTGGATAGCAATATTGTGGCCAGAATCGGTTGCCGCCAAAACAAAACGACCGTCAGTACCAAAAATAATCCGGCTAGTATCTCAATGGCAATGGATCGGTTAATCGCATTCATGAGTGTAGGTATATTTTGTACGTATATGCATGGTGTCTGGATATCACCTTGACATCTAGTCTTTGTCTTTTTATAAAAGGCTTTGTCCTAACACTACAGCGCAATTTAATTGTAGACATAAAGGTTAAAAGTGTGTATGG
>CAZWEO010000194.1:0-7116 GCA_964633115.1 uncultured Desulfobacterales bacterium
CCATCATGACATGCTTTTAGCTCCTTGTGAAGATGGGGTTTATTGACTGCTTACCTTCCAAAATATATAACTGCTCCCCAGCAAGGCCACACCAATCGACAAATCTAACGCCGCTACGCCAAGCAGCATTACATATTGATCCTGGGACCAATCTGATAGAAGAATTCCAACCATGACCATAAGGAATAAAAATATAAAAAAACGCCGCCGGTAACACTGCCAGATTTTGGGCTTGGAAATGGAATCGATCCGTTGCAGATTCTTTTTACAAACCTGTGCAAAAAGATAGCGCGACTTCAAAATCCCGATGATAGCGCCAAAAAGCAAAACAGCCCAGGGAAAACCATCCCCGGGCCGTACCATCATCGCTCTTTGCAAAAGTTCTCCCGCCTTCCACAGCAAGATAAAACCGCCGCTATACCATATCACCGCCGCCAGTAACTTAACTCTGCTGCGCGAACTTGTAATCATGGTTACTCAACTTAACCGTGTAGAAATATTGGCAGCGATGGTATAGAGCGGAACCAATATGCTTTGTGTAGACATATTACCTTTCAATTGCTTAGAATCACTACGTAAAAAATAGTGAATAAAGCTATGCTTAATTCACTATTTTTTACGTTTCCAGAACGGTCCCGTCTTCCCAACCGCCTTCATGGTCTGAATCATTTCCTGGGCATACTCACGCTTATGTACCAAATAGTCCAGATCCTGGCGACGGGTAAAATAAGGGCCTGAAAAGAGTTTGAGCATATCCGGCAAAGGGGTAATGCCTTCCTCGGTACCAGCCACAAAGCCGGCGCAGTTACGAATATGTTCTTCCGACCGGAAGAAATTCATGGTACCTCAAGCATAGGGGATATTTTCAAACCATTTCCAAAACGGCACAGAGACATAGGCCATGTAGGTATTGGCATCTTCATTTAGAATCCGCCCATCCTTGATTTCCAGGAAAAGCTTTTCTCCACAATCCAGGCAATAAAATTCCACCTGCACGATTTTCCCTGGAAAAAGCCAGCTGACCGCCAGCGATTCAAATCCTCACTGGCCAAACCACTTTTGTTCGGCTTCGATGGTGATGCGATACATGGTCGGCAGGTTATTAAAAGGTGCAAACGAAGCAATCAGATCGGTACCCGGGTGCAACCAACCGGCGATACCGGCTGAAAACAATTCCTGCTGAGTCTGGCGCCCTTCTTCCGGGGATAGACCGAGTTTCTTGGCCAATTCCACATAATGGGGCGCCTGCCCGGTGGCAATCATAACTTTCAAGATTACCTGGAAGGCTTCATTTAGCATAGTCTGGTCGGTCATGCTGTACTTCCCCCTTTTTATTTATTCAAGGATCCAAAAATAGGCAGATAGGCTGAAGACTATTAGACTGTTAGGTTGCTTATAGTTTATTGCATAATGCTCAATTCTAAATCCAAAACTCCCTGCAAACCGCTATCCCGTGTCTAATTCGCTCGATGTTGGATGTTAAATGTTCGATGTTTATTATCCTTTGTACAGCAACCCGAACCCCGAAACTCGTAACTCCCTCCAAACCTCCGCCCATTCTACCCTGCAGCTACATCCCAATCTGCAAACACGAAACCTGTAACGCGTACCTCAAAACGCGCTAAAGGTCTATCTCATACGCCTTCATCTTACTCAACAAAGACGGATGGCTGAGTTCCAATAATTTAGATGCTTGGGTACGATTTCCGTTGGTTTCTTTGAGGGCGCGTACAATCATTTTCCTTTCCAGTACTTTGCGGGCATACTTCAATGAAAAAGTTTGCGCCAAGTCTTCAATGCTAAATGGTGATGATTTCGTGGAAAGCTCAGGCGGCAAGTGTTCAGGCAGAATCTTTTCTTCATCCGCCAGCACCACCGCCCGCTCAATGACATTTTCCAGCTCCCTGACATTTCCCGGCCAATTGTAGTCAAGCAAACTCGATAGTGCCCCAGTAGTAACAGACTGGATCTCCTTTTTAAGTCGTTTATTGAATCTGTTGATAAAATGGTCCACCAGAAGGGGCACATCCTCCTTGCGATCTCTTAACGGCGGTAGGGGTATATTTAATACCTTTAATCGGTAATACAAATCCTCCCTAAATTGACCCTGTTTGACTGCGTCTTCGAGACTTTTCTGGCTAGCGGCAATCACACGCACATCCACAGGAATTGATTTGGTGCTGCCCACGGGCATAATCTCATTTTCCTGTAAGACTCTCAGAAGCTTCACTTGTAAGGGTGTAGGTAGTTCGCCAATTTCATCCAGAAAAATGGTTCCCCTATGGGCCTCCTGAAACAACCCTTTTTTATCTCTGTCTGCCCCTGTAAAAGCACCTTTCAGATAGCCGAAAAATTCACTTTCCAGTAAATTGTCAGGTATGCCGCCACAGTTAACAGACACCAGGGCCTCTTTAGAGCGATTGCCGGCCAGGTGAATCCCTTTGGCTATTAATTCCTTACCGGTGCCACTTTCGCCAGAAATCAAAACAGTGGTGTCGTACTGGGCCACCTTTTGCACCAACTGGAAAACTTCCTTCATGGCACTGCTTTTTGCGATCATATTTTGAAATCGGTAATGCTCCTCGATGTGCGCTATCTTCTCACGCAGACGTTGGTTTTCACGCCGCAGGCCCTCACGCTCCTCGGCCTTTTTTAAGGCCATTTGAACTTCATCGGCTTTAAATGGTTTGGAAATATAATCATAGGCACCATTTTTCATGGCGGTGACGGCGGTTTCAATGCTGCCGTACGCAGACATCATAATGATGGTGCTGGTGATTTTCTGTTGTCTGGCAGCCTCTAAAAAGGCGATGCCATCCATCTGGGGCATCTTGATATCACAGAGAATGAAATCGAAATCGGTCTCATCCGCCAATGCCAGTCCTTGCAACCCATCCCCAGCCGAGGCAACCTCATAACCAAAACTTTTCAGCATTGCCGTCAACATGTGACGCATATTTTCTTCGTCATCGATGATTAATAAGCGCTTTCTATCGTTTGTTGGGTTATCCTCGGCCATAGAAATTTCCTCTTTTTTTCTGTTGATCCTTAATGTCATTTGCCTTTCAAGCGTAATTTGCACTTTGTGCGTGATTTGCACTTTGTGCGTACTCATCACAGCGGATAGCAACAATGAATGACACTAAGGAAATAACCATAAATTACGCGCGGAGCGCAAATAATAGCCAAAGGCTTGGTAGCATCCCATATAACAATTCAATAGCATACCTAGTTATGGCATAATTCTGTGGATTCTCCTGCTAACGGAAGAGTAATCCGTATCTCCGCTCCGCCCGCAGCCCGGTTACGCGCCTGGATACGCCCTCCGAAGGCATCAATAATCATAAAACAGACGTAAAGCCCCAGGCCGGTCCCTTCTCCTGGATCCTTGGTAGTAAAAAATGGGTCAAAAATGTTTTCCAACACACCCGAGTTGATACCAGGACCATCGTCCCTGAATAAAATTTCAATATCACCGTAGGAATTCTGGTTATTAGACGATTCGACTTTCTTAAGCTGACTGCTTATTTCAAGGCGACCGGATTCCTTTTTCATATCAGCAGCGATGGCATCGGTGGCGTTGATGGCTAAATTCAGAAATACCTGGCGTAATTGGTTGGGATCGGCTTTAACACGATCATTTTCAGCCGACAGGTCCAATTCCAAATCAATATTGGACATAAGTGGCTGCACCTTTAGGACCTCGGCAATGTCCGCGATGACGGTATGGACAGCCACAACTTCTGAACCAGCATCCGATTGTCTAGACAAATCCAACATCTGCCGAATAACTGTGTCCATTCTTTGAAGTTCTTTTTCGGTTCGCAAGATGTATTCAGCCTTATCCTGCGATTCGATATCATCCTGCTTGAGCAATTCCAGATAGCCCATAATAATGCCGATAGGATTGCCGATTTCATGTGCAATACCTGAGGAAAGCCGTCCCACCGAAGCCAGCTTCTCAGCACGGATTATCTCTGCCTGGGCCTTTTGCAATTCAACATTTGATTTTTCCAGGGCCTGCACAGCGGACTTGAGCTTAAGCTTGTCTTCAGTGATACGTTGCGTCATGCTGTTAAGCGATTTTGATAAGACATGTAGTTCGTTGTCCTGTTTACGCACCGGAAAGAAGGACTCATCTGTATCCTGATAGTCCTCGGCTCTTTTGGCAAGCCGTTCTATGGGTTCTAAAAATATTTTAAAAAGACGTTGAAAACCGATGAACGTCAAGATGGTGATATTGATGATGAGATATAAAGCGACAAATTTTTGAGATTTGCGTAGATCTTGATACGCTGGTTCGAATGTATGCACGACACTCATGCCACCAATTGTTTGATCATCCTTTGTTAGCGGCGCACTAACAATGACATAGTGTCGCTGCCACCAAAAAACACCCCAGATACTCCCCTCAAAATTGATTTGGCGCTGGTTGGTTTGAATGGCCTGCTGATGCCAATCCTCAAACTGCGGTTTCAGGTCACAATCCTCGCCGATTGAAACATGCAGGCCTTGATCCAAGGCAGATATATAGGCACAGGTCACATTTTTCTGTTTTGAAAAGGGTCGGATTTTATTCGCCAGGCCAGGAGAGAGCGGAAAACGTGATAAACTACCCAGATGGCTGAGTTCGTTTTCGACTAAAAAAAGTAGGCCGGCGGCTTTGTCGACACCGTTTTGAATAATTTGCCGTTGAAAAGTCCGCACCACAACGAAGTCTATCAGAACCATGCCGATGAACAGAAATACCGCCAAACTGATGATGACGTTGCTTTTTAAGGCGCGTGCGAACATAGATCTCTCCGTTCTTAGTGCGAATTCAAAAAATCCTGATTTGAGCGCTTAAATGAGGAGAAACTATCACACCTGTAATGTTTATGCAATTTGTGAAATAGAGGGGCTGTGGCTTAAAAGCCGCGGAGTTCGGGTTACGACATAAAAATGTAGCGGCAGCCCGGACGGAAGCGATACGAATGCCGCAAGGCAATCTTGACTTGACAAGCCTCAAATTTAGGTGCAGGCTAATCATAATTAACTTGCCAATAATAATAGAAAAAATAAGATTGCAGGAGCGGTTTTATGAAACCTGACTTTGTCGCTCCAAAGCGAAAGGTTTACCCGCCGTTCATTCATTTGAATTCATCCCGAGCTGCAAGCCTTCGGTGGGGAGTGCGACTGAGGCTCACTCGAAGCCCTCAAGTCGAGTCACAGCAACCTGATATCCGCTTTATGATCCTTGGGGGTCCCGAGTCGGAAGGTCATTTGACAGGTGAAGCTTTAAAGGCACTGATACAAAATGGTGTTGATGATAAAAGACGCATCCAGGGGACATCCTCCCCGCATCCGTTCCTCTATAATTTGCCGATGAACTTCATTGACCGTTTTCGAAAACAACTGTCCCTAATCGATCTGCAATTTGAAGGTGACCCCGAGGCAATCCGCAAGGCGGTGTGGTCGTGTTATCAGGAAAAACCCGTTAAATTTAAAAATTATTCACTATTTGATCCGGGAGCTTTTCCTGAAAAGCCACTTAGTGGTCAAATCACCATGAGAGTCACAAATCCCTGGATCGATCCGCCTGAAGAGAAGGAACGGGCTGCCATTGAAAAGGCCAAGGCATTAATAGCGAAGTTAAAAACCAGATCAATAGACCAATAATTGCCGATAAAGGAAATCGCATGTCTCCAGAAAATCTCAAACGCAAGCTTGCCGCGATTCTAAGTGCCGATGTCACTGAATACAGCCGTCTGATGCGCGAAGACGAAACGGCAACCATCCGGAACTTATCGGCATACCGCAAGGTGATTGCCACGCTTGTCAACCAGCACCATGGACGCGTTGTGGATGCGGTTGGGGACAACCTGCTGGCCGAGTTTGCCAGTGTCGTCGATGCGGTGCAGGGAGCCATTGCGATCCAAAAAGAAATCAAATCCCAGAACGCCCAATTGCCGGACAATCGAAAGATGCTGTTTCGCATCGGTATCAACCTGGGCGATTTGGTTGTGAATGGGGACCGTATCTATGGCGACGGGGTTAATATTGCCGCACGCCTGGAGGCAATGGCCGACCCGGGCGGTATCTGCATTTCCAGGACGGCTTTTGACCAGATTGAAGACAAGCTGCCATTGGGATACGAATACCTGGGTGAAAAACCGGCCAAAAATATTATCAAGCCCATACGTGCCTACCGGGTCCTGTTTGAAGCCGAATCAGAATCCATCAAGACAAAACCCATGCAAACTGAAAAAGAACCAATCGATTCAAAAAAAATAGAAAAACACCGAACTGACAAAGTTAGCAAAACAAAACCAGTCCATTCGGAGCGAAAGCCTATGCCGTTGCGTAAACACATATGGACCTACGCAGGTATTATCGGCTTCCTATTTATCATCAACATGCTCACATCGGCCGATACCATCTGGTTTCACTGGCCGGCCCTGGGATGGGGATTGCTGCTTTATCTGCAATGGGTAAAGCAGGTCGGCAAAAAAATAAACCGGGATCAAGCCGATTCAAAGATGGGATTGCGCAAACACATGGGAATGTATACGGGCGTCGTCCTTTTTTTGTTCATCGTCAATATGATCACGTCCCCGGACTCCTTTTGGGTTCAATGGCCGGCCCTGGGCTGGGGCCTATTTATCTTCTTGCATTGGGTCAAGACGACTAAGCAATAAGCTGCCTATGGCAGAAAGCAGAAAAGCCCGAATTCACAATGTGAATTCGGGCTTTTTAAAAGATTCTCGGCGGCGTCCTACTCTCCCACACAGTCGCCCATGCAGTACCATCGGCGCTGAAGAGCTTAACTTCCGTGTTCGGGATGGGAACGGGTGTTTCCTCTTCGCTATCGCCACCGAAAAACCGGATATACCTTCCAATCAAGCTATGAGTACATAAAAACGTTCAATATGAAATAAATAAGAATATGACTAAGCCGCACGACTTATTAGTACCCGTAAGCTAAACATATTGCTATGCTTGCACATCGGGCCTATCAACCTTGTAGTCTTCAAGGAGTCTTCAGCTCTACTGGTTTCCCAATAGAGGGGATATCTAATCTCGAGGTTGGCTTCCCGCTTAGATGCTTTCAGCGGTTATCCATTCCGAACTTAGCTA
>CAZWEO010000195.1:0-7094 GCA_964633115.1 uncultured Desulfobacterales bacterium
GCCCTGTTATTGGCTGCATAGCAACATCAATGCCAACCGTTATTTGCTATAATAGAAAAATCTCATCAAATTTCATGCAGGATTCAGGAGATAAGTTATGGATCCCAACATAAAAAAAGCAATTGAAACAGCGGTTAAACACGAAGCCCTGGCCAATACATTTAAAATCGAATTGGTGGAACTTGATACGGGGCGATCGGTCGTCGAAATGGATTATTTACCGGAAACCATGAGCAATATATATGATCGCGCTCACGGGGGCGCTATTTATGCCTTGATTGACGAAGCGTTTGAAACTGCCGGTCAGACCCATGGCACCATAGCCGTAGCACTTAATGTCAATGTCACTTATATCGCCAGCCCGCCAAATGGTGCCCGGCTTCGTGCTGAGGCCATAGAAACCAGTCGTACCCCAAAAACCGCGGTATATGATATTAATGTATCGGGGCCCGACAAACAACATATCGCCACGTGTCAGGCCCTGGCATATCGTACCGGTAAACCACTACCATTCCTTTAAAAAGAAATAACCCCGCCTTCAGGCGGGGTTATTTCTTTTTGTCAACTTTCATGTAAACTATTTTGTGAAGGTGACCACCACAAACCCCTCACGTGCGCGTCGAATCAGGCACTGCACGTCATCGCCCTCATCGATTTTTTTGACCACCTTGGTATAATCACGTATCGAAGCGACCCGCAGATGGTTGACTTCCTTGATGAGATCTCCACGCCGGATCCCGGCCTCGGCTGCTTTGCTACCGGGTTTGGCTCCTACAACCAAAACCCCGGTCTCATCCGCTTCCAATCCGAATTGGCTGGCATTTTCCTTGGATAAATCCATGAGTTCGAGACCTAAATCATCACTGGTGTCTCTACTCGGACGCCTGGCCAGCAGCTCAGTGTCATCACGTTTGGCAAGTTCCACCCGGACAGTCTTGATTTTGCCATCACGCAAGAATTTTATAGTTGTCTTTGTGCCAACCTGAGTGTTGGCAATGATACCGGACAGTTCCCGAGCGGTTTTGACGGTCTTGCCATCGATTTCGATTATGATGTCGTTGGCTTTGATGCCGCCTTTGTCAGCAGGATCACCTTCAAACACCTGAGTTATGAGGACGCCGCCGCTATCCTTGACGCCATAATAAGATTTCAACTCATCCGATAGATCCTGAATGCCGACACCCAGCCATCCTCGCGTCACTTCACCCGACGATTTTAACTGTGAAATAATTGTCTTTGCCATATTAACTGGGATCGCAAAGCCAATTCCCTGTCCGCTGGCAACGATAGCCGTATTGATACCCACAACCTCTCCGCGCAAGTTGACAAGTGGGCCGCCGCTATTACCGGGATTGATGGAAGCATCAGTTTGAATAAAGTCTTCATAGGGTCCAAAACCGATGATTCTACCCTTGGCGCTGACGATGCCGGCGGTCACGGTTTGTTCCAAGCCAAAGGGACTGCCGATTGCAACCACCCAATTACCCACGAGCAGCTTATCTGAATTCCCCATTTGAATCGGCACCAAATCCGTATCAGCAGAAATTTTAATCAAGGCCAGATCGGTGTTGGGATCACGACCGACAATCTCGGCATCAAACTCCCTTTCATCGGCCAGTTTGACTGTGATCTGATCGGCATTTTCCACCACATGGTTGTTGGTCACAATGTAGCCGTATTTGTCGATAATAAAACCCGATCCCAGGCTGCGCTGCTTAAAATCCTGTTGGGGCTGATTATTGGGCCCCCAGAACTCATCAAAGGGATTCTTTTTTTCGTTAAATGGATTGCCGAAAAAATGCCGAAAAACGCGTCCGCCGCCCTTGACCGTGGTAACCGTTCGAATATTGACTACGCTCGGTTTGGCATCCTTGGCCAACTGGCTGAAATTGTTGGGTACCATTGGTACGTCCGGGTTTTGAGAGGCCGTTATTACAGCGGGAGCGGCGGCGGCAATCGTACCCACCAATATGACAATCATGATGAATCTTATAATTTTATCGGTTTTGTTCATGGTAGAATCTCCTTGTGTTCATGGTACGGTAAAATGTTTTCGTTAATTAACGCTTAACTTAGCACTCAATTCTAACCGCAACATGACCGCAAGATTACCGTTTGGTAATCTTTAAAATAAACGGCCACCCAAAAGCGGGTTGCCGTTTATTTTATGGGTGTCAAAACGGCAATGGCCGTATACCAGCATGGGGGTTTACCGGTCTATCGCCATCATTTCGAGCGGGATTCTCTCCTATATCTTGGGCACGTAGGAGCAACACCGGCACATCACTGTGGCGCACCACTTTTTCGGCCACACTACCCAGAAGCCACCGCCCTATTCCGCTGCGCCCATGGGTCGACATGGCAATCAAATCAATATCCTGGCGTCGGCTGACTTCCAATATTTTATCGGCCGGGCTGCCATAAGACGCGTGGGTTTCAATGTCGTTTAATTTAGTAGACAGTTTCTCCTTCAAGCCCTCCAGATACGCCTCAGCGCTCCGAACCACCCGTACTTGCGAGTCGGTGGGATCGGCTCCCGGAAATACATGCGCCCGGCTTACCCGGATCAAGTTTAACCTGGCTTTTAATACTAATGCCAGCTCTTCCACTTCCGGCAGGATGGCTTCTGCCAACTTGGAACCATCCAAAGGTACCAATATGGTTTTATACATGATGCCTCCTTTCGGCTATAAAGCCCACAGGACCAATTAACAAAATCGATTACTAAAAGGGCCTACACTAGTTCACAACCTGGTAAGATGGTGCGTGCGATCCAGAACAGAATGTTTTATAACCCCAAACAAGGTGATGCAAAAGATAATGGGATCTCAGCGTGAAGAGATTAGGTGAAGAAATCATATTTTTTCACAACTCTATTTTGTGATGTACGCTGTCTGAATGGGGCAAATTAGTTGTTCAATTTATGTAATTTAATTCATAATTCCAACACCAAATGAAACCAAAATGCTTGGGTTTCACAAATATTATACATAAATTTCGGGCTATTATATTCTCAACATCTGTATTCTGCTCTGGTTTGCTTCTTGCATCCCCTTCTTGCATAGCAACGTATTATTTTTACCTTCGTGAACAATTTGTCAAGCTGGAAAATCTAACCAGCTGAATTCAGTTAATTTAAATAGAAACATTGAAAATAAAGTTGATTTTCTGCTATGTTGGTTTTCCGCTCTGCTCTAATGTAATCCCATAACAAAAACCACAGGATGGTCGCCGTGCGTCGCCGTGCGCTATTATCTACACGCAACCAAAAGACTCGCTTTCCTCTTATTTATGCTTCTTTCTGTTTCCACCCATGCCCAGGCCGGTACCTGGTACCAGGCGGATGACATGAACACAACGCGCGTCAATTTCACCATGACCTTATTACAGGACGGGCGGGTTGTTGTGATCGGCGGGACCACCGTCTATGGCAGCCATACTTATCCGCCCCGCTGTGAAATCTATGATCCTGCCACCAATCAATGGCAAGCAACCTATGGCAATATGAATGAACCCCGCACCCTGCACACGGCCACATTGCTTCCCAATAACAAAATCCTGGTCGTAGGCGGTATTAATGACAGCGGTGCTCTCATTGGTGTTGAAATCTATGATGTAGATACCGACACCTGGACTGAAGTAGCGAGCATGAATTACGCCAGATACGGCCATACAGCCACGCGTATGCTGAATTCAAATCAGGAAATTCTGGTTGTCGGCGGCAGCAATTCCATTAACACCTTTGAAGTCTATGATCCGGTCGACAACACCTGGACCGCCGGCACCATGACAGTAAACCGAAACGGTCATACCGCCACGCTGATTCCTAACGGACAAGTGCTTGTATGCGGCGGGGCCGGGCAAACAAGTTGTCAGATTTTCACCCCGAATATCAATACCTGGACAGACACTGCCAGCCTCAATATCGGCCGCACAATGCACACAGCCACTATGATGCCTGACAACCGAATTCTTGTAACCGGTGGTGACAATCCTGGTTTTGATGAAGAACCTACGGCTGAAGTGTTGGATATCTATAATCAAGGTGCCGGATGGGTATACGCCAGCTCCTTCATGAACAACAGTCGCGATGATGGCCACACAGCTGCCCTTTTGCCCGATGGTTCTGTCCTCATTGCTGGTAGTGATGGTTTTGCAACGGCCACCTCCGAAGTGTTCGACCCGACATCAAACACTTTTGGAGAGGTCACCAGCCTTATTGATGGGCGGAATAACGGCTTTACCATGACCTTGCTGCAATCCGGCAATGTCTTGATTGCAGGTGGTGTCGGGGCAGGCGGATATGAGTTGGAAAAGGCGGAAATCTATCATTGGGCCACGGCCACCATTATGCCCACCAATAGCTTGCTTCAATCATGCCGTAATCATACAGCCACCCTCCTGCCAGACGGAAGTGTTTTGGTTGTGGGCGGAGAGGTTCCGATCGGAGGGTCCTACTTTGGAACCCATGCCGAATTGTATGATCCCGATACAGGTAACTGGATTCCCCGCGCAGCCCCGTTTCTACCCCGGGCGCGTCATACGGCCACATTACTCAAAAACGGAAGGGTGTTAGTAACCGGAGGAGAAAATGGCATAGAAACCTTAAATTCTGCTGAATTGTACACGCCTGCCATTAATCAATGGCACATGACTTCAAGTATGAATTATGCCCGAATTGGACACACGGCAACTATGCTTTTGGGTGGTCGTATACTGATTGCTGGTGGAATCTATGGTGTAGGAGGCGTCACCGCCGAAATATACGACCCAGACCTAAATTCTTGGGCCGCAACCAGCGATATGAATGAACCGCGTTTCGAGCATGCGGCAGTCCTTTTGGGAAATGGTACCGTACTGGTAACTGGCGGCTATGATATTAACGGTGCTGAGACACACTATTCGGAAATTTATGATCCCGAGACCGATACCTGGCGCTACACCGCTGAACCCATGAATTTTGGCCACACCGATCACGGTGCGGCCCTGCTGCCTAACGGCCAGGTCTTAGTCATGGGAGGAATGAGCGCCCCGCCTTTTATCTGTGATCATTGTTCTGAAATGTACGATCCAGACCTTGATCGCTGGATTGCGGGTCCCAACACGCAACTCAACCATGCTTCTACTTCTGGGAATCCACTCCTATTGTTAAAAAACGGTACCGTTCTTACCGAAAGTGGCGGAACCGAATTTTATGATCCCAAAATCAATCAATGGCTGCTCAATACTGCTTCAATGATCTATTCTTACTGGAATCATACGATCACGTTGCTGCTGGATGGCCGGGTACTCCTAGCTGGGGGATGGGATGGGATCGATAATCGGGGGTGTGAAATATATGATCCTGGACTCTCCTTTGACTCACCTTGGCGCCCAAACCTTTTCACGGTACCTGATACATCTGTTCTAGAATTTCCAATAGAAATTACTGGCGGCGGTTTTTACGCCAAAACTGAAGCCTCAGGCGGCACCACCAAAAATACCGCTACCAACCACCCTCTGGTCCAACTGCGAAGTTTCGGCAATGGCCAAACAAAATTTCTCCAACAAGAAGAGGTGGATACCTTTTCCAATGCCTTCAACTCATTGCCCTTAATGGATTTCCCTGAAGGCCATGCCATGATGACCGTATTTACCAATGGTATCCCCAGCAAATCTTTGGTCACCATGGTCAATAAATATCCCTCGGTTCTAAGTATCGACCGACTGGATGCCAATCCCACAACCACCGGCACGGTCCGCTTTGGGGTTACCTTCGATGACGGCAACTTAGGTATCGGTACAGATGACATTGTCATCAATCAGGTTGGTAACCTGACCAATGCCGACATCACGTCCATAACCGGCGGATTTAAAACCTATGAAGTGACTGTATCGGGATACCAGGGAGAAGGCACTCTGGGCATCACCATCGTGGACAATGACACCATCCTGGATTATTATTCAACGCCTTTGGGTGGACCTGGAGCTGGTAATGGCGATTTAACAGACGGCGAAGTGTATCTTGTCGATATGGTAGTTCCTAAACTGGCAAGCACTACGGTTCTATCTGATGGATTGTCTATAGAAGTGATTTATTCCGAATCCATGGGGACTGGAGTGACAGATCCAACCATTTATACCATATCCGGGGATGGTAGGGGGACATTGGCCAACAATCCTGACAGTGTCAGCCATCTGTACGGCAATATCTATCTTCTGTCTTGGGCTACTGGAGAAATGGCAAATGGACAGGATGTCAGCATCACGGCTGTAGATGTACAGGATTTGGTCGGCAATCTGATTGGGTTAGATAATCAAGCCTCCGATCCAGACGGCGGCATCGGCACAGCCCCGACCACCGCCATTGACAATAACGAGGGCACCTATGACTCATTTGTGAGTGTAACCCTGTCGTGCACGGATATAGGTGACTCGGGATGTGCAAACACTTTCTATTCTATAGACGGCTCCACACCAACGACAGTTTATACCGATCCTATCGCCATCACCCAGAACACCACCCTGCGCTATTATTCCGTCGATGCAGCCGGTAACCCGGAAGGTATCAAAACCGACATTTATTCAATCGATATTCCCAGCGACATTACATGCGATCCGATACCGGACACCGTGATATTTGGTCAGGGTTTCAGTATTGAAGGTGCCATCTCTCCGCAACCCAACCAGGCTAACCAGGGTGTCGGTGTCGAGTTGATCCCACCAGTCGGCGATCCTATCCTGCTGTCCACGGACGCAGCTGCCGACGGTACCTTTTCATTAACAGTGAATTGTCATGTTTTAACATCTGCAGGCGACTGGAGTGTTGAGACCAGTTGGACTGGTGATGCCAGCCATCTGGGTGCCGATAGCGGACCAATATTGCTGACTGTCACCCAGGCTGTAACCAGTCTGACTTTGGACGTGGTGGCTTCAGAGTCCATCAAGGTCAACAGCCGTCCGCCCATTGGCGGCGACTTTTCACCTACGCCCGCATGCATCAGTATGGATCTGAGCACTACGCCCATCACGGTTTTTGCAGCTGAGCCCGACGGCGGTCCCATCCACACCTTAAGTGCCGTAACCAACCAGTACGGCCAGTTTTTGCTTAATTA
>CAZWEO010000196.1:0-7071 GCA_964633115.1 uncultured Desulfobacterales bacterium
AGGTCTGTACCATGCCCAAGCGCAGTATTCTCTCTAATTTGTATGTCAAGACCCTTTCCCCTGATCAACCCCCCTATCAAGTAGATGAAGGAACCTACCAGCGATTTGATCAGCGAAACAACCTGACCGTTGGCCGACCCAACTGGGATGAGAGCATTCAGGTATCCACCCGAAAGTCAGTGGATACACGCGTCAAGAAAATTAAAACCGATCGCCCTGGCTACCAGACCGAAGATTACAGTTTGTTTCTGGCAGGTGGTGTCACCACTTTTCGCATGGGAAACGGCATCAACCATGCTAATCGCGGTGTGACATCTTGGAATACTCTTGGCAACAAACTTCCTCCGGGAATCAAGCGATGGGATGATTCTCCTGAAAAAGCGACAACGATGGTCAAGCAGGTAGCGCGTTATTTTGGCGCGGATATGGTGGGGATCGCACCTCTTGACCGACGCTGGTTTTTCTCTAACGCCTTTTGGGCTGACAACACTCACAAAGAGGTGGTTTTCAAGGCTGTTAATATCCCAGAAGAAACCGATGACCAACTGATTATTCCTGAGAAGATGCGCTGGGTGATTGTGATGGGGGCTTGGATGAACCCCGACATAATCCAATACACTCCTTCTCCCCTTGGCTGCGCAGAAACGCGCCTCACTTATAGCCGGATGGGCTTGATGGTTTCGGGTGTGGCGGAATTTCTGCGCGGTATTGGCTATCAGGCCATTCCATCGATCAACGACCTGGCGTTGAATATTCCTATGGCAATTGACGCCGGATTCGGAGAACAAGGTCGTAATGGCAAACTGATCACCCCACTCTTTGGCCCAAGTGTGCGCTTGTGCAAGGTAATTACTGATTTACCTCTGGAGCGTGATTTTCCTATCCGTTTTGGCGTGATGGAGTTCTGTCAGGACTGCCAAAAATGCGCAGAAACTTGCCCGGTCAATGCCATACCGACGGGAGAACCCAGTTGGTCGCGACCGAACATCTCAAATAACCCCGGCGTACACACCTGGCATTTGGATAATGAGACTTGCCGGCGTTATTGGTCGTTGGGAAACGGTACGAATTGTACTGTATGCATTCGTTCCTGCCCCTTCACCAAACAATCTGGTCTGGTGCATGACCTCACCCGGACTTTCATTTCCAACGTACCCATATTCAATCCTTTTTTTCGCAAGTTGGATGATCTTCTCGGTTATGGCAAAGAGGGCGATGCAGCAAATTTCTGGGTTGGAGAGTGATTGATGAAATCATCAACCAAAGTGCTATATCTGGTATCCTTGGCGGCGTTTATGCGTTCGTTCGCCCAAGTCATCTATTCTCCATCACTAGTTACAATTCGCGATGAGTTGGAGACGACACTGGCGATGGTTGGCCTCACATTATCTGTGTATGGGCTGGTGCTTGCTTTTGCCCAGCTTGCGTACGGGCCAATCATAGATAAGTACGATGGAAAAATCATTGTATTGGGTAGCATGGGGTTATTTGCTCTGGCATGCCTGGGCGGATATTTTACACAGGGGATCAGTCTCCTGCTATTGGTGCGAGGCATGCAAGCCTTGGGCATCGCTGCTGCAGCTTCTGCGGGTGTAGCTTTGATTACAGATTCGTTCCCTGCCTCCAGGCGTGGACATGCGATGGGAGTATTTGAAATCTTCAATGCTGCTGGAGCAGCGGCTGGGCCAGCAGTGGGTGCTACAATCGCAGTGTTGTTTAATTGGCGGGCGGATTTTTTAATTCTGTCTATCATCGGTTTAGTCCTTTTTATCTTAGCACTTTGGCAATTGCCTCCCCAACCAGCGCACGCCCAAAAAGTTGGTTTGAGTGACATGTTTCTCATTGCACGTACTCCTGTCACTGCCGGGGCCCTTTTTCTCGGACTGGCTCATTTCTATGGCCTATATACCATGCACACGCTCTTACCGCCTCTGCTTACCTTCAACTATGGCCTTGGGGAAGGAGAGACGGGTATCATGCTTACATTACTTCCCATCGGTGCAATCGCGGGCGCCTCTGTTGGCGGGCGAATTTCTGACAGGATTGGCTCACGACTGCCCTTACTGGTGGGGGCATTAGGGACGGTTTTTACTTTCGGTATGCTGGCGTTTCTGAGTGCATCCGCCTCATTTGGTTCTTCTGTATACCTCGTGGGGGCATGTGTCGTCCTAATTGGCTTGTCTACTGGCTTTGGCCTGCCAGTGCAGATAAAGGTTATGGTTGAGCATTTTTCAACCATTCGCGGTACTGCAGGCGCGATGCAGTATTCCGCCCGTTTCCTTGGTTCCACCCTGGCCCCAGTACTCACTGGATACCTGGGAGAACAATTCGGACTTCCAGCGGGTTTTGGCTCCGCAAGTGTATTGTTAGCTGTTGGTGCGGTGTTGGCGTTTTTATTAGTTCACGATCCCGTCCCTGAACCTGTTGTTTAGGGCTAGAAAATGCGATGCGATTAGTTACATACCAACTTAGAGAAGAACCACGTCTTGGTGCTCAACTGCATAGTTGGATTGTGGATCTGAATCAAGCCTATCGAGCTTGGTTGAGACACAATGGAGATACAGATAAACTAGTAAGTGCCGATGTGTTGGTGCCTGCTGAAATGGTGAACCTATTGCGTGGGGGAAAGAACTCTCTCAAGGAAGCACACAAGGCGCTTGATTTTATCCGGCAACAGGTATCCAGCGATAACGGGCATCCTGATCTGACTGAAATGGTTATCCCCATCAACGAAGTTACCTTGTTGCCCCCAGTAACACGCCCAGGGAAGCTTATCTGTATTGGTCTGAACTATCCTTCTCTAACAAGAAGGCAAACTCAAGAATCCCCAGAATATCCTGTGCTTTTCCTTAAAGTGACTAGTTCTTTGATTGGTAATCATCAACCCATTGTTATTCCAAAAATCAGCCAACAAGTGGTTTATGAGGGGGAATTGGCAGTGGTGATAGGGGGAACGGGGAAGAATGTTGATAAGAACGAAGCTTTATCCTATGTTGCCGGTTATACTATCGCCAATGATGTAGGAGCGCTGGATTTGGAGCGCCGTACATCGCAATGGACAACGGGAAAATTATCAGATACATTTTGCCCGATGGGGCCAGCCGTGGTTACACGTGATGAAGTGCCCGACCCGAATGCTCTGAGAATAACAACAACTCTGAATGGTGAGATCGTTCAGGATGGCAACTCAGTCGATATGATCTTCAACATCCCGTATCTTGTAAGTTATCTTTCTGAATTAACCACCCTTGAACCAGGGGATGTGATTTTGTCCGGTAGTCCAAAGGGGATCGGCAAATTGCCGGTTTCCAGGATCCCCATGAAACCTGGCGATACAGTGTCTATTGAAATTGAAGGGTTAGGCGTTTTAACAAACCCGGTTGTAGCTGAGGAGGTATGAGATGAATGTTAGGTATCCTATGGCCATCGTTGTCGCACCTGAAAAAATTGAGTTCCAGGATCGTAAGCTGCCAGCACTTGGGACAAATGATGTCATCATTAAGGTAAAGGCTGCTTCTATCTGTGGGAGTGATTTGCATATTTATAAGGGCAAACATCCCTCCGCACCACTGCCGGTCGCTGTTGGGCATGAAGTCTCTGGAGAAGTCGTGCGGATTGGGGAGCATGTATCAAGCGTTGCACTAGGTGATCGGGTTGCAGTTGAACCTGTAATTGCTTGTGGAAAATGTCATTTTTGTCTGCGTGGGAAATACCACTTATGCACTAATATCAGTTTTCAATACCGGCAAGGGCAGGGAGGTTTTGCTCCCTATTTTATGGCCAATGAACGTTGGTTGCACAAACTGCCGGAAAATATCTCTTATGAGGAGGGCGCTTTGATAGAGCCTTTATCAGTAGCGATCCACGCAGTCACTAAGGGGTGTGTAAACATAGGGCAAACAGGTGTAATTTTTGGAGCGGGTGCTATTGGTCTGCTCATTCTAATGGTGATGAAGTATGCCGGGGTCGGAGATATATTCGTTGTTGATATCCAGGAACATCGTCTGGAGAAGGCAATAGCATTAGGAGCATCGTCAGTGCTTAACAACCTGAATACAGATGCTGTCGAACAAATCTTCAAAATGACAAACCGTTTGGGAGTAGATAAAGCCTTCGAAGCAGTAGGAATAGAAGCTACGCTTGTTCAATCCCTGGAGGTATTGAAAAAGGGCGGTACGGCTGTTTTGGCGGGCATTTTTGAACGCCCAGAGGTGCGCATCCCTGCAAATATTTTCGTTCAGAAAGAGATTACACTAACAGGCTCACAAGGCTATTGTTGGGATTTTCAGGAAGCTGTGAAGTTCGTTGAGCATAGCGATGTTCAACTTAGCCAACTCATTACCCATGTTATACCATTGGGAGAGCTCCATGATGGGTTTGAACTGTTAATGGATCCAGAGAACAAAGCCATAAAGGTTGTCATTAAGGTTGATCGCTAGATGAACTATATTGACTACTTTTTTTGCAAGAACGTTGGGTACATGATATGACTGGATAGAATTTCGAGTAAAATGTTAATGATCTTAGGATTCTATGTTACCGTAAACCTTGAAGAGATAGAGTATTCTAAATCATGTATTCCGTAAATACTATGAGGCATTTCCTCCTCGAGGTTATTCATGGTGTCACTGGTAACCTCAAAACACAATCATTGGCCAAAATGTGTAAGCTGATAGATGGCGAATGATATACCTCTGATCATGGTGACAACAGATATTTTGTGTAGCATCATCCGTATTTTAGGGGAGGCATCTTGATGGTGTATAAAATTCAATGCGTAAAATGTGGAAGAGTTTTTAATAGAGCGAAAATAATCTTCACGCAAGAGTGCCCTGGTTGTGAGGGCACAAAATGGAATGTTATATCACCATCGGTTTTCGTTGGCTTGGTTTTATTATTTATTGGCATTCCAATGATTATCATACCAATATCGTTAATAGGCGGATTTGATTTATCACCGTGGGTTATTACAGTAATAATTCTTATTGGTTCATTTATGGTTGTAGTTGGATATGCAATAACTACGGGTGAGCGGGACCTGCCCCTAAAAAACTGATCCAGAAGCAGTGATAGTTTATGGATCATTTGCATTTAGTTCTTAAAATATGCATCTCTCCTCCGAGTTGTTTATTCTCTTGAAAGGGGTGTCTGGTTTTGACTGGACAGCCCTTCATATTAGTATCGCTATACATATGGATAAGTAAATTCTTTGTATAATCCTATTCAACATATCCTCTTAGTTCCTTGCTAAGTGCGGACTGTTATTTCAACGAACCCCCTGTCATGGCTACTTATCCCATCCGTTCTGCAATAGGTAGAAATCTCAGGTAATTTCCAATCAAACAAGGTATCATATGCAAATTCACCATCACAGTTAACATCGAGAAGCATATGATCCCATTGATTACTTCAACCTGGAAATGCACCACCCAATGGATTGAGAAACAAATCAATATTCTCACAAAACCATCGGTTCAAAGCATTGCCCTTGGTTCATTATCAGACTCCACCAGATCCCGAGCTGATTTGTTGGCCGAAAATGCCTTACTCCGGCAGCAGTTGATCATTCTAAAAAGACAAATCAAACGTCCCCATTTATCAAACAGTGATCGTATTTTGTTGGTACTTTTGGCCCGGTGTACCAAGTATTGGAAGCAAACCATTTTCATCATACAGCCTGATACATTGCTGCGCTGGCATAGAAATTTATTCTGCTTCTTTTGGCGATGGAAATCGAAATCAAAAACAAAGAAGCCTCGTGTTTCGCCCAACACGATTGCCCCGTAGGGTTTAAAAACCCTATCCGACAGAAAACGGGGCCGAGATGGGTAGACAGATGGATGACGGTTCCACCTTTTCTGTTTTACCCTCTCGGTCATTCCTTGTACATTGTAAGCTAATAGGCTACTTCACTCATCCATCAATCTTCAGAAACATTTTCAGTAAATTATGGCAAGAAGACAAACCAATTTTGATGTAATAATCAACGTTCAGAAACAATTTCATAAACCAGTAAACCACAAAAAAGTCATCAACAATGCGTTGGTGGTTTTTTGTAATGATTCAGTTACTTGCTTGGGACTGCGTTAGTGCGAACTGGTTGCTGCTCAAGAGTAGCGATGGTGGAGTTCACCCAGGATGGGTGTGGATTTGATCTTTCCGCAGGATATCAAGAGATATTTTCTTTCTTCTCTACCCACAATATATTATCACCTCGGCCATGTTCAAATAGGGTTCGCAAGTCTGTGCCCAGCCGAGCACAATTGTTGGCCACTGCCGCAGGTTTGGCTTCATCCAACAATAACCTGCGATGTTCGGGTGATCTCGCACACAAGGCGATAACTCCCTGATGGCTTGCCATGTTGTGCCACTTACTCAGTTTTTGCTGATCCAGTTCCACTTCGACGTAGTATGATTCCCTGCCTTTTTCTACTACCGCGTCTGGGAAAAACCACCCCGCGTCCACTTCCGGCATTACACCCGCTGTCCATCCTCGCAGTCTGGCCTGGTACACAAATGCCAGCACCGCGGCGGTATGCCGGGCCTGGTAGTTTGCTTTCTCGTGTAAACGCTGCATCCGCTCCCACTCGGATTCGTGTGTCTGCCAACCCAATTGCTGCACCATTTCGCGCCCGGTAACGGATAAGCGTACAAGCGATAGTTTCGTTTGCTGTCCAGGGAAGATACGCAGTGACGGCGACTCGCTATATAGAAGGCCGCCCTTGTGCAGGTCCGATACCACTCGCATCAGTGCTCCACCGCGGGGATTTGTAGAGAAGAGTTTGGCGGTAAGTCTTTGTATTTCTGTTCTCAGCGTAAAGCCTTGCGCTGCCAGCCACAAGGTAATTGCTTGCCGCTGCCAACGGTCTTTACGGCTGCTCACACCGGGGAAATCCGGTTTGTATGGGATATCGGGGTAGTAAAAAATGTGTTTTAGCATTATTTCTGCGTTTCCCAAAAGAGGCACAATTAGGCCTTGCTAAGAGGCACGATTGAGGCCAAGACCTATTATATGCCCCACTCTCCTATTGGGGAAAAAACGAATGCTTTCACCAATCTTTCCCTTGCAAT
>CAZWEO010000197.1:0-6834 GCA_964633115.1 uncultured Desulfobacterales bacterium
CACCAGTACGGGCACCGGATTCACTAGATTTGGATTGAATTTCAAAAGAAAGCATCTTTACTTTTTCTATCTGTATTTAATACGATTTAGGATCCAAGGATTCGAGGGTCCCAGGATTCAAGTGGTGCTTCTTGCTACTTGTATAAAAGTTATCCTCGGCGATACTTGCAACTCGGTTTTGCGCTGTTTTACGGCTCCAATAAATCTTCTTCAATCTCCAACCAAGAAACTAATAGCATTTTACTTACCCTCGACCCCTGGAATCCTTGGCCCCTTGAATCCTTAAATGTTTTTTGCACTGCTATGAGAAAATGTTTAAAAAGCTAAATATTAGTATGAATCGCGCTAATGGATAAGCATCCCATCCCCATAACTGTAGAACCGATACCGCTCTTGAATAGCTGTCTTATATGCGGTTAATATTTTCTCCCGACTGGCAAATGCCGATACGAGCATAAGCAATGTTGATTTCGGCAGGTGAAAGTTGGTTATCATGGCATCAATCACACGAAATTGATATCCAGGATAGATGTAAAGATCACAATCGCCCCCCGTTGGTTGGACATATCCAAATTCATCGGCAGCATATTCCAAAGTCCGAACTGAGGTGGTGCCGACTGCCACAACGCGACGACCATTCTTTTTTGCCTCGTTAACAATTGATGCCGTTTTTTTAGAAATGTCAAACCACTCCGAATGCATATGATGGTTACGTATATCCTTCACACGGACTGGTAGAAATGTCCCGTAGCCCACATGTAGTGTAATTTTGGCAACTTGGATGCCCTTGCGCTTTAACCGCGTCATCAGGTCGTCTGTGAAATGAAATCCGGCCGTAGGTGCTGCAATGGCGCCAGTTTGCGAAGCATAGATTGTCTGGTAGGCTGACCGGTCTGTATCGGAAGGCTGATGCCCATCGCGTTTGATATAAGGTGGCAAAGGAGTTTCACCGATTTTTTCCAGAATATCTGTGAAATCACCGCTATAAAAAAAGCTTACCCGATGGATATATTCATCGATTCGACTAATAACGGTTGCATGCACATTCTCTGGAAAATATAATTGGGTGCCCACTCGGGTAGGCTTGGAAGCTTTGATCAGACAATCGAATTGCTTGCTGTGAGATGGTGATTGTATCCCGGTTGCATAATTCACGATTAACACTTCGACGCGTCCGCCGGTTTCCTTTTTACCCACCAGTCTACCCGGAACCACCCGTGTGTTGTTGATAACCAAGACATCCGAGGGTTTTAAAAAGGTATCCAATTCACTAAAAACGTTATGAGAAAGTTTTCCCGACTGGCAATCCAGAGTCAGTAGCCGAGATTGGTCTCGTTCAGCAACTGGTTCCTGCGCAATCAAGCTCTCCGGCAAATTGTAATCATAATCTTCTACTGAAAACATTTGTTTCTGTGTTTTGTTTTTGGTGTGTTGTGTTTACAACTACCCGCCGCGTTTACCTAAAAATACCAACGCCATGCCTACAATCATCAGTACAAAGCCCAATCGCTGTAACATATTATCCGGCATTTCAAGTACCTTTCCGATCCAGGTTTTCATTTTACTTGGCATTGCAAAATAGGGAATCCCTTCAATAATCATGACCATACCAATAACACATAGAAAAAATTTCATCGCTGTCCTTTGAAAAAATGAGTCTCTGGAACATTTCATTTTACCTGAGGTATTAAACAATTCAAGCAAAATTTTTTCTATAACGTTTCAAGCAAAATTTTTCAATGCGCTATCTGATATCCATTAGTTTCGTTTCTTTACATCAATGATTGTAAATGATAAATTGACTCTACAGGGTAGTAAAAATGAAAATAGTAGACAGAGTGGATAAATCAACGATTCGGATTTACAAAACAGGCGAAGCTCCCACAGACTTCGCTTACTGGCAGTCGCGCTCCTATATTGAGCGTTTGGCAGCTTTGGAATCAATTCGAAATGATTATATAAAATGGGCTTATGATTCTAAACCAAGACTTCAGAGAATTTATCGAATTATTAAACAAGCATAAGGTTCGCTATTTATTGATCGGTGGTTATGCAGTAGCCCTCCATGGCCATCCTCGTTATACTAAGGATCTGGATATCTGGATCTGGATGGACCATGCAAATGCAACCCTGTTATGTGCGGTTTTAGAGGAGTTCGGATTTCGCTCTCTTGATTTAACACCCGCGGATTTCTTAGAACCAGATCGAATCATCCAGCTTGGTTATCCACCAAACCGGATCGACCTGATGACCTCTCCAAAAGGGATTGATTTTGAAACATGCTATTCCGACCGTGAAAAAATCGAAATTGAAGGCTTGGGCATCAATCTCATCGATCTGGAAAATCTGAAAAAAAATAAAAGGGCGACCGGTCGTCATCAGGATTTAGCTGACCTAGAAAATTTAACTGAATGAACTAGCGGTATTATCATGCGCAGCATGACTAAAAAATTTCCAATTAGTTAATATTCACCGCTAGAATATATAAGAATTTGTAGTGCCATAAACAATAACATCTAATTGAAATAACAGGAAATTTTTTATGGGTTTTGAAAGTGTCATCGGGCTTGAAGTTCATGCCCAACTTAAGACCAAAACCAAGATATTTTGTAGTTGCTCAACCGAGTTCGGTGCATTGCCGAATACGCATACATGTCCGGTATGTCTTGGCATGCCGGGCGTGCTTCCAGTTCTCAACAAAAAAGTTGTCGAATATACACTTAAAATGGCTTTGGCGACACATTGCCAGGTGGATCGTTTCAGCCGCTTTGCCCGTAAAAATTATTTTTATCCCGACTTACCCAAAGGGTATCAAATCTCTCAATATGAACTTCCCATCGCCCAGCATGGGTTCGTTCACATTCAACAAAACGGTTCTTCGAAAAGGATTGGTATTACCCGAATTCACATGGAAGAAGATGCGGGTAAGTTGATACACGATCCGCATCGACCCATCAGTAAAGTCGATTTCAACCGAACCGGTGTGCCTTTAATGGAAATAGTTTCTGAACCGGACATTCGAACACCCGAGGAGGCTGGTGCCTATTTACGTCAGTTGCGCACAATTGTCCGCTATCTTAAAATCAGCGACGGCAATTTAGAAGAGGGTAGTTTTAGGTGTGATGCCAATGTCTCCATCAGGCCGAAAGGTGCCGAAAAATTTGGTACCCGTGCAGAAATAAAGAATCTGAACTCATTTAAACACGTGGAAAAAGCTCTTTATTACGAGATTGAACGTCAAAAAGAAATTTTACTGGATAATGGTCAGGTCGTGCAGGAAACCCGTCTCTGGGATCCGGATAAAGGCCGAACTTTTTCCATGCGCGGCAAGGAAGATGCACATGATTACCGATACTTCCCTGATCCAGATCTTCTGCCTTTGGTGGTGGAAGATAATTGGATCGCGGCCATCCGCGAGACGCTGCCGGAGCTACCCGACGATAAACGAGCACGCTTCATGTCCGCTTATAAACTATCGGAATATGATGCTGACTTACTGACCATTAATCGTGAATTGGCTGATTTTTTCGAAGCATGCCTCCGGCATTTTAATAATCCCAAAGAAGTTAGTAATTGGATCACCGGACCATTGCTGGGCTTGTTGAAATCACAGAATCTCAACATTGGAAAAAGCCCGATTTCACCAAAAATGCTGGCTGAATTGTTGGATTTAATCCAGGATAAAACCATTAGTAATAAGATTGCCAAAACCGTTTTTGACACCATGGCGGAAACTGGAAAAGCGCCAAAAGAGATCGTCGCAGAAAAGGGTTTGACTCAGGTCACTGACTCAGCCGCCCTGGAAGTGGTGATCCAAGCCGTGCTTTCACGGTCTGAAAAAGAAGTGGCTGCTTACAAAAATGGCAAGTCCAAACTGATGGGTTATTTTGTTGGCCAGGTCATGCGTGAAACCAAAGGCAAGGCCAACCCAAAAATTGTCAATGAAATATTGAGGGAAAAGCTCGAAAGTTAATTGGATGAACGGCGCAAGCATTACTGGATTCCTGCCTCCGCGGGAAAGACGTAAATGGCTACAAGCCAAACGGTGAACGCGTAGCTGTCATTCCCACGCAGGTGGGAATCCAGAACTCATGGCCATAAGCCCTTAACCTTAGACGTCATTCCCGCGAAGGTGGGAATCCAGAAACGAAAATGCATGGATAGTCAATACTATGTTTATATTTTGGCAAGTCAAAGAAATGGCACATTGTATACCGGTATAACCTCCGATTTAATCAAGAGAGTCTGGCAGCATAAAAATAGTTTGATAGAGGGGTTTACCAAAAAGTATTTTATAAAAAATCTCGTTTACTTTGAAGCACACAACTCAGCGGAGGAAGCCATAAAAAGAGAGAAACAAATAAAGAAATGGAATCGAAGCTGGAAACTCCGATTAATCGAAGATAAAAATCCAAACTGGGATGATCTTTATAAAAATATTGTGTAGTTCCCGATAGAGATATTTAACCAACTTTTGTTAATTATTGGGCGATCACTTTTAACTTGGAGTCAGATCAGACAAAAGACTTTTTAGCGAACCTGCGATCAGACATCACGCTATTTCCTGGATTCCCGCCTTCGCGGGAAAGACGTAGATGGCTACAGGCTAAACGGTGTGCCTGCGATTGTCATTCCCACGCAGGTGGGGCACGAAGTGAAGCTTTAGCGCTATTCAGACAATAACACTAAAACCTTTTTCACAAAACATCATTCCCGTGAAAATGGGAATCCAAATATGAGCTTTGAACAATCAAAACAAAAATAGAATGCACGAGGACATCCATTTGAAAATACTATCAAAAACACTAAAAATGCTGCTCATTCTAATTGGATTCTGTCTAATCATCAGCCCCCAACCATCCTTCGCCCAGAATTCAAACACAATTCTGATTCTCCCCTTTGATGTTCAAGCAGATGCAAAATATGATTTTTTAAGACCAGCTGTCGTGAACATGCTTTTCACACGTCTTTCCGCTCCTGGGCGCACCCTTGTTATAGGGGAACAACCTGGAATTTCCCAGACTGAAGCTATTACATTGGCAGATGCCATACAGATTGGACAGCAAAAAGGAGCCGACTATATTGTCACCGGCCGTATTTCATTGCAAGATGATGCCATCAGTACGAATGCAGATTTTATTGGGATTGTGGAGAAAAGAGCACTAGTTGTGTTTACCCAGAATGGACCACAGCCGGGCGACATCATCACCCAAATCGATAATTTCACCGCTAAAGTCAACGCCGATATTTTTAACCCCGGGGTTTTAATTAATGAGCAAACATCCCAGGCCAATGCAACCGACGAAATCCATCAACATCCGGAAAAAATGGCTATCCCCGACATACCGTCTGATACTTCACCGGAAAATGAACCGACCGATTTAAAAGAATCGCTACTGGAGCAACCCAATGTAAACGGTCGCTGAATTTCAATATTTTAAATTTGAATTCCCCGCTGCGACTCGACTGAGGACCTCGAGTGAGCCTCGGTCGAAATCCTCGTCGTAGTCTTGCAGCGCGGGATGAATTCAAATTTATTCATTGACTTGTTTTCGCGAGTATTTTAATCTCCATCATAAAATACTCGCGATTTTTTTTTGATGGGGATAAAAATATGAGCAATTACATCCCTCGCTACATCCAGAAACCGGTCATCAATGATTTGAGTCGTAAAATGATTTTTATTGGCGGTCCGCGCCAATCCGGAAAAACCACCCTTGCCAAATATATTTGTAAACAGGCCGGTTGTAACCTTCGGGACCGATATTTAAATTGGGACGCCGCTGTAGATCGGGAAAATATAATCAGGGAAAATTTTCCGGCAGGAAAAGGCATTCTCATTCTCGATGAAATTCATAAATATTCTCGCTGGCGTCAGGTCGTTAAGGGTTTGTTTGATAAAAGAGGAAACGAGTTGAACATTATAGTTACGGGCAGCGCCCGGCTCGATTATTACCGCAGGGGTGGGGACTCTTTGCAGGGGCGCTACCATTTTTATCGCCTCCTACCGCTTACCTTTAATGAAATTGGGTCTCCGAAGCAATCTGCCTTAGCAGACTTGCTGAAGTATGGTGGATTTCCGGAGCCTCTACTTTTAAGATCCGAAAAAGAAACCCGACGCTGGAGCAGAGAATACCGTTCAAGGGTGGTACAGGGCGATCTTTCTGATCTAGAGAATGTTATGGATCTTGGTGTTATCGAAAATCTTGTGATCCGGCTTCCGGATTTGGTTGGCTCACCACTTTCCATAAACGCCTTGAGAGAAGATCTGCAGGTATCGCATCAATCCGTATCTCGATGGATTAGCATGCTCGAAAACCTTTATATGATATTTCGGATTTTCCCCTTTGGCTCCCCAATAATAAGAGCCGTAAAGAAAGAGGCGAAACATTACCACATGGACTGGACCACAATATCAGATCCGAGTGCCCGGTTCGAAAACTTGGTGGCCTGCCATTTATTGAAATGGTGCTATTTCAAGCAGGATACCGAAGGAATTGATATTGAGTTACGATATTTTCGAGATGTAGATAAGAGGGAAGTTGACTTCGTTATAGTTAAGAACAGTCAGCCAATTCATTTCATCGAGTGCAAATTATCTGAAAAAAGTACGAGTTTATCACTCAGATACCTCAAAAAGCGGTTCCCTCATGTTGCTGCAACTCAGGTCATACTTGCCGATGAAGTCGATTATATTACGAAACACGACATTCGTATCTGCTCGGCCTCTCGGTTTCTAGAAAATTTCATATAAAATCGTTTTACGATTTTATCACACGATTCATGGGTGGGCTTCCCCATGAATCGTTAGGGCAATTGCTGGATCACCAGATA
>CAZWEO010000198.1:0-6801 GCA_964633115.1 uncultured Desulfobacterales bacterium
GCATGACTTAGCATCCCCCAAAATAGGAATCTAACCGAAAAATGACACTTGGGATTTTTTTGGTTGACGATGACAGCATCCGTATAAGTGCCGCCGGTGTCTATGCCCAGTACGACTGCCATATTGAAGCACCTTTTAATTGCTCAATTTAGCTTGAGTGATAAATTGTGGTTAGGAATTTGAATTCAATTGGTACTCAAATCGAATTGGCCATATCAGATTTTGGAAGTAATGCAAATAAAAAGAGCGAGATCTGGCCCTATGGGTATAAAAAAAGTGGCTTGGTACATATAGCGAAAGGGGATCGTCTGGGTCGACAGATCCCCTTATGATAAAAAAGCCAACAACAACGGTCAGCAACAACACCTGGTCATGTGACATCCACACGGGTCGACAAAACAGCCGCACGGATCGACAAAATAACAACAACAGGCGTTCGGCTCAGATTGTTCCTCGCTGTTCTGGCTTGACGATTCAGTTTAACAAAGATTTTTGCGCCAGAAGTCAACAGTGGCCTGACGCATGGCTTGCGTATTCTGATAATCCTTTTTCTGAAGGATGGCGCTAATTACCATCATGATGAGGTTAGCAGTTTCTTTAACCGGAATCGTACCGAATTCTTTGGTGGCAACACCCTTTTTAAGGCAGCGGGTAAGGTAGGATTTCAACCATTTCCGATGTTTTTTATTTTGTTTGTCGTAAACTTCTTCTGGATCATTGAGTTTTGATGGCTTGGAAGAAACAACCAAGGACATTTCGTGGGGTATTTTTTTAACAAGGTCAAAATGCAGAGCAAGTAAGTTCTCGATTTTATCAAACGCCGTTTTAGTATCCTTGTTTAATTCTTTAAGCGCCTTAGAGTAATCGGTAAAGGCCGCTTCCAATATGGTCGTATATATTTCGTCCTTGCCTGTAAAATGGTAATACAGCAAAGGTTCGGTCACACCGGCCTGGTCTGATATGGCTTTGGTGGTGGTTCCATCAAATCCTTGGGTTGCAAAGAAATAGGTTGCGGCCTCGATAATGTTGTTTTTTTTCATAGATCTGTTACCTTTCCTAACAATGATTTTGATTCATGCCTATAATTAATGGTTTGAGAATGTTACATTGTGGCAAAAATTATGTCAAGCCTTATATTTTTACCTAAATCTTAAAGTTGTCGTTTCAACTACTCGGCGTATCAATTAATTGTTAGATTTTGTGATTTGTTGTTTTTTGCAAGCTCCAGCTTTGTCATTTACTCTAAATTTATATCGGCATGGTTGTAGGATTTCTTGAGTATGATTATAATTTTTTTTGTATTGATTCCTAAAACGCATATTTTTATAGGAGGCACATTAAAATCATGGCTAGCGAATGTATTTTTTGCGATATTGTAAACGCTGAAACAGATACCGAAATATTACATGAAACTGATGACCTGGTAGTATTTAAGGATATTAATCCGCATGCTCCGGTTCATTTATTGGTTGTACCCAAAAAGCACATTCGAAGTATCAATGATCTGTCCCCAGAAGATAATACACTGATAGCGGCGCTGATCGTAGCTGGGCAGCACATGGCTAAGCAATCAGGTGTCGCCCAGTCTGGTTATAAACTTGTTTTTAATGTAGAGCGGGGCGGTGGGCAGATGATATTTCACTTACACCTACACCTACTTGGTGGTTGGAAACGTTGATGAATCGAAATATAAATCTATTGCTGAGCGGACAACTGGTTTCGCAAGTGGGTGACAAGTTTCACATGCTGGCAGTTGCTTTTTTGGTGTTAAAGACAACCGGATCTCCAGCAAAAATGGGGCTGATCCTATTTTGTTCCGTATTCCCCAGCATGCTATTGGGACTGGTATCGGGTACATTTATTGACCGCTATAATCGCAAAGCCATCATAATAGGGGCCGATGTGGCCAGGGGCTTGGTTGTTTCTGGATTGGCTATCTGTTATTTACTGAATGCTCTCAGCTTCCCTCTCCTTTTGGTGGCTCAGGTAATCCTGTCTGTATGTACGGCCTTTTTTGATCCGGCGATCCCCGCTATCATTCCCCAGATTGTAAAATCGGATCAACTCACCCGGGCCAACTCGCAGGCTCAATTTATAAGTGGCTTAGCCACAGTTGTGGGCCCGACATTGGGTGGCATGATGGTGGCATGGGGCGGCTATTTACCAGTATTTCTCATCAATGCTTGCTCCTATCTTGTTTCGGCAGGATTTGAAAGTTTAATTAAAATTCCACCCATTAAACGTCAAGCGCGTGCAGGGACAAAAATCATAAATGATATCCGCCAGGGTTTTCGCTATGTTTATATCCGCAACCACCTAATGGTCATCCTGATCATGGTGGGTATAATCCATTTTTTCGTGGGTTGCATCGAAGTCGTCATTCCAATTTTGGCCACCAGTCTACATGGTGAAGGCGCCCATAATCTCGGCTATCTGCAAACATTTTTTGGACTGGGTATGATCATGACCGCTTTATTACTAAGCATCTTAGATATTGCCGGCCGGGAAGCCCGGTTTCTATTCGGAGGCGTTTTCGGCATCGGTTTATTGATGCTGCTAACAAGCCTGGTCTATTTCTCGGGTGTAAGAGGTATCGTTGCTTTCCTGATTTTGTTTAGTTTAATAGGCGGGGTGGTTGTTATTACTGGAACCAGTTTTCGCAGTATTCTTCAAAAGGAAGTGTCGGAAGGGATGATGGGCCGGGTTTTCGGCTTTGTGGCCGCGGTGGGCAATATCTCCATACCCTTGGCAACCCTGATCTATGGAATTTTAATGAGCTATGTTAGCCACGCTATTTTGATGGCGATTAGTGGCGGCGTCCTCCTGCCAACCAGCCTGGCAGCCTACCACATATTCACGCGATCCAATCTATCGCAGGCGACCAATCAATCCATGGCCTAAATTTCAACAACTCAGCGCAACGCCGAAGTTGGATTTTTTGCGAACTGTCAGAATTCAAGTCATTATGTTCTTGATTAGATCTGCCAATGTATGCAAACGCTCACTGATGATTTCGTCATCCTCGTGTAAACACTCATCGAATAGATCGAGATCGCCATCAATGAACTCATTGTCCGTGCAAATGGCCACATTCATGGCTCCACCCTGCAAACCGATGCGGCCAGTCGGGGATAGGTTGGATAATCGGCATCCTTTTAATCTAGACAATGCATGCGGTATGGTATGAATACATGAACTCAAATTGAGGTAAGCCCAAATAGAGCGTTTGTCAGAATTCATTGGCGCGGAAATTGTGGGCTCAGTCATGATTAAAGGTGCTGGATAAGCAAGTTGAAATTGGATATATGGCCATTGGATGACTATTGTTAAATTTGAGCAATTATAGATGGTTGTGATAATTTTATTAAATTATAACTTGAGACAAAAATCCTATGGATTAAGCTAGACCCGCAAGAGACAGGCCTATTGTTTCGTCAGGGCGAAGAATCGCACGTGGCCCATTCCATGCCAAAGGATATAGATTCCCAGCGTCAACAGTAGTATATTTCTGCCTAACATAAAGCTTGGCGAATCTGATATTTGGTCAGATTGCACAGAGAAACAACCGCAGTCAAATTCGTGCCCGCGAATCAAGTTGATGGATATAATCAGGATGAAAAAGATCAGCATTGCATTGATGATCAGGGCGGCGGACTGGGGATATATTCCGATGATAAGTGCGGCACCCACTATCAACTCAACAAAAGGGATGATGATGGCGATTAAATTGATGGTTTCAGGCGGAAAAAGATCATATCCATAGATTAATTTGGCAAAATCGGCTGGGGCAATAATCTTATGGTAACTGGCATAGATGAAGGTGGCACCTAAGATCAAACGGGCCGCCAAATCCAACCAAGGATTTTGCAATAGGCTTTTGGCTGAATTAGTCAACGGGAAATCCCTTTTCTTTCCAAATTTGGAATCCGTCGATCATAATGTTAACACTCTCATAACCCAAATCGAGCAGCAACTGCGCCAGATGATGGCTATCTTCACAGGTTCTTCCGGAGCAGTAAGTCACAATCGATTGTTCCGGCGGATATCGATTAATAAAACCTTCAACGTGTACATCAAAATCCCCCAAAGATAAAGAAACAGCACCTTTCACATGGCCGGATTCGTAATCCTCCCCTGAACGGGCATCCACAAATAATGTTTTAGCGCCATCGTAGATCAATTTGGCAACTTCAATATCGTCGATTTCAAGGCGGCTATTGAATAGTACGTCATCGGGATTTGCATGCACGATGCCCTCTTGCAGGTCCCATTGACCCACTAAGGGGATACCCACCGGCGATAATTGATTAACTATCATGGCCGTCCCAAGGGCAAATGCGATCAGCAGGATAGCCTGAACTGATAAGGAATTCCAGCCTGATGCGCCACTCATAAGATTTTAATTTTCATTTTTTACTTGGCAGACATTTAGGATCGGTTAAACTTTGCTTAGCATCTCCAGCAGGCGCTCCCTGGAAATATATCCAGGAGTAGGTCCTATTTTCTCACCTGTGGCGGAAAAAAAATAGGTTGTCGGAAGTGCAAATACGTTATAATTCTGTGCAATATCGGGCTGTTTATCAACATCTACTCGAATTGATATATAGTTTTGGTTCAGAAAGTCAATAACTGTGTCATTTTGAAACGATTCTTTTTCCATCTTGGAACAATAGGCGCACCATATGGCATAGAAGTGAAGAAATATGGGTTTGCCCGCCTCTTTAGCCTCAGACATACCAGCATTGAATGCCTTCCATTGAATTGCTTGTTGGGATGAAATTGAGGTTTCAGGGAAATGGGTTGCCGCCAACCAAACCATAAAAATAAGTGCTATGATCCATGGTGATTTAGACATCTTGGGTGATATTCCTCTGGCAATTTGCCATCAAAGGCGGATTATATAAGATAAATCATAAGCCACCGTCCAGGTTTCCGGTTTTTGACTTCCATCTAGATCAGCTGTAAACAATTTTCCCGCTTGCTCTATCCGCCTTCGCTGAATACCACGGACATGCCCGTGGTTGAATGCAAAAGAATTAAGTTAATTGCTACGGCGCGATGTTACCCCAAAGATGAGGCGGATAACCGCGTCGTAGCCGAAGGCGAAGACGGGTATTTTAATGGGATCACGGGTTTACCCGTAGGGATCCATTTGCACATAATTATACCACAAAGTAATATAATCATTAAGCTAGATATGATATGAGAATTGTCAATGTTGCCGTGCTGAGGCAAGCTTCACTGAAATCCAATTATTTATACGCCATCTCATCTTCATGAGTGGTCGCTTGGAAAAAATTGAGACCGGTGATAAAGGGTATTGCCGTTGATGACTTTCCAGGCGTAGGTGCCCAGAGAGCTACACGCTGGGCCTCCCTCTGGGTCCGGGTACGTCTGATTCAAATGATTTCTTTACGCTTTTCATGATCCTGAATTAAAAAAACGATTTCGATATCTCCTCCAGTTGAGCCAGCAAGATAGACCGAAAACCAACAGACCGACACCTACTACAATGCCATCAACGGTTGCGGGATTCCATGCGAAACCTGTCAATCGATCAGCATAATATTTAACATAGGAATAGGGCAGATCTGTTATGCCCAGCCTCAATTTAATTTGCCAGTGCCATTGGGTGCAGGGGCAAAAGCCCCAACCATAAAAAATCCCCAGACCGAACCAGGATAAAATTGTCATACCCGTGCTGATCAAGTGCAACCGCTGTGTAAATTTGAATATCCAGCCGGTTAAGTTGAACACAACAAAACAGCCATGCAAAATTGAGAAAAAGATATCGGCTGACCTATATAGCAATAGATCGTTCATAGGAAAGACATCTCAGCTTGCAGTATACTTGTTTGCAGATCTAAATAAACTTTTGCCGTATTTGGCCAATTTGAGCCAGTTTTTCGCATTTGGCAAATACTTTTTATCAAATACAATAATCTCTCCGAGAAAGAATATTTAACCTATTGATATAATGTCAAAAAATATTATGGCACGTTATTTGATAAATGAATTTTCAAGGGTATGTACATGTTAGTAGGGACTGAATTGATTATCGAATATATTGCAAATTTGGCTTGTCTAACTGGAGCATATGAATGTAAGTTATTATTAGTAACTGCCTAATAATTATTAGTAACTGCCTAATATATTTAGGGCAGTTACTTGACAATATGTAACATTGTGGTATTTTAAACTATAATCCGGATCTTTATATGAGGGGCAACCAGTTTGAGTGACTGCATACAAACTTGCGGCTGTATATTAAATTGAACTGGTTGGTTAGCCTATATATCGGTCCATTAAACCAAAGGAGGAAACAAAGATGAAAAAAATATTCGTAATTAGTCTGGCTTTAGTGCTCATCGGCGTATGGATCTTACCGGCCAGCGCGGAGGTTGAACATGTGTTTGGCGGATTTTGGCGTATACGGGCTTATAGCCTGAACAACTTTTCCGGCGATGACACGGGAGCGCAAGACCTGCAGCAAACTGACACGCGTGCACGGCTATACTATACGGCCGTTTTTAATGATGATCTCAAGTTTGTTTCTAAATTCGAAATGGATGCCGTTTTTGGTGATGATGAACGCGGTGATATTGGTGCCGATGGGAAAAACTTTGAGATTAAAAATTCCTATATTGACTTCAATCAAGGGGATTTTAACCTTAAATTGGGAACCCAAGGCAAGGCCGTTGCGCGGGGCTTTATTCTGGATGATGATTTTAGTGGAGCGGTTGTTACATATAACGCACTTTCGACACCCTGTTTTGGTATAATTTGAGCATTTATTCTGTT
>CAZWEO010000199.1:0-6760 GCA_964633115.1 uncultured Desulfobacterales bacterium
CATTATGGGATAGTTGGCCCATATATATGTATTGTTATTTATGAGTCAGCCCTTAGTGAAGATCTCGGCGTTCAGTATGTAGTTGAAGGCAGTGTTCAGAAATCAGAAAATCAATTTAAGATCACAGCGCAGTTGATTGATGGAGTTACAGGCGGGCATTTATGGGCAGAACAATATGATCTTGGTCTGGATGAGTGGAATGCTGTTCAAGATGCAATTACCTTGAAGACAATTAATGCGATTCAGGTAAAACTCACAGAAGGAGATCAAGCCCGTATCTTTGCCAAAGGAACAAATAATGTTAAGGCGTATCTTAAATACATACAAGGACGAGCATCCTCCCTTCAGATTTCAAAAGCTGGAAATATGGAAACGCGACAAATCGCAAAGGAAATTATTAAATTAGACCCAAGATATCCAATGGGTTATACACTTTTGGCTTGGACACATATTAGGGATGCAATATGGGGTTCCAGTGAATCCCCTGAAGAGTCGTTAGTCAAAGCAGAATTATTAGCAAGGAAGGCTCAAAACTTAGATGGCTCATTAGCCATGCCTCATATCATAATAGCAAATATTTTATTGATAGATGAGATCTGGGATGATGCTATAGCGGAAGCGAGAAAGGCAGTCTCCCTTGAAGCCTCCTCAGACGCCATGTTCCGTTTAGCCCGGATATTACATTATGCCGGAGAAATGGAGGAAGCGATTGAAATAATAACTAACTGGTTGCCAGTTGATCCGACACCAGCTCTATGGGTAACTCACATTCTTGGGAGGTCTTATTACTTTTCGGGCCAACACCAGAAAGCTCTTATTCAATATAAACGCCTACTTGGTCATATCAAATCGGGCGAATTACGTCCTGAGTCTGTGCATCTATGGATTTCAGCAATATATGCAAAGCTTGGTCGATTAGAAGAAGCACGGAGACATTCTTCAGAAGTGCTTAAAATATGGTCGGACTTTTCACTAGAGATGTTTGGAAAGGTGTTAAAATATTCTGAAGTAGTTGACATTGACAATTTTTTAGAGGACTTGCGTGTAGCAGGATTGGAATAAATACAAAAAGTAAATAGCTTTGTCAAATTTTGAAGAATAGAAAAAAGTAATGGTAGAAAATATCAACGAAGATTACAGATATACTAACCTGGTATCTCAGTTTTTCGCTAACTGGCGATACATTGAGACTATCGTTCTCGTAAAAACGATTAATTTTTAAATAAAATCGTAGAACGATTTTATGAAACGCGACGGTGTCGCTCCAATGCGGTCAACGCCACCGACTCTGTCGGTGGCTTATGATAGCTAAAATCCCTATCCCTGCAGCAAGCTACAGGGTATTACGGGATTTTTGCCGAAATTCTTCGAATTTCGGCACCGCACTTTTGCAAAAGTGAAACTCCCCTGTTTATAAAGTAGAATTTTCGGAAGAGTTTCATAAGATCTTTATCCATAATTTGAATTCATCTACCGCTGTTTACTGCGGCCGCTGCCAAGCAGCGGGGAATTCAAATTTAAAATGTCATTATTTTGGTCAGCCAAAGGTTAAGATATCAGCATTTCGTGGTGGCATTGTAAATTGCAGATATCGTACACCAACTCACTGATCAGTATTGATTCCTCTAAACGATAACGAATCATCGTCTTTTCCGGAATCAATTCCGAAAAAGTCTTGACTTTTTCGGAATTCATGCCAAAATAGTCAGCATGAAAAGATATCCCGATACCTACATTCAAGAAGATCTAGGGGAAAAAATAATCCTCCTAACGGGACCGAGACAAACCGGCAAAACCACATTGTCCAAGATGCTAACGTCCGATTATGATTATTTTAATTTCGATAATCTGGACGACAGATTGGCCCTGAAAGACAAATCTTGGAACCGATCTAAAAAACTCATCATATTCGATGAGCTCCACAAGTTAAAAAACTGGAAATCGTGGCTAAAGGGGATTTATGATACCGAAGGGATACCACCTGCCATCCTTGTAACCGGAAGCGCCAAGCTTGATACCTATAAAAAGGTTGGCGATTCCCTGGCGGGCAGATTTTTCCAGTTCCGACTGCATCCCTTGGACTTAAAAGAAATCAATACATTCTTGGAACCCGCCAACCTTGAGAGCGAGCTTGATAAACTCCTACGCTTCGGAGGCTTTCCAGAACCTTTTCTTAATGGAACGGCTCGGTTTTACAACCGTTGGAAAAAATCTCATCTGGATATTATCATAAAACAGGATCTGATCGAGCTTGAAAACATTCAGCAGATAATACAAATTGAAACGCTAATCCAATTGCTGAGAGCAAGAGTGGGCAGTCCCCTTTCTTACAGCTCACTGGCCAGGGATCTACAATGCTCGGATAAAACAGTCAAGCGATGGCTTACAATACTTGAAAATATGTATGTCGTTTTTAGGGTGCCCCCTTTTCATAAAAATATCGCTCGAGCAATTCAAAAACTTCCCAAGTACTATTTCTATGATACCGGACAAGTCATTGGGGAATCGGGCATAAAGTTGGAAAACACTATCGCCTGCGCACTACAAAAAGAAATTCATTTTCGAGAAGACTGTTTTGGCGAAACCAGGAATCTCTGTTATTTAAAGAATAAAGACAAAAAAGAAATCGATTTCTGTATTATAACAGAGGGCATCCCCTCATTAATGCTAGAAGTCAAGTGGAAGGACGAAAATCTAAGTCCGAATTTTGGAATATATCATCCTCTTTTCTCAGGCGCAAAAATGCTCCAAATAGCAAGGGAACTAAAACGGGAAAAAACATTCCCAAATGGTGCTGAAATCCGATTCGCGCATAAATGGCTCTCAAACATAAGCCTGCCATAAAATCTGCCCATTCAGCCCAGCCCAAAAAGTTTTTGCGCATTATGAGTTGTGACCTGGCGCACCGTTTCCTCAGTTTCTTTTTTTATTTCGGCAATACGTTGAACCACTAGAGCCAGATTGGCCGGTTCATTGCGAAGTTCTCGGTCCGGTCCCAAAGCCGGACTATCGGACTCCAAGGCCAGGGCGTCAAGCGGCAGGGTTCTGACCAATCGTTGTTTTTGGGATGACCGTACGATAGAGGGCGGTATGGAGAAAATCCAGCCGTGGGTCTTGTACGCCTCCAACGCATATCCGGCTTTACCGTCGAATGCATGCATGCTCACTTTTTTTGCCTTGCATTGAGACAGCAACTCCAGCGTGTAATGCCCGGCCGAACGGCAATGGACACTCAAGGGCAGCGACAGTTCATTAGACAGGCCGACCATCTGCGCTAAAAATTCTCTCTGATTCCGGCGTGTGTCTTTTTCTCTCGCCACCCAGTAATCCAGCCCCACTTCGCCGATTCCCACAAGCTCCTTCTGGTTATCCCTAATCAGGGATATTATATTCGCGATCTCTTCATCTACCGGTGCTTGGCTGTCATCGCCAAAATTGTCCGGATGGATGCCGATACAGGGTCGTAGAAAACCTGGATAATCCTGGACTAACTTTAAAACCTTGCGGCTGTCTTCGATGTTTTCGCTTACGGCGATGATGGCTTGGATACCAGCTGCCCGCGCACGCCGGATAACATCATCACGGTCATCATCAAAAGCAGAAGATGAAATATGAGCATGACAGTCGATCATATCAAAGCAATACAATTAAAAAATAGATTCGTGGGTCTTGGGAACTTGCAGTCCATATGCTCTACAAAGCATTTAGAATTCGAATGCTTATGAAATCCTAAATCCGAATCTCGAAATTCGAACCAGAGGGCCAGTTTTCCATGCTGTCATCAAGCCTAAAGCAGTTTTATTCTTCTTCCTCTTCCGAGTAAACCCCCAGCTCCTTTTCTGATTCCACGACAATGTTGCGGACGTTTTGCAGTACATCATCCGATAGTTGCGGTGGTTCATAAGTCTCCAGAATATCGATCATCTTTTCATGCGAGCGTTGGTAGGCATCCTTACTGCCGGCTGCTTCCCAATCTTCGCGCATTCTGCGATCTATCAAACGCGCCTGCGACTGTGAGCGCATATATTCGTAGGTGGTCGGGTGTGACAAATAGTCCTTGCCGATGCCCATCTCCTTGATGACATCGATGGCCAGGGTAATGTCGTTCACCGGAACCCCCTTGAGGGCATGCAGAATCATCTCGGCAATTTCATGGTCCCACACCAGCTGCGCCAGGTCGAAAGTGATCCCCATCTCCAGCATTCCCAATCCGTAGATGACATTGGCACCTGCCAATGCGGGGAGCATGCCGGTGATGGTCTTTTCGAAACCCGCCTGGGCATCGAACACCTTGCTGTCGCCCTACCCGCCGGCCACAAAGCAAGGCAGACTATAGTAGCGTGCCAGGCGTGCCACGGCAGCGCTGATGGCACCGGTTTCGGGCGATCCCACACTGGCGGTGGCCATGCGCAGATCCAGCGGGCAGGTGGAACTGCCGTAGACAAACTGGGCCCCTTTGTAGGTCAATTGCTGCAGCACCAGACTGGACAAAAGCTCACAGTTCTGGATAATCAGCGTGCCGGCCAAATGTACAGGTCCGGATCCAGCCGACATGGCCATACCGACGACGTTGAGTCCCATATGACTTTTGGCAGCCTCCATAACAATGTCGCAGTGGTGCGAAGGTAGTTTCAAAGGGCTGATGGGACAGGTCGTATAGGACAACAGGGGTCTTTTTTTAAGGCGCTCTTTGCCGCCGACGATGGCGGCACACATTTCCGTAATTTTTTTGGCCTGGAAGCCGTCCACCGGACACAGCCAGTGATGCTTGGTTGTGTTGGCCAGAGATGCCTCGGCATTGTGCAGGGCCTGCGATTCCGGCGGTTTGTCATGGGAACACATGGCCCGCTCATAGGTTTCGACTTTATCCAGACTGTCTATAATCCGGGCCGCCTTTACAATATCGGCCTTGGTAGTTTCACGATGTTCGCCGGTATAGGGATCCACAAACATGATGCCTTCACCAAAGTTGGTAAAGGTTACCCGGTTGTCTTCCAGCAAGACATCATCCTCCGGTCTACGGCCGCAGGCATAATACGTGGCTGGGGCGGAATTGATGGCATCTTCGACCACCCAGTGCGGAAACTTGACGACCTTGTTTTTGGGATCCACCTCGCAGCCCCCACCGTCAAAAACTGCCAGGGCTGCTTCGCTTTCCACATAGACGCCCACATCTTTTAGTATTTCCAGGGTCCCCAGATGGATTTCATGAACTTCGTCATCGGTCATGACATTCAGGCTGAAGCCTGAATTACGATTTTTTCCCGCTTTTAATCTGCGTTTCATAAAACCGTACCTCCTTTTTGAGTGGCTCAAAATGTATAAACGCGTACTTATGAAGCTCTTTAGGATTTGGGTAAGGCGAGCAATTAAATTAAATATCTAAAATTCCGTAGCCAATCCTGGATAACATGTCAATCACTAATCTTGGCAGCGCTCCTTTAAACCATTTTCGCATCATCCTCTTAAACAGCTCGGATTCGGGATCGCGATCGGCCCTTTGACCGGGACGTTTTTCTGATAAACGCTCTAATTACAGTAGATGAATTGTATTTGTGCCAAACGCTATATTTGACACCTCAGAAATAAGTAAATAGCTTAGGACATTTTAAATCGAATAATTCTTCCGAAATGGAGGTGTTTATATGAAAAGAGATCTGATTCAAAGACTTGATGAATCCGGTGTGGTTTGTGCTGAAGGCTATCTCTTTGAAATGGAAAGACGTGGCTATTTAACCGCCGGTGAATTTGTTCCCGAGGTAGCACTTGAAAATCCGGAAGCGTTGAAATCGCTGCACAAAGACTTTCAGCATGCCGGTTCCGATGTAATGGTGGCATTCACCTACAATGGACATCGTGAAAAAATGCGTATCCTCGGAAAAGAAGATTTGCTGGAGCCACTTAATCGTGCCGCCCTGCAAATTGCCAAAGAGGTTGCGGCCGATGTTCCTGCAGGTCAGGAGCCGAATCTGGTGGCTGGAAATATTTCCAACTCCAATATTTGGAATCCAAGTGATCCCCAGAGTCAACAAGACGTGCGCCGTATGTTCGCGGAAATGGTTGCATGGGCAGTTGATGAGGGTGTCGATTATTTTATCGCTGAAACTTTCTATTTTGCCGAAGAGGCTTTTGCAGCATTGGAGACCATTCGGGAATCCAATAAGCCCGCTGTAGTGACCATCGCTCCCATGGGTGAAAATATTCTACGGGATCAATGGGACATTGTGGACACCTGCAAAGAGCTCGAGCAGCGCGGAGCTGATGTAGTAGGGATGAATTGCTTTCGGGGTCCCACAACCATGATGCCGTATCTCAAACAGATCAGAAATTCAATCTCAGGCCATATGGCGGCATTGCCGATACCATATCGTACCACCGAGAAACAACCGACTTTTTTCAACCTCGATGACAATCACGGATGCACAGTTCCCGCACCCCACGGGCGAACATTTCCAACCGCTTTGGATCCACTGTATTGCAACCGCTATGAAATTAAAAAGTTTGCAGAAGACGCTTGGAAGAATAACATTCGCTATTTGGGAGTCTGTTGTGGCGCCGCCCCTATGCACATCCGCGAGGTGGCAGAAGCCATGGGGCGCAAACCATTGGCTAGCCGCTTCTCGGAAAACATGCATAAGCATTTTATGTATGGTAGTGATGATAGATTACCGAACCATATAACTGAGTATGGTGATAAAGCCTAAGTAGTGTTTGAACGATAAAACTTAACGCATTGATATTGGTAAGAAATATAGCATAA
>CAZWEO010000200.1:0-6738 GCA_964633115.1 uncultured Desulfobacterales bacterium
ATTCATGGGTGGGCTTCCCCATGAATCGTTAGGGCAATTGCTGGATCACCAGATAACTGCTCGACTTTTCCAATTTCCTTTTGACATCGGATACCACCGTGAATACCAAATCAACCTTGCCATCATTGGTTGCATCCCCCAATGCAATATCACTAATATACCCGCGTTCCTCTTCAGTTTTCCACTTGGTTTTCAAAGCGCCGGATGCATCCCATTCCAGGCAGGTGATATACCCGCGTTTATAGCGCCTGGCCTTGGTCATCCAATCAGGGGATGAGTTGATGTTTCTGATGACGATAACTTCATTTTTTCCATTACTGTCGGTGTCTGCCAATAGAATCCGTTTTGACAGATAGTGGCGAACTTTATCCACTGATTGGCGATCACTGTGTTCGATAAAATTCAGGCTGCCACCCGCGGGTTCACCTGATTCCCACAAGATCCTACCCTCATTGGACCAAGCTGTGATTTCGCTGTTGCGATCATAGCCCACAAACATGCGATCATCTGTTAGAGCATTATGAATAAACGCCATATCATAAATATTAAATATTCTAGGCGGATTGATGGCATCCAAGCTAACGTATTGGCCGTCTTTGTAGCTTAAAACTTGAATTTTATCCGATGCACTTAGATTGACTAATTTTTTCTGGGCCGTCAGGATTGATTGACTATCCATGTTTTTCTGGACTCGGTAAAACCATTTGGTATCTTTGGTTAAAACCGATAAGTCGTTGTCCGCGTACTCGTAAATCAAAGATGCGGGCCACTCGTTTAACCTGGCAAAGTTGGTTACAAAGATTTCAGATTTGCCGTTGGCGTTGATATCGGCTACATCAATTGCCAATATGTTTGCATGCCTTCCCAATTCAACCCGGGAGATTTCTTTAAAATTACTGATTGTAATTCGGAACACATAAACCCTGTATTTATCAACCATGACGATCTCAAGGGTCCCATCACCATCAACATCGCCTACCGTGACTCCTTTAATGTGTGTTTGAAAGGTGTCGCTTTGCCAGCGACCACTTCCGCTGCTCTTTTGGGCAACCATGGATAGACCTTCGATGGGGGCGTCGTTCACCTTTGCATCCGCCCCTTCCCCGTCTGAAGGATCCGATACAATAGCCGTTTTGTCGAATACCTTTTGATTGACCCTAGCGGCAAATACATCAATGTGCGTTATCACATCTCCTTGGGTACCGGTTTGACTCAATTTAACCAGAGGTGTTGATTGATCAATGTCGTAAAACTGAACATCTGTGCTGATGCTAGCGCCAAAGGCGGTCAGGCTGCCGGAAACAAAATAGTCAGCCTGCAAGGCATTCGAAATCATAGATTTTTCTTGTATTGAAACGGCGGAGGCGGCCGAAATTTGTTCAGCAATTTCCTCCCTTGGAATCACCATGATCCTACCGTCTGCAGAGCCAAGCCGATTGGCCAGCATTTCATACAGACCCGCCTGCATATAATCCAAGTCCTCGGCGGAATGGATTTGAAAGGGGAATATGGCTATACGGATTGCTTCTGCTTTAGCAGCTGTTCCGCTAGTCACCAGAAAGCAACATACAAAAATGACTACAAAGGCTTTTCCATTAAATGATCGATTCGTCATGGTCGCCTAACCTTAAAAGAAATAATAAAATTTATTGTCGCCATCAAATCCACTATCGGTATAATGACCAATATTTAAATACCTTGGTACGAACTGAAAGATAGTCAGATTTTATTATACCAAAAAAGAAACCCGCCAAACGGCGGGTTTCTTTTTTTTGACTAAATAGGAACAATGGTCATTAGAAGCTCACTGCGATCATACCCATGATTCTCGAGCGAGCATCATCGGTTACCTCATCAGGATTGTCATCACCATCCTCGACGGAACGGCTGATGTTGTCATACTTCAGGCTGAAGGATGTACCCGGCAGGAAGGTGTATTTGGCACCCACGGAAAATACCGTATAGCTTGTGATGTAGTCATCATCCTCATCCGGGTCTTCCAATTGCGGCATCACATAGCCAACGTTGGCAAAAATTGCCAGCTCTTCCATGGCCATGAAGGTACCATAGACATTGAGTCCCTGGGAACCGGCATTGGCTTCAACTTCGTGTACATTGATGCCCGTGCTCTGGATCCATTTGAACGGACCATGATCCAAGGGTACATAGCCCCAGTCATCCAGCAGCGATGATAGCTGGGCTTTATCGCCATCTGTGCTGTCAACACCCGTAGCATAAAACAGGTCCAAACCCACGGTGAGTTGCTCGTTTACGCCCATTTGGGCGTTTACAGCCAGGTTGGTGCCTTCGTAATCAACATCGCCACCATCGTCACCGCTGTACAGATCAACCTCACCCCAGATACCGATTTTGCCCAGAGATGTTTTACCATGTACACCAATCACATTCTGGGTATCCTCGGCAGCCTTGTCCTGCTTGGTGGCATAAAATACACCGCCACTGAAGGCTTCGGCGCCAAACATTACTTCAGCACCTTGCATGTCAGTATCTTCGCTGGGATCGCCGTCTTCGATGTCAGCATTTGACGTACCTTCGTCCAGCTTCATCCAAATGACTTTAACCTTAACCGGCTCGAAGTTACCGGTTACAGTGGCCGTAGTGCCCTGATAGTCAGTAGACATGGCATTACCAAAACCGCCATGACCATAGAGACCGGTCTTGAGGGTAAACATGCCTTTGGTAAGTTCCACGTAGGCTTTGTCGATCATAATGGTGTCATGTCCAGCATCTGGACGATAACCAGTTTGACCCCACTCATTTTCGGCATAGTCACCACGCAGGACAGCGGTTACACCGTCAGCCGGCATGAAGTTCATCTGCAGACGAAAACGTTGATCAAAGTATTCCAGTTTGTTGGCGTCTTCATCAAGATAGCCTTGATTATTTAATTGATACATTTCCCAGCGGTATTGACCACCGAGGCTGTACTTTGCGTCTTCAGCATAAGCAAAGCCTGCTACGAACGTTAAAGCTAATGCCAAAATAAAAATCTTTTTCATCCTATTTCCTCCTTAATGGAAATTTAAATTTGGAACATCTTTTTGTTTGTTTGCCGAACAATTGTTTGTTTGCCGAACATTCTTTTTTATTCCGTGACCACCCCCTTTTCCGAAATGAGGCTTTGAAACAGCTTTCACTATATGTCTGAATATGCCTTTTTCAAGAGCCTCAATGCAAAAAAATAAAAACCTCTCAACGGTTGAAGTAATTACACCCCAAATAAGAACTTTGGATTCCCGCCTGCGCGGGAATGACGATATGATTATCAGCCTATCGCTTAATGTTTGTCATTCCCGCGAAGGCGGGAATCCAGAAACATGAAACAATTTATCAAAGAACCTTGTCAATTACATATAATTACTTATAATTCTGCTAGAAATTAGTGCTACTTATAACAATTTGCAAAATGGAAGTCAAGTTTTTTCACCCATTCCCAATAGCTTACGCGTATAACCCGAGATATGGTGTATGGGTGAGCAAAGAAACCCAAAGTATGGTTTGTTTGACATACCATCTATAGGATATTATGCCTTACATTTTAGATGGTTCCATTAAGAAATTATCAAAATCAACACTATGATTTCAATTTCGATCCTGAAAAGACCATATAAAAAAGCAATTCAGCGCTAATATCGCTCAAATCGTGGCCATTTGATAGGCACCTGCCAATCCTTTTGTCAAGTTAAAATTCTCTTAAATGCCTTTTCGAAAAAGTTTTTGGAAAGTTTAATCCAGGTGGGTCTGCCGTGCGGACAGTTCGACGGATTCTCACAGGTGTCCAATTGTGACAGCATGGCACTGATTTGCCTATCATTCAAGCGCTGGTTAGCGCGGATAGCGCCATGGCAGGCCATGAGCTTGATACAATCATCCAGCACCTTTTCAGCCATATCGTCGGATCGATTTTCTAGTTTTTTCTCAACGATTTCGGTCAACAATGTTTTGATATCTTGGCTGTCTAGCATGGCGGGCATTGATTTAATCACAAATGTCTGCCCCCCAAAGGGTTCGATTTCAAATCCCAGTTCTAATAGTTGGGGTAGCATTTTTTCGAGAATTGTCGCTTCCCGGTAGTTTAACTCAATCGTTTCTGGGAGCAGCATACCCTGGGATTCTATCTGTGTCTCAGCGTAGCCTCCTAATTTTTCATATAAAATCCGTTCGTGAGCCGCATGTTGATCGATCAGGATAAGATCTTGACGCGATTCGCAAATTATATAGATATTCTGATATTGTCCAATAACCCTCAAATCGCTAAAACGTGTCTGCTCCCAAAATTTACCCTGTGCCTGAGTGCGTTCTTGCCAAACTGCATCATCATTTTGGGAGGCTGAGCCCTTTTCATCTATGTTTGCCTTTAAGGCTTTTTTCTGATTATCGTGTGAATTAAATCCGGGCATTGATGGGTACGTGGACTTATCAAACGGCTGTTGTCCCTCTTTATCTGGTGGCGCGGGTCTTATCACGGTCGGCTCAATATGTGTAGACTCATTCTGAGCCAGTTCATATTGAGCCGGCCGTTCGGCAATATAATGCATGGATTCTTGCGCGAATGGTCGATTCCATCGCTGTGCATCGGTTTGACTCAATGCACCTGATACCGCTGATCGAACTGTATCATGGACCCGTTTTTGTTGACTAAATCGGACTTCATTTTTCGATGGATGGACGTTCACATCCACTTGGTCATAGGGAACTTGAAGAAAAACAACTGCCAGAGGAAACTGACGCTTGACGAGCCTACCTGCATATCCATCGAAAATGGCATGCTGGATCACCCGATCCCGACAGTTACGACCATTAACATAAAGGTGCATCCCGCGCGATGTTTTGCGGGTGATAGCCGGTACCGAAATCCATCCATCCAGCAGCAGATACTCATCATTATGTTGGATGTGAATCAGTCCCGATTTCAGATCTGATCCCAATGCCTGGATGACACGATCGACAGGATCGGATACAGTCACCCAATTTTTCAATAATTTTTGGTTATGAACCAGCTTGAAATGGACACGCGGCTTTCCCAGGGCCATGCTGGTGACCACATCGACAATGTGGCCCATTTCTGTCTGGATTCCTTTTAAGAATTTTCTTCTGGCGGGCGTATTATAAAAGAGCTGACGTACGACAACCTCCGTACCCACCGGAGCACCAATTTCAGAGACCTGCTGAATTTTGCCACCCGCGATGTGGATTTGGGTTCCCGTTTCTACTTTTCTATGGCGGGTGATCAATGCAAATTTGGACACCGATGCGATACTGGGCAAAGCTTCTCCCCTGAAGCCAAGTGTTCGGATATCAAACAGATCTTTGTTCTTATAAATTTTGCTCGTGGCGTAGCGTTCAATACAAAGCAGGGCATCATCTGGAGACATACCACCGCCATTATCCGATACCCGAATCAGTGAGCGTCCCCCTTTTTCAATCTCAATAAGGATTTGTGAACTGCCCGCATCCAGAGAATTCTCTAAAAGCTCTTTTACCACCGATGCCGGTCGTTCGACCACTTCTCCGGCAGCAATTTTATTAGATAGGGTTTCGGGTAAAATACGAATAATGGACATTGTTTTTTGTTTTTTTGTTTTGTGTCTGGTGTTTGGCCTTTGGTTGACGGTTTCAGGTGGTACGGCCGATCGAGCCCAAATAGGCATTTAATGTCGGTGCAAGTACATCAAGAATATCCTTAAGTAATAGATTTTTCACCACCCGTACCTCCCATTATACAGCCGTCTGATGGATATGCTCCGGTGTCTCCAAGCCTCAAGAACAATGGGGGCGCTTTGTAATGTACAACCATACCGCCTGCTTTTCCTACGTCATTCCCTCGAAAGAGGGAATCCAGACAAAGCTATTAGCTCAAGGCTTATTCTGGATCCCCATTTTCATGGGGATGACATTCCAAACAAACACTATCCACGAAACACCCAATACGAAACACTATTCTGCAGATAATAGCTTGGCTAAATACTCTACTTCCATTGGGGATAGATTGAATTGCAAGGCCGCATCTTCAATCAACTTTTGGGTACTTTTATTTGCATCTGCCTGCCGTTCAGCCGATACCCATTTGACGGCTTTTCGAATCTGTTCACCTTCGGGTTGGATGGTGGTCATTGAAACACCTCATCTGTTTGGTTATGTACTCATTTTGCTAGGTGAATAATCCTGTGACCTTTTTATAAATGATTTTCTATTTGAATATCGAATACTGAACATGGAATATAGAATTAAGAGGTTTTACTTCTGTTATCAGTTGCCGTTTTTATACTCGCCATAAAAATTGATATCAATTGGTTATTTTCCTCAAAAAGCTCAATCAATATATATTCCGTTTTCACCAATTTTGTTTTTTCGATGATTTTCAACCAGACTCTGGTTTCCCGTAGTTCCTTTAAACTTAGCCTCATCTTGTGAATAAAATCAGATCTTGATTCAGCACCTTGTGCCTCACCATAGTTTGATGCTGGGGATGTACCTGATCTGAGCAACTGCCCACCAACATGTTTACCGGCCCGCGTCCTTGGCAGAGACTCCGTCAATTTGATTATTGCCACAGCAAATTCTATCAACCGATCTTCGAGATCGTAAACCGGGCTTCCCTTCGTCATTGGATATTCCCTGTTCGACATTCAATATTCAAAAAACGAGATTGTAATAATTCTATTTTATTTGAATTTCTGGTTTCTTCTTATGATATTCCGTCGCCTGCTCAAAGCT
>CAZWEO010000201.1:0-6675 GCA_964633115.1 uncultured Desulfobacterales bacterium
GTGTGGACAACGGTGGTCAGTATATTCTGCTACTATGCCATCTTGACCATCGGCTGGAATATTATTTTCGGCTATACGGGACTTTTCTCGTACGGGCATGTGGCCTTTCCAGCTATTGGTGGTTACGCCTCGGCCTTGCTGGCCGAGCACCTGGGCCTGTCACCTTTTCTGGGACTCCTGGCGGGCGGCCTTGCCGCAGGATTGATGGGGGTACTAATCGGGCTGCTTATTTTAAGGGTGCGCGGCTTCTATTTGTGCCTGGTGACCTGGGCTTTTGCCGAGGTGGTCGGCGTAGTTCTTAAAGCCGAACACGAGATCACAGGCGGTACCGGTGGATTCCTGGCGCCTTCATTTGTTTCCGGTCCAAATGCTGAGCTGGCTGGATATTTTATTGGATTGGGGCTTATGGCCCTGGCCTTTGTGGTTTCCGCCCTTCTGTATCACTCACGCTGGGGCCTTTTCCTCTTTGCGGTTCGTGACGATATTGATGCCGCTGAAAGCATGGGGGTTAAAACCAGGTTCTGGAAAGTTTTCGGTTTTGCGTTTGGCTGTGCCTGGGCAGGGATAGCAGGCGCATTTTACACCCACTATTTCAATTTGATTGATCCCAGCATTGGTGGGCTGGATGAGATGGGTAAGGTTTGTTTGATTGTTATCATCGGAGGACTGGGTACGGTTTACGGGCCGATTCTGGGATCATTTTTTGTGGTCATCGTGGCCGAATTACTCAGAGGCTGGATGGGTGGTTACAGTCTACTTATTTTTGCCACCATCATGATTCTGGCCGTGCGCTTCGTTCGTGGCGGCTTCATGGAGATTCTTCAGGTCGTCTCTCCTCTTCTCAGGGATAAATATCTGGTGCTGATCGGGAAAAAGGATAGGGCAGCACGCGAAATCTCATGAGTGAAGATCCTACGGAAGAATTCGTCTTTTCTTTAAATACGCCCAAAAGAACATAGAACTAACATACGTTCAGGTAAAACTGCCGATGGGGTGAAGTTAAAAAGCCCGAGCAGTTTTACTTTTTTAATTCTTTTTATGGAGGGAACTTATGGCTCTGACTCTAATGGAAGGTAACGAGGCCATCGGATGGGGCGCTGTGGCGGCTGGGTGCAACTTTTTCGCTGGATATCCGATTACCCCGGCCACCACCATTTACAACACCATGCTCAAGTTGTTGCCATTCAAGGGGGGCGTCTGCCTCCAGGGCGAGGACGAGATCGCCTCCATCGGATATTGCCTGGGGGCTTCAATGGCGGGAATGAAAACCATGACGGCCACATCGGGGCCGGGTATCAGCCTGTACAGTGAGCAGATCTCCTTTGCCATCGGCAGTGAGATCCCCTTGGTCATTGTCGATGTCCAGCGGCTGGGACCCTCCACCGGTTCGGCCACGAAGGGCGCCGACGGGGATATTCAATTTCTGCAATGGGGCAACAGCGGCGGGCTTCCAGTGATCGTCCTGGCCCCGGTGGATGTGAAGGACTGTTACGATCTGACCGTGCACGCTTTCAATCTGGCCGAACAATATCGCTGTCCGGTGTTTGTGGCTGCTAACAAAGAGATCTCCATGACCCGTGAGACCTTTTCCATGGACGATCTGAATCTGCCGATCCTTGTGGAACGACAGACGGCGGATGCCCAAAGCCCCTATTTGCCTTTTGGAGTCAAAGAGGGTCGGAAAGTGCCAGATTTTCTGCCCATCGGCGGGAATCATCTGGTGCGCCAGACCTCATCAACCCACGGCACCAACGGCTACATCACTTCCGATCCCGATGAGATCGCCATGATGCAGGATCGACTAAAGACCAAACTCACCGAGGCGGTTTCCGAATTTACCTATTTCGACGAGTTGCAGGTTGCTGATGCCGATACCCTGGTCATTGCCTACGGAGTGACCGCCCGGGCCGCCAAAGTGGCCGCCAACCGACTGCAGGCTGCAGGTACCCCAGTGTCGCTGCTGGTTCTGAAAACCCTCTGGCCAGTACCCGAGGCCTTGATTCTGGAAAAGGCAGCCCCCTACCAGCGATTGGTCACGGTAGAGATGAATTTGGGCCAATATGTCAGAGAGTTGCAGCGCTTGCTGCCCGATAAAGAGATAGGATTTATGGGCCAGATGAACGGCGAGTTGATCAAACCCGGACAGATCATGGAGGTAATTCAAAATGGATAGTCTATTAAACGCAAGTCGTCCGGTGGTATTCTGTCCGGGCTGTTCACACGACAAGGTATTGCACGCTCTGGACCATGCGCTGATCGACATGGGCTGTACCGGCGAGGATGTGGCCATTGTCACCGATATCGGCTGCTCGGGTCTGTTTGACACCTTTTTCAACACCCACGCCTTTCACGGCCTGCATGGTCGGGCCTTAACATACGCTACCGGTATTAAAATGGCACGTCCAGACCTGAAGGTCATTGTCACCATGGGCGATGGCGGACTAGGTATCGGCGGTGCCCATGTGTTGAGCACCTGTCGGCGCAACATCGATCTGACCTTGTTGGTGTTGAACAATTTTAACTATGGCATGACCGGTGGGCAATGTTCCTCCACCACCCCCCAGGATGCAGTGGTGGGCTCCGGGTTTCTCAACAAACTGGAAAAGCCTATGGATATCTGCCAGGTAGCCGGTGCTGCCGGTGCGGCATTGGTCACACGTGCATCCACCTATCAAAAGGACCTGGTTGAGCAGTTGAAGGCAGCCATCAATTTCAACGGGTTCTCATTGGTGGATATTTGGGGGGTTTGTCCTGGCCGGTACACCCGTCGCAACAAAATGACCCCCAAAATCATCGCGGCCGATCTGGAGCAAATGCCCACGTTGCCCGATTTTGCCACCCTCAATGCCCGAATGGAGTACTGCCAGGCCTACCGCCAGGAGGCGGCCAGCCTTGGTGAACCGGACGAATCGACCCGCATCGAGGCTACTTGTACGTCCCAGCAAACTGGTCGCCGAGAGGTGGTTATGCTGGGCAGTGCCGGCCAGCGGATCATTACCGCTGGAGAGCTGTTGTGCCTGGCTGGTGCCTCGGCCGGTTGCCATGCCACCCAGAAAAACGATTACCCCATCACGGTGATGAAGGGCCACTCGGTGAGTGAGGTCATTGTCGATGATACAGAGATCGACTACACCGGCATCGAAAATCCCGGGGTGGTAATTGCATTAGCACCAGAAGGGATCAACCGCCGCAAAAAGATGCTGGCGGCCCTGTCATCCGAGTCCCTGGTCATCAAAGCTGCCGGGGTGGAATTGCCCGAGTGTCAGGCTACTGTTATCGAGGTGGATTTTAAGGCTTACAAAATCAAGTCCGCTGATTGGGCCCTGGCTGCTTTGGCAGTACTGGCACGGAGAGAAAAAATATTGACACAAACGATGCTCAGGGAAGCTTTGAAATTGCGTTTCAAACAGAAGGTGTTCGAGACTGCCTTGGCCGTTACCAAAAAGATCGCTGCATGATTGCAATTGGACATTACCGCCAAGTATAAGAGCGAATCGGAAATCGTTCGGCAAATCCATTTGACAGTTCAAGATGAATCAAGACATGGTGGCCCAAATGGCAACGGAAATCGATGCGGCCCGTCTGCTGGTCTACAAGGCGGCATGGGCTAAGGATCAGGGTAGGCTAAACAACGGATTGGGCGTGGCCAAGGCTAAGTATTTCGCAGGCGAGACAGTCAACAAGTGTGCTAATTATGCAATACCATTCTGGGAGCATGTGGGTACTCTACCGAGTACCCTATAAAGCGAATTTACCGCGACACACCCACCTATTACGTGATGGAGGATTCAGCTAGTATCTGTAAGTGGATTATAGCTCTTGACCAGTTGGGCTATCGAAAAGCCAATCGGTAATGAAGGAGGAAGGCAGTAAAAGGGTTAAACAGTATGAGACCTTATTTTGAAAAAATGAACAGTTTCGGAAGGGAATTAGTAACGCATCTGTCAAAAGAGAGCGTTGAGAATACCCGCCAGATATTAAAGGTGGAAACGGAGCTTGGGATAGCAATTGATAAAATCAAGCAGGTTGGTCTGCCTCCTGAAAAGATCAATGCTCGGGGACAGCTGACTGTTTGGCAGCGGATAGAATACCTGGTTGATCCAGGTACCTGGTGTCCGTTGCACACCTTGTTCAATCCTGAAGATAATAAAGAGGGCACTACCAATGTGTTTGATGGCTTGGCGCGAATATCCGGTAGATGGGCGGTTGTAATCGGTTTTGACAACAAGTACATGGCCGGAGCCTGGGTGGCGGGTCAGCCAGAGAATATACTGCGTGTGACCAATCTTTCAAAAAGATTAAATATCCCGCTAGTCTGGCTGGTGAATTGCAGCGGTGTCAAGCTAACCGAACAGGAAAAATTCTACGCCAACCGGCGCGGTTCCGGAACCACATTTTTCAGACATGCCGAACTCGAACAGATGGGTATCCCGGTTCTGGCCGGGATATATGGCACCAATCCGGCCGGGGGCGGATATCAGGGCATTAGTCCCACAATTTTGTTTGCCCATAAAAACTGCAATATTGCCGTGGGCGGTGGCGGTATTTTAAGTGGCATGTCCCCCAAAGGCTATTTTGATTTGGAAGGGGCGCAAGATATCGTGAATGCGGCCAAGCAATACAAGGCTGAGCCACCAGGATCGGTAAAAATCCATTATGACGAAACCGGGTTTTTCAGATATGCTTACGACACCGAGGAGGGTGTGCTGGATGGTTTAAAAAAATACATGCAGGAAATACCCGCCTATCATCCCAAGTTTTTTCAGGTGGCCAAAACCAAGGAATCCCAGTTTTCAGGTAATGATCTATACACCTTGATTCCGTTCAATCAGAAAAAATCCTATAGTTTCGACGATGTACTGTCACGTCTAGTGGACGGCAGTGAGCACCTGGAATACAGACCAAAATATGGACCTGAGATTTACACCGGCCTGGTCAAGCTGGACGGCTTTATGGTGGGCTGTATTGGCAACCGGCAAGGATTTTTAGGTGGGGAATATCCCGAGTATGCGGATTATGACGGCATTGGCGGCAAACTCTACCGGCAGGGACTTATCAAGATGAATGAGTTTGTAACGCTCTGCGGACGGGATCGCATCCCGATCATCTGGTTCCAGGATACCTCCGGGATCGATGTGGGCGACATCGCCGAGAAGGCCGAGTTACTGGGGTTGGGTCAGAGCTTGATCTACTCCATACAGCAGACCGATGTCCCGCAGATGTTGGTAGTTCTTAGAAAGGGGACCGCAGCCGCCCATTATGTCATGGGTGGTCCGACGGCTAATAGGCACAACACCTTCACTTTAGGTATTGCAACAACCGAAATTTATGTCATGCACGGAGAAACCGCGGCGGCCGCCACTTTTTCTCGCCGGCTGGTGAAAGAGAAAGATGCTGGCAGACCTCTGGAGCCTGTCATTGAAAAGATGAATGCAATGATGCAGTCTTATCAGGATAACTCCCGACCGATGTATTGCGCCCAGAAGGGATTCGTAGATGAGGTAATCAAACTAAGTGAGATGCGAAAATATCTTTTAGCATTTGCGGGAGCTGTTTATCAGAATCCAAAATCCATCTGTCCGCACCACCAAATGCTTTTGCCGAGAAGTATCAGAGGATAAATAATATAGAGTAAATCAGGATGGCATAGTGTAACAAGTTTGTGAAGCCCCCTTTGCATAAATACCCTAACAAAAAACCTCCTTCAACTTGGGTACACACCCTTTTCTTGTCTGGTAAAGGTGGGCTTCACAGCACTCTTTTCACCTGTTTTTGATTCTATTTTGAAATGATTTTCGATTGAAGCCTTTGATTTATTATTATGCTGCATATTGGAGATTGCAACACGATTGGTGATCCCTCCAAACAAATGACTTTATCAAGAGTCAGCTCTGCGACCGCCTTCTTCAATCGAGCATTTTCACGCTCCATATCCTTTATGCGCTTTGCCTGGCTGACCTTTAACCCACCGTATTGTTTGCGCCATCTGTAATAAGTTTGCTCTGATATGGAAAGTTCACGACAAATCTGGCCCACCGTCATCCCTAGAGCCAAAACAATTTCGGCTTCTCGTAACATACCAATAATTTTCTCTGGGGAATATCTTTTGCGACTCATCCTGACCTCCTTTGCTGTATCCAGACTTTACCATAACTCTAACTTAAATTCTGGATCAGTTTTTGGGGGGCAGGTCAATTTACAAAGAGCGATCTTGCCGCGTTGAGCCCATGCAAGGACTCGTTAAAGATATCTTCGAGCTTGACAATTGTTGAATGCGAGGGAACGCAAGCAACCGATGGCTTTTCGCCGCAATGGGTCTTACGATCCAGATGCATCAGCTCAAAGCTTTTAAAGAAAAACGATCAACCTGGAAAATCAAAACCGAGGTCTTGGGATAAACTCCCCGACCCCTCAGCTAGTTAGAATTTAGAATTAAAAATTATATCCACAAATACGGACGATTTCTAACAGTCTTTCAATTTCTGACGGCTTTATTGAATGGAGGCCATAATTTTCTTCTATTTGTATTTTTCAGGCACAGGATGTTCTTCGAATTCAATAATAAGAAATACACTGTAACAAAACAGTTGACATTGTAACAAAGCATGTTACTATATCGTATATGATCAAAAGCTTTAAACACAAAGGGCTCAGTGAATTGTTTGAGTTCGGACG
>CAZWEO010000202.1:0-6618 GCA_964633115.1 uncultured Desulfobacterales bacterium
GGTCAGGTCTTCATTCTTGACGTTTTCGTCCTTTCGTCATATAAAAACACATTTATACACCGAACATAATTGGGGCAATGACATGGCCCGCCCATTAAGAATTGGAACAAATTTTTAGCTGAAAAAACAGTCGACAAAAACCTCAGGCATTAAGAAAATTTTCTAAAAAGTCATCCATTCCTGCGATAGCCGACAGTGTAAAAAAGGTTTTCATCGAACCAACCCAGGCTGCGCCGGAGCGTCACTATTTACCTGTGCCGGCAACATACAGGGTTAAAGTTGGAAGACATCGGCAAGAATTTCCGAATCGGAGAATCCGGAGTTTCTCAGGCAAGCAGATGTGTCACTGGGAAGATGAAGTCCGACAAGAAATTTCAAAATATGGATTTACAAATTGAAAAGAAAATAGAAGAGTGAAGAATGAAGACCTGGACCCTAGATCTCGTAGAGTTTGGTTGAAAACTGCAGCCACACCATGCCGGAAATCAAAATTCCGAAGGAGACGATCAATGCCAGCCGGCTACCAATCCTGTCCACGGCGCCACCCATGAGGAACCGTCCGGCAATGCTCAGGGCTCCCAGCGTCGACAACACCCCTGCCGCGCTTGACGGCGAGATCCCGAGATCTATGGCATGGGGGATCAGGTGCATCAGGATCGTACTCATGCATATTAAAAGCAAAAAGTAGATCGCACTGATCGTCCAGAATTGAACGGTGCGGTAGGTCTGGCTTAGAGCCAAGCCCTGTTAGATAGGCTCCTCATTAGGGTTTATCGGTCCACCGAACCCGTTTGCTGCCAAACCCATTTTAGCGGGATCGCGGACCAGGAACTGGGAAAGTAGAACAAAAGCGATCAGCGAAAGAATCAAATGGGGTCAGGTCTTCATTCTTGACATTTTCCTCCCTTTTGATATACAAGAAACCATTCATACACCAAATATAACTGGAGTAATGACATGGCCCGCCCATTGAGAATAAATTATCCGGGAGCCTTTTACCATGTAACTTCGAGAGGTAATGAACTCAAATCGATATTTAAGAGTAAACGTGATCGAGAAAAATTCCTCGAGTATCTTGCATCCGCCACAAAGAGGTACGATGCTGTTATCCATGTCTATTGTTTAATGGACAACCATTATCATCTATTGCTTGAAACTCCTTCTGGAAACCTGCCCCAGATTATGCGTCACGTCAACGGGGCTTATACAACTTATTATAATGTCAAACGCGCTAGATCAGGCCATCTGTTTCAGGGGAGATATAAAGCGATACTTGTTGAAATTGATGAATATGCTAAAGAGCTTTCACGTTATATCCATCTAAATCCCGTCAGGGCCAATATGGTTGACAAACCTGAAGATTATGTGTGGTCGAGCTATCAATTTTACATTGGCAGGAAAAAACCGCCCAAATGGCTGCATAGAGACTTTATTCTCAGATATTTTGGGAATAAGGTTAATTTGGCACAGAAGGGTTATCACCGATTTGTGTCCACGCTCACCGATCAAAATTATGAGAGCCCATTGAATGATGTTACAAGTTCAACATTATTAGGCAGCCCTGGATTTATTACTTTTATCAGGGACAATTTTTTAGCTGACAAACCGCTAGACAAGAATCTTCCGGCATTAAGAGAGCTTTTAAAAAGACCATCCATTCCTGCCATAATCGACAGTGTAAAAACCGCTTTTATCGGGCCTCCCAGGCTGCGCCGGAGCGTCACTATATATCTATGTCAACAACATACCGGATTAAAGCTGGAAGACATCGGCAAGCAATTCGGAATCGGAGAATCCGGAGTTTCTCAGGCTAGCAGACGTATCGCTGAGAAAATGAAATCCGACAAAAAATTTCAAAAGATGGTTTTACAAATTGAAAAGAAATTATAAGAGTGAAGAATGAAGACCTGACCCCCATGTCTGCCATTTATCGCTTCTACGGTACTTAATAGCCCGTTGTTCTGGACCTCTGTATGAAGAATTGTCACCTTTTCTTCTATCAGGATTTTCTCTACGATCTTTACCGCTTCTATTGTCTGGCATTATCCTATCCCAGCCCCATCATTTTCATTGTCGCTTTTGTTCCTGAGGCAAGCTTTGTTGAATATGCAAAGCCGGGCACTCCGAAATAAGGCATGTAAACACCAGCAATCGCCTCAGCAGCTTCACCAGCCTTTGCCTTATCATATTTAAAAATCGCTATAGATTTTATGCCTTCATTATCATCTGGATACATATACGGACCTATTACTTGGACAAATTCAGGAGGCGGCTTCGTACCAAGCGAACGTTTTCCCATTTCAGTACCAGATTCTGTTGGCCACTTAGATATTCCTATTGTAATCATAATTGTCCTCCTACTAATGACATAAAAGTTTTATCCTGTTAGATGTGCGATCAACTCATTCACTTCGTCATCCGTTGAGACTGGCTTGATCTCAAATTGGACGTATGGAACGTATTGTTCTGTCATCTTCATAACGTCCACATTGTTGCCTTCAACGATACAATAACCTGCACCTTCAGAAGTGAACGCACCCCAATCCTTCAATACTCCGTTTTCTTTATCCTGCGCTATCATAGCCATAAACAAACCCCATGCACCACCACGCTCTTTTGCGTCTTCGGGGACTCTTGCCTCATCTAACTGCCAGTAAAGATGGTATTTTGCCATTGTTTGCCTCCTTATTGTCTGTATCACATTTGAATATTACGGCTTTGCGTGCCTATTTTTTAAGTCGGTATGAGTTATGGGAGTTCAGAAATAAGTTTTCGATATTCTTCCTCGGTAAACGCTTGAAGAGTTTCGGTGCTTACAGACCCTCTTGATCCAATCGATAAAATAATCTTTGCAGCTGTTTCGGCATCCGGTGCATCCACGACAATGATAATGTCGTATCGACCCATCGTCAGATAAAATGCATCTACATTTGCGCCCATGTGTTCACAAAGCTGCTTGACCGCATCAAGGCGATTCGGGCTTTCTTTGATAGCTTCAACCCCCTTTGATGTGTAGTTTACAAGAGATATAAATTTAGACATAGTACGCTCCTCCGCTATTAATTATAATAAAACTGATAACTAAAAAATACATCGTTCCCAACAGAGGAATCTTCTCCTGTTAGGAAGGTTATATGCACAACTTTAGAGGTGTCTCCATTTAATCCATGCCCAATTCTGATCTGAAATGAAAAAAATGATGGCGTTGGTCTATAAAAGAGATACAACCGCAGAAGTAGTTTCAAATAAGGATCATGTCGGTCAGGTAGAAATGATAATATAATAAGATTTGAGCGAGAATTCTGGCTTAATTTGACTGCAGCCAACTATTTGGTACTTCATTGTAATGCCATTTGTCAATAGGGCAGTTTCGTATGTACTAAAAACAAGAAGTGTCTAATTCCATCCCAGACATTTCCGTCTTGACCTTGCACGACCTCATCTGGCACTATCAATGAACCCACTAAGCTCTTCAGAAGGTTTTATCATGGATGACCAACTGATACTATTCACAGAATGTATAAACCTTAATTCAGAGCACTGCCCTTACGCTAAAAAGCCGGAACAAATCCTATGCTTACTGAGTGATCCTGAAGAATTTCAATCAAATGAAAGTAAGATACAGGAATTGAACAACCAGTGCTTCGGCTGCGCATGGTATCAGAAAAAGTAAATACAGATAGTTATACACGGAATAAAGGCACTAATTGTTTGCAGTAAACCGAAGGAGATTTTGGATGTTACAGGCCAAAATCGGAATAACACTGGTCGTGTTGGTTATGTTTGGATTCTTACTTTTGGGTTGCCCTCCGGGCGATTCTGGCGATTCGGACGATGATCCCGACAGTAATGCAAATTGTGCAGATGGCCCGCTCGCCGAACCGATTGCCGGCTGCGCCCCTACACCTGTACCCGACAGCGGTAATTTTCAAGCCGATTGTGTCGCGCGAATCAACCAGTTCAGATGGGAGTGTCAATGTCTACCGCCACTTGACCGCTGGACCGCCGGGGAAAGTTGTGCAGATCAACACGCCGAGTACGATTCCACCAATGGTGCCCACGCGGGGTTTATAGACAACATTTGTACGCCGAGGGGATGGGCCCAAAACGAGTGTCCCGAGTGGGGATCCGAGACCAGCATCGTAGATGGTTGCCTACAAATGATGTGGGACGAAGGCCCCGGAGATGACTTCAATAAGCATGGGCACTATATAAACATGTCCAGCACCAATTACACCAAAGTCGCATGCGGCATTTATGTTACCGGCTCCGGCGATGTCTGGTCGGTTCAAAACTTTGAATAAATGAGACGCTTTTAATCCGCAATAAAAAATTGGTTGAAATATACAATATATTGTGGTATATGCGGCTATAGTTGTTGCTATATAGATCCTGCATTGTTTTTAATTCTCATCCACTTGCCCAAGCGTACTTCTGTTCTTATTATTATTTATCAAATTTGTTCGGGAGGATAGTAATAATGATAACATCTCTCATTGATAAGGGTGACAGGCGTTCTTTCACAGACCGGCGCCACTTTTCATACGCCATTCATATCCCTGAAAGAAGAAATGCTGATAGACGTGGGTCAGGCTCTGACGGACGTGATCAAGATAAACAGTAAAGCTCCTCACGCCCATTTCATAAGCAACTAACAGGCACCCATACTTAGCATTTTTCCTAAGCGCCCCATATTGTAAGCAGCCTGCCTCAAAAAAGCTCATGCCTGAACTTAATTTACCTTGAAAAAGGATGTGCCTTATTTTTCACATTTTCGACCAAGAGCGTTCTGTAGTTTTTTATTTGCCTGATGTTATATGGGCTGAATTTATGTCTCTTCATAAGGTTCTTAAACTCGAACTTTCCGCTCCAGTGAAAATTTTTTTGACCAAATACCTGGCAACATCAAACCTATTCCCGTGATCCTGAACTGGCTAAATTGGAGTTTGATGCCAGGTCTAAGAAAATAGGTATATGGTCAAAACCGAATCCGATAGCACCCTGGGAATGGCGCCAGAATTAATTTTTTAGGTGCCCATACTAACCATCTACAATCTTTATATTTTAATACAACATCCTTCCTGCAAGTCATGATGTGATCTCTGTGCATTTGTAAGCTTTTATGTCGTTTGGCGACTAATATCATAAGGAGATGATCATGACGATACTACCTGATAAAGATATGTCTTCAATCGATCCGGTCTGTGGGCTTGAGATTATACCGACGGGCAACAATCCGTTCGAAGTCATAAAAGGACATACCTACTATTTTTGCACTGAAAAATGTCGCAATACTTTTAATGACGAACCATCAAAATTTATCGACATATTAAGTTTCATCAACTTAGATAAAAAATGGTGGCAACAATATCTGAGTCGTGATGATGGGTAGCAAACTCGGTAGGCTTGATCAAATCCACCTCTTCTGACCACTGATACGTGCTCGGCAAATCCAACACGATCTGTCGCCTTACTTAACTCTTCCTTAGTCAAAATATTCTTACGTGTTCTTAATTCCGCCGCTTTGACGCGCTGTAAAACAGCCACCTGGCATTACCGCCTCATAACAAAAAAGACTTGACACCCTATAGACGACCGGTCTACTTTTTATTTCAATTCTTTTGAATTTCATAAGAATAAGCCCTGCCATCGAACTAAAAGGAGATAAAAATGGGCAAATATTTCCTGGCAATTTTGACTTTCGTGATACCGCTCGGATTTTCCAATTGGCCAAACTCGTTTGCCGATTCCCTTTCGGACAATCTGGTTCATGCTATACCATCTCAACGTATTGAAATTCCAGAAAATCTATCTCCCGCTCAAGTGGATGCTGTTATGGCAACATTAAGCGATGAGCAGGTTCGCTCGGCTCTAGCACAAGAACTTAAACAAGATGTCAACAATGAAGAACAAAATAGCGCCACAGCTAACGCAACTCGTCAGGCCGGCCGTCAGGCCCTTATTTTTTATGAAATGGAGGAACAAGCCGCATTGGCCGCTGAAAGCATTTCGTCGTCATTCTCCAGAATGGGCTCCAGTGGTGAAAAATGAAATACGGCTTTTACCTGGTTACCTCCGGTAGAGGACCAGGTTATTTAGTCGGGAACGAGTTTCCCGGGCAATTCGTGCAGAAAAGACCGATCAAGAAGGCTCAATATCGGTGTTGCAAAGGAAATTAGCCCGCAATTGGCACTATTTTGCAGTTTTCTATGTCATTACCATCGGCTGTTACTGGACAGCAATTATCTTAATCAGCGGAGAAGGTGAAATTATCAAACTAATCGCCAGTCTGTTTTTGATTCCGATATTTTTAGGGCTTGATCAGTGGGCACAACGTCTTTTGAAAATAGCATCAGGTGAATGGCCGGAAGTCATTGATTTGAGCGGAGAAGAATCTATTGAATCCGGTGAACCCAAGGGCCAAAGCCGGATGAACATCAAACATTATATTCCTTTTATTAATTGAATTCGCCCACCGCAACGTGACTGTTTATCTTCCCAATGAGGGTCCTAAAAAGACATCGGAATCTGAGGGAGACCAATTAAAAAAACAGACCCAAATAGACCACAGCGTCAATCTTTAGTTGGATTTTATAACTACCTGTAAACATAGTATAA
>CAZWEO010000203.1:0-6591 GCA_964633115.1 uncultured Desulfobacterales bacterium
ACTTACAACCTTAATACGTAATAGTACCAGAAAAGCTATAAGCTGTAAGCATTGAGCTGCTGACTGCTTATGGCTTTTTTGCTTATGGCTGCCTGTTAAGCCGCTTTCGATATCCGCACCGCACAAACCTTCAATTCGGGAATTCCTGAAACCGGATCCAGGGCGGCGTTGGTTAACTTATTGGCAGCCGCTTGGGCAAAATGAAAGGGGATAAAAATCGTCCCGGTAACTGCCTGGTCCGAAACTTTGATGGCTGCCTGAATGTCACCTCGTCGGGACTCAACTTTAACCATGGCACCATCTTCCAACTCATAGTTGTGCGCATCTTCAGACGATATTTCCACAAAACAAGCCGGAGCACGCTCGTTCAAACCATCCGACTTCATGGTCATGGTACCGGTATGATAATGATACAGGATGCGACCGGTCGTCAGGGATAGGGGATAATCTGCATCGATTTTTTCAGCAGGTCCATTGTAATCAATGGCGTGCATCATACCTTTGCCGCGGGTGAACTGCTCTTGATGCAGAATCGGTGTCCCCGGGTGATCTTTGCTGGGGCAGGGCCAGTGCAGCCCCACCTGCTCGATACGGTCATAATCGATCCCGGCATAAGACGGGGTGACCGCGGCCAATTCTTGCATGATTTCCTGGCTGGAAGCATAGGGCATGGCCACACCCATACGCGTGGCAATTTCAGCTGTAATTTGCCAATCATCTTTGGCCTGGCCGGGTGCCTCCACGGCTTTGCGCACGCGCTGCACACGTCGTTCGCTGTTGGTGAACGTGCCTTCTTTTTCGGCAAAGCACTTGGAAGGTAGGACCACGTCGGCTAGCTGAGCCGTCTCGGTCATAAAAATATCCTGCACCACTAAAAAATCGAGATTCGAAATGCACTTCTCAGCATGATTCAAATCAGGATCCGACACAAGTGGATTTTCACCCAGGATATACAAGCCCTTAAATTCACCCGCATGCGCCTTGGGGAACATTTTGGTTACGGTCATTCCGGGTTCTGTAGATATCCCGCTGACCCCCCAGGCTGTCTCCATTTTCTTAGCGGCATCCAAATCGCTTACCGCTTGGTAACCGGAGAATACATTCGGAAGCCCACCCATATCGCAGGCGCCCTGCACATTGTTTTGCCCCCGTAAGGGATTGACACCGCCCCCCGCAACACCCATGTGGCCGCATAGCATGGCCAGATTGGCCAGGGACTTTACATTGTCGGTCCCGTTGGTATGTTGGGTAATACCCATGCAATAACAGATGCTGCCGGCCTCGGCCTGGGCATACATCCGGGCAGCTTCAGCCAATTGCGCCTGGGGGATACCGGTAATTTCTTCGACATACGCCGGTGTATATTGGGCCACTGCTTCTTTGAGTGCTTCGAAGCCCTCTGTCCGTTTTTCAACAAATTCCTGGTCGTGTAATGCCTCATTGATGATGACGTTCATCATACCATTGATCCAGGCCACGTCGGTGCCCAGATTTTGGCGCAGCCAGGAATGAGCAAAGGTTGCCAGTTTGATTTTTCTTGGATCCACAACGATGAGTTTGGCCCCATTAAAACTGACCGCCCGTTTGATAAACGCTGAGAGCACCGGATGATTTTCGGTGGTATTGGATCCGGTGACCAGGATTACATCCGCTTTTTCAATATCTCCGATGGTGTTTGTCATGGCGCCACTTCCGAATGCTGCAGCCAGACCGGCTACGGTGGAAGAATGTCAGAGACGGGCGCAATGATCGATGTTGTTGGTCTTTAGTACCCCCCGGGCAAATTTATTGGCCAGATAATTCTCTTCGTTGGTGATCCGGGCCGAGGTGAGTACCCCCAGGCTGTTGGAACCGTGGGATTCCTTGATTTCACTGAAACGCTTGGCAACCAAATCAAGGGCTTCATCCCAAGTGGCTTTACGAAAGCTGCCACTTTCTTTTATCAAGGGATCTGTGAGACGCTCGGGTGAATGGATGAAGTCATACCCGAACCGGCCTTTGACGCATAAGCTGCCGTAATTAGGCGCAGCGCCCTCGACCCCGCTAACCTTAACGACCTGGTTGTCCTTGACATGCAGAAAGAGTTGACAGCCCACTCCGCAGTAGGAACAGGTTGTACGCACTTTCTCGGTTTCCCATTGGCGTACCCGATAGCGGGCATCTTTTTCCACCAGCGCCCCCACCGGACAAACCTGCACACATTCGCCACAGAATACACATTCCGAATCTTTGAGGGCTTTGTCTTCCTTGCCGGCAATAATTTTGGATTGACTGCCGCTATATCCAAACTCAATGGCATTGTTCACCTGAATCTCGTTACAGGCCTGAACACAGCGGCCGCATTTGATACAGCGCGAGAAATCTCTGATGATAAATGGATTGGCGGTTTCCATTGGGTAGGGCGCATTCGCATCTGCAAAGCGTTTGGGCTCCACCTGGTAGCGGTAGGCCAGATCCTGCAGGCGACAGTCCCCCCAAACCGGGCATAATTCCGAGCTGTCATCATATTGCTGAACGTTCATTTGAAATTGGGACCAGTCGTCGCTGCTGGTACCGCGGATGGCGCAGTTGTGGTTTCCGGTGGACAACATGAGCTGAATGATGGCCCGGCGAGCTGTGATGACTCGGGCGGATTCTGTCTGGACCTTCATACCCGCCTCAGCCAGGGTGTCACAGGACGGCATTAGGTCCTCAACTCCTTCAACTTCAACCACACATATGCGGCAGTTACCTGTGGGCGAAGCGCCATTCAGATAACAAAGCGTGGGAATATCGATACTGTTTCTTCTGGCAACCACCAAGATGGTTTCATCTTTCTCAAAAGCCAAAGAGTTACCGTTGATAATGATGTTCGGCTGATCACTCATATACGCTTCCTCTGCATTCATTGGTTCCAAGATTCGGGTAATTAACTGAATTATTCAGCTGGTGCAACTCAGGATATGTATCCAAAAGCAATGCTTTTGTCAATGCTGCGTCGTCACAAAAAGGAGCTTTTAAAATAGATAGAAAGGCTCTGGAAAATGTATACCGAGGAATTCAGATTTAAAGGACCACATTGATCTGTCTGGGCACAATTTTCAGGTTACCAATGCCCATATTTACGCAATTATGAGTTTAATTCATACAGTTGCTTCACAGTCTTCACAACCACATCCACGGCCTTGTCAATCTCTTTTGCGGTGGTCATCCGCCCGGTTGAGAAGCGTACGGTACCTTTGGCCCATTCCAACGGAACACGCATGGCTTCCAGTACATGCGAAAGGGTAATGGTATCCGAATGGCATGCAGCACCGGCTGAGGCTGCTACCTCAAGACCGATCTCCTCCAATATGCGGTTGGCTTCCAGGCCTTTAAAAGATAAACTGAGCGTATTGGGCAGACGTTTCTCCGGATGTCCATTCAGGCGTATCTGGGTAACTTTAGCCGCGATGGCTGCATTCAGGCGATCGCGCATATCCTTGAGATGTGCAACTGCCTGATCCAGATTTTGCGCAGCAATCTCGCAGGCCTGGCCCAAGCCGACGATTTCGAGTACATTTTCCGTACCTGCTCGCCAACCGGTTTCTTGGCCCGCACCATGGCAGAATTTTTGCGGCAAAATGCCCTTGCGAACATATAAGGCGCCAATACCTTTGGATGCATAGATTTTGTGCCCGGCGACCGAAAGCAGGTCAATGTTCATCTTTTGAACGTCTGTTGCAATCTTACCGACGCTTTGGGCCGCGTCCGTATGCATGCAAATGCCCTTTTGCCGGGCCAACCGGGCAATGTCTCCTATGGGCTGGACGGTGCCAACTTCGTTATTGGCGTGCATGATGGTAATCAGAATGGTTTCTGGTCGAACGTCGGCAGTAATGTCCGCGACACTTACCATCCCGGTGTCGTCCACATCCACATAGGTGGTCTCGAACCCCTCTCCCTCAAGAAATTGACAGACCTCCAAAACAGCTGGATGCTCGATTTTGCTAGTAATTATGTGGTTGCCCTGTTCTTTCAAGGCCCGGGCCATGCCTATGATGGCATGGTTATTGGATTCGGTGCCACCGGAGGTAAAAAATACCTCCTGAGGATCACAATTGAGCAGACCGGCCACCTGGCGTCGAGCTTTTTCCACTGCCTTTTTGGGTGCAATGCCGTACCAGTGTGAACTGGACGGATTACCGAATTCAGTCTCCAGATAAGGCCGCATGGCTTCGATCACCTCCGGATCATGCGGCGTGGTGCCATTATAGTCCAGATAGACGGGTTGGATCATGATGTTTCCTTTTTGTAAATGGCAAGGAATTCTTTTGGGTTCACAATTGCGATCCCTATATAATTTTCAATCGCCAAGAGCGCCTTATCACCTGAAATTATATAAATTGCTTTTAAAGCCACTGCACATTCAATAAATTTATCATCATCCGGATCATCTGCAACAACGTTTAATTCAGGTGTTTTAGCTGTAAAGACGACATTGGAGCCGGCTGCAAAAAGTCCCAGAAGTTCACCAAGCTCCTTTTCATCCTGAAGTTCCATACGTCGAAGTACTTCCACATATTCGTCTATAACCGGCCTGGATAAGCAAAGCGCAACCTCACCAGATTGCCAGAGGCCTATGACCTTTCGTGGATTACCACCGAAGAAGGATGAAACAAAAACATTTGTGTCCAGCACAACCTTGATCACGTTTGGTTTCTCACTTCATGAATTACTCGTTGAATGTCCTCTGGCCCATAACCGCGATTTTTTAATTTTCCACCAATACGGTTCCATAAATCATCAATATAGGTGCCGATATCGCGATCCCGAACATAATCTTCAAGTAATTCGCGCACAACCTCACTGACATTTTTACCTTCAGATTTTGCCAGTTTATAGACCTTGTTCTTTAGCTCTGGATTTATCCGCACGATCATTTGAGTCGTCATCATATACTCCTAAATTGGTTTATATATATCGTATATACAATATATATAGACTAATTGTTTGTCAAAGTAATTACGACTTGTCCTTTTTTATTCCCGTTTTCAACATACCTATGGGCATCTGCGGCTTGTTTCAATGGAAAGGTTCGATCGATGACCGCTTTTATATGACCCGCCTCAATCAGCCCGGTGATAAATTCAAGGTCCTCGGCCTTATCGCCGGACAGTGCACATATGACTTTTTTATCACCAGCTATTTTTGTCCACAGCATTTGCAGAAGCTGCTTCATTTTGAAACTTGCCAAAAGATAACGTCCGCCTGGCCTAAGCACGCGTTTACAGCCTGCAAAGGAACTGCGGCCTAAAATATCGAAAATTAGATCATATCTTTCCTTGCCGGCAGTAAAATCATCATGGGTGTAATCGATGATCGTATCAGCGCCCAATGCTTTAACAAATTCAATCCGCGATGTACTGCAGACACCTGTCACTTTTGCCCCGAAATATTTGGCCAGCTGCACCGCCTGAGATCCGATGCTTCCGGAAGCACCGTTGATGAGTACCTTTTCATCTTTTTGCAAATTGACCTTTCTGAGTAGATTCAGCGCCACGATGGCGCCATAGGGAAACACCGTAGCTTCTGTGTGGGTCAAATTGACCGGCATCTTTAGCAGAGTCCCCTTTTCCGGCATACACACATACTCGGCATACGCCCCCATGTTCATGCCGCGATATCCATATACCGGGTCGCCGGGTTTAAAGCGCGTTACGTCCTTACCGATGGTCTCGATAACTCCGGAAAATTCGCTTCCCAGAATATTGATTTTGGGTTTCAAGAAACCAAAAGCGATTCGTGAGGGATAATACAGCGCAAGCGGCATGTTAAAATTGCTCAGGGGCATGTATCTAAAATTGCGTGCTGTCAGATCGCCGTAATTAACCGTGGTTGCGTGCACCTTGATGCATACCTCATTGTCTTTTGGAACCGGTTTTTCAATCTCCTTTAGTTGCAGTACATCCGGCCCGCCGTATTCTTCATAGACAATAGCTTTCATGACACATGTTGATCGATTAAAATCTGGTTGCCGTCCGGATCAATAAGCATAAAACTCGCCGGTCCGGATTCGGGATCTCCGGATTCATTGGTAATTTCCAAACCCTTCTCCGTGAGCACATTTTGGAGTTCGCGCACATCAGTGAAGGTATCCAATGATTTGGCGTCTTGGTCCCAACCGGGATTAAACGTTAACATATTTTTTTCAAACATGCCTTGAAACAGCCCTATTATGTGATCACCGTTTTTAAGTATCAGCCAATTCTGAGAGACATCACCGCCGAATACATGGAACCCGAGCTTTTCGTAAAAAGATTGAGAAGCTTTAATGTCCTTGACTGCCAAGCTAATTGAAAATGCACCGAGTTTCATGATGGTCTCCTTTAAGCTTTGGATGCGAGTTAATCTCCAGGTAGAATCCGTGTCTCACCGATTTGCATAATCCAGGCATCTTGAGGCCTATATCCTGAGTTTTGAGCGGCGGATTCGAACCGTTTTGGAGGCTCCCAAGTTGGGCTGGACGCACATGCTTGTATTGCCGTCAGAAAAAAAAACAAGAGCACTTGAATAAGAACTGAACTTTCGCACTTAATTTACAAGGTAAAAAGAGGGATAATTTTCTGAAAA
>CAZWEO010000204.1:0-6590 GCA_964633115.1 uncultured Desulfobacterales bacterium
TTTGCATGTAAATCCCCACTCCCCATCCCCTCTCTATATTGAGGTAAATAACACGAAGAAGTGTTCGTGGGACGTGACCGTGCAACAGGTGAAATTAAATGGACCGGCACCCGTGTCGACCTCATTTTCGGGTCGAACTCCCAGCTGCGAGCCCTGGCGGAAGTCTATGGATGTGAAGACTCCCAGGAGAAGTTTCTGCAAAACTTTGTGGACGCATGGAACAAGGTCATGAACCTTGACCGCTTTGAACTTAACTGATCAGACCATATAATCATGATAGTCAGTATGCGTGGCGGCATTTCATATCAACTTGAAATGCCGCCTTCTTTTGTAATTTAAGGCCCGCATTTAGGAAGTGCCACTGTTTGATTAATTAATCTAAATACTAAAGTATAAAAAATCAAGGGCGTCCCCTAAATTTTTATGATTAGTCAGAAACATAAAATGACTGTTATTAAATCATGTGGGTTTGCCCCGCGCTGTAATCAGATAACAAAAAGCAGCCAATGCACCTAATGCATATGCAAATAGATCCAAATAATCAAATGTACCCAAACGGAAATAATTAGTTGTGCCTTCCAAGAAAGGTAAATGAGCAAAGAATTCGGGAATCATCTGAGAAGAGACGCCTTTGTATTTTTGTCCCAGCTCGAATAATGCGTCCACAGCGAACCATCCGCAGCAAATTATTAAATATATATATTTTTTGAATTTAAAAAAGGAGGCAGTGATCAAACAAAATGAGAATACATGTAGGAAAGCGGGTAATCGATAGCCAATTGATTTGACGACTCTTGAATGGATCTCAAACGATAATTGTTCAAGACTAAAAAAACGTATGAAATAAATTTGCTCGGGTTGTCTCAGGGTAGTATAAACAAGGGCACCCAAAAAAAGACCTAAAAACCCAATCACGAATGCTTTTTTATTTGGGATTATATCGGGCGCCATTTTAGCTTCAAAATGTTTGGTATCACTCTATAAGATTTGAAAACAGGAGTTTCTTTTGACATATGGATTCTTTCGGACTAAAGTTTTATATGACCGATTCAAAGAGACTCTATAAATCTTTTCCTCAAAAATCCGAATTGCTTCTGTTGCAGGCTGTTACGCTAGTTTCCGAAAATGAACTGTAAAATCATATCGCTGTCTTCGATTGTATCTGTTTTAGGTTAAAAATTCAAGTAGTTCCACTATTGTTAGCAGTAATTTAAAATGATTCGCTTTCTATGTGTTTTCTGTGCCATTCTTTTGGGCTTTTTGACTCTGGTCGGCACCAGCGAAGACGATGCAGATGATATTCTTGATATTGACTTCGATGAAGACGCAACACTTGAACTGAACTCTGTAACAGTAGATGAGGGTGTTAATACGCTTTCTATCATGGCGGCAGGGGATACCAATTGCGGAAGTACTAACATAAACGCGGCCCTTGATGCGGCGGATATCGATGAACTTGATGAGGTCGATATAGAAAGTGTCGAATTGAATGACGTGAGTGGCACGTATACAGCAAACTGGACGCCAGATACTGTTACTGAATTTACGTGCACTGTAACCGTTTCAGGGTCTCAAGCCGACATCATTATTAGCGAAACCGCCATCGATGGTGATAGTGGTACCATTACGGTATCTTCCGAGAGCTATGATGAACTTGAATACTATCTGAATAATCGTAATGAGACATTCACATATTGTGTGACTTGCGATGATACCGTGTTGACCACTTTCTCTGTTACCTATGATATCGAACTTGACGTCAACATAGAGGGAACGATTTAGATTCAGTAAGTCAAATTCTTAGTTGAAGATTTGGTTCACAACCAACATTCAACTGAAGATCCATTCACAAATCGCCCTTAGTGATGGGCTGCAACGGTTTATCACCAGGGGCCTCCCACGCCCTTAAACATTACTGGCCTGATTGCCCTGCTTATTTTTATCCGCCTTCAAAGAAGACCACAGGTTTACCAGTGGGCATAAGTAAAGTCTGTGTTGATATGTCGTTCGGAATAATAAGTGAGCCGCTTTTTACTCGAAATGGAACGTTCTTCTGTCAGATGCTATAAAAACAATGAGTTTTAATTGCCAAACAATCTCATATCTATCAATTTGGAAGGGGAGGGTGAGATTGATGTATCAATAAATTTGCTTAATAGTATTCAAATGATCATGCATTCGGCCACTAATTCCCACAGGTATTTGACCTTCAGATCGGCCATGCCGTGTTGGCCCTTGATGTTGTTGAGCTGCCCATGACAGCTGTGGCAGGGAACCACGACGGTATCCGCACCAGAGGCCTTGATCTGCTCCATTTTGCGACGACCATAATAGACGCGTTCCTCATTGTAACCGGTGACCAGGGCGCCGCCGCCGCCGCCGCAGCAGAACTGATTCATGCGCGCGGGGTAGAGGTCGATCCAATTTTGGACGCACTGATCCAGGATCCAGCGGGGTTCGTCAAAATAGCCGTGCCCGAACACTTTTTGGGCGCGACGTCCGTAATTACAGGGGTCATGGTAGGTGGCCACGCCGTTGAAACTCGATTTATCCAGCTGAATTCGACCATCTTTGATATAGCGTATCAAAAGGTCAAAAACGGTGATAAAGTTGTACTTGTCGAATGCTTCAGGGAAGTGCTTTTCGAACCCGGACCGGGTTGCCAGATAGGCATGACCTCATTCGGGCCACAGCAAGGTATTGATTTCTAGTCGCTGCATGTGTTCCAGGATGCGTCCCGCCATTATTTTCATGGCCTCATCATCGCCGGTAAAATAACCCCAGCTGGTACCCTCCCAGTTTAAGGAAGGCACAGTCCAGTCCTCACCGGCAATATGAAATATCTTCCACCAATGTTTGAGGTCTTCGGTATGGGTGTTGACCAGCTTATTATGAATGGTTGTCAGGATAGCCGCGCCTTTTTTGTCGATGGGGGCTTTAAATGTTTCGAATCCAGGTTCTTCGGCAATCTCTTCGGCCACGTCCTCTATAATGAATTCAAAGTCATCTTTAGGCAGACGCAAATTATTACCGGTTTCCAGCGCAGCTTCAAGGCCTTTATGCAGGATGCCCGGCACACTGTCTCTTGCGCGTAGGGATCTGAGTTTGCGCACCACCGAGGGAATGTCGATTTCCATGGGGCAGATATTTTCACATTTGCCGCACATGGTGCAGATCCAGGGCCAACGGGCCTCAACGATTTCGTCTTCAAATCCAAGCCCCACCAGACGAATCAACATCCTGGGATTAAGCCCGTCGATACCAGAAACTGGACAGGCGCTGGCGCACATCCCACAGGTCAGACAGAATTCCTGCGAAAAAGGCCAAGTTTTAAATTTCTGGTGATCCAGCTTGTCCAGGTCGATGATTTCGATTGCTTCGTTCATATTAATACCTTTTTAAAACGAATGATGAATATTGAACATGGAATACAGAATGTTGAAGTGCGTAGAGAGCGAAAAGCAAACTTCGATATTCAAAATTCTGTAATCAATATTCGATATTTTATTTTAGCCTGCTTGGCCCCAGTTCCCTCAAATTATTTTCGAATTCAGTTACAATGTCTGCAAATGCCGTCCCCATATTTGATGCCAATGTTGTAAATCGGAGGCGTTCCTTTTCAAATCCAATGTTAGCGAATTGGTTTTGCATCAATTCAACACGTTCTAAGGCACGTTGGTTACCGTATCTGGCGTGGCAATTGTCGGTGTGACAGGTCAGCACAAGTGTGCCATCGGCACCATTCCTGAAGCCAGTCAATAGGTGATCCAGAGAGAGACTACCGGCACACGGAATTTCGATGATTTTTAAACCAGTGGGTAGAGGTGGACTTAGACAGTCCGCTAAACGGCTGGCCGGTATTGCCGAGCGACTACATGCAAATGCTAAAATGGTGGGTGAATGATCCTCGCCTTTGCTTGCTCTATTTTGATCAGCCATACTTGCGCCAATATTGAAGTCATTAATACCAGGCACTTGAATGGCTTGACGTGGACATTCAGCCGCACACATACCGCAGGCTTCACATGCCCGGGACAAGACTTGAACCCGCGTGTTCACTTGTATGGCGCCATAGGGACAAAGTCGATGACAGGTGAGGCAACGAATACAGGAACCCATCTCTATTTCGGCCCAAGCTTTGGTCTCAGGATCAGAGGATTCAATTGATGTTGAGCTCCTTAGTGCAGCCGCATCTATATCCATCTGATGAAGGTGCTGACTAATGACATTTCTGGCTGGGCCTGCCACCAGGATACCGGCACGATTGGTTCCAACGCCGATTCGGTGGACATTATCAGCCTGAGCAAATCCAGAAGGATCTGTTTCCAATTGAAATAAGTGAATCAATTCTTGAATATAGGTTGTGGGTTGGGCTACCTCATCCAAAATGGTGAGATCCGGGTTTAACCGAAAGGGTCGTCCGGCAATTTCATCATCAAATTCAATTACAATCCGATCCTGATCATCCATCTGTATTCTGGGAAGGGAATGACTGAATTTTATAAATATGATGCCAGCCTCTCTGGCATGGCGATAAAGTCGCTCAAGCCCTTGATCGCCGACTTTTAGGTTACCGGTCAATATATAGACCTGCTTGCCAGCCTTCTGGTGTTTTTGGGCAAGTTTCATGGCACGCTGTGTGTTTTCGGGTGTGGTCTCTTGCTTTAGGCCTATAAGAAATACCAGGGTTTGTGCTTCACTCGTTACCGATTCGATCCTGGTGTCTTGATTCATATCTCTTTCGATTTCAGACAATGTCATGATTGAGTGGGCCGGGTGCAGACCTTGAAGGCTATAATCGGTCTGCTGTTCAGCATCCTCAGCAATTACGATCTTTGAAACGACAAGGGCGTGCTTTTGCTGGCCAGCAGACAGATGGACTGTGAAGTTGCCTATAGAACCACGACAATCAGTAACCCGTGATTGAGTTAATAATTCCGAAACCCGGTTGTTGCGGACAACATCTATCACATCGGCGGATAAATCTGTTTCGTGGTCAGGTGTCGCCAATACCAAGTCAATATCAGAATCGATTAGATCTTGGGCAATTCCAGCTGTTAGCGCGTTGTTCCCTAATAATAGAATCTTTTCGGTCACGCCTGGCTCCTCTGTAAATATCGAATAGTTGACCATGCAGCACTTTCGGCATTGGCAACCGATTCGGCAATACCCATAGGACCGGTAGCAGCGCCTGCTGTAAAAATACCGGTGCCAGTTTCAGGAACCCCGATAAAGCCGTCATCAGTGGTGCGCGTATCAATGGATTCTTCTTGATCTGAAAGCGGTTTGGGTGGACATAATCCAATTGCCAAAATAACCATATCAAACGTGGCCTCTTGGCCCTCTTGGGTTTGACTGTCTGCAAAATATACCTGCAGACGTCCATCGCTACGTTCGAAAATGTCAGCAGGAATAGATCGCTGAAAATTGAATAGGTTTTGGGCTTTATGATAAGATTGATCAAAATTTTTGCCAAAATTTTGGATATCGATATAGAAGACCGTGACAGAGGTGTCTGGCTGGCGCCACTGAATCAAGCTGGCCAAACGTAAAGAGGATCCACAGCAGATTTTCGAACACCACAGGTGATTCAGTTTTGCATCTCGACTGCCAACACATTGAATAAAGGCGATCTTCTGTATTTCTTTACCAAAGGTCGTCATCAATGGACCGGCCGTTTGCCGCAGCTTTTCTTCCAATTCCAAATTGGTGATAACGTTTTGAAAACGACGGTAGCCATAGGGTTTAATCTCAGGATCAAAAGCTGTAAACCCGGTGGCCAGGATCAAGGCATCGCTTTGACAGGCTTCCCGGGCGGTTTCTCCGTCCAGGTGAATGGCGTTTTCAGGACAGCCTTGTTGACAGGCCTGGCAATCTTCATCCTGGGCGTTTAAACATAACTCCGGGTTCAGGGTGAAAAAGGGTTTATGACCGGAGGACGTACCAGTTTGTACAGCGCCCGCAGGACACAGTTCCAGGCAGGCACCACAATTTGTACAGCGATCTGGGTCTACCCGATGCGGTGTTTGTATCCGATCATAGTGAAACCCTTGATCTTGGCGCAGATTCTCAACGCGCGCATTGGTGAGCAATCGAATGTGTGGGTTTTGAAGCGCTTGCAATAATTTTTCTTCGACAATGCAGGCACCGCATTTAACGCAGGCATCAGTTGCCTTGCAAGCCAGACGTATGGCATGCCCCCCTAAAAATGGGGACGTTTCAATGACATCCACATTCAGATCGAATCGAGATAATTCCAACGCGGCGGAAAGCCCGGCAACACCACCACCGATTACGGTCACATGTTTAGCGGTCATGTCTAAAGAATCCTAATCCCCAATGTTGTATAATCTTCAGGAAAGCCTGAGCGCTTCAGGGTCAAGCATTTGCAACATTGGGGTAAAATTAATTGGGTTGAAATATTATTGCCAGATCGAAAGATTAGACAATATAGTTGACCCATCAAACCTGTCAATTGAAAAGTCATAAGCAGTAAGCCACAAGCTTTAGGCAGCTCACGGCTTATTGCTTACAGCTTAACACTACAGCGAAACATAGACCTTTAATTTTTTAGCGTGTAACACTCTTTT
>CAZWEO010000205.1:0-6506 GCA_964633115.1 uncultured Desulfobacterales bacterium
CTAAACCAGGGAAGGGATATTTACCTGGTAGCGGTTCCGTTTTATAGTTAAAATCGAACAAATAAGCCTTGTCGAAACCCGAAACGATAAAACAGGTGGAATGTCCATCGAAGCTGGATTTCGGCTCACGCCCATCGATCTCACGAATGATATTTTCAACGGCGATTTCAGCTTCATAATGGGCCACGGATCCGGCTTTGGACGTAGGCACATTGGTTGCATCTCCCACAACATAAATATTATCGCCTTTTTCGGCCCGCAGATTATGATTATCAGTTAGGACATAGCCCATTCCATCACCCAATCCGGACTCATCTACAAAATCGGCACCCAGATTCGGCATTGTAGATACCATAAGATCATAATCAACTTTACCTCCTTTAGCCGATTCCAAATAGCCTTCTTCCTGATTTACAGAAGACAGATGAAAATCTGTGGTTACGGTAATCCCTTTTTGTTCGGCGGCTACACTTAAAACCTTGGTCGCAATTGGTTTTGTAAAAATACCGGTGTTGGGTGTCACAAACTCGATTTCAATGTTGTCCCTGACACCATTTACCTTAAAAAACCAATCGGCCATGAAAACAAATTCAACCGGAACCACCGGGCATTTATGCGGCATTTCGGCAATATTGAAAATCAATCTGCCTTCATTGAAATATTTCAACTTTTTGAAAAGCGCCACAGCACTTTCCAGGGTAAAAAAAGTATGCACATTTGATTTGGGATCCGGTTTCCATTCTTCCAGGCCTTCAACTTCTTCCGGTGCAATGCGGCAACCTGTTGCAATAATAAGAAAATCATAGTCATATTTTCCATTTTTGCCTTGAACCAATTTCTTATCGGCATCCACGTGTGTCACCTCGTCAACTACAAAATTGACACCTTTGGGAATAAAATCGCGTTTGGGCTTCATACAGTCCGACGCACTATAAATGCCAAAGGGGATAAACAGCCAACCGGGTTGGTAATGATGCATCTCATCATTATCAAGTATGGTAATGGACCAATCGCGGCCATTTAATTCCTTGCTCAATTTGGCGGCCATCATGGTGCCGCCCGCACCCGAACCTAGGATTAGAATTTTTTTCATAATGCCTCCTTGATAATCATTGATATAAATAAGATAGCTTAGAACTTTATGCTAATAGTGATCGAAAAACCTTGCATGAATTCTAAATTGACCTTCGGTCTGTAGTCCGATATCGAGCAAACAAATTATTTTTATTTTTGCAATATAGATTAAAATAATCTATATTAATATAGTATGAATTATCTCTAAGTGTGATTTGTTTGTCAAGGAATTTTATGGTGCCTATTCTAAAAACACTCACCAGGTGAATACATGATGAAACCACCCAAGGACTTGGCTAATTGGCTGCAGAAGAATCTACTGAATGCTGTACCTATGGCCGTCGGGGTCATTGATCGACAATTTGACTTTGTTTATGCCAATTATTCCTTTGAACAAATGTTTGGTTCCTGGCAGGGGAAAAAATGCCACCAGGTATATAAAGGACAACATGAAAGATGTGATCAATGTCATGGCGCAGCCATATTCAGGGATGGAAAACCCGCTGTTAATGAGGAAGTCGGATATAATAAGGAAGGACGCCCAACCCGTTATCTTAAACACACCGTTCCCGTCACCAACGATTTAGGAGATGTGATCTATCTTCTTGATATGTGCATTGATATTACCGAATCGGAACGAATCAGACAGGAATATCAACTCCTTTTTGACCAAGTACCCTGTTCGGTGCTGGTCATCGACAAACGCTATCGGATCGCCAAAACCAATGAACGTGCCCACGAGATGTTGGGAAATCTGGTTGGCAAGCATTGCTACAGTGGTTTGAAGGGGCGTGATAAAAAATGTAACGAATGCACAGCGCGTAAGACATTTGAAGACGGTGAACTACATACTGGGCATCATGTCTGGCGAACCAAAAAAGGAGATACCATCCATTTACATGTTATTACGGTACCTCTGCGCGGGCTTAATGAAGCCTTCGACACGGTCATGGAGATGGCTGTCGATGTAACCGAATCCATGAAATTGCAGGACGGACTCCAGTTCGCCCACTCTTTCTTGGAGACCTTGGTCAGCACATCATTAGATGGCATTGTTGCCGTGGATGTGAATAATGACGTTGTTATCTGTAATCCGGCAGCCAGGAAATTTTTCGCCATACGACCCGATGAAAAGCTGCAAAGTCAAGAGTTGCGCAGTATGCTGCCCGAGGGCTTTTTGGATAGCGTGATTAAAGGGCCCCAACATGTTTATATTCCAGATACCATAATTATTGATGCCGCCGGCATGCAAAACCCCGTGCGGCTCTATGGCCACCAGCTAATAATTGACGGCCGTTATATCGGCGTAGCCATTACCATTCAGGATTTAAGTGAGATAAAGCGGCTCGAAGATGAAAAGTTGGAATCGGAACGACTGGCAGCGGTTGGGCAAACCGTTGCCGGCTTGGCTCATGGCGTTAAGAACTTAAACACCGCCTTAAAAGGCGGCATGTACATGCTTGGCTCCGGATTAGAAAAGGGTAATTTAACTCGCATTCAAAAAGGTATGCGCATGCTGGAAAGAAACACTCAGCGTTTATCCATATTTGTTAAAGCTTTCCTCAATTATGCCAAGGGCCGTGAGATTAAGGCACAGCTAAATGATCCCATTGAAATCGCCAAAGAAGTAGTTGAAATGTATGCTCAAAAAGCAATAGATTTGAATCTAAAATTAGATTTGGAAGTCTCAAATCCTATTCCCATGGCTGCAATCGATTATGAATGTATTCATGAGTGTCTGACAAATCTTGTGGGCAACGCCATTGATGCCTGCCGCTTTAAAGATAATGGTGGCTCACGGGTGATATTAAGAGCTTTTGAAAAAAATCGAGTTATTTTTTATGAAGTCATCGACGATGGCTGTGGTATCGAAAATGATATTAAAAAGAAGATATTCAACACGTTCTTCACGACCAAAGGACTCAGTGGCACTGGTTTAGGCTTGCTAATGACGCGCAAGATGATCCAGGAACATGGCGGAAGCATTAAACTTGAATCGATACCGAATATAGGTACAACATTCCGAATTTTGCTACCCCGTAAACACTTGCCCGCAATTGCGGAAACGACAGCCTCAAATCCAAATTAAGGACAACTAAATGAGCTACTTAAAAATACTGAGCGCTCACCGAAAAGGCCAAAAGGCACCGACCTTGAGAAAACCTCATTTTTCAGCTGAACAGGAAGCCTGGGCAGCTCAGGGTATCTGTATTAAATGTGGTCAAGCGCAAGCGGCTATATCAAGTTATATCTGTTCTGTCTGCCAAGCCGGAGACAGCATGGAAGATATTCAAATGAATATTGAGGCCTTAAAAAGTCGATTGCTTAACAGATCCAGGTAATAACCGCTTACTGTGGGCCAAATTTATTTAAATAGTGGTGAGGGAAATGTCCAAGCAATTTATCGCCGGCAGGGTTGAGGCATTATGTGAAACCAAAGACTTTATCACTGAAAATTTTATTGATAATTTACCCCGCCGTTTAAAAGCAAACTTGGAAAATAATAATCAATGAGCCTATGATGGCATCGATGGAAGATATTAGAAGTTATCTGGGATGAAATACAAAAAAGGGGCACACGCCATGTGCGTGTACCCCTTTTTGAAGATTTAGTCTACTAGATCAAAGCTACATTGGTTGCCGAAGGGCCTTTGTTGCCCTCCTCAACATCGAATGAAACCCGGTCGCCCTCATTGAGACTTCTGAAACCGGTCGCATTAATCGCGCTGTGATGCACGAATACGTCTGGTCCGTCTTCCTGCTCAATAAAGCCATACCCTTTTTGGTCGTTAAACCATTTAACGATTCCAGTCGCCATGGTGATACCCTCCGTTTGGTTATGAATTAATACGATTTTTTACTGGAGGACATACCATTATACAATGAGCAGTTCCTTCAGAAAAAACAACCCCGCAAACCAAATGCGGAGCTTTAATACACATATAACTATACAACAGATTGGGTATTAAAATCAAGTCAATTATGCCTTGATACTCAGGTTATAGATTTCATTAACTCTTCTTTAACGGCAACACCTATTTTTTCAAGCGTCAAAGGTTTTTTAATATATTTACCTGCACCCAATTGCTGGGCCTTTGTTACTTCCTCGGTTTCCGCATAGCCGCTGACGATAATGGCCTTCTGATTGGGATGTATTTTAATGACGTGTTCATAGGTTTCACGACCATTGATACCTGGATCCATTATCATGTCGAGTACAATCAAATCGGCTTTATTCTCTTTTAGATATTGGATAGCTTCCTCGCCGCTGGGAAAAGCTTCACAGGTATAACCCAGCGTAGTTAGCATCTTACTTGAGATATCTCGTTGGCTGGCGACATCGTCTACAACCAACACTTTCTCACCCTGACCTTGTAAATCTTCAAACGGTATCGTCATGTTGATGGGATGAATTTCTTCCCTTGTAATCGGAAGATACAATTCAAAAATAGTGCCTTGCGCAACACTCCTCACATCAATGTACCCGCTATGGTCCTGAACCGTGTTCCATACAACCGCCAGGCCTAAACCGGTGCCACTTCTGCCTAAAAATTTCTTTGAATAAAAGGGTTCAAAGATTCTCTCGAGATCTTGGGCCGAAATCCCAGAGCCAGTATCTGATATGGATAAAACCACATATTCACCGATTGTGACCTCATCATAGCCTTTGAGGGGCCTATCCAAATATCTATTGTGCGTGCTGATGACAACGTCACCATCCCCTTCTATGGCTTCAATGGCATTTGATACCAAATTCATCAGCACTTTGCTGATATGAACCGGAGAACCGCCGATATTCAATAATTCCGTATCCAAGTCAGTTCGAACAATAACATCCGGCTGAAACTGCTTGAGTTTTTTATATTCGGGGGAACCCAGATAATCCATAATGTGTTCGTTGATATTCAGTGGTTCTTTAGACGTGGCCACACCCCTTGCCACAGTCAGAAGATCCTGGACAATGGCAACGGCCCGGTGGCCAGATTCCTGAATGGCTTCGATTGGTGTTCGCAATTTGCTATCTTCGGGCAGATCCATCAGCATCAATTCTGGATAACTGACGATACCGGATAAAACATTATTTAAATCGTGGGCGATGCCACCGGCCAAAAGTCCCAAGGACTCCATTTTCCTTGATCTGACCAGTTTCTCCTCCCTCTCGCGCATGGCTTTTTCTGCCCTTTTGCGCTCGGTGATATCATTGCCAATACACAGAATCTCAGTGACTTGTCCTTCTTCGTTTTTGATGACCTTGTTGGTCCAGGCCACCCAAACCCGCTCACCGCTGCGAAGCATATTTTCATTTTCATGGGCAGCATACTGATTGGGACTATCGAAAATATTCTCCACCAGATGGGTCTGTTTTTCCCCGGATGAATCGACTTCAGGTAATGTTGTACCGACACAGGGCTTGCCAAGAATTTCTTCTTGGGAATACCCAAAAAATCTTTCGGCATATTCATTGAAAAAGGTGAACCGGCCCTGTTGGTCCAGACGAACGATCATGCTGTTGGCATTCTGCACCAGTTCTCGATATTTTGTTTCACCTTCTTTCAAGGCCTGCTCTATTTTATGAGCCTCGGTAATATCGAGACCAGTACACAGAATATATTCAATCGTGCCATCCGCTTTGGTCAACACGGAGTTTTTCCAGCTGATCATGCGTTTCTGGCCTGATTTCGTCACCCAGAAATTCTGAAAATTCTTGGCTATCCCCTTTTGGATGACGTCCTTGATGGTTTGCTTGACGGCTTCATGTTCCTCAGGCATGAGTAGAATATCCCAAAACGGTTTGTCCTGGACCTCATTAAATTGATAGCCAGACAACAGCTCGCTAGCGCGGTTGAATATGGCAATATAGCCTTTTAAGTCAATCACCACCACTAGGGAATCAATCCAGGCCAGCACCTTGGAAATAAAATCTCGCTCCTGGACGATTACGGCTTCGGCATTTCTGCGTGCGGTCATATCCTCAAAAATCGTATAGACTTGAAAGGGTTTTGGTTCTCCCGGTTTAAATTCGGGAACGGCATTGACGTTGAGCCAACGATAGGCGTCTAACTCGGGGTTAAATACACCCATGATCACATCTTCAACAGATTTCCCAGTTTTTAAAGCCACCATCGCAGGGTGGCTCTCTCCCGAAAAATCAGATCCATCCTCCTGAACCGCCTTCCAGCGTGGGTCCATTGAGGTTCTGCCGGTCATCTGGTCCAAAGTTAAACCCAATACTCCTTCAGCAGCCGGATTGGCGAAAATAATTTTCCCATTGGCATCCTGATAGACGACGCCCAATGCCATGGTATCCATCAAATTCTGGTATGAAATTTTTTGGTTTTGCTTATCTTTGGACACGGGTTGATTCCCTTCTCGTAAAATAAAATCGTAACATGGTTTTATTTACAGATTGTTTGTCCTATCGTCAAGCATTC
>CAZWEO010000206.1:0-6402 GCA_964633115.1 uncultured Desulfobacterales bacterium
AGTCTAAACCCCTAAAAGCCTATAATTTGAATTCATACCGTGATAGGCGATATTGATTAGGAATTCGATCGAAACTCAATTGAGGTCCAAAGTTTAATAATTGAAGGGAATTCAAATTTAATGGAGGTTACATGATATTGCCAAACATCTATCGTATCCAACAAACCTTCGACTCACAAAAAGTAGATAATATTGCAGCCGTTGTTCAATCGGGTGTACGAGCATTATCCTTATCATCGTCAGTCAAACCCGGGCAAACCGTTGCCGTCGCCTGCAGTAGCAGAGGAATCAATAATTACGGCGTTATCGTCAAGCAAGTCATTACCTGCTTGAAAGCATTGGAGCTTAATCCCTTTATTTTTCCAGCAATGGGCAGCCACGGGTCGGCCACGGCCGAAGGCCAGCAGCAAGTTCTGGCTCATTTAGGCATCACGGAAACAACAACCGCCGCCCCCGTACGCTCATCGTTGGACGTTATCCAAATTGGGGATACGCGTCATGGTGTGCCCGTGCTTCTAGACAAGCTGGCGTCCAGGGCCGATCATATCGTCTTGATCAACCGCATCAAAAAACATACCGAATTCGAACACGAATTTGAGAGCGGCCTATTAAAAATGATGGCGATCGGAATTGGTAAACAGGCGGGCGCTGCCAGATATCACCAGGCCATGTTTAGCTATGGCTACGCCAATGTCATCGGCGCCATTGCCGATGTTGTTATGCAACAGGCACCGATCCTTTTTGGCGTCGGTATCGTGGAAAATGGCTATGGCCAAACAGCCAAAATCGGTATTTGTGCGCGTGATCAAATAAAGACTCAGGAAATTGAACTTTTGGAGCTGGCCAAGCAGCTGGCACCATCACTCCCTTTTAAAACGGCCGACATCCTGTTTATCGATGAAATGGGCAAAGAAATCAGCGGTACCGGTTTCGATACCAAGGTAGTCGGACGGATCGGAATGCCATTGGTTACCCCTGATCCGGAATATCCAAAAATCAAACGGATTGTGGTAGGCGATTTAACGGATGATACCGAAGGAAACGCAACCGGTGTTGGGATTGCAGATTTTATCACCCAACGTTTACTCAATAAGATCGACCGACAAGCCTCGAACATGAACAACATTACCGGTCTTAGTCCAGAAATGGGTAAGATCCCCATAGCGCTTGCCAATGATCAGGAAGCACTGGCTGTGGCCGTTCGCTGCCTCGGATTGGTGTCACCCGAAAAACTAAAAATCATGCGCATAAAAAATACAGCCCAATTGGGCCAAGTCGAAATAACGGAAGCCTATGAAGAAGATTTAAAGCGTAGAGACGATCTTGATATTATTCAGCCCAAAAGGCCTTGGGAATTTAATGTGGATGGGGACTTGCCACTTTTTTAACCATATATACGGGCTGAGAGACCGTTTCTGATCTCACTCTGGAAACTTATCTTTTTGATACTATGGAAGTATGGAAAACTTCAAATCCGAATATCGAAATTCGGATTTGTTTAACCAGGCAATTCCTCCTTTCGTATAATCCCCTCTTCCATCATCCTGATTTCATCAATACCCGAAATGACGATTTCAGGATCAACCCGCAGTTCCTCATCGGAAATCTTGCCCTCATATTCAAAATTATTCAGGATATACTTAATACAATTTAAGCGGGCCAATTTTTTGCTGTCCGAGCGGATGATGGTCCAGGGGGACAGGCTTCGATTGGTTTCGTTAAGCATCACAAATTTGCGTACTGTGTAATCATCCCACATCTCCTGTGCCTGCCGATCAACTGGCGAAATCTTAAATTGCTTAAGCGGATCGGTCTCGCGGGAATCAAACCGGCGCAGTTGTTCATCTTTGGTAACCGAAAAGAAAAATTTGAAAAGATTGATGCCGTCCTTGACGATCAATTCCTCCAGCATCGGGACAGCTTTTAAAAAGCGTTTGTTTTGTTCATCGTTGCAGAAACCCATCACCGGTTCGACAATTGCGCGGTTGTACCAGCTGCGATCGAAAAGGACAATCTCACCGGCAGAAGGGTATTGAGAAATGTAGCGTTGGAAATACCACTGGGTACTCTCGGTACTGCTGGGCACACCTAAGGCCACAACACGCGTACCGCGTGGATTGAGATGTTCCATAATGCGTTTGATTGTCCCACCCTTGCCGGCGGCATCGCGACCTTCAAAAAGTGCAACTACACGCATGCCGTCCGCCTTGATTTGTTTTTGCAGCTTCAGCAGCTCGATTTGCAGTTTATGAAGCTCTTCCTCATACACCAGCGTAAATTTTTTGACATGCACGGGTCGCCGCGCTTTTGCTTTTCTTCGGCTTTTATTTTTATAAGAGGTATGCTCGGATAACTTTTTTGTTAATTTTTTGCCACCAAGGAGCAAATCGCTCTTACCTTCTTTTTCTGCTTTGGCCAGTGCCTTCAGTTCCAGTTTCTTCTTGGGTGTAAGCTTGCTGGTTGATTTTTTATTTTTCTTCTTCTTTTTGGCCATGTCCCCTCCTTCTGATTAATCTGAATTGGTTGACAACTCATGCGCAATATCTGCCCATTCTCTATTGTGTACGTACTAGCGCTGATTGAGGTGTCGTTCCTGAATTTGAATCTTAGCGGACGCTTTGTGCTGTTCTGAAGTTACAATATATTATAATATTGCAACATGGCAATCTCGATTAATAAATTGAACTACATTCATTGTCAAACAATTTCATAAATTATAGTTCCTATAGATTTTTTATTTGTGAAGATATTTTTTAACTGTCCGCGGATCAAGCTTGGCGCGGCGTGCAACTTCTTCATACGTTCCATTGCGCTTATAGAGAATATGACAATATTGCTTTAATAGCTCTTTGGCTTCTAAAGTCCCCATATAAAATCCCTGAGCAAAGCCGGTAAAAAAAATCATCTCTAAATTTACCTTGCCTGCGAAGTTTTATGATGGGGCGATTTGTGGCGGCAATCACCCGGCCAGCAAACCGTTTTTGGGTATGGCTGCCAACAGGCTCAAAAATGCGGTCTTGAATAACCTGAAGTAGTTTAATTTGCGTAGCCATGTTGATATCACCGATCTCATCTAAAAATAGAGCCCCATGTTTGCTGCAACGCTCAAATAATCCAACATGATTATCAACCGCTCCGGTAAAGGCGCCCTTGCGATGACCAAATAGCTCGGATTCAATCAAACTTTCCGGAAATTGCGACAGGTTGATAGCGATAAATGTTTCGGTAAAATTCTTTACAAACTGATTTTTCTTGGGATCAAATGGAATATATGCCGAGCGCCCGACCGCCGCTGCCGCTGTTCCCTTGCCCGTGCCGGTTTCACCCTCTATAATCGTGGCAAAATCCTCCATACGGTTCCATAAATCTTCGTCATAGGCTTGGATGTCATAGGTAAAGACATTGTTCCATAATGATAGACGTAGAATAGAAAAGCTCTCTCCATTATCTGGGCGTCTTCCCTTGAAAAGTCTTGAATCCGTTTAAGGCCTCTTTGCTCCAGCCTTATAATTATTTTTGTGACCTCTGGAAATACGTCATCAAACATAATGGGATAACCATTTATTTCTACCCCAATAATATCCAGAATCTGTTCTAGTATATCAACTCTGGCACCATCAAAAGGATCAATCCCTATCCCTGCAGCAAGCTACAGGGTATTACGGGATTTTTGCCGAAATTCTTCGAATTTCGGCACCGCACTTTCGCAAAAAAAGGATCTTTATCCATAATTTGAATTCATCTACAGCTGTTTACTGCGGCCGCTGCCAAGCAGCGGGGAATTCAAATTTAAAGTGAAGACCTTGAGATCGAAAGCTAAAACATAATAGATCACTGCTCTGTGACCTGAACTATAATTATAGGATGCTATGATTGAAGATTCATCTGGTGAAATTTGACAGCTGGTTCAAATTCCTTCTCTCAGAAAAACCATCTTGCATGATTACGGAGAGCAATCTCTTTGGAAATGTCGTTACATAGGGGGTCAAGATTTATCCAATTTTCTGAGTGGATTTATGCTGAAATGGTTTCAACGGTATTGTTACAAAGTCTTGGATCAAGAGGGATCTTCGAGTTTGATCTAATCTTCGGTTATCGGCTGATGCTATTATCAAAGGCTTCTTCTGCTAATGAAAACCGTCAATTTCTCTATAACTTGGCACAATCATGGATGATTTAAGATCTTAGATTTACGATATGTCTAGTGGCTACAGCTTCGCTGAGGACATGCTGGGAGTATCGCCCCTTCGGATGATAGTTCCATTATATCAAGCGTGGCACATTCGACTGGGTCACAGCATAGGTGGCAAACCCTTTTTATCGCCCGGAAGCCCATAAGAGAGACATCTTTAGATAAAAATTCGTCCTTGACAGGTTCTTGTTTGAGGAGATCAGTGCTAAGATACTTTTTGTTATCATCTGAAAATACGGTCACCACTACATGATCCTTACCGTGTTTATTTTGACGTTTCACCGCACCTATAAAATTAGAGCCCGACGAAATTCCTACGGCCAATCCCAGTTCACTTGCAAGCTTCTGCGCCATGACGATGGAATCCCCGTCGTCGACCATTACAATCTTATCAAGAAAATCAAGGTCAACAATTGCAGGAATGAACTCATCTGAAATACCCTGTATTCTGTGTTTACCGACTTTATAACCGGTGCTGAGGGTTGGGGAATTGGAAGGTTCAAGCGGGTGCAACCGGATATCTGTTTTCCTCTCTTTTAGAAATTTGCCTACCCCCATAATGGTTCCGCCCGTGCCCACACCGGCAACAAATGCATCCGGAGTCAGTCCTTGATAACGCATCTGCCACCATATTTCAGGGCCGGTTGATCCATAATGAGCATTTACATTTTCCTGGTTTGAAAACTGTCTGGGCAAAAACACCGATCCCTCTTTCGCCAGATCCTCAGTCATCGTGATACTACCCAGAAATCCACCGTCCTCCTTTGAGACCAGATGGATTGTGGCGCCCAGGCTTTTTATCAGATTGATCCTTTCGCTACTCATCCAATCCGGCATGTATATGGTCAGGCTGTGTCAAGGATTGGAGAATTCCTTTGATATTTCCACTGCGGAATCGTTTCATCTGGGAGGATTTAGATGCCAGGCTGGTTTGAAGGCATTTTGATTAGCAAAAACATCTACCGCAATTTGTGGATGGCTTCTCAACTTCGTATCAATTACGGAGCTAAATTTGGCATTTCGACCATATATTCAATAGAGGATTTTTGGCGGAATAAATTTTCCCCCTATATCTGCGGCTACTTTTTTTGCGAAGAATTGATAATACGAAAACACAACTTTTCCAAAATAGGATCCGCTGTAAGTGCAAAGATGGTATCACAGGTTTGCCGTGATTCAGAGTACGTTGGGGATACATCAGATTTTAATAACACGTAGCGATGATGGAATAATTATCGATAGCTGGACCAGAAAAACCTGCTTCATGTCAACCTGCAATGGACGACTTCTAAATTCGCTGCATTGAGCGAAAAAAACCTACCAGACTTTGGACCAGTTCAGCCATGTAGGAAAAGTCCAGGGTTTTCATGGTGTCGGATGGCAGATGATAATGTGGATTGCGGAAAAACGCCGAATCTGTCAGCATAACCGCACGGTAGCCCTTGCTCCAAAACGATGCGTGGTCACTGAGACGGACCGCTGGCATGATCCAACCGTTCAAAGGGACGGTCAAACTAACCACTGGCAGATTTGGATTATGTTGGAAGCTCTTGCACAGCCTTCGAGTCAACCCTAAGGAATTTACATTGCCCACAATGCCAATGAAAGTGCCTTCCTTGGGATACCCTAAAAACTGCAAAGGAAAGGGGTAGTGCTGGCAGCCGGGTTCGATGCAGGTATAGCCTACCATTTCCAGACAGATCATGCCATCAATGGACACAGATTCCTTTTTAGCCCTATCCGCGTACACGCGACTGCCCATATAAGGAGTACCGTAGACCGGCGGTTCCTCCAAGGTAAAAGCGACAAAAGTGACATCCAGATCGCCTCCTTCCCCAGCGACACCAGCCTGCATGATCCGCGCGGTTTCTAGCAGCACCGCAACCGCACTGGCATTGTCATCCGCCCCAACCGTGCCGGCCACAGAATCATAATGAGCCCCTAGCACATAGTGCGCTGCAGGATTGCCCGATTGCTGAAGCAGTGCCACCACATTGCTGACCTGCATATCCTTGTAACTGTACGGCTGCCGTTGCACCGCAAGGCCGAAATCTTCAAACCGATCCTGGATGTATGCCGCTGTTTTCTCAAGATTATCCGGTCTTTTCACACTGCGCTCACCAATGGTATGGGTCAACATCGTCAAATGGTCACGCAGCTGTTTTATTATCATCTGCTTGTTCAGCACCATGTTTTCCTCGCCAAGGGCC
>CAZWEO010000207.1:0-6378 GCA_964633115.1 uncultured Desulfobacterales bacterium
AATAGCTTAATATTTTTAGCGGGATAGGACTACTCACAACATAATTGGAGTGATCACATGTTTATTGAGCCTTAAAATACGTGTGATCTATGCCAAGTATCACAGGTTTGCCAATCAATGCATACATTAGAGCACAGCTATCCCCCAGATTGCCATTATTTGGGCTATAAATTAATTTTCGAGCATTGTTGATATCGGTAAAGATTTTAGGCTTGAAATTCCAACCATACATAGGAGGAATCCAGGTTAGTATGCCTTGACGATTTCCACGTTAATAATATCGTGCAGAACCTTGTCGTAAGAGCCGTCCCGACGCATGGCATTAATAGTCCGGTTGATTCGTTGAATCAGGGCTCTTTTGTCCGATTTTTTTGAATAGGCAATATAAGTGGAATTAGTCGCTAACGGCGTGATCAGACACTCAACTTTATCTGATAGATTGTTTTTTGCAATGATGAGCTCAGCCGACTCCTTGATGGCCAATAGGGCGTCGAGATGCCCTACGACCAACTTATTGAAGTTGCTGATATCGTCGTGTCGCTCCTCGATCTTGAAAAGACTCTTTTCCCTGGCCTCATCAAATTCTCCTCCATACGACCAAGCACGGATTACGCCCAAGCGTTTTCCGGCCAGATCGTATACGCTGGAAAAGGCAAAGGCCTTGCCCTTTGGGACATAGACCATGATCTCCTCGGAAAATATCTCGTCCGTATAATCGTATTTATCAAGCCGTGATTTGGTCTTGTAGATTCCACCTACACCGCCCTTGCCCATGTCCAGGTAGGCGAGGGCCCGTTTCCAGGGCACGGCCCGAACGGCCACCTCCTCACCCAATTTAGAAAATACTGCCCGCACCAAAGCTGAGTAGATTCCGGTTGCTTCATCGTTTTTTCCATACATAAAGGGTGGATTGTAGGCATCCACGTACACTGTTTCCTCATCATATGCGGCACGCGATAAAACAATACCCCATGAACCGAAAAATATTGCCGCAAAAAGCAATGCCACGAAAATATGTACCATTCTATACCCGTCCCTCGATTTCATGCCTTCTCCCCAATATCGCTGCCTGGAAATGAGATTGACTGGCTGATATGTAATAAATAAATTCAGTAATTTCCGGTTAGGAAATTGCATATAAATAATATATTTCAGTAGGTTAACTTCATATATTTCTTGACAAACGGTCGCTAATACGCGGCGAAAATTTGTATACCTAATAATAACTGGAGGTTACAAATGCCGCACGCATTCGACCCGTTCAAAAAGCGTAACAAACTTGAATTTTACCCTTTTTTTCAACCAGTTATTGAGGCCATGGCCCAGATGCCAGCACTTAATTCCCGAGGCAACCGACCATTGCAGATGAGTTTTGAAGAACATCTGCGGGCGTTGGTTTACTTTCACCTTGAAGAACACCATTCAGCTCAACATCTTTTGCAAGTGCTCGAACAAGATGATTTTGCCAAAAGTGCAATCGCACCAGAAGGCGGAATCAAAAAAAGTAGCTTTTCAGAGGCCACCAACAGCCGAGGGCTTGAACAGTTCATGCATGTCTATCAAAGTTTACAAGCTCAAGCCTCAGACATTTTACCCAAACAAAATCCCGAGCTTGGCAATCTGGTGGGCATTGATGGTTCCCTGATCGATGCCACTTTATCAATGCACTGGGCTGACTATCGCAAAAAATCAAAAAAAGCCAAGGTCCATGTCGGCTTTGATCTGAACCAGGCAATTCCAAGAAAGATTTACCTTACCGGCGGTAATGGCGCTGAAAGACCTTTTGTCAGCTTAATCCTTTCTGAGGATCAAACCGGCGTTATGGACCGTGGCTACCAAAGCCACAAACGCTTTGATCAATGGCAGCGTGATGGAATATTGTTTATGTGCCGGATTAAAGCCAGCACGAAAAAAACGATTGTAAAGAAAAGCAGCATTGATCCTGACAGCATTGTCTTTTTTGATGCAATGGTTGTTCTGGGTACTACTGAAAATAATAAAACCCAAGAACCTCTGCGCCTAGTTGGTTATGAAGTAGATAGTGTCAAATACTGGATCGCAACCAATCGTTATGATTTGACCGCAGAGCAAATTGCTGCTGCATATAAGCTTCGTTGGGACATCGAAAACTTTTTCGCTTGGTGGAAAAGGCATCTAAAAGTATATCACTTAATCGCCAGAAGTGAACACGGGCTGATGGTACAAATTCTTGCTGGCCTGATCACATATTTGTTGTTGGCGATTTATTGTCATCGCCAATTTAACGAGAGGGTTTCTATCAAACGTGTTCGCCAATTACGAATACAAATCCAAAATGAATTACGTGCTGGCATGTTCGATAAACAGCCTGATTCAAATCTCAAAAAACAACAATTACAACAAGTTGATGCAAGAACTTAACCGGATTTCACTGAAATAAATTACATTAATATGCATAAAATTTTTATTTGTCTATTTCTGGGAATGGATCATCGTATAATATCATATTCCATTTTTTTTTAATTTGCAGAATTGTACCATCTGCTGACATTTCATTAAAGGCGTCGTTCCATTTTTGCACAATTGCATCAGATGTTTTTTTGGAAACAGCTATGCTGAGATCGCTTTCCCGCAGACTATACACTTCCTCTAATTCATGATAATTTACCCCGGCTAAATCACAGATCGTTTTCAATCCTGGCTTTTTTGTTGCCCACAAATCTATTCGGCCATACAGAAGTCTTTTGGCGTTCTTTTGATCATCATGTGTCGAAACAAGATTGGTAAATCCGTGGCTTTTTAAAAAGATTTCTTTGGTGTCATCTCTCAGCGTCCCTATGTAATCTACTTTTTTAGCATCTTCCAGGCTGAATATCTTTATACCCGAGTCCTTCTTCGCAACAAGAATATCTCTTTTCTTGGCTATTGGACCAATCCAATAAAACTTATTATCACGTATCTTTGTACGTGCCATACCAAACAAGATGACATTTTCCTCCTCCAAAGCCATTTTGTAGGCTCTTGCCCACGGATATAATTGAATTTTCTCATTAGACTTTACCCTTCGCTGAATTTCTTTAACTATATCAATAGCCGGGCCAACCAAAACACCATCTTTTACAAAGTTCAGGGGCGGAAGATCTTCTGTTAAAATCGTAATTTCTTCAGCCATTGAAAATTGAGCAAAAAGCAGGAAGAATGCTACCATCCATATATACTTTTTTTTCACAACAAACCTCTTGGTATCATTTGCAAATTCGAGCAATTATAATCAATTCATATTCGATATGATTATTTTGGTAGGGAAAAAGTTAGAAAAAAATGGATGCGTCTTAGTTTGTAATCTCTGGAAATGGATCATCTTCTAACCTCTGGTTCCATTTTTTTCGTATCTGTAAGAGAGTACCATCAGCAGACATTTCGTCGAATGCGTCTTGCCATGCTTTAACAATAGTATCTGATGTTTTTTTAGAAAATGCGATCATTAGTTCACTTTTGCGCAGATGATAAACTTCCTGAAATTGAGTATAATCAACTCCGGCCAAATCACACACTGTTCTCATTCCCGGTATTTTATAGGCCCATAAGTCTATTCGCCCGAGCGAAAGTTTTTTCGCGTTTAACTGTTCATCCGATACAGGTTCGAGATTTGTAAATCCATACGATTCTAATAACCGTCCACGAGTATCTTCAAGTAATGTCCCAATTCGTTTTACCTTTTTCGCATCTTCCAATGTGCTAATCGTGATGCCTGAGTCTTTTTTAGCAACAAGAATGTCTCTTTTGATTGCTAAAGGACCGACCCACTTAAATTTATCATAGCGGACCTTAGTGTAGGTCATCCCAAACAATACAACATTCTCTTCTTCCAAAGCCATTTTGTAGGCTCTTGCCCATGGATAAACTTTTATTTGCTCCATAGAACCGACTCTTTTCTGAATTTCTTGAACAACTTCCACAGAAGGACCAACTATGACACCATTGTCGACATAATTTAACGGTGGCAAATTTTCTGTTAAAATCGTGAGCTCCGCGCATAAAATAGATGGGCTCCCCATTAGAACAATGCACACGGCAGTTAATAATAGTTTTTTCATGACAATCCTCCTTGAACTCCTTTTATCTAAAAATATTGGTTCATTGGCATGCCACTTATTATTCATTGGGTATGGGACTACCTTCACAAAATTGGATTTTGATAGAAGATGGGACGAATTGAGGCGGAACCTTCAGCTCAAAAGGAAGCCAGATCAGGCGAAATATGTTAATTCAGTATCAGATCAGGTGTAATTCAAAAGAGTTATATGGTTATTACATGATTTGGGAAGGTGGGGCAAGTGATTGACCGTTATTGGAGTGTTGGTTTGGGATATCGTATAGGATATACTAAATATCGGTCACCTACATATACATTGAGATTATCTTTCTCTTAACGCTCTTTATATTTTATCAAAATGTCATCATTTTGGCCAACCTAAAAGTTAAGATATCATCATTCATGGTGGCAATATGCCCCTGATAAAATTATCGGGAATAAGGCCTACGATAGCGACAAACTTGATCAGAAGCTTAACGAGAAACGAGGCATTGAACTGATCTCGCCACATCGCAAAGGGAGGAAGAAACCGCGCACCCAAGATGGTCGAAAACTTAGACGTTATGCTCGTCTCTGGAAGGTCGAACGACTCTTTGCCTGGCTTCAAAACTTAAAACGACTTGTTGTTCGATATGAATACCATGTGGAAAATTTCCTTGGTATGCTTCAACTTGGTTGCGCTTTATTACTACTTCGCTTTTTTTGAGATGGGTTGTAAACTATTACTAATTTTGCAGCCAAGAAGGGGAAAAATGAAGAAAGCAATAATTGTCATTTCCACAATAGTTCTAGTTTTGGTTGGATAAGCCCTCTGTGAAAAATATTAATGAAATGTCTATGCATCCGAAAATCAGAATTGAGTTAAAATCTATTTAAGTATAATAGCCAACGGACTCGCCACACCGATCATTGAAAAATTAATGGCCTCAATGAATTTGACTGTTCGGGGGGAATTGTAAATAACAACGATAGCATCTTATTTGGATTATTTTTATAGCATATCAAGAAAAATCTTTTTAACCTGGTTTATTATATTATCCCAGTCTTTGTCCCTAAGTTTTTCACGACCCATGATGTACGCAATTTCTGGTTCAAAGGAAGCGTAAAAATGTTGCGCAGCCCAAAGTAGGAATATGTATTGAACTGGATCGATGGGTCGAATATTATCTTCTACCTGCCAGGTTTCAAATCTTTCCTTCAATTTTTTAAACGTCTCGTTTGTCTTTATATCGCGAAAGATTGGTATGGCCGTCGTCGCACCACGATTCATCTCATTGATCACTATTTTGCTGAGGTGCGGCTTGTCTTTTGATGAACGCAATATGCGTTCAATATAGTTTTCTATTATCTGTCGGGGTTCCCCTGTTTGTTGATACAAATCTTGAGTAGCCCAATTTTTAAAAATATTGCTTACAACACTTTGGTATAGGTTCTTTTTTGTTCCAAAAAAATACAACAATTGTCTTTTAGATAGATCCGTACGGTCTGCAATTGATTGTACACTTGCTCCGTCAAAACCTTTTTGGGAAAATTCAATTTCCGCCGCCTTTATTATTTCCTTCATTTGCCGGGCTCGCGCCTTGCCCACGCCTCTTCGCCTTTTATTGTTTTCCATTTATAGACTCGCTAAGGAACAGAAATTATAATAAGTTGAGTTGGTCTGTTTGCCGTCCTCTTAATCTAGGCACATAACACAACAGCATTTTAGCCTTGAACCCAGTTCCCCGTGCTTTCACTAAAGCGTAACCCGAAGGGCAACCCATATCAACCTGACCAGCTTCGAGGGCAACAATAGTTTTCGTGGATCCCATTAGGCCAACGATGTTAACTTTGAAACCAAGATCATCATAAAATCCCTTTTCCTTAGCGATGACCCAGTATGCAGTTGAGGGGCCGAGCTTCCATTGCGCCGATACAGTGATCTGCTTTCTCTCAGGTGTTTCACCATAGGCTAATCCCCCACCAATGATCAGTACGACTAGCATCAGACTTAATATGGTTCTCATTTGTTACCTCCTTTTGTGAAAGTTGATGTTGAACCGTAATTAGCTGATTGCAACTCTTATATATCTATAATTATAAATAATATTTATATTATCGTTTGTGGCTGAAATTGAGGTATGTTAGAATAGCTGCCCGGTAGTTAAATGACACCACTTGATGTAATTTGTATCATATGGTGTAAATTACACCGTATGATGGTAATTTCACAGTGTCAAGAAAATAATTTAAAATTTTGTTAAAAAACGTCAGCAATGTCCGGTTAGCTTCTTGCATGCTTTGCATGCAGTAAAAAAATGGTG
>CAZWEO010000208.1:0-6230 GCA_964633115.1 uncultured Desulfobacterales bacterium
TTGATCAAATATGTTTTTCAAGCTTGCAACTGGAAGTATCAATTTTGCTGAGAGCGCTGTAGGTAGAGATTACATCAAAAGTGGAGATTATCAGATTTTGTAGGTTTTATGATTATATCAATTTTGAAACGATTGGATAGAATTGAATCAAGTCAAAAGGTGAATTTCGATGTTCAAATAGAAGATTGCCGAAAGAATGTAAAAAGGGGTCAAGCTGCTCTTGACCCCCTTTTTAATATCCTTTTGAATAAAAGTATACTTGGTTCTACATTATTTTATCAAATGCTTGCCTCAGCATATCTACGGTGCGATCGATGTTGTGAAGTTTTTCCAAGCCAAAGAGTCCTAAACGAAAAGTTTGAAAATCTTCTGGTTCTTCACATTGCAAGGGCACACCAGCGGCAATCTGAAATCCGATATCTAGAAATTTTTTACCGTTTTGAATTTGCGGATCATCGGTGTAGCTCACAACCACGCCCGGAGCCTGAAATCCTTTGGCAGCAACACTACTAAAACCTTTACTGACCAGTAGTGCTCTTACTTTATCCCCCAGCTCCTGTTGCTCTGCACAAACCTTATCAAAGCCGTAGGCCTCCGTCTCTTTCATATTGTCTCGAAAACGTTTGAGACTGTCTGTTGGCATGGTTGCATGGTAAGCGTGCGCACCCTTTTCGTAGGCTTCCATTATTTGAAGCCATTTATTCAAATCACATGCAAAACTGGTACTGGTCGTTGATTCAATTCGTTCCCGTGCCAGCGAGCTCAACATCACCAGCCCACTGCAGGGGGAACTACTCCAACCTTTTTGAGGTGCACTGATCAGGACGTCTACCCCGCAGGATTGCATGTCCACCCAAATCGTCCCAGAGGCAACGCAATCTAGAACCAGCATACCGCCAACCGCATGGATCGCATCGGCAACCGATCGAATATAGTCATCCGGTAGCATCATTCCTGAAGCGGTTTCCACATGCGGTGCAAACACAAGTTCTGGTTTCTCAGCCTCGATGGTTGCGATGACTTCATCAATCGGCGCTGGCTCAAAAGCCGCATGTTTGCTGTCGTCAACACGGCGTGCCTTCAGAACCATATGGGTCGAAGGGATTTGACCGGTATCAAAAATCTGGGTCCAGCGGAAACTAAACCAACCATTCCGAATAACGAGGCATTTTTTGTTGGTTGCGAACTGGCGTGCAACTGCTTCCATGCTATAGGTGCCGCCACCCGGAACCACTACAACGGCGTTAGCATTGTATACTTTTTTTAGCGTTTTCGAAATATCGCTCATCACGGTCTGGAATGACTGGGACATATGGTTAAGCGATCGATCTGTAAAAACAACCGAGTATTCAAAAAGTCCATCTGGATCTACATTAGAAAGTAAGCCGGGCATATTTGGTCTCCTTTCTTACATTGGCTTTCAATTAAAACCTATCTCAAAAATATCTATTCGTCCCATATCTGCGTTATACTCAAAAAATAATAATTGCTGAAGTTAATGCTTCGATTGATTTATCCGAAGCGATTTTGTTTGTAAAGCATAAATTAATTCAGGCGCCGGAGTGCTTTCCATATAAACATTGCCGGGTGTGGAGATTTTCCGCGACGTAAGCGGACACGGCCTGAACCCCTCTGGAGACCACTTCCAGTGATATTAGGTATCACTAGCAGCATTCACATACCAAGAGCTTTATTGCGCAGCGGCCTTACGCTCTTGAATCCATATCTGCAGAGCTTCCGGAGACATCACCGCAGGGTCGCCCAATGATTCCGGTTTGGCTGCTGCCAATTCCGGCGGCAAATGATGAATGATGGCCTCCAGATCGGCCGAGCTTTCAATTTCTTCATCCAAAACCCGCGCCATGGCTTTGCTATGAGAAACACCATGCCGCCGTACCGCTTGCACCAAGCCTTTCAAGAGTGACTCCCAGGTGGTCATGGGTCCCTGGGTGATGGAGGCTGATTCGGCAAAAGAATCGATAAAAGCAAAGGGCACCGTGGTCAGGGCTTCATCCATGCTGATGGCTGCCAGCAGCCAGTCAGTGTCAAATGAGAAATCAAACACAGTAGGCTTAGCGATAATTTTCTGCAAGAGCTTGCTGTCATACAGCTTAAATGCCGCCTGGGTATCGAGGATGTTGCGTGAAAAAATAGCCTGCCCCAGCATGCGCTGCATATGCCTGAGGACCTTGATACCGATTCCCCAGCGGCCCTCCTGTTTCACCAACACAGCATCAGGATGTTTACGATTGCCCAGAACCACGCGATAACCTTCTTCAATAAAGGGTCTTAAAAGCAGGCCGACCTGCCCCAAATGTACCGAGCCGTCTGCATCGGTATAAATGACTGCATCCATACCATCAAAAATCGCCTGCTGGCATCCCAGGATAACAGCACCAGCCTTACGTGAATCGTCGGCGGACTTTAGAGCTTTCAGGGGACCTATATCTGTGGGCACGGCCTGATCCAAGAAAAGAACCTTCACCTTCTCGTTCAATTGATCGGCATGCACAATATCCTGAGCAATTTTACCACTGCCTTTGGGGCAGCCGTCATCCACAGCATAAATCATACAATTAATAGGTGCGCCTGATGTGGCCCATTCCAGCTGGGCTAGCTTGGTACGCAAACAGTCCTCACCATTGGGGTTGATGTCGCTTTTAGGCAGCAGCCGATTGTGCTCGCCCCACATGGCAAACACCACGGCGATATTTAGGGGTCTCGTGATACGCATGATATTCTGGCGCGACCTGACCAACATGACCGCCAGCCGAAACTCCAGTGGTGCATCTGGTTCGCGGGCCGCTTTTAGGAAGACGTCCGAGTTGGATTCAGGCAGGACTAGCATTTTCTCGGTCAGGTTGTATAACCTCTCTTGATGGGCTAAGTTCGTCAAATCAAAATCTGTTTTGGCTTTCGTGATTAACTTGTCCAATTTGGTCACAACGCGTCTCCTGAAATGCCTGCTTTGTTTAATTGTCAAAATACTCTTAACCGTTTCCTACCGAAGCGGTTCCGATATTTGTTCAAATCGACATATCAAATCGATTTATTTCTGTCGAACGGAATTAGATTTACTCTTTTTTGATGCCATGTCTTTCAATCTGGTCTCTGGCTCATGATAGCGGCGAAAGTAGTGTGTTAGTGATATGACCAATATGGTCGTTTCTTGCCACTAATAGATTTCATTATAATGGCATCATTGGCGCAAAACCGGGCACAGCGTCCGCACCCCACGCATTTATTACTGGAATGCGATAGCCTTTGACCAGCAGCAGACGCGATACGTATTGCCCGTCCCACTCATCACGTAAAATAGGGCTTGCTTATATTTTCTTTCCCCTATTTGTTTCAATATCTTGATTGCTCACATCGGCGTTTGGACCGCTAACGATTCGGTTCAGGATAGATGTGCATCCAACCACTGGGCCACATCCTGCAATACCTGCTCATGTTCGGGTTCGTTGAACACCTCGTGGTACAAACCATCATATATCTTTATGGTTTTATCTTCAGAGCTGACACTGTCATAAAGGAGTTGGGCGCCGGATGGATCTATCAAACGATCAGCACCACCCTGGATGATCATTATCGGCAGCGAAATTTTATTGGCCGCCTGGGTAACTGTTTGCATCGTCTTGAGCATTTCGGCTCCAAGCCTGGCTGTTATTTTACCGGTATGCACCAGGGGATCATTGATGTAAGCATCCACCACCGCAGGGTCCCGGCAGACACCATCTGCCTCCAGCTGCACGATCCCCACCTTGGGCAAAATGACCGATAGCAGTTTGCCCATGAAGATAAGCGCCGGGCTGGTATCGTCCGGGACTTTGATCCCCGGACCGGAAAGAACCGCTCCGACCAATTCTTGTTGGTGTGCCAATAGATAGGCAGCGCTGATCAATCCACCCATACTGTGTCCTACAAGAAAAATGGGATTATGGGCCTGCTGGTCTCGGATCATATCGAAAAAGATTTTAAGTGTGACCGTGAAATCCTGAAATCGTTCCACGTATGCGCGCTGACCGTCTGATTTGCCATGACCCAGGTGGTCCAAAGCATATACCGCATAACCGGTCGGCACCAAATGATTGACCACATTCATATAACGACCGCTATGCTCTCCAAACCCATGCGCGATCAATAGCACGGCTTTGCAGTCTTTGTCCGGTAACCAGGATTGGTAGTAAATCTTATGCTTACGTATACCTTTGAAGTAACCTTCTTGATGATTCATGTTCTTCATCCTTAACAAGTTGAAAATAATCGAACACAGTTAATTACTACTAATTTTTCGATTTGACCCAGTATACGGATATCGGTTCAGAGATATTTTTCAAATTGCGATCTCCGATAAAATTACACGTAAACGCATCTTGAATCAAAGCATATGTATCCAAGCCAATCAAAAGCTGCGTATTTTCTGATATTGAGCCAATTCGAGCTGCCAGTACGGTAACCACACCAGTGGCCGTATATGTTAAGCGATCGCCGGTGATACTTTGCATTCTGGTGGTGCCCACAAAGGCCTCACCAGTATTAATCCCCATGTGCAATTGAACATCGCCCCAGGGATAGTCCAGCGTGCGATTCAGCTTGTGATTTTCGGCAATAATTTCCAGTCCGGCGGCAACGGCATTGCTGGCATGCTCCCGCGGGCTGTCACCCTTAAATATGATCATCAGGCCATCACCAGAAGTCTCATTCAGTTCACCGTCATATTTGCCCACACACAATAGATATTTGGAGAAATGATTTTCGACCATGTCGTTTACAAGGCGCGTATCGTGATTTTCCAGAAGACTGCCAAACTTCTGAATGTCAATGAATAAAATTGACACATCCATGGGCATTTTTTCCCCGATCAAACTGTCGGGCTCATTCTCCACCATTTTCACGACTGAATCGGGAACAAACTTGGTGAGTTGCTCTTTAACTTTCTCGAGCTTTTCATTGAGAATAATGGCGGCCTCCAGACTGGCTGTGTACGCCTGCACGTCTTCGTAAAGGCGTGCATTCTCAATGGCGATAGCCACATAGTCTGAAATGTGGCCTAGAAATTCAGCATCTTCAGGTGTAAAATTTTCCTCACGTCGGTTTAGTGTTTCCAGGGCCCCAATGCACTTTTTCTCACGATTGAAAACCGGGACGCAAATAACATTTTTAGTTTGAAATCCGGTGCGGCGATCCACATCCAAATTAAAACGTGAATCTTGATAGGTATCATTGATGATAAGCTCCTTTTGGTTCTGAAAAACCCAGCCAGCCAGCCCGGAATTACTCTTTATGCGAATCTCATTCTTGTCGACACCCGTTGCCACCAAGGACCATAACTCCTCGGTATATTCATCGTATACAAAGAGGGTACTGCGTTCCGTTTCCATGATCTGGTTGGTCTGCTCAATAACCAATTCGAATATGGATTCCATGCTCAATTGCGACGTAATTGTTTGCCCGATTCGGTAAAGTCTTTGATAACGTTTGCCCATACGTCTTATGGCAAAGTCTGCTTTGCGCCGGCCGGCATTGCGTTCAAATTTCTGGGTCATAGAAATATTTCCTTTTTGAAAATAGGATACCGATTTAGGGCAGTTGAACCTATCAGGCTCCCCAGGTTGGCTAAATATATTAGGAAGTTTGAAATATTTACGAAGCTGTACTTATTGATCCCAGCGGATCGCTAACATGGTAATATCATCACTTTGAGGAGCATTTTCAATGAATTCAAACAAATTGGCCTTAATACAATCCATCAGGGCTTTGGCAGATACTATCGTACAATCGTTCACAGCCGATTCGAAGCGTCTACGCAGATAGAGTTCGCCCTGGGGGGATCGTGCCTCGGTGACGCCATCGGTAAAACCAAATAGGATGTCACTCGGCTCAAGCTGAGTTGTCTTGATTGAATATTTGGATCCCGGCATCAGACCGACTGCAGGCCCGGTTGGATTTAAACGACTTTTAATACCCTCAGAATTGACCACAACCAAGGGATCGTGTCCGGCATTGATATAAGAAACCAAGCCATTTTGGGGATCAAGGACACCAAAAAACAGAGTTGCAAACATGCCCTCTTCGCCATGTTCATAAGCTATATAGTCATTTGCAAGGGCGACCGCTTGCAACGCCTGTGAATGTACCTTTGGAGAAGTTCGGTCTATTGCGCCATTGGGCATCAGGGTGTTTTTGTTCTAAGCAGTTTTAACTATAAAAATTATGAAGTTGCATAA
>CAZWEO010000209.1:0-6157 GCA_964633115.1 uncultured Desulfobacterales bacterium
GCGAGTTGCGCGAGTGTATCTGTCGACAAGTCCTGAAGGAAACCGGAGCCGCCTACCGACCGGAGCAGGTGCTGGTCACCGCAGGTGCAACTGAAACGATATATATCGCCCTTCAGGCGATTCTAAATCCCGGAGATAAAATCCTGGCGCCTGAGCCCATGTTTGTCTACTACGCCGGCGATGCAACGCTTTGCGGCGCTAAATGCATCGGCCTCCCATTGACTGCCGCAGATCATTTCAAGCTACGCGCCGATCAGGTTGCCAAGCACATATCCCCAGGAACGCGAGCACTGATCCTAACCTCCCCCAACAACCCGACCGGACAGGTTTATGATCGGGAGGATCTTGTCGAGATCGCGAACTTAGCCCAAGAACATGACTTCTATATCATCAGCGACGATATCTACAGCCGTATGCTCTACGACGAAACGGATTACTTCAACATTGTGCAAGTACCGGGTCTTGAAGAAAGAACCTTCCTCATCAACAGCTTTTCAAAATGCTATGCCATGGACGGTTGGCGAATCGGTTATCTGCTGGCTCCGAAACCCATTATCGCCTGTGCCCTGAAAATTCATCAGCATGTGATGAGCTGCCCCAACACTTTCGTGCAGTGGGGCGCCGTTGCCGCATTGAACGAATCCCAGGATTGCGTAGAAGCCATGCGAACCGAATTTGACCGCCGGCGCGGGCTATTGCTCGCGGCTCTCGATTCTTTCGACATTGCATATGTACCTCCACGGGGTGCTTTCTACGTATTTCCATCGGTGAAAAGATTTGGAATGTCATCCGAGGCGTTTTGCGAATTTATTTTTGATCAAGCGCGAGTCGCCATTGTTCCCGGCAATGCTTTTGGCCAAGCCGGTGAAGGATATGTCCGGTTTTCATATGCAACCGCCTATGAGGAGATCGAAAAAGGAATGGATCGCTTTGGCCGGGTATTGCAAAAAATATAGAGATTGGAAGAGTGAAAGGAGACCTAACGAAAACCTTCGTGCTTATCAAAAAAGACCCGGATACCGGACCTATGATTGAGATCAATGCGGATGGCATATCCATCAATACCGATGATATCCGATCAGTCATGAACCTTATGATGAATTGGCTGTAGAGGATTGTGTAGATGTGCGGATGGAGGACGAACAGGTTGTTGCCACGCGCCGCATGCACCCTACCCAAAAACCCCTTCAACTTGGGAATAAACCTTTTCCATGTCTTGAGAAGGTGGGCGTCACAACCTTCTTTTCACCCTTTTTATGATTTTATTTGGAAAAGCTTTTCGATTGAAGCCTTAAATTTATCACCGCTTTACAAATTGAAGATAACACCAAGGTTGACGGTCCCTCCACACAAAAGACTTTGTAACATAACAAAATAATTCAATATATTAATATAGTTAACATAATTCGATAGAAATCAAAACACCGCTGAGATCTTGCAATGCCAATTATTTGTTCTGTTAATCAATATGGTGTTGCGGTAGTATTAAAATTGGTTTTGATAAGCTGAAACACTCTATTGGTAATGCCAAACCCCATACTTATCGTTTCACTTTTTATGAAACCCGACTACGTCGCTACAAGGATAAAAAAAAGGTTTTAGATAGCCGGCAAGATGCTAAATATCTTCCAATCTACAGGCTTGGGACATGGCATTAGAAATATTTTTACATAGATGCCAGTTATACGCCCAAGTAGTCTCTTAGCTTGTGAATGGCCTTTTTATGTTTGATGGGGTCCATGTTTAAGATATTTAAGAGTTTCCATTTAACGGCTGGCAAATCTTCAATCCCCTCAATTTCAAGTAGATCCCAAAGGGGCTGGCCCTGCTTCATCGATACGATAAATTGCCTTTCATTAGGTGTCAACTCCTCTCGAAGTGTCGCAACCAGTTTATCCCTTGTTGTTTCCAGCTCCTCCAATGTAATGCTTTGAGCTATCATCCCTTTGAATTCTTTTTCAAAAATACTCCTTATATCTATCTTTTGTGGATTCAGAATCTCAACCATGGGCCTTGGATGACTGATAAGATAGACGATAAAAGCCTTCCGTAGTTCAGTTTTAATTCCTTCATTTTCAAGAAGTAAATGAACATCAAAGAGATCCCTCGGGTGCTGACGGTCAAGGGCAGCACAGATCTTGCCGGCATACAAATCATACGAAGAAAGAATACGGCATTGGAGAGATAGCTCAAATAGATCTTGAGCCTTTTTTGACAATATTTTTATTTCAGGCGGATACACATTTCCCCTTAATACCAGGTTAGGTTCTATTTTAACCGTTACACCTGATCGATCAACAATCAGGCCCTTTATAACATCAGTCCCCAGAATTTTTTTCGGCGTAACTTCAGTCCCCGATATTCTCTTTTTGATTCCCTCGGATATTTTTAGCAGAATACGGCGGATTTCATCCAAGGCAAAAGATCTTTCATTTACAGGAAGGTATGTCAGATCAATATCCACGGACAAACGAGGAAGATCTCGAACAAAAAAGTTGATTGCTGTGCCTCCTTTCAAGGCAAGCACCTCTTCCTTGTAAATCAATGGTAAAATTCTCAACAGCAATTCTGCCTGTTTGAAAAAAATCGTATCCTTCACTCCGCACTTTCTCCATATTCATCCCTTGGGACAGTGATACGGTACTTTTTATCTAACTTCCCATTCGGAACGATCATTCGTTTTCCTTTACCCAAATCAATTTTAGAGGCATCCAGTTCCGAAACCCAGGGATGGCCATGCTTTTCCACCATATACATGAAAAGTCTCTTGACCTTGATAGACCTGCACATGACCAAAAGCTTCTGGACCATTTCCACTCTGAGCGTAGCGAGGTTTTCCATGATCAGGAATGCTTCGTCAAAACCGACCTTACCAGGAACCAGATGGAGCATCTCCAAAGCCGCCCTTTCTGGAGCAGAAATTCTTAAGATAAAATCTTTTTCTTTGAGTTCCGAGAAGCCTTTTTTGCTGTTGATTGGGAATAAATTGGTGCGGACCAAGGATATATCTACACCAACGCGCTTGGAATTGAACCAGCTGGGCAAAACCATCCCTGGCGTTCCATAAAAAAACAATTTCCTTTCGCCAGTGGTTAGATAATGGGCATATCCTTTTAATTCTAGAGCGGTCTTTCCCCCGGGGTGTACGTTCAAGCCAAGTTGTTTTTGAAGGGTATAAACAGCTCCAGTCCATTCCACCTTGTCTCCAAAAAGATTATAGGCACCCCTCCCGAAAGATTGAATCCAGCCGCTTTTTTTATATTTTGTAAGGAGATCATGGCTGAAACCCTTTTTTTTCAAGTAGGATGCAGCCGCTGGCATCCCCCTTGGCCATTGGCTAATTAGGCGGTTTATTTTTGATTTATTTTCATTACCCATACTCATTAAACAACCATATTTTTAAACCAAAGTCAAGAATAGGTTTAGATATATTCTTGTTTGATGACTCAAAGTCTATTTAAATTGATATTTTTAAACCATTCGTGCAGTTATGGGTAAATTTTCTCCCCTTATCAGCACCAAAGGTCAAATATTCGGTTTTTTAGACAAACCCGATACCATCATTGCGACTACGGCAAACCCTATTTCTGAAAAGTTGTGTTTTCGTGTTATCAATCCTTCGCAATTGACCCGAAATTGAGATGACCACATATTAGGATTGCCGGAAGAAACCTTCGATTTTGGTACATTGACGGAAAGCGGTGATTACATCATCTTCGAGGAAATCCTTCAGCTTATGATTATGTAACAAAGCCTTTCTGCCCGTTTGACTCCATTATTCGGTTAAAATTTGGGCCAATTTGACCTATCAATCATAATTGTTACTTAGAGACTTCTTTCAGAAGTTTGGACCCACCCATGCTTAAGAAAGCAGATCGTCTGAAAGCGCACTTGAAAATGGTGTCAAGTTCGCTCAAGGACATTCCGAATATAAAAATAGGGACAGGTGCTTTATGCTATTATTTCCAAACAGAATTCCGTGGCCGCATCGGCCAACCTCTTTTTACATGTATCGTTCTATGATATGATTTTGTGATAGTTGTGTTTTGCGAATATCACAATGGGGATTTAATTTTGCCTAACAAAGGGCGGATAAGCCTTTCGTGCCAAGCGATAAGGTCGCTTTTCATAAAATCGTAACTACGATTTTATTGACATGACCAAATGCGCACCGGTTGCTCGGGCTTCCTGAAGATATTGCGGATGTTTGAGAATATCCTTTTCAAAATCAAGCCCCCGATAGAGAAGAGATTTCCAGAGACTGGCGTCGATTACATTGAAAAAATATTTGACCGTCAGAAAGGCGCCATCGAAAAGTTTTTTACCTTGGGTCGCCCCGGCGGAAATAAAAAGCCCTTTGCGTTTGGTCTGCCATTGATTAAAGGGGATACCCTCGATCCAGTATTTTTTGACCCACAGGGATTGGCAGCGGTCCATGAAAATCTTGGTATGCGCACTGACTGTGTAGAAAAATATGGGCGAAGCCAACATGACGCCATCTGATGAAAGCATACTGTCCCGCACTTTGTGAAAATCATCCTTGATGACGCATTTCCCAGTTTTGGTGCATCCATAGATTTCCAGGCAGGGGGATATCTTTTCATCCCGCAGCACAAATTCATTGACCGCGGCGCCCTGATCCCGCGCCCCAGCCACCGCCTCTTTGAGCAGCGTGGCGGTGTTGCCGTTTCTGCGCGGGCTGCCGTAGATTGCCGTTATTTGACACATGGTTTATCTGTAGCTCCTGTCACCTTTCAATCTGCTTGTCTAATTATAAAACGATTATTGTATTATTCAAGCACTTTGTGTTTTTAGGCAGCGCAGGGATGATCTTGACAATCCTGACCCGTTATCCATCATTGGCTGACTATGAACGAATTGATGCGGAATTAGACAACGACGCGGAATATATGCAGCTCCTCGAACCGACCATGAGTGAAAACGCACATCCGATTATGGATCATATCCTTCAGGCTAATGCCTTTTCTGGAACTCTGGTCAATACCGTGGCACCCATGCACTAAAACACTTGGATTAATCCCCCCAATTAAGCCCAAGCCCTCTAAGCTAACTACATGAAAAGTCATATAAAAACAATTTAGACGCACAGCAAAAAATTGCTAAAGTTTTTCAGGATAATGTCGATAGATTGTTTAGAATAACGAGATTTGAATCTTATTGCAGGGCAACTACTAGGCAACTTATTCGATGGGAAAAGTACGTGAATCCAGAAAATGAAATCCTGACTGTGGCCGAAGTTTCAAAATGGCTGCGAATCCCCAAATCAACAATGTACAAATTGTGCGCCGATGCTCAGATCCCCTGTCTTAGTAATTGAAGCCGGGGATGCCGAAACGGGTATTGCCCAGGCCCACGAACAGCACCCGGATCTTATTTTAATGGATATTCAGCTGCCGGGCATGGATGGATTAAGTGCAACCCAAGCAATTCGTTCCGATGACGCTTTAAAGGACATCCCCATAGTGGCGTTGACCTCCTATGCCATGCAGGAAGATAAAGAAAAGATTCTGGGGGCCGGTTGTATCGGGCACATTTCCAAACCGATCAATACACGAAAATTTCTGGAATTGATCTCTCACTATATCAACGGGAAATGATCTTATTCCCGACAAACGGATTGTTTGCCGTCTTACCATTAAACAGTCCTGAATACCTATCAAGCAATATGTAAATCGATATGTCCGACAAATTACCATATAGTCAATTTGAGAACAGATTGGCAGCAACAGAAAAAGAACTCACAGAATTGCGTTCTCTCTATTCGGCCGCCACTCAGATCAGCGAAAATTTATCTTTAGAGGACACATTAAAAAATGTAGCAGTTACCATCATCAATACGCTGCGCTCAAACGGGTGTTCAGTCTCAAGATGGCATCGCGATAAAAATAAAATTGAAACCTTGCTTGATTACAACAATGCCTATCCCGAGGAAGCGGATAGGCCCGGCCGAACCTATGATCTAACGAATTATCCAGCCACGCACAGAGCCTTAACGCATGGCCAAACCTTGCTTTTAAAAGCGGATGACCCCCTGGCAGATGAAGCCGAGACTGCCCTGATGAAGGAGCAGGATATCTTCACTTATGTTGTGAGTAGTCCTATCCCGCTAAAAATATTAAGCTATTTTAAGTTGTGC
>CAZWEO010000210.1:0-6015 GCA_964633115.1 uncultured Desulfobacterales bacterium
TTTGCATGTAAATCCCCACTCCCCATCCCCTCTCTATATTGAGGTAAATAACAGGGGTAGGCCAACAGCGAGGGGAACCGGAGCTTAAGCCGAGGATGATCAGGAAGTCGGAGCACCGCATATGAGCGATGACGCCGGGGAACAGCAGGCATCTGGACCCGACCGAGCAAAGGCGGAGCGTGCTGATACGAACCTTAAGAGGGAAACATGACAGGGGCGATGACTCCTGAGAACATGTTACTGGAACTTTTAAGGGTAATGGAAAGAGTTTCCCAAGCCAAAGGTGTATGTATACATCTGGGGAACTTCATGAGACGTATCAGCGGAGGAGCCGTATGGTCGAATCGTCCACGTACGGATGTGTGTCCAGCTAAGGCTGGCATGTTCAGCAGGAGACAATCCTGCCAGGGTAACAATCAGAAGCCCTGTAGCTTGGATGGCAGGTATGAGGGAAACCGACTGCCTGAAGCCCATCGACAAAGCATTCCATTGGGGATGTGAGCGAGTCACCGGGCCGTAACGAAAGTGAACGCACGGGTGGCCCCGAAAGTGGAAGCCCCGGAGGCCGAGCCCGCATCCGTAGGGCGAAGGCAGCATGGGTGATCGAAAGCTGATCGATACGGTCATCCACTCTGGCGGGGTGGTAGCGACAGCACGGTGACAAGGACATGCCGAGCAACTGGAGAAGCCCTCCTCGTCCCGGAAAGAAATCTTCCGGAGCAAGGTAGGCTCTATAACCGTGAACAGCGGGAAATGAGCCAAAAGATGAGAGGGTGGCGGATGGGTTTGTATTAGCGTAGAACCAGAGTAATTTCTGGGGAGCAAAGGAACCCTGCTGTTAACAGTCTTGAGGCAATACGGTGAGGCAGGGGCGAAATGATAAAGTCGTCCATTAGTCTGCAAGATCTGAGCTGAAAGATTTACTTGGAGAGGAAGGCTAAGATCAGATGTAACAGGCGGAGTAAGGCCTGATGAGGGGCTGAAAGTGCTGCCATCCTGATCGGCCACATAAATCTTCAAATGAAGTTAACAGGAAAGCCCAATGTGGGAAATCCACATGTTGGGTTTGACGAGGCGGGGGATGGAAACGGGCTCTGAGAGCACCGCGCCATTCCTCGACCCTACCTGGCGAGGGCCTCGGTTGAGCAATCGGCCGGGGCTACTCTACTAGTGTAAAAATTAAGAAAACTAAAAGAGTTAACATAATTCGGTTGAAGCCTTCACATCACTGAAGCGGTCATTTTGCGATGATTCAATTTGTAAATCAAAAGGCCTAAAAATCAATCCTATGCCTATCCATCCTTTTTTATGATTGATACCTAAGTGAAGATTTCCAATGCAACCTCAAATCCTTGACACAACTTGAACCTCCCGATAACGTAACTCAATATGCCAATACAGACGAACATGCGTTAATGAGCAGGCAAAACTATTATTCACCTTTAAGCCTCAACAAATTTTGAGAGTTTCCTAAAGACTCGAAAATTACCTTTTTACGAAAAACTGAACACTTGATTAATTAAACTTTTTATGACTCATCAAATTTAGCAGGCTAAATATTATGGAATATTCAGTTCCCCCCCCGAAAGCGAAGCAGGGCAAAAAAAAACCTGAAGATAAATTCCGCAAAATTAGGCTAATGGGGCAGAAAAAGCCTAATATCATTATCCAGAAAGCACAAGTTCGCGATGTGGAAGAGATTCTTGAATTAATCAACGGCTTTGCCGCTTCAAACTTGATGCTAGCGAGAGGCCCCCAGTACCTGTATGAAAATATCAGGGATTTCGTCATTGCCGGGGACCATGATGTCCCGGCTTACAGCATTTTGGAAACCAGAGAACAGTTATACCTTATGGTAGCATGCGGAAGCCTGCATGTGCTCTGGGATGATATAGCCGAGATCAGATCGTTGGCCATACATCCCAAATACCAGCATTTGGGCTTGGGAAGCAAACTGGTGGAACATATGCAGAGTGAGGCCAGAGATCTGGGCATCAAGCAACTGTTTACCTTCACCCTGCAGGAAGAGTTTTTTCAAACATTGGGGTTCAGAAAAATAAAAAGGGATAACATACCCTCAAAAGTCTGGGGCGAATGCAGTCGGTGCCCGAAATATTTCCGATGTGATGAAGTGGGTATGGTCTTGGACCTTTAGCGGAAAAAAAGTTCTAATTTTACTCAAAATAACCAGTACAATCAAATTTCCAATCCACTTTTCGATGAAAAGATGACTTATCGCCAAGAAAGTATACTGGAGCAAAAAAGCGGATATGATTTTGACCCTCGATTTAAAAAATTTCATGAATTGATGGGAAACAAGATCCGTGAGGTCTTACTCGTATCTACGCCTTACGACGCTTGGATAATGGAGGAGGACTGCCGTCTATCAGAAAGAATTATTCACGAATACCGGGGCCTGAATCTCAGTCACCCGCCCAGGCTTCATTGGGTCTCAACCGATTCAGATGCGCTTTCAGCATTTGAGAAACAGCGATTCGACATGGTCGTCATCATATCACACTATGCCGATAGTGATACCGCCTCCATAGGTCCTGAGATTCAAGCTAAGGATCCGGAACTACCGATTATATATTTGAACCACGACGTCACAGATACCCTTGAATGCGTGCCTAATGAAAATGATGCCTTGGATAATGTTCGCACTTTCCTGTGGACTGGAAACACGGACATATTACTGGCTATCGTAAAAAGTGTCGAAGATGAGATGAACGTATCCCATGACACGTACACAGCTGGGATTCGGGTTATTATCTTTGTTGAAGATTCCACCGAGTATATATCCTCACTACTGCCGATTCTATATAGGGAGTTGGTAATCCAGACACAGGCTGTCATGGAAGAGGGATTGAATGAGGAGCACCGCCTTCTGGCCATGCGTGCGCGTCCCAAAATTCTTGTAGCTAAAGACTATGAATCAGCCAAAGATCTTTACGAATTATACAAACCCTATGTTTTAGGTATCATCTCGGATGTTCGTTTTCCAAAAAGATGCGAATTGGACGGAAATGCTGGGATCAGACTGCTGGAGGAAATTAAAAAGGATCGCTTCGATATTCCGCTGCTTCTTACCAGCTCGGAATCGGCAAATGCGCTTAAAGCCCAAGTCATACCGGCAACCTTTGTGGACAAAAATTCTGATTCGCTCCATGCGGATGTGCGCTCCTTTTTCATCAACCAGCTTGGTTTTGGTGAATTTGTCTTTAAAATACCAGATGGATATGAGATCGGCAGGGCACCAAACCTGCAATCATTAGAAAAAAAGCTGCAGGAGATTTCCGAAGAGTCATTTATTTATCATTGCAATCGCAATGATTTTTCAAGATGGCTTTTTGCACGTTCTGAAATAGAGTTGGCCTCAATCGTTCGCCCGATTCGAGATGAAGATTTCAAGGATGTGGAAAGCCATCGTCGTTATTTGGTTTCGATCATTCATCAAAGAAGGATTTCTCGTCAAAAAGGCATAGTTGTTAATTTGGATGGTAAGGCATTTGATCATGATACCGACTTTTTTAAAATAGGCACTGGATCTTTGGGAGGAAAGGGTAGAGGGCTTGCCTTCATCTCGGCCTATTTGCGAGACAATTCATGGTTACACGACCAATATGATAAGATTGCCATTCGGATTCCTCAGACCATGGTCATCACCACAGAAGGTTTTGATTTATTTATCAGAGAAAATCATATTGACCCTGCCTCGATGTTTACACTATCTGATCAGGAAATTGCGGACAAATTTTTAAAGTCATCAATTCCTGATCAACTGGAAAATGAACTGCGTGACTACCTGACTAAAATAAATTATCCCTTGGCCATAAGGTCTTCCAGCCTTTTAGAAGATGCTCAATTCAAAGCATATGCCGGTCTTTACAAAACGTATATGCTGTCCAACGATGATGATGACTTAGAATGCAGACTTAGTCAGCTTACCGACGCGATCAAGCTTGTTTATGCATCGACATATTACAAAGCACCCCGTGATTTTGCAAAACGAGTTGGGCACCGTACAGAGGAAGAAAAAATGGCGGTGATCATACAAAAAATGGTTGGTGACAGATATGAAGATTACTTTTATCCTGCCATGTCGGGTGTGGCGCAATCCCACAATTATTATCCCTTTTCAAAGATGAAGCCTGAAGAAGGCATCGCAACCGTGGCTTTGGGTTTGGGTAAAACCGTAATGGAAGGTGAAAAGGCTCTAAGGTTTTCACCCAAATATCCGGATATTCTGCCACAACGGACCTCCGTGGATGACGTTTTAGATAATGCACAACGGTATGTATACGTGCTCAAATTAGGTAAATCCCATGAAAACCTAGCTGTGAACGATGATTCGACCTTGGACAAATGTGAAATATCCGAATTACAGGGACATTTCCCTGTGATGTCTCTTTGCAGTACCTATATTCCCGCAGAACACCGCATTCGGCATACTGTTCAAGCGAACGGTCATCTGGTGTTAACATTTGCCTCAGTCCTAAAATATGGCCTGTTCCCGCTTGGGGAAGTATTATCCAGTATCCTGGACCTTGGTCTGAAAGGTATGGGGTGCCCTGTCGAGATTGAATTTTCAGTAAAACTTTATCCGGATAGACAAAAAAGGCCGGAATTTTACATCCTCCAGGTAAGGCCCATGACAGCTAAAGCTGAACTCAAGAAGGTTAATATCAGCCAAGAAGACATCAATAGAGCATTTTGTTATTCCGGCCATGCCCTTGGTAACACCTCTAATACGGATATTAAAGATATCGTATATGTCAAACCCGATTCTTTTGATCCAGGTCGCACACCAGAAGTTGCCCAGGAGATCGGAAAAATAAATGCGGAGTTAATGCATAACGACCGCCAGTTTTTGCTTGTAGGCCCGGGAAGATGGGGATCGGCCGACCGATGGCTGGGGATCCCAGTAAGTTGGTCTGATATATACGGCGTTGGGGCCATGGTGGAAACATCGCATACAAACCTAAAAGCAGATCCATCTCAAGGCTCGCATTTTTTCCACAACATTACCACACTTGGGATAAACTATATCAATGTCCAGGAAAACAAGGGTGATTTTTTTAATTGGGAATGGTTAACCGCTCTACCCATTCATTCTGAGTTAAATTTTATTGCTCATGTCAATTTAGATCATTTCATGGAAATAAAAGTAGATGGAAGAGAGTCCAGGTGCGTTATGATTTATAATTGAGCTTTATCGCAATGGTAAATTTGGCAGATTTGTATCCAACCTTTAAGTTGCTTTTTCATGTATCACCAACGTTAAATTTATGGATGTGAACAATTCAGGCTTCCAGTTGAAATCTTCATATTTCGATATCCATCGAAATATAGGTGATTGCATCATCCCCGGCAGCACCACTTAGGTGTTGATTGTGTAACAACAGCTCAAAAAACACGTGGTATCAGATAGTTAACATAATAAGCCGGAAATCTTCATGCCCTCAAATGGCCGATTGACAATCCTTTGAATCGTTAATCAACACCCACCTTTATATATGAAAATCCAATCGTCATGCGATAGTAGCTAAAAGCTAAATCGAGGTTATCAAAGGAAATCAATTGGGTGGAGTCCTCAATTTTTGCATTCTTGTCATAAATGAGCTATCTGCAATGGTATATTTATGCCGGTTGGTGGTTGATAGGTGATTGTATATTAGGTTTATAGAGACTCAGAAAACCGTTTAGTGTCTCCTACAGGTGTGAGCTTTAAAAAATATACCTATCGTTCTGATTAACTTATAATAAATTGGAGTAATAATGAAGAATGCATACGTTATTGGTCATATTACTGTTAAAAACCAAGCTAAATGGACAGAATACCGAAATAACGTTCCTACTACATTAGAGAAATGGGGGGCCAAGTTGATTTTCCGAGGCAAGCTGTGTTCAGTACTTTCAGGGAATCATGACCATGCTGACACTGTTGTAATTCGTTTTCCTAACACTACAGCGAAACATAGACCTTTAATTTTTTAGCGTGTAACACTCTTTTCT
>CAZWEO010000211.1:0-6001 GCA_964633115.1 uncultured Desulfobacterales bacterium
TTATATTAATAGGTTAAACTACTTTTGATGCTCTTAAGTTAATGACATTGAGTTTAGCCTTATGAACAAATATCACCTATGGTTTTACAGCGCTTACAAATGGAAGTATCAATTTTGCTAAGAGTAATGTTGATGGAGATTAATTCAAATTAGGGGAAACTTCACGGTTAAGACTGTATGATTAAGCCTAAAGTATTGATATTGATTATGAAATTGATCTAATCAACTGTGGGATAGTGCCTTTCAGAGGTGTTGATTCCCTCTATAGCGGCGTATCGAGAATCAAAATATCTATTTGCCATCTATTATTTTATTAGGTACTTACTCACCGTCTTGGGTGGCAGGGGCAATACGGTCACAGTTTCACGGCCATTTGGGGTTGTTATCCTGACCTGGGCCGGCATATCGGCCGGCGTCTTGCTGTATCCAGCGCATACGGATGCCGCCAGGAGAACGGTTTCTCTGGCAGAACCATTGGGAACCAATACCAATGGGCCGGGATAATTGCGGACTTTGAGGAGTGTGTCTTGGGTCTTTCGATAATACTTGTTTAGATTCTCATTATCGTTTTGGGTGCGACCAACGATGATTTTGGCATCGGGATTGATCCGCAAATGGCGCCCATAGCGTAGCATGTGCAGTTCATTTGGGGCGTAGTCTTTTTGGTGCGCAAACAGATCGCGCAAGCGATTGGCGTAACCCTTATCCGTTAGCAAACATCCCCCTGCCGGCGCTGGGTATTTGGTAATGCCAAATTCTTTTGCAAGTTTTATTTGTTCTTTTCGAGAACGTCCGGCAATATTGAGCAAGGCCTCCCGATCAATTAAGCCTTCTTTTTCAGGAATAGTTGCTTCGAGTCTCTTGGCGCTTAATGGCCGGACGACATATCCATCATATCCTGAATTCTTTTCCACATAGCGTAAGGACGGCCGGATTTGCGACATGGGGCGCTGGCCCATGACCTCGCCGCTGAAAAGAAAATCAAACGCCTTTGCTTTCATCACATCGCCAGCCATGCGAAACATGAGAGCGTGACAATCCAAACAAGGATTCATGTGTTTTCCATAACCACAATTGGGCGATTTCAACATCTCGAGGTAGGGTTTGGTTATGTCTTGAACCATCAAAGGAATTCCCGTGATTTGGGATGCATTTCTGGCATTTTCCGCCGAGAAAAAAGGCGTTTCAAATGTTATCCATTCAACGATGAGTCCTTGTTGCCGCAAAACAAGTCCGGCCAGCATACTATCAAGACCGCCGGAACAGAGTCCCAGCCCTCTACCTTTTATTTGATTGCTATTGATGGGCACTTTGTTTAATACCTTAATCCTGCATGAAATTTGATAATACTTTTGTAAACCTCTATCAATTAGGGATTCGAGTCCAAATGCAACTATTCGTTAATAAACCTAAGGGGTTAAGCGGATAATAGTCATTATTAATCATCAAATTTCACCCTGAGGGTGAGCCGGAGGCTTCCATATGCTGTGTTACTTTGAACGTTAGATTTATAATTGCTGTTGGTTCGGTAACCATACCCCATAGGCTGTAGGTTATAGACTATAGGCTGTAGGCGCCTACAATCAAAAAGTCTTCAGCCTATAGCCTGCGTTCGGTTTTGTTGGCTATCACTAACCCGCTGCCGAAACAAATGTTAGTAAAGTAATTATCTTTCCAAAGAAACCCTGACAATGTTGAATGACCATAAACGCACCGACAAGATTCGTAAAATACTAAGAATCACCTACCCGGAAGTCAAGACCCAGCTCGATCATGAGAATCCATTTCAGTTGCTAATAGCGACCATTTTGTCAGCGCAATGCACGGACAAACAGGTCAACAAGATTACCGGAAATTTATTCAAAAAATTGCCGACACCCAGCGCCTTTGCCCAAGCGCCGCTATCCCTGATCGAGAACTTGATTCGATCCACCGGTTTCTATCGCAACAAGGCTAAAAATATTCAACGCTGTGCTGAAACCCTGCTGGCTTACCACAATGGTCAGGTCCCATCTAAACTGGAGGCTCTTGTGAAACTTCCCGGAGTCGGTCGCAAAACAGCCAATGTGGTACTGGGTGCTGCTTTCAATATTCCGGGAATCGTCGTGGACACACATGTGGCCAGGATATCGCGCCGACTTCAATTGACCGATCACACCGATCCGGTCAAAATTGAATTCGATCTCATGGATCAAATGCCCAAGCGCGCCTGGAGTGATTTCTCACTACATCTGATATATTTCGGTCGGGAATGTTGCCAGGCCAGAAAACCAAAATGTAGTTCATGCCCGCTATTGAAATTATGCAACTATCCGGATAAGGCCATGTGATTAGGACAGGACATTAGATTTACAGGTTTTGAGGTGCAAGTGTTTATTTTTGAATATCGAATAATGATCGCAAAATTTTGAATGACGAAGTATTACTAAAAACCTAAATGCCTGAGGTCAATGAACTAAATAAACACAATGAACACAACAAACCCAATAAACCCGAAAACCAAGCTGCTGTTGGGTGCCCATTTCTCAATCGCCAAGGGATTTCATGATGCGGTTTACCAGGCCGCATCCTACGGGTGCAATACCCTGCAACTCTTCACAAAAAATGCGACCGCCTGGAAAGAACGAACCATTACCCCGGCTGAAACGGCTCGCTTTAAAACAGCCGTCGCTGAAACCGCTGTTCAATCAATTACCGCTCACACCTCCTACCTGATTAACCTGGCATCACCTGATCCTAAAAAACATGACGCGTCATGTAGGGCACTCCGACAAGAACTCATACGAGCGTCTGCTTTGGAAATACCCTACTGCGTACTCCATCCGGGTGCTCACATGGATAGTGGTGCGGAAACTGGTCTTATAAAGATCAGTGCTAGCATCAATCGAATCTTTGCGGAAACAACCGGGATCGCCACCTGTCTGCTACTTGAAACAACCGCCGGCCAAGGATCAGGTCTGGGACATACCTTTGAACAGCTATCCCAAATCATCAATTCAATCGCGCAAAAGGAACGTGTGGGCATTTGTCTGGACACCTGTCATATCTTTGTGGCCGGCTACGATATCCGTACACAGGATACGTATGAACAAACCATGAGTCATTTTGATGCGGTACTGGGGCTGGACAAACTATTGGCGATCCATATCAACGATTCCAAAAAGGATCTGGGATCGCACGTGGATCGCCATACGCATATTGGAAAGGGTTATATCGGTCTGGATGCCTTTAAATTGATCCTGCATGACCACAGACTCGATCACGTTCCCAAACTGCTTGAAACAGCTAAAAAAGAAGGTGATATTGATTGGGATCAAAGGAACTTAACATTATTGAGATCTCTTGTTAGACCTGAAAAATACCGAGCTTAATAATGGACATCCAACGCCGAATTTACATATGAGGAGTTAGGAGACAGAATTCAATGTTATAAAATTGAATTTGCTTATTGGAACAGATCATTTTAAGTTTATGCACGATTATTTAAACTCCTAAATAAATGTTATAAGATCTTGTGTAGCAGGAGCACAAAATGCCCCCTCCTAAAAATGCCATGGAAATTTTTCAGCACTTGAACAAGTCCAATTGCCGTGAATGTGGCGATCAAACCTGTTTAGCATTTGCCGGATCCGTTTATACCGGGCGTCGGGATCTGAACACTTGCCCCTATTTGGATGACGAAATCATTCGGAAATTTTCAGGAGACTCCGATGGGCAGCCCACGTTCGAAGAGAGCCGTTACGAATACCTGGAAACATTAAAGAAAGAGATCTCAAAAATCGATTTGGCCGAAGCCGCATCCCGGATTGGTGCGACATATGTAGATGACCGACTGCAGTTGAAAGTCATGGGAAAAGCCTTTAGTGTGGACACCGTTGGCAGCATATCCACGAGCATTCATGTCAACCCTTGGGTGGCGATTCCATTTTTAAATTATGTGGTTGCAGGCAGGGCGATTCCCATTACCGGCAATTGGGTATCGTTTCGGGAGTTAAAAGGTGGCAAGGAATTCTATGGACTGTTTCAAAAAAGATGTGAAGAACCCATCAAAAGCGTTGCCGATGTATACACTGATCTTTTTGACGATCTGGTTCACATGTTTAGTGGTCAGAAGGTTGCCCAGCAGTTTGAAGCGGATATTTCCGTTGTCCTGCATCCCTTACCGCTGGTGCCGGTGATGATTTGCTACTGGCTACCGGAGGATGGGCTGGCGTCGAGTCTCAATCTTTTTTTTGACCAATCAGCTGACCAGAATCTCAGCATCGAATCCGCTTACACCTTGGCTGCCGGTCTGGCCCAAATGTTTGAAAAAATTTCCCACCGACATGGCACATAAAAAAGCAGGCAGATAAACAGTAATTATCTGCCTGCTTTTTTATATGTTGCTTGTCAATGGTTCTTTGATCTCGGTATGCCTGGGAACAGTTTCAATCGCGCCGTTCTTCGGGTTTATCCAAAACGAATGTGAGGCTCCCTCGCGTTTCAGATAGCACCCTGCAATTCTTAGCTTTCGTTCCAAATCTCGACGCTTCATCCGACCAGCACTTTATCTTGGATGGCGTCACCAGGAAGCCCACGTAGAATGTCAGCCTTTCGGTCCTCTAATATTAATTCTATAGCCTCACGAAGATTATTCTTTGCTTCCTCTATTGTTTCACCCTGGCCATTGGCGCCAATCACTTCCGGGCATATAGCCCAGAAACCACCCTCAGGTGCCGGTTCAATTATTGCCGTAAATTCTGCTTTCATGGTAATCTTCCTATTGTTGTTTTGCAGGTACCGAATAATACTATCAAAGGCCGATGGCCGCGTCAAATCCATATCAAGTCATAACCCAAAAAGATTTCACGATACACGTTCTTGCGAAAAATCATTGCTGTTGCCATCTCTGCACGAATATCCCTTATACCACTCTTCGGCACCATATATAGAATCGTCGCACGATTTTTTGGCATTGCAAATTGGAATGCTCAAATTGATTTATATATCACAACAATATTTCCTACTGCAATTTACGATTTCGCCCAATAATTCCGGTGAGATGTAGCACGATACTCTCAATGTATCACCGTTTGGCCCAAAAGCGGGATACCGTCAAGATATATTCTATCAGGCTCCTCCCTTCTTTCCACAAACACACCCTACCCATTAATACCACAATGTAACATTTAACCACTTAATTTAATTGTCATTATTTCAAAATTTGTTTGACAATCCCATAGTTTATGTTATGGATTATTATTGTAAACTTATCATATTGGCTCTTCAAGCGCGAGGCTGGTAGATGATAATTGTGATCAGTTATGAACCGCATTAATTCAAGGGAATTAGTGAAATGACAGGTTCACAAAAACCTAATAAATCAAATAGTAACAAGGGATGGTGGTTTGGCTTAGGATTGGGTGTTGTTTTAACTGTCATTGTCGTGTTGGCGTCGGGCTTCATGATCGAGACCACCAACACCGATACGTTTTGTGTCTCCTGCCATGCCATGAATCCTTTTCGTGACTCTTGGAAACAGGCCGTTCATGGTGGTGAAAATCCACAGGGATTTGCTGCCCAGTGTGTGGATTGCCATTTGCCTCATGGTGATTTTATTGAGTATGTCACAGCCAAGGCCGTCACCGGTACCGGGGACGTGATCCAGAACATAATCATTGATGTGGCGGAATTTGATTGGATGGGCAATGCGGAAAAGCGCCGGACGAAATTTACCTATGATTCAGCCTGTCGTCGTTGCCATCGACAACTGGATGCAGCACCGGGCATGCCCAGAGGTGGCTTTTTGGCCCACCGTGCTTATTTACGGGGAGATACCACCAAGAAATGTGCCGAATGTCATCCCCATGTGGGGCATAAAAATATGGCCGAAATGGTGGATCGTTACTTTAGAAATTTTAAAAAGCAGATATAATCATATTTTTGATGGGGTTTAACCTAATTGGTCACAGTAGTATCCGGTTAGATCCTTGCATGTAGGATCTGATGTTCCTGTTCTTTG
>CAZWEO010000212.1:0-5930 GCA_964633115.1 uncultured Desulfobacterales bacterium
AAAGAACAGGAACATCAGATCCTACATGCAAGGATCTAACCGGATACTACTGTGTTATATTCAAATTATTGAATGCATTATTATAATATTGGGAATGAAGTACAGAAAGGGTAATGTTTTGTTTTTTGCGTAAGCAATGATGGTTGTCTTCGAACAAGGCTTGCCACGCCGTAGCCTGAGACAGTCGAATGGGAGAAGGCGGGCCGGTCGTTAGAAGAAAAGATAAAGATGTCCGTGAGTGTCTGTGTGAGTCCGTGGCAAAATTTAGGCTTTAAAAAATGATCGCTGTGAGGAGTACTTGGAGGCCAGGAGACTGTTAAAGGCTCCTGGCTTTTTCATTTTTAGCCACGGACACACACGGACTGACACAGACAATCTTCGGCAGATCCGTCTTCGCTCTTCGAACTTCGCCGTGATAAACTTGGCCGAAGATCATAATCAATGCCCTACGGGCAAAACTTTCAATAGAAATAATGTCTGTGGATGTCGGCGTGGGTCTGTGGCTAATATAGAAATTCTTCACATTACAAATCGCTTGATAACAGCCTTTGGATAAGTAAAGTTTACCAACAGGCCAACTTCATACCCAGTGGCGTTAAGATAGTTAATAAGTTGTGCTTCATGGATTTTCAGAAGTGAGTTTATTGCTTTGATTTCAAGGATTACTGTATCTTCAACGACGATATCGACAAAATAGTCTCCAACAACCTCACCTTTATAATGAATACATATCGGAACTTGGTTTTTAGAATTTAAACCAATTCGTTGCAGTTCATATAATAGCGCGTTTTCATAAACTTTTTCGAGGAAACCCGATCCAAGGATCTTATTGACTTCATAAATAGCACCGTTAATCTTATAAGTTAACTCGTCTCGGAAAAATATTTTCGCCATAGTTAAATATTTCCTTTTATTTTTCCACGGACACACACAGACAGACACCGACAATCATCGATCGAAGAAAAGATAAAATTGTCAGTGAGTGTCTGTGTAAGTCTGTGGCAAAAGTAGGGATACAGGCTGATGACTGCTCCCATCTAATCTCGCTTTTTGGTGAGAATTTTTAATGGAATATATACTATTTTTGTATCTTCGCAATACGGTATTTTTAGGGTAATAACCCTTACCGAAACTCAGTGACACAGAAGCGCATTCATTGAGGTATTGATTCAGGTCATTCAAGAAGTACATTATTAGATACTTTTCGCGATAGCGATGAGACTTTTATTCGAACTGGTCGTTCGAATAATAGGAAATTTTGTCCGTGGAAGTCTGTGTGGGTCTGTGGCGAAATTAGTGCTTTGTGCTTGACATGCTATCACACGAAGTTTAACTTAAGATGAACTTAGATGCGAGGTGATAACAGATGAATCATATTATTAATGTCAAAGAGTTAAGGGCAACCCTGCCTGAAATCGTGAAAAGAGTTCAACGTGGTGAAAAATTCACGGTACTGTATCGAAGTCGACCGGCATTTCGGATAGTTGGGTTGGATGCGGAAGAGAAAAAGATGATACCATTGTCGGAGGACCTTCTCTATAAGGCGGGGGCTGTCGGTGCTTCGGCAGACGGTTTGAATGGGGAAGACCACGATTTGACGCTTTACGGTCGCGAAGCTTCAAAATGAAACGCTTGTTTATTGACACAGCCGGTTGGATGTCCATGGCCGACGAAAGTGATCTGAGCCACGTGGACGCTTTACAGGCTCGTGATGAATGGCTTGAGCAGGGAGGCATTTTCGTCACGACTGATTATGTTATTGATGAAACGTTGACATTGATCAGAATACGACTTGGTTTCGAAGCGGTCGAGATATGGTGGGAACAAATTTCAGGTAGTTCGAGATTACAAATTGAGTGGATAGGTAGCGATAGAGCAGAAAAGGCCCTTGGGTGGTTTTTCAGATGGCACGATCAGGCATTTTCATTCACAGATTGTACAAGTTTCGTTGTGATGCGGGAACTTCGATTGAAAAAGGCTTTGACGGGAGACAAACACTTTTTAACGGCTGGTTTTGAAATCTTACCCCAATAACTGAAGGCTGGAATGCGAGGATGCTGCTTTTATAGCAATTCTAAATTATAAATTTTTAATTTTGAATGGATTAGCTTATAGCTCACAGGTCATAGGTTATAGCTGATAGCGGCTGGGAAGCCAGGAGACTTTAAACGCTCCTGGCTTTTTTATTTTTAGCCACGGACGGACGCAGACGATCTTCGGCCGACCTGACCGAAGATTCCACCAATGACCTTCAGGCATAATAATATCTTCACCACAGAGAATAACATCGTGTTCCACGATGTTATGAAACACGATTTCATCGCTCCAATAAAATACCAACAAACACGATGCTCAAAAGGCCCTCAGCGCATTATTTCATTCACCGCAAAGGCGCAGAGTACGCAGAGAAATATTTTTTTTGTCTGATTATTAGAGACGTACCCACTTTACTAAAGCCCAGGTGGGTTACAATCAGACAAAGCCGCTCAACCCTGCGGGTATAATATCTTGTCCCAAGATATTATTGGATGCAGCTACGCTGCATAAATATATTTCAGAGCGGCGAAGCCCTGAGCTTGTCGAAGGGCGAAGCCGCGTACCATAACAGCTTGGAACAAACTGTTATTGACAAATTGAATAAATTAGCTTAGCTTAAGACTAAGCTAATTGATCTTAATGGATGCATTGATCTTAAAGAGGTTAGAAAAATGAAAGTTGGAATACACGAAGCTAAAACAAAACTTTCCAAACTCATTCCCGCTGCGCTAGCGGGGGACGAGGTCATTATTGCGAAAGCTGGTAATCCCCTGGTCAAAATCGTTCCTGTCGAAGACCCAGGTGAGAAACGATCCTTGGGCATTTATGCCGGAAAAATTAAATTTTATCAAAACATTGTCGCTCCACTTCCAGATAAGATTGTTGAAGATTTTTGGTTAGGAACAGAAGAAGATGCACTATCTTCTTGACACGCATACATTCCTGTGGATGGTTGCTAAACCTCAGTTATTGTCTCAGCGTGTAAGAGAGCTGGTTGTCGAGAAAAGAAATCAGCTCGGCATGAGTGCCGCCAGCGCCTGGGAGATTGCTATGCTACAACGGCTTGAACGTATTCAATTACCGGATGCGCCCAGCCGATTCATACCAGAGGCTCTGCAATTACTAAACATTATACCAGTACCGATCGGATTTACCACTGTAATTTCGGCTGTTGGCCTTCCATTAATTCACCGCGATCCTTTTGATCGTTTGATCATTGCAGAAGCTTTGAAGGAAAAGCTTACCGTGATCACGAAGGATAGTCAGTTTGAACGCTACGGTGTAGCGTGCCTATGGTGATAAGTGTCGTTTCAAATTGATGATGATCGGTCGATTCAAAGGGAAATCGGTATCGGGAATTTGGGGGACGCCCCTTAAATTATAAGTTTCCAACGTTTGAGTTTGTTGGGTTTATTGGGTTACTAATTGCTGGGAAGCTAGGATGCTGGGAGGCTGCTATGGGCGATAACTGATTGCTTACCGCTGATTATTCCTCACACCCGCTTCACTCGAGACACTGAGAACACAGAGAGGTTCTTAATTATTCACCGCAAAGGCGCAAGGTACGCAGAGACTTTTCTTTTGGTCTGATTTTTTGAGATATCCACTTCGCTAAAGCTCAGATGGGAAAAATCAGACCAACCCCTCAACCCTGCGGGTATAACATCGTGTACCACGATTTTATTGGACGCAGCTACGCTGCATAAATATATTTCATAGCGGCGAAGCCGCATACCATAACAGTTTGGAACAAACTGTTATTCGCGAAGCGTCAGAAATTTTCCTTTTCTTTCGATCTCAGAAGAAAAGGAAAAATGTACTCTGTGTACTCTGCGAACTCTGTGAGAGATAAAGAAGTAAATGATGTCTGTGGATGTCTGTGCGCGCCTCGGCGACTTGTCACGGCAAAGCTCGAAGAGCGAAGTCGGAAGCCCTGATTTATCGAAGGGCGAAGACGGGTGGATCTGTGGCAAAATTAGGAGTATTGGGAAGGATTGACAAAATAAGTGCCCTGTATTACATTGTAACCCAGTGCATCCCATAAATGAGGACTATTATGAATACAGTTCAAAAAAGTTTGCGATTACCCAAGGAGACTGCCCTTGAAATCGAGAAAATTTCCCAAGAATCTGGACTGGATTTTTCCACTGTAACCAAAGATCTTCTGGCCGAATCCATTAAATCGCGCAGATGTCCTGGTATCGTATTTGCGGAGGGTGTATCGGGTAGACGGGCGAAAGTTGCCGGAACTGGTATCGATGTGTGGGAGATTATAGCTGTCTACGATAGCGTTGAGCAGGAATTCAAACGACTTGAAGAAACCTATCATTGGCTGACTCAGCAGCAGTTGCGATCTGCCATCGGCTACTACCTGGTTTATCACGTAGAAATCGATAATCTGATTGCACGCAATAAAGCCTGGAACAAAGCCGCCATTCTCGATCGATATTCTTTCCTCGAGTAAAAATTTAGAAATGAAGTATTATCTGGATGAAGACATCAGCCCAATAATCGCCAAGCTGCTTCGAAAGCGGGGAATTGATTGTGTGAGTGCTCATGAGGTTGGTATGGTGCAAGCTTCCGACCTGGCACAGCTGGAGTTTGCTTTCCAGGAGAAACGTTGCTTGGTTACTCGCAACCGGGATGACTTCATCCGTCTGACTGTCCAGTTTTTCAACAGTCAACTAGCGCATTTTGGCGTTTTGATTATACCATACTCGTATCCGGGGGATCGATTTGCCAGCATTGCTGAAGCCCTGCACAATTACGCCCAGCAGCATTCGGAAGGAATGATGGCATACAGTATTGATTTTCTTTGATTCACCAACTAATCTTACATTTCGAATTCTAACCACAGAACCAATCTTGGGAACACCCATTAAATTATAAGTTTCTACATTAGGCTTTTAGGCTGAAGACTATTAGACTGTTAGGCCAAAATTGCCTTGAGCGAATAGTTACTTAAAACCTAACACCTAAAACTTAAAACTGATCTTATCTCTCACCCACTTCGTTCGAGGCACAGAGAATAACATCTTGTACCAAGATGTTATGATACGCGATTTCATCGCTCCAATAAAATACCAACAAACACGATGCTCAAAAGGCCCTCAGCGCATTATTTCATTCACCGCAAAGGCGCAGAGGCCGCAGAGAAGATCTTTTATTTTTTTAACCGCAAAGGCGCAAAGGTCGCAGAGATTTCTTCTATTATCTTGATTGCCTGAGTCCTGTCTTCGATCTGCGAGCTTCCATCTTCACTCTGCGAGCTACGCCGTGACAAGTCTGCTAGACAGGCGCCGATCAAGATAAAACTTCATGCCCTGCGGGTATAATATCTTGTCCCAAGATATTATTGGATGCAGCTACGCTGCATAAATATATTTAATAGCGGCGAAGCCGCTTCATATAACATTTTGGAACAAAATGTTATTCATGGGGAAGACAACCGAAGGCTGGGATGCCTGGATGCTTGGAAGCTGTTTTTGGCTTAAGGCTTATTGCATAATTCCTCTCGCCCACTTGTCCTGCTTAAACCCTGAGCTTGCCGAAGGGGGGGGGAAGGCAGACTTCATTAGAGACACAGAGGGCACAGAGGGTAAATTTTTATTCACCGCCCGCTTGACCCGCCGAAGCCTCGGCGAAGGCGGACTTCGCTCAAGACGCAGAGTACGCCAAGAAATATTTTTTTATATTTGCCGTTGAGGATCGCCCGTGTAAGTTCTTTTGCGATCGACTGCCGGCAAACATAAACCCTCCACCCTTCGGGAATTTTCAGTATTCTTCTTCGATCACATATAGATCCTTATAAATGTTTTTTGATAGCCTATAGTGTATATACCGCACTTTCGACACCCTGTTTTGGTATAATTTGAGCATTTATTCTGTTCATT
>CAZWEO010000213.1:0-5840 GCA_964633115.1 uncultured Desulfobacterales bacterium
TTTCGTTAACCGTCATTTTGCCGAGTTTATAACGTAATATGAGGCGTACACCCTTTTATTGTTATTTTTTTTTGTTGTTGATCATGAGCGAGATAACACCTCATTTATTGTAATGGAAGTCTCTTGCAAGTCATTCCTAAGCCTATTTTTGAATCATCCGGGCGTCTTGATATTCACGCTCATCGCCGGTTTTCTAGCGTTTATCGGTTACGGAGTACACGGTAAGACACTTGGCACATTTCCATTCATAAATTAAAACTACGCGTTTCAAATTCTAACGTTTTTGAAACGTGGCCATAAATGAATAGCCCCGGCACATCGATTCAAAACGGAGTTCACCCAGATGGTTGCTGGATATGCTTTGAAGATGGCATAATAATTCCGGCTTTTGCTCAACATGGAAGATACGCAGCCACATTTGGAATGTTTTCCGAAACAACGATGGAAAGCCATGCTGATCCCAGAAATCAACCAAATAAATAGTCTTTCCGGCCTTCAAGTTGCGCAGGGCGATATCAAATGCACGGATGGCGCCCGACATCATTGAAAGAGAATAAGAAAAGAAAATGATATCAAATAGTTCCTGAATCCCGAAAGTTGATGCGTGGTCCAGTTCCTCTGCCAGACCCTGTTTAAGAATAATCCTTTCGTTTAGGTTTGCTATACGGATATGGGCCTTGGCGGTTTTGAGCATTTCAGAAGAAGCATCGATGCCGTAGAAATATGCATTGGGGTGAAGCCTGGCAAGAACAATCAGGTTTCTTGCAGTTCCGCTACCAATTTCCAGGACCCTGTCTTCGTCGTGGACATCCATTTTTTTAATGAGGCGGTCACGCCCAAAGAGGAAGAACCGTCGTGTCGCATTATAGGTGTATCGTTGATAGCGGTAGATCCTGTCCATCATCTGGGCATGGTTCATTTTATTCCTTATAAAGAGAAGAGATTTTGAGAAATCGACACGTTTTCAGGCCGATCTATTGGAAATGTGCATTTGTAAGACAATCAAAAGCGCCGCGAGAAAATACAATCGGATAATCATAATGCATTTTTCCCAAAACATCAAAGTTTCATAAAATCGTGAAACGAATTTATTCAAAAGACAAAACGAAAAGCATGATGGGTGAATGCTCCAAAAGCTTATACAAAGCCAGGTTCATTGCCACCGGTGTTATCATCGGCCTGACAATAATGTTTGGTATATCGATTGATATCGAATCGGATAATTCGCTCAGGGCTTGGTTTTCAAAGGATGATCCATATTATATCGCATATGAGCATTTCATCGATACTTTTGAGGAGGGTGGTAAGTATTTGATCGTTGCTCTCAAATCCGATCAAATATTCACTCTGGATGTATTGAGATATATCAAACGGAAAACGGAAACATTGGAATCTTTGGATTTTATAGCGAGTGTATATAGTTTGGGTAATGTAAAAAGAATAACCGGCACACCGGAATACATTAAAGTCGAGCCGCTTCTTTCAAACTTAGAGACAGATGATATAAATCAAATAAGAAACTACACTCTCGAAGATCAACACTTATTGAACTATCTTATTTCACCCGATGAGAGATTTACCGCCATTATAATTGCTTTTGACGATTTTTCTTCCGAGCTAGCAGAAGTTAAGGCCGTAAGCTTGGTAGAGGACACTGTATTTAGCAAAAAACCTGACACCTTGGAAATTTATATTTCGGGTGATTCGAAGCTGATGTCTGTATTCAATACCTATACAAAGCAGACCCAAATACAAGGATCCTATTTCGTTGTTGCCACTATTTGTATCTCTATATTTGTATTGTTCCGCTCTCCATACACCACAATCATCATAATCATAAACATGGGGGTCAGCCTCTGCTGGTCTTTGGGTTTTTTTACAATGCTTGGATTTCGATTCAACGCCGTAACAGCGTTGATGGTCCCCCTGATTTTGGTTCTTTCCATAGCCGACAGCGTTCATATCATCCATTATTTCGAAGAAATGAGAAGAAGATGCCGCGATAACAGGGCATCTTTCATACAAACGGTAGAATACATAACAACCCCGTGTTTTATTACCAGCATAACCACCGCCCTCGGCCTATTATCCCTGATCGTAAGCCGCATCGATGCCGTAAGGCAATTCGGTATCTCCTCGGCAGCAGGTGTTATGTTCGCTTTCCTGACTTCAATAGTTCTGGTTCCATTTCTATTGACTGTATTCCCATATCATCCAAAAGAAAAAAACGATCGCGGCCGGAAACTGGGTGTTTCCAATGTTCTAAAGATAAACCTAGGCCGATATCCATATATTCTTGGAGTAACATTCTTTGGGCTTATCGCCGCATTCTGGGGCATCTCGAAGATTCGGGTGGAAACCAATCGTCTCGAGTGGTTTCCTAAGAATGGAACCTTTTATAAATCGGCTAAAATAATCGAGAAGCATCTTTTTGGCATAGATAATTTGGAGATAGTGCTTAGGGGTAAGGAGAATATGTTTCAAAGGCCGGACATTTTGAGAAAAATAGATAGCTTGTCCGCTGAAATTGGAAAACTCCCGCATGTGAAAAAAGTTTTATCAATGACGGATTACGTTAAAAGAATAAATATGGCCTTGCACGAAGAGAATCCCGACTTTTATAGAGTGCCCGAAAATCAACCTCTCATAGTCCAGGAACTGCTCTTATTTTCATTGTTTGACGGCTGTATCAAAGAATTGAATAGTTTTGTTACCTCGGATTATTCCGAAGGGAGGATATCAATTAAAACGGAGGCGATGTCGTCAGAGGAGAGTATCATATTCGGTGAATTGCTCAGCAAAATGGCGAATAAAACTTTTGGGTATTCAGACTTGGAGGTAGCCCTGACCGGAACCATCTATCTATACAATATTAATCTAAAACGCTTAGTAGAGAGCCAAATTAAAAGTTTCGCTTTAGCGTTTCTATTCATAATAGGCTTTTTGTTCCTTGCATTTCGGTCATTAGCATATGGTATCTTGAGCATCCTGCCCAACCTGTTTCCTGTCATATTCATGATGGGAATCCTGGGATGGTGTGGCACCGCCCTCAACAATACTACCGTCATGGTAGCATCGGTAGCCTTGGGTATCGCGGTAGACGATACCGTTCATTTTATCTACAGGTTCAGGAAGGAAAACAGGGAAAAAAACAAGGCAATACATTCAGTTTTGAAAACAACGACCCATTCCGTAGGGAGGGCGATTGTTTTTACGACGATGATCAATATAGCCGGGTTCCTAACCCTTTCGTTAATCGATTTCCAACCAACGCGAGAATTTGGATTTTTGATTTCGTCGGCCATGCTATTAGCCCTGATAGGTGATCTAGTTGTTCTTCCTGCCAGTATCATGGCAGCTAAAATAATATCGGACACGCTATCACGATAGAGCGGGAATAATTGATGATGCCGCTTGTTTCTCTGGTTTAACGGCAGCGGACTGGCCTTTTTAAACCGGATCACAGGCATAATAGCCAACAAAATTGCCACACTGATCATTGAAAAATTCCATAGCCTCATCAACAGTGTCAAAAATGATCCAGTCATGCCGGATGGTCTTTTCACCCTGTTTGCGAATCCGTTCAATCTCAGTGTTCCCGAAATATTCAAATTGATCGTGATAATCTGGGTACAATTCATGCTTTCTCATTTTAATGCCCTCCTCTTATTGAGTGTTTGCACGCAGATTACCACATGGGTTTGACAGATCCGGTCACCCATTAAAGGGCGGGGCACCCATTAAAGGGCGGGGCAAGGAAAAAACACCTCTCCCTGAAAAAAATTACATCTTTTTCTTTTTGACCCTCAAATACCCCTGCCAGCAACAGTTTGTTTTCATCTTCCTGTTCCACACCCGTTACTTCTGTCTCATTGGCTTCGAGTCAGCCTGTGCTGATCCGCACCAGTCACCCATCAGGATATAGGCCAGTGCACTTTATGCGAAATGCTTAAAGCGCAGCCCCTGGTCCGTAGAACGGACCCCAGAAAATCTTCAGTTCCATGCCGTATCCATCTGAATTTATTGCACAAGTTATGGTTATTAGCCAGCCCGTTTGTGGCTTACGACATGGGCGGATCAGGAAAAGAAACAATTACCGGTGTAGTGGCATTTGTTGGGTGGGTGTGGCAGATACCAATCACAGCTTTTGGATTAATACCAACCGGATCTCCGGTTCACTGCCACACCCAAACTAATTAGCCAAAAAGCTTGCCTGTATCATACGGTATCTCATCACGCATGACATAATAGGAGGCCCTGCAAATCTTGTTAGCAAGCGCTTTGGTAGCAACTACTAGGTTAGTCTTCGCCTTTTTGCGTTGGTAGAATCTTTGTGCCTTTGGACAAAATCTTCTTGTAAAATTCGCTGCTTCTACATATGCCCATGACAAATAGGCGTTGCCATTCCTCTTGTTATTCTTAGACTTCTTTTTGCCGTTGGAAATCCTTTCACTTCTCACGCACCGACAATAAGAAGAGTAATTGCCAACTTTAGCAAAACGCTTTATGTCTCCCACCTCCAACATAATTGTTAATGCCAATATTTCTCCAATTCCTGGAATAGTCATCAATAACCGAAATTTTTTGCGTAGCTTGACCCGAGACTTCACTTCCTTTTGGACGCTTTTAATTATCTCCGTCAAATGTCTAATGATTTCTATGTTGCTCCTCGCTGCAACTACTAGTTGTCGAGATTCAAACAACTCATCTGCGTCTGCTGCTTCTAGTTTCTTAATAGCATTGCCCGACATCCGAATTCCAAGGTTTCTGGCTATCATGCTTTCAAGGCTTAAAATGTGAGCTGTTCTGTGCCTTACAAACAGCAATCTCCTGCGTAGTAAATCCCGTACAGGCCGCTGCTCTTTCGGATAGATGTATCCCTCCGGCAATATGTTCAAACGTCTCATGTGCGCCAACCAAAAAGAATCCCACTTGTCATCCGTGTGCTTCAAGCCTTCGTATTGCTTTATTGCAGAAGGATTGGCTAAATGTACTTTATGCCCGTGTTCCTGCAACCCATCTACTAGCCAATACCAGTTGTAAGTCGACTCTACCACGATCCCTGCAAGATCCGCCTTAAATGGGTCCAGCGCCATCAATATGGTTCCAAGATCGTTCGGTAGCCTTTTCTTGTACAACCTCCGGTCCTCATCATCGATAATGCCAAGGTAAACATTTGTTGAATGCAAATCTATTCCAGCGTATACTGCCATCTGACACCTCCGGTTGTTTGGGTTTGTGTTATCGTTCCCATCAGCTTATCATACGATGGGACAGGAGGTGTCATTTCTCAATTTATTGAGCCGGTTATTAATGATTGCCCTTCAAAACTCGTCAGGCTGAAGTGACATTTAGCGCAGCGGTCCGAAGGAAATTGTCACGCTTGACGAGTAGACCGTAAACGCAAAATACCGACAATCATTTTGCCCCAGCTCAACGGAAATCCCTTTAAATGAGTATCACACTGTATTAGATATTTTCAATATTTTATGGGACGGCAAAAATCCAAAACTCGGACGGTATTGGGTTGAGCAAGCTATGAATGGATTGGATGAGAAGTCAAAAGCTATTGGGAGACTCGTTTTGCTGACCGCATTAGCGCCCTATCAGGTTGATGAAGAGGTGGTGAATACATTCTCAACCCACATCACTGGGGATGAAAGACTTATGGGTGCACTAGCCTGGGGCAGTTTTACGGCCGCACGGAGAATTGGAGCATGGTTAAATATTTAGGAATACCCGAATGACAACATTGAAAAGGTCTAAGCTATAAGACTTAAAAAAATTGTAACTACTCAGCATTAAACCAAAAAAAAGTGATAAAAGTAGTAGAAAGTACT
>CAZWEO010000214.1:0-5832 GCA_964633115.1 uncultured Desulfobacterales bacterium
GTTAGCGCTTTCAACTATACTAAATTGGGAGCCGCTTTTCAATTATTTTTCTAATGTTTTCAGAAAATTATCCCTCTTTTTACCTTGTAAATTAAGTGCGAAAGTTCAGTAATAATAAAATTCCGACTCCATTTCAATTGAAGATTGTATAAACAGAATGTTACTTTAAGCTGCGTTTGAACTGAGAGCACTTACTTCTGGGTCAAGGCGATCTGCTAATAAATCTTCCGTAACCTCAAGATCGAAGCGGTTCTGAAGATTTAGCCAGAATTATGGTGCTACAGAGAAAAATCGTCCTAAACGCAGGGCGGTATCAGCCGTTGTCGAACGCTTACCATGGACTATTCAGTTAATAACGTCAAACGTTATGTCCTTAAGTTATCACAGCTCCCTTTTTGGATTTGATCGTAGCTTTTTTATCATGACGATCATCCACTTTCAAATCGATGACGATTCGACGCGCGCCTTCGTTCACATGGGCTGCATGTACTTGTTTAACCAGCGCGAATAATGCATCCAAGTCTGGCACCTCGACCGTAGTGGCCATACCGCCAACTTCATAGGTGTAACCAGATTGGGCGATAACCGCGATGCCCTTTTTAACAAAGCGGCTGAGGCTGGTACTTTCTCCGATGGGATAAACAGAAAATTGTGCGATCATACTTTCTCCCCTTTTCAAGAAGGCATACAAAGCAGCGCTTTTATTTTGGTTTCAAACATGTTGGCGGCATAAGCCGGTTTCAGAACCACGGCTGTATCGGCACCTCTGTGGCTGCCTGCAATGATGTCAGCCTCGTCAGGAGCTTTTTCAAGAAGCTTCAAGGCAGTCTCGCCTGTGGATGAGGCAACAACAATTTTTTGTATCTTTTGCTCTTTACAGCACTCCAGAGCGATATCCAGCGTTGTGTCTGTATTGATTGGTCCTTTGCTATCGAAATAAAAATTTTTTCTTTCTTGTACTGTTGTCATTTTTTCTTTTCCTCTGGTTCTTTATTAAACCAACTACCCGTATTTCCTATGGGTAGCATCTGTAGCGTCCATGATTTTATGCCTCTTTATATACCAGAACTCTTATTATTCCGACTTTTAAATTCAATTTGGAGCATAACATCTGAAATGTGCGGCGGTGGCACACCGTCTGCACCAGTAGCATGTTTGGTTTAAATTTTGTTGACACCCCACAATCTATATTGTACAAATAATTGTACATGTACAGGAGGTGCACAATGGACGCGTTAACCTATACAAAAGCCCGACAGAACCTTGCAAAAACCATGGAAAAAGTATGTGAAGATCATTCACCGGTCATTATCACACGGAAGAAAAACGACTCTGTGGTCATTATGTCCCTTGAAGACTACACAGCACTTGAAGAAACAGCCTTTCTCTTACGCTCTCCCAAAAACTCCAGACGACTAATCGAATCCGTTGTCCAACTGGCCGACGGAAAGGGGACAGAAAGGGAACTTATCGAGTGAAGCTGATCTTTTCCGATCATGCATGGGAGGATTACCTTTATTGGCAGAAAAACAATAAAAAGATCCTCCGACGAATCAACAATCTCATCAAAGAGATTAAGCGCAACCCTTTTGAAGGAATCGGCAAACCAGAACCGTTGAAACATGCTCTTTCAGGCTACTGGTCTCGTCGAATAAATGACGAACACAGAATTGTTTACAAGGCCACGGCCGATGCCATTCTCATAGCGCAGCTACGTTACCACTACTGATATCACTCTCCTGTTCTGAAACCCAACGGTTGAGCTGAGATGCGCGCGATTTTTGCGCGTCGGATTCTCCAGGGGCATGTTCTAAGAAGACTTTCAGGCAAATTGAATATAGTAATGATGTAGAGCTTTATATTATCCATAATTTTACCCTTTTTGGGATTTCTTCTCTTTTTTCGCTTTGCGCTTTTCTTTCAACGTTTTTTCTGATTTTTTCTTAACTGTTTTTTGAGCATCTCTTCCTTTTGCCATGTGTTCCCCCTTTGTTTCGGTTAGCTACTTTGGTTAGTTAAATATGCTTACTGATTGCATTTACTTGTGGTGCATAGAAATATTCTGTCCAGCAGTTTTCGGGCAAAACAAAGGTGGCAACCGGAATATAACCGACTTTTTGCATTTGCGTTACCTTATTGGGGATAGTGTCTATTTCCGGATAAGCATCCATCCACAACTCATCGATCTCAGCAGAGCGTTTTTCCGTAAACCATGATGCTTCCGAAACAGCGATATAACTTCCGGGTTTCAGGTATTTCCGCCATTCATTCAGCCCCCGTTCAAAACCGATATTGTAGATTGCACCTTCTGACCACATCAGATCTAATTCTTCTTCCCGGAAAGGAAGATTATCCATCGATTCAACAATACCTTTTACTCTATCCTGAAGGTTCAATTTCTCAACATTCTGGTTGAACAGGTCGATGAAAACTGGAAAAAGGTCGATACCTGTAATATTTCCCGGTGCATGCTTTGCTAATACCATTGTCTGTCCACCTGATCTGCAGCCAATGTCAGCAATAGCAGTAGTTTTTTAGCAAGAGGCATTATCAAAATTTAAGAATTTTAAGGAAATATTTCGGCACTATGATATCTAAACCGCAAATCATGTTGATTGTTATCCGGCCCTTGAGCTGACAGGTGCGCAGGTGCATTTTCCGCGCATCCTGGTGCAGCCCGATGTTCTCTGAGACAGGTGCAATTATGCAGCTCGAATTCGTTTTAAACCTTGGAAGTCAGATGATTTCTCGGCTTTCCATAAATCATATTGTAATTGCAGACGCATCCAGCCTTCCGGCGTTCGACCGAATACTTTCGACAGACGCAGGGCCATTTCTGGGCTTATTCCTGCTTTGCCATTTAGAATTGTTGATAGAGTCTTGCGTGTGACCTTAAGAGCCTTGGCAGCATCCGTAACGGTCAAGCCCAGAGGTTCAACGCAAAACTCTCTAATAATTTCGCCAGGATGAGGGGGGTTATGCATCCTCATGACACACCTCTAATGATATTCCTCATAATTAACATCCAAGACATCGCCTTTTTCCAATCTAAAGGTGACGCGCCAATTTCCACTAACCTTCAATGACCAGGTACCCTTACGCCTCCCCTTCAATTCGTGAAGATGCAAGCCCGGCAAATCCATATCTTCAATAGTTTCACCGGTTTCAAGGAGTGCAAGAATTAACTTCAAACGCCTTAAGTGCTGAGAAATGACACCTGACTTTGTGCCTTTTTCGAATAATTGTTTGAGCCCCTTGTGTTTGAAATTCTGAATCATATGCCCTGACTGTAACCAGCTACGTAACGGGTGTCAAGGTTTTTGGTGGGTTCATTGCAGATAACGGCGCTAATCAGTCGCGCGATTTTTTGCGTCGACTGAATTAGCTTTGTTATGTCATCTTTTTAACGTCAATTTATTTGTCGCTTCTGAATCTGTTTTAAACAAAAATGTGCCATTATCTAAAAAAGCGTCGCAAACACGCTGGTCTTCAGGCCGCATTACCACGGCGGCTCTGTACATCGCCATGGTTTCGGCCGTACTGCTTGTCAGCTGATTTTGCACGGGAACGGCCACTTTCAGAAAAGCGCTCGTGACGTTCCAGGCACATTTGCTCAATTTTCCGAGCAGAGTTCGTTCATACATTAAATAGATGCGAAGCCTCTTGGGTAGAGACGTTTGCTTTGATTGTTTCTTGACCTAATGTTTGACAATGAAGCTCAAACCTGCTCAACAGCTTCCACCCTATGCCTCTCCTGTGATGCTTACCGTCAACAAATAAGTTAATAAGACGACCGGGGAATCCTCGAATAATCCCAATCACCGTATCCTTTTCGGTGGCTACATAGCCGATCGGTGTTAGCTTGAAACGCTCCCTTATCCGCAAAGCAGGCCCATTCCAATCCACCCGCATATGCCACTCCGTTAACGGCGGCAATTTCTCATATGTGGAGATGAGGACGAACACCATTGCCCACATCCATAATCTTTTCGATCATTGTAAACTGTTTTTTTACAATGTGAACAGATTCTAGTGATCTCATCCTTGAAAAACTCGGCCATATTCCCACAATTTTCACATTCTACGTCGAAAATTGCATCATGTCCCCACTCTTGAGCATTATTTCCAGTACATTTCCTCAAATTTTAAGCTTAGGTTGTTTGACCAGGTTCGGGAACTGCACCCTATATATTATAGTAATAACAAGCATAATAATACTAAATCTCCTTTATTTGAACTTGACACCACGATACATACCTGCGATACATACAAACCGGTCGGTTTTTTTCATGGGAAGCTTGCACATTTTTAGTCTATATCCGTAATTCAAGAATTATATCATTTCTACCCATAAACCGAAAAGGCTGTAGGCTGAAGACTGTTAGGCACCTACAGATTAAATGTTAAACGCAAATTAAAAGATATAGAGAGTTCTGAATATGCCCGAGAAAGGTGATCTCACAAAGCGCAATATCATCGAAAAGTCGCTGCAGCTTTTTTCTGTCAAGGGTTATTACAATACATCTATCAGCGATATTTTGTCAGCAACAAATTTGACCAAGGGTGGACTATACGGGCACTTTGCCAGTAAGGCTGACATCTGGCAGGCAGTCTATGACGAAGCCGTGCTCATCTGGCGAGAAGCTGTTTTCAAGGGCGTCCGCGACCGTTCTGATCCCCTGACGCGTATCAATAAATTCATCGAAAACGATTTACGCGATTACCTGGGAGCTGGCTTGTTCGAAGGTGGCTGCTTTTTCTTGAATATGCTGGTTGAGCTTTCGGGTCAGTCCGATCCCATGAGCAAACAAATCCTTAGGGGATTCGTACGCATATCCAAACTTATCCAGGCCTGGTTGGGAGAGGCCGCCGATCAGGGACAACTGAAACCAGATATAAATCACAAGGAAGTCGCCAATTTCATAGTGATTTCCTTGAACGGGGCTGCTGCATTATACACGGCCAGTAGGGATCAGAGCATTATTGACCAGACAATAAACCAATTAAGATACTACGTAAATCAACTGAAAGCATGAGTACAGAAGGAGACAGGAGTCAGAAGCCAGAATTCTTAGGACAACACACCATACTCAATATGTAACCCGATCATTTAACTTTATGAATCAATAATCAACTTGAGCAGCAAATATACCAACCGGTCTTTACATATATTGCAATTAAAGGAGATTTACCATGAAAATTCAAGATTTACTCGCTGATCGTATGACAGATATGAGCGTCAACGCTATCCGCGAAATACTAAAAGTCGTCAGCCAGCCAGGTATGGTATCACTGGCCGGGGGCATCCCTTCGCCACAAAGTTTTCCTTTGGAAATTATTAAACAATTAAGCCATGAAGTAATTGAAAAATATGGATCTTCGGCTTTTCAATACGACACCACCGAAGGCTTCGAGCCTTTGCGACAAGCCTTGGCAAATCATCTAAACCAAAATAAAGCCTTGGATGTTAAAGCGGCAAACGTGTTCATTTCCAGTGGATCCCAGGGTGCCCTGGATGCGGTGGGCAAATCACTGATTTCCAAAGGAGATCTTATCGGCGTAGAATCACCAACTTATTTGGGTGCCTTGCAGGCTTTTGATCCCTATGAACCCACCTATGTTAATCTTGAAACCGATGCGCATGGTCTTGTTCCTGAATCCCTTGAGAAAATATTGCAGCACAATCCGCTTAAATTCATTTATCTGGTGCCCAATTTTCAGAATCCTACCGGAAGAACATTGTCACGCTCGCGCCGTAAAGAAATTGCCGCCATCCTGATGTTATTTACCTCAATATAGAGAGGGGATGGGGAGTGGGGATTTACATGCAAA
>CAZWEO010000215.1:0-5818 GCA_964633115.1 uncultured Desulfobacterales bacterium
CAGAGCAGTTGACTCTTAATCAATTGGTTGAAGGTTCGAGTCCTTCCGGGGTCACTCCTATTTTCGCCCCCATATATGGGGTCTGATATTCTTTCCGAACCTATATATGGGGATATAAGTTTACTCATTTTTGTCTGTTTCATCGTTTTGCTGCAATTTGGCTGCATTTGGGTCATCGCTTTTAGCGTCGTTATTGTCATCTGTTGCCCTATCGGCTAAGTCGGCGAAATAATCGCCAATCGGACGAGCCACTTCTCGATCTGAGTTAGGAATGATATGCACGTACATATTGTGAGTAAAGCTGAAGCTGCTATGCCCTAAACGCTTCGAAACGTTCTCTATTCTTACACCAAGAGCAATCCAGATGGAAGCCGCCGTGTGACGTAAATCATGAAAGTGGATTCGCCGTACGTTTGCTTTATCAAGAAATCTGTAAAAGTTTTTGTAGAGATTGCTTGGATTCATTGGGGTTCCGACGGTTGATGGAAATACCAGATCTGTATTTGAATACCGTTTTACTCCTGCTTGTTCGCTTCTAAGACGTTGTTGATGAACTTTGAATTCTTCCACTAGAGAAATATCAAATGGAATCTCCCGAATGCTGTTATCTGTTTTTGGCTCATCAAGCACCCGCCCTTCCCCTGATTGCACTAATGCGCGACGGACATGGATCATTTGTTCTTCCCAATTGATATCATGCCACATTAAGCCGAGTAATTCACCTAAACGCATGCCCGTTTCAAGTGCCAAATAGTACAGAAAATACAATCTTGAATTTCGAGCTTCTGTTAGAAATGCGATAATTTCATCTTCCGACAAAATGTTATCTCTATTTACCTTTGGCAACTTATAGTATTTCGGGAGTGATGTAGCCGGATTAAAGTCGTAACTTCTATCCTCGATTAGTCGAGTGTAAAACCTACTGAAAATCCCTTTTATTTCTTCTAAGGTACGCTGCCCTTTGCCAAGCTTAGCGTTCATAGTTATTAGATTACGAATATAAGAAGGCTTCACATCACGAACACGCAATTTTCGATTTAGGTATGGCTCAATATGCCGGTTATATGTACCACTATATGATCTATACGTGGACGCATCCCAATAGTGAATCTGTCCATCAGCAAGCCATTCTTCGATGGCATCGCCAATAAACATCTGGGTTACAGAAGTGTCTCGCGAGCCAAACTCTATCTTAGCTACATTTAACCAATTAATGGCCTCGCGTTGTGTGTGAAATGATTTTGAAATGCGCTTACCCTGCCCTATTGATAGTTGAGCAATCCACGGCTTTTTCCGTCCATCTCTAAAATAAATTGTTCCATCATTATTTGGACGACGACCGGATGCCATGAGGCGTACCTCCATTCATATTCCTACTGATGAACTGTTCTAAATCGCTTTTACGTATACGAACAGCTCGTCCAATTCGCAACGCGGGGAGTTCGCCCGTTGAAACCAAGTTATATACTGTTGATTTTGCTGCCACAAGGTATCGAGCAGCCTCGCTAACTTTCAAGAAAGGGTCAAACATACTTTCAGTAGTAGTCATAAACCTGCACCGCCTATATAAACAGATCATTTTTAACAATGAGATTATGTTACGGAACATAATATATCACACCTTTATGCATTCAGTCAAGCACAATTATCATGATCGATAAAAAAAACCTTGGCCAGTGGCTAAAGTCAAAGAGATTAGAACTCGATTTAAATATCAGGGAACTAGCGAAAGCAAGCGAATTGACAATTGCTCAAATTAGTCGCATTGAAAATGGCCTTTCCGGCATCACAATATTGACACTTGTTAAATTTTGTCGGGGAATTGGCGTTGGAGGAGGGGGTTTTTCAGATGAATTTGACTTACATTCTGTTGTTAAACTTACTGCTTCCCAACAATTCAACAATTTAGATGAAAACAAAAAAGAAAAATTTTCATCAAAAGATGTAATTGCGTTTGTTAATTTTCTAATAAAAGAAACGAAGTATGCAAATGATTTGCTACTCCAATGGCTAAGCGAATCTATTGCTGAATATCAGTACGTTTCCATTCATGCCGCCGAAGAAGAAGCTATAGGATATATAGAGAATATATTCAATGACCCCCAGAGTGAGTTAGCATTCCCTTACCCCGAACACATCAAGACAGAAACGTTAGATAGTCTATTACACCCACAAGCAGTTATGACTTTTCAAGACGCGGGGAATTACATTCGAGCTACACGCAGAAAATTCAACACTTCTATTGAAGTACTTGCCCAAGACACTGGTATCTCTTTTAGCACCCTTAGCAATTTAGAACGCGGAGTCATGGAGCGTATAAAACTTAATGATATTCTAAAACTCGAACGGGTTTTGAATGGAAAGGGAAGGATTTTTGTTATTTTTTGGCTTGCGGCTGAGTTTCATTCTCACGTGTGGAAATATGAAGATGACTATGTAGGACGCCAGTGGCGAAAAGAAGAATTTCTCCTCGCAAAAATTCTTGTAAAAATTGTGCGCTGGAGGCAAGCCATATTCCCCGATGATCAAACTTGGTTGTACAAATTCCGAAAAGATAATAAAGCATACTATGAGCTTTCTCTCGATAATCCGCTATTAAAATACTATAAAAAATCAACCCCGCCGATTCAGTTAGCAGAGGCTGTGTTTGATAAATTAGCGCCATACTTTGATGAAATTTCCCATGAATATAAGTTTAGGCACTTTGAAGAAAGAAAAGCGAAATTGCCGCCTAATGAAAGGCGCATCTGGGAGATAGTACGAGAACGAGTTTATATGAAAGAAGATTACGATATAATTTTTCATGATTTTCTAAACAACCCTACAGACGTTAGATTGCAGGAAACCTTCAAGTTCATAGTGGAGACAATTCTAACCCGCGATGATTTTGAGTTAGTTGAAAGCCTTCTTGAATTATCAGAACTGCCTCACTCTTGGGGACAAAAAGAATAAAAAGCAGAGCTTCAGTATTACATCTCCAAAGCCACACCACGATTCTTTGAACAACTCTACTTGTTCAACATCCTAACCGCATCTAGCGGGTAAAGTTTCCCGGCATAGTAATCATCGATGCATTTTTGGGTGACCGGATTGCGGAACTGATCTTGAAATTCCCTAAGTTCTTCAGGAGATAGCCAAACCGGCTCAACAATTTCGTCATCGTCGCGAGGTTCGGGGCGCAATGCTCCCCCCACGACCTGAGCGACAAAACAAAAACGTATTGACGTGTTGCCATTTCCCAGCAACCACACATAGGCACCCAGGAAATGAGTCAGTTCAATCTCTAGACCCGTCTCTTCGAAGACTTCCCGTTTAGCTCCTTGGTATACATCTTCGCCTAGATCAAGCGCCCCAACTGGCTGGTTGAGGACAATGCCTTCGTCAGGGCGATGCTCGCGAACCATCAGTATCTTGCCATCCTGTTCGCAGATAGCACCACAGGCAACTGTTATTTTGGCCATATTATCTTCCTTGTATTGCTCTACCATTCATCGGCTGAATCAACCCCATCTCCATATTTTTGCACTCTATCTATAAGTGATGACACGCAGACCCTTTGCACAAGCAACTTGTCTCGCTTTGTAAAAAGCTCAGAGTACCAGAGATCAGAGATGCTTCCACTATGCTCCAACAATTTGCCCCCCGAAAACTGTCGTAGAGATCCAAACGAGGTGCGGGAAGATCCTGTAGCAGCGCGCTTGACAAGTTATTCGGCAGAAGTAGATATTTGAAACACACATATCGTTGTACAATCATTTCTCAAATTGTTTGTTTTCAACCCATCCACTATCTATATTGAGCAAACTCTCACGACAGATCTTTTCAACAGCAACGACATGTGCGCAAAAGTTTGTATAGCCGGGAACTTGAGCATTGCGCCACTTCTTGAAAGTACGACAATCGCAATTCCAGCGTTTCTTTGTGTATTTGAGATTATATGCACCATTCTTTCCACTAAAACTTATGTGGAAGGGGGCTAGGAATACAAAATGCTCTCGGGGGGTAATAGTAAACTCTTTCGCTTTTGCTATGGTGTCGTAAATGTCATAATACATTGGAAATCTCCTTTGTGCATGGTTCAGAATACTCTATTTCAAGGTTAGGGACGCCATCTCTAGGCAATATGGGGAGTCTAAACACAGCATTGGCCTCAGAAATTGTGGACAGAAAAGGCATACGTCGCAATGACGGAGAAAGGGGCAATCGGAGAGGTATATAACTCAAGTTGTTGATCCGCTCCACCCACTTAGAAGAATCATTATCTTCGAGTTTCACTACATTAGCTTTGGGTAGATTGGCGCCATCCGCTGATGGTCCCGACGCAAAAGCGCTTGTGACATTTCCAGCTATGAGTGAAAGATCACAATCTGAGTACAACCGCAACTGGAGCAGATATACTTGATATAAATTTCGGGATCGCTCACTCAGGTTCTGTTGCCACTTGCTAGCCAATGCTCCAGTCATTTGATTATCGCTAGTAGCAAAATCTGATATCCGATGAAGGGCACTAGCCAATTGATTGATTTCATGCTTTGTAGTGATTGTGGGCTGAAGTAAAACATCCATCATCGTTGTTTGATGCATTTGGTGTAAGGAACGAAGTACACTCTCAAATCTAGCATTTGTGGTTGACCAGTTCCCGAAGAGCAATATGCGGTTATTAATACTAAAATTCCGCGAGAGCATCCTAAACGAACCAACGAATGGGTAATATATTTCTGTTGACCCCATTGGTGTTGCTATTTCAGTTTCATGGAAGGCATTTCCCGACGACAGTGGCATCAAAACGTAATCGTATGGGAAAATACTCTGCATTTGTAACCACATTTGTTCTGCCAAGTCTTCAGCACCTTGCTCAGTATTAGATACAACTCTAGACAATAGGTAAATAGGCAATGGTGCAAAAGTCACCCTGTGAGATAAAAAGGGGTTATCATGGCAAAAACTCTACATAGGAGGAATAGCCATGAGAACCCCGAAGAAATTATACTCCGATGAGCGCATTATCTACCATCCCGAATTATCAACATGCCCGCATTGTGAAAGGCAACTGGTGATGCACAACTACCTGGCCTGGGACAAGACGGTGCAAACATTGGGAGGCGTTCTGTCCATAGCTAGTCGTCCGGGTCATTGTGCCCAGACAACTTGCCCCGGGCACACGATGCGGCTGCTATCGGCCCAGGGACAGCAAATTGCAATGCCCGGTTCGACCTACGGCTACGATGTTCTGACCCGCATTGGCTGGTTGCGGCAGGAACATCGGGACACCTGGGCCGAGGTGCAGGCCGACCTTGCGCTGCAGGTTCATATCTCGGTTTCGCATGTGCGCTATCTATACCAGTCGGTCTATCTACCGCTGTTAGCCTGCCACGAACGGCAATCCTGGGAGCGTCTGGCACAGGTCGCCGAAGCCAATGGTGGTTTGCTCATCGCACTGGATGGTTTGTCCCCGGAAGGCGGCGAGCCGCAGCTGTGGTTCATCCGTGAACTGCTGACGGGGCTGACCCTGCGGAGTGGTTGGTTGAGCAGGCAAGATCAGGCGACCTTCGAAGCTTTTCTTCAGCCGGTGAGTGCCCTGGACTGGCCGATTCTGGCAGTGCTGAGTGATAAGCAAAGAGGCCTGGAACCAGCTGTGGCCAGCGTCTTGTCCAATAGCCTGCATCAATTCTGCCAGCCCCATTATCTGAAAAACTTGGCCGAGCCTCTGCATGAGACCGATTCGGCGTTCAAGGTTGCTCTACGCAAGGCTGTTCGGCAGGAAATTGGCGTCTTGATCCGTTCTGAACAAGCAAACGAGACACCAAAACACGGTTTA
>CAZWEO010000216.1:0-5804 GCA_964633115.1 uncultured Desulfobacterales bacterium
TATATGGCATGGATAATAGCCTATGTGAAGATGCGGTTCATTGAGCGCTTACGATTATTTTAACGGCAAGCGCTGCCAACGAAGTGAGTGTTGAGAGTGAAATCTTACAGCATGGCGTTTTCACGCATTTTTTATTGGAGGGATTAAAAGGAAAGGCAGACATGGATAATGATAGTTTAATAACGGTGGATGAAGTATACAGTTACGTATCTGATCAAGTACCCAAGGCGACTGGTCAAGAGCAACATCCAATTAAAAAAGGTGTTGTTGAGGGGCGGTTAATTTTAAGTATTATTCCATAACACTTCTGAATTACATCCGATCTGACAATGAACACCATTACTAATCCCTGACCTGACCTTCTTTTCGGCTAAACCCTACCTTTCCTATCCGTACTTCTGTAAACATTTAACCCAAGGAAGGTGATCCAATGTCCGAAGTAGATATAGCTATTCGGAAACTCAGAGCGATATTCAGTGCTGATGTTAAGGGCTAAAGCCTGTTAATGGCGGACGATGAAGCCTTTACCATCAGAACCCTCAAAGAATTCCGCAGCATCATGTCCACCCAAATGGCAACCAATAATCCAATGGACCGTAAATTTCCCAACAAAATTGCTGCTTTTAGCCAGTTGAAAAGGTAGTGGCATTTCAGTTCCAGTTTCCTTGTTGTGGAGCCAAACATATGGAATATGAAAGCGTAATCCGTTTAGTTTCTTTTACAGTGATTTTTATCCTGATTGCACTATGGGAAATCAGATATCCTCGCCGGACAGTGACGACGTCCAAAAAAATGCGCTGGCTCAACAATCTAACCATCATTGCGATCAATCCCATTGTGCTGCATTTAATATTCCCTGTTCTCGCAGTTGGAATCGCTCAGACAACCCAAACTAATGGTTGGGGGCTACTCAACATTTTTCACCTTCCAAGTCTGATCGCACTGGTAGTGGGAGTTGTTGTATTGGACCTGGTAATCTACTTTCAGCATGTGATGTTTCACGCCGTTCCACTACTGTGGCGGCTACACATGGTACATCATGCAGACTTGGACTTCGACCTCACAACCGGATTACGATTCCATCCAATTGAAATTGTTCTGTCAATGATTCTGAAAATTGCAGTGATTGTTGCTTTGGGACCGCCTGTTGCAGCAGTTCTAATGTTTGAGGTCCTTTTGAATGGAATGGCCATGTTCAACCATGGGAATATAATAATTCCGATTTCGTTGGACAAATGGTTGAGATGGTTCGTAGTAACACCGGACATGCATCGGGTACACCACTCTGTTTTCATCCGTGAAACGAATAGCAATTATGGTTTCAATCTATCTGTCTGGGACCGGCTGTTCGGTACTTATTGGGACCAGCCCAGAAAAGGACATACAGATATGGTAATTGGCCTTTCGCAGTTTCGTAACGAGAAGAAATTGACCCTACCTTGGCTTCTTATTCTTCCTATAATTGGTGATCCGGGAAAACATCCGATCAATCGTCATTGACAGGTGTGGGACTTGTGACAATTCCAACCTATAACAGTTGTCAAAATTGGGTCGCATTTATACTTAAGTATTTAGACAATTAGCCGATAAATTAGGTAGGGCTAAAGCCGGCTAAAGAGCGGTTAATCAAAAGATTAAAGTTTTTGAACCAATGGTTCAAGCCATAAAGGTTACGGCTTAAGGGGGAGGTAAAAACTATGGTATGGGTTTACATTTTTTCATGAATTATTAGGTATATTATGTCGTTAACAGGAAGTATCGGAACCATTTCCCTTTCAGGCTTATTACAGCTCCTTAGCAGCGAACAGAATTCTGGAAAGATACCTGTATATTCAGGTTCAGGAAATTGTCTTCAGTTTGTTTTGCATGAACGAGGGAACGTTTACTTATAAAAACACAGAATTTGATATGCGCTGCCTTGTTCCAGCGCAAATAAATACCCTGCGGTTGGTTATGGATGTGTTACAACGATTGGACGATAATTCTTATAACGTTTTCGGCCTGGCAGCTACTGGCTGAAGACGCTTCAGAATCAAACTTGCCGAATATATCATCATGCAGACCCCTTGGACAGGATCATTACAATTGTAGGGGTCCCGTTGTGAGTACCAAAAAAACAATGGGCGCTTCCCCACAAAACAGGTAGATACAAGGCCTGTCCCTACAATGGGGTTACAACCTATCTCAAAATAAAATTTTGGTCCTCTGGCATGAAACTGGACAGATAAAAAGCGGAGCATCCTCGTAATATATTAACATTTTTGAGCCGGTTTGCTATGCCGCCAGAAGGAATTAGATTATTTTGAGATAGCTTGTAGGCGATATTGTCGTGGCATTCAATTCGATCCTATGACTGTCCCTTTTGTACATCCCGCATGGTCTTCAGCACCTCGATGCTGCTCTTGAGTCCCTTGACATAGCGGGCCATGTTGATTGCCCCGCCGGCGATCTGGGCCAGTGCCTGGACAAAGTTGACATCGTTCATGGTGAATTCCCAGGGCTCAGCCGTATAGACGCGCACGGCACCGATGAGATTCCCACCGACAACAATAGGAACCGACAGGATCGAGGCGATGCCTTCTTTTTCAGCTTCTTTGGGGTACTGAATGCGGGGATCATCGCCGACATCGTAGATGGCCACGGGTCCGTCCTCCAGGGACTGGGCAATGGATCGCATGGCACTTACCGGGCCTTTATTAATGTACTCATCGCTCAGGCCAAACGAGGTGGCCAGCTCCAGTTCATTGGTCTTGCGGTTGAACAGAAACAAAGCACAGGCCTTGACTTCCAAGGCAGTTTTAATACTATCCACCGTCATTAATGCAACCTCTTCGGGGTCCTTGGAGTGCGAGATGGAGCGGGCAACTTTCAACATAGTCTCATAGTTGATGACTTGCTTTTCCATGACTTCCCTCCTTTGGTGATGGTGTTTGGTGCGCTGTATTCGAACCATAATACATGGCTCGTTATCATGAAATCGGTGATCAAGACGGTACTACTATGCTTGCAATAACAATGCACTACAGCAGAATGATACAAGCGAAATATCAACGCCAGTTTAGATAATTATATTGAATGCAGATCAGCAGAAATGAGCTAATGAGAAGTGATTGATAGCAACTATACCGAATCGGTCAGGCTTAAGTCAAATCATTTTGTTTGGATGACGGTAGGGGATCAGGTTTTAAATGTTTGTGCCAAATTGTCATGCTTTGGATTAAGCCACAAATCTGGGAGTTATTTTTCAATAAACCTGAATAGGTATAACCTCGGTTTTGGAAGACAGCATTCATACCTTTGGAGTCAGCCCTGGCAATGGTATAAACGGTTTTTATTCCGATTCTAGTTGCTTGATGCTCCATATGATCCAGCAGCACACCGGCATAGCCATGGCTACGCCATTTGGGGAGCGTAGCGAAATCGGTCATTTCGGCATTTTTATGATCCCAATCGATTTCAGTGGCGGCCAGGGCGGCGATACGGCCGAATTTGCGAATAGCGTAGTAGGGAACACCGTCGTTCATCATGTGTTGAAGGTAAGCTGGATCGTCAATCGGGAAAGGATAGGTTTGAAATACCTCTTTGTAGATGGTGCTCATCTCAGGGGTATCGGTTGGGTCGCAGTTTGTTATTTCAGGAAGCTTCCTGTTGTCGTGATCTTTTCGATTTACCGCTGCAGCCTGAACCCATTGGAGAATGCGGTCAGAAATATGAGGATCCAATTCTTGTTGTCTGACAGCATTGAAGTATTTGGCCACGAATAAACCGTCAAGCATACCATTATATAATCCCGGTATGGTGGCTTCTATTTGAAACTCAGATGTTTCAAAAGCCGGCCAGGCATCAGCCGGTATTTTGGCAAAGATTTTTCCATATCGTTTTTCTCGAACCAAGCTTTCCAGTTTATTGAGAAGACTGCGGGAATTGCCTGGTCCCAAGCGCATCACATAGATACGGTCGTTATAGGGGCCGTGTTGGATGATAGAACCTTTGATGGTTTGAATGACATCCATACTAATGCAATTGTGGTTATAATGTCATCGGGAGTGCTTTTGCTAATTTTAGCAGATTTTGCTTAGCCTTCGTATATTTTGGATCGTACCGAAGAGCCTTTTTAAATTTTTTCTCTGCTATTTTTATCAAAGATTTCGCAGCAGATGATTCTCCTTTTTTCTTAAGTTGATCTGCCTGAATAACTGCTAATTCTCCCGCATAGTTGTTCAAGGATGCGTCTATGGATCGTGTTTCAATATTTTTGGCTATCAGGTCCTCTTCCTGCTTACTTAGCACCACTTCCATGTAGCTAAGCAATTTAATTACGAGTTCTTTCTCCATTTGGAAAAATGTATTTGTTAGGCCAGTTATCTCTGCGGCACCCAGTTGTACTCCCCTTTCAACGGACAATACCTGGGCTTCTATACGGAGATAACCGTTCAACTCTATAAATGAGCCCGTCAGTAGATAATTTGCGGCTGCAATTTTACCTATTTTTATGGCTTCCTGTTCATCTATAATCCCGAGCTGCTGTAGTGCTTGTTGATCGAGAATGTCGCTAAGTCTTTCCATGCTTACAATGTTAAAAAGCCCGATTGATTCCAAATCTGTCATGATCATCGATGCAATGCCAAATTCCCAAGGTTGAAACTCTTTGGCTCTATTTTCAAGTGTGCTGTTTCTAAAATTGAGCACCATAAGTCCAGCCCGCTGGGAACGGGGTATCTTTTCTATAACAGCATTTTTGGAGTCCGATTGGCAACCCATAGTCAAGTAAACCATCAATAGGCTTAAGAGCATGATTTGAATTCTAACACACAGTTTTTTCATAACTTATTCCCAATCAGTGTCTATGCAGGGAATTTTGATTCTGTAGAGTATAAATTAACTCGAACCACACACCCAATTTTACATGGGTTTTTGTGTCAGAGATGGTAACAAATCTTTTGGTAAAGACGATAACCAAAATGGAATAACGTGTAAAGGCATTTTATTAACTCTCATCAGAAAGGAAAATTCAAGTCCAAAGAGCAAGCGGTTCTTGCTGGTTTCCACTATTAATGGTCAAACCAAAAACCTACATGCAAAAATAAAATGAAAAATCGATGCGATTTAGTCCACCGTAGGTTCTGTGCACTTAGATGCCGAAAGCGATGATGGGGGACTAAATCTGGCCACGGGTTTACCTGCGGGGATCCATATGATATATTATCAAGGATATAAAGAAAGAGATATCTGAACAATCAGACTGCCAACCACAAAGGAATAACATGCAACGGAATGAATCTTTCCGATCCTTCTTCCGGTTTTCATATTTTGGTTTTATTATTGCGGTTTTGGTTATGGGTTGTTCAAATTCAGAAGATTTTTCGGGACAATCATCTGAGATAAATGACGAAGACGCTGTAATAATATTTAATGCTGCAAATTGGCCCGATGTAGTATTCCAACATAGAAGTCATTCAGAATATTGGAACAACAATTGCTTTGAATGCCATTCACACACAGATGTACGTGATGAGACCCAATGGAAATGCAGTGAGTGTCACTCTAATGATGATTCGGAAAATCTGTGCAGTGATGATGCAGAAGGGCATGACTGCATGTATGTGCAATGCTACAAATGTCACCAAACTTTAGAAACTGATCCGACCCCCGATTGCTCTGATTGTCATATTATAAGTGCTAGTAATGGCCAGTTTGTTGATAGCGCTGTGGGGGGATTGGTGTATTCGACACCTGGCCTGAGAGGTGTAACCGATAGTGAGGGAAGATTTCAATTTCATTCTGGAGATACGGTCTCGTTTTCC
>CAZWEO010000217.1:0-5747 GCA_964633115.1 uncultured Desulfobacterales bacterium
TATAGAAGATACTATCATCCCAAGAATAAGATTAGTAACTGCGAAACATTAGTTAAAGATTATGATGGGTATACTGGTCGGAATCCGAAAACCGGGGAAACGGTTGCTGTGGCTGCTAAAAAGTTGCCGGTTTTTAAATGTGGGAAAGGGTTAAAGGAACGGGTGGATACGGAATGCCAGGATTAACACTTGCACCAAAAAGGGTTGTAAATATGAAAAGAATATATGCGATTATGTTTATTAATCTGGCATTTGTTTTTTTATTTAATTTAAATACCTTTGCTCAAAAAGAGAATGCTGAACACATTTCAATTATTTTGCCAACAGAGAGTATTGCAAAATTTGTGATCAGATTACTTCCATATGAGATAAATATGGGTGAAAACATCTCGGGGTCTTTTCTTATTGAATCCATCGATAATATTAAAATTGAAGATAATAAAATCTCTTTCTCTTCGTCTATTTACGGAAAAGAAATTACATATTCTGTAAAAATGGGCCAACAGACGGCAAGTATAGAAATTGGGAGTGTGAATCTGCTTAATGATTGGGAAAGTTCCATTAGATTTGATGTTGATAAGAAGGTTCTTTACATCAAGCCGCATCTAAAAAAACCAGTTGATACGAAAAAAGAAAACTATAATGAGATCCTTATAAATTCCATATTTATAGCCTTTAGTGATATTGAATATCCTGTTGATCTTCAGGAGATCGATCCGATAACGACAGAAATTATGGATAAATTATTAACTGTAAATTTTGAAATATTAAATATTTATGCAGCTAACAATAAAATGACTATAGAGTTCAGACCAATCCCTCACATAAGTGATAAAAATAAAATTCCTGTGGAAAACGGCAATTGACCAAATGCCATTTGTCCTTTATATAATGCGCCCATGACAAAAGAAAAACTGATAGAAATAATTCAACGCCTGCTGAAGACCGATGCTGATCTGAATTTTCTGCTGGCGCTCAAGAAATCAGAAATTGAAACGTTGCTGGCCTGTATCCGGGGCGAGGTGGGGCGATAAGTTTTATCCAGGGGATGACACTAAATTTGGAATACGAACGCAATGGCCAACATCCCAAACAAACTTCTAAATGCCAGTTTTTTAAGTCGATTATTTGAAGACGTCAAGATGCTATTCTTATTGATAAGGGACTATTGGAAAGGTGTTTACCGAGACGTGTCGATTTGGTCAATTCTCGTATTTTCCATAGGGATAATTTACACCCTTAGTCCCATAGATATCATTCCTGACTTTAACTTGGGCATTGGTCAAATCGACGATGCTGTGGTTCTTTTATTGTGTCTCAATTTCCTGGAGAAGGATCTCTACAAATACAAAGAGTGGAAAAAACAAATTAAACAATAATATCTAATTTAATATACATAGGAAGATATAAAATGATCCCAAAAATCATCGGCGCTGTATTTGGCATCTTGGCAGTGGGAATCTTTCTCTGGAAATTCAAAGAGACACCATTGTGCCGACCATGAATCATGTTAACGGGAAAAATCAGAATAATTGTTCGGATGATCTGCTATCGCAGGATGCATTCTAAAGGAACTGTTGTCAATGAATGAAAAAATATCTGAAATATTAGATGGATTAAAAAAATTTGATGGGATCTACAAACGTGAACTTATTGATTCAGCTATTGAGCTGAAAGATGAAATATCCCCATACATGGTGGAAATTCTGGAAAACGTCCTATCCGACCCAGAAAAATACATCGAAAATAACAAACTGTTTGACCATGTTTATTCAATAATGCTTCTGGGACATTTCAGAGAATCTAAAGCACACAACGTCATTGTCGATCTATCCAGTCTGCCGGATGAAATGTCTTCCAAATTGTACGGAGATATTATAACCGGTGATTTACCGACTATTTTAGTACGAACCTGTGATCGGCATATAGATCTTATAAAATCCATGGTATTAAACAAAGATATTTATGGCTATTGTCGTATTTCGGCAGCGAACGCAATGACTTACGCTGTTGTTGAAGGGATAGTAACCCGAGAGGAAGTTTTATCATTTTTTGGAACATTGTTCACTGGAAATGAAACCAATGAAATGCCGGATTTCTGGAGTCTTCTGGCGACTTTTGTATATCATTTGTATCCGAAAGAAATCATGGATACGATAAAACAAGCTTATAATGACGAATTGATTTTTTCCGGCATGATTGGCTATGACGAGTTTGAAGAGGCGCTTGAGGATGGGGAAGAAAAATGCCTTGAAAGATTAAAGAATGATTTTGAAAGGCGATCACTTGATGATATTCATGATAGTATGTCCTGGTGGGCTTGTTTTAGACATGCCCAGAAAGATCCTGTCCCCATTGAAGTGCCACTACCGTCAAAAGTAACCGCTTTAAATGGGAAAACTAAAAAGATAGGAAGAAATACACCGTGTCCATGTGGAAGCGGGAAGAAATATAAAAAGTGTTGTTTGAAAAAGAATTGACGAGATATGTTGATTTGCTGAGTCATACTCACAGTATTTTCTGTGTGAGAATCTGTGTGAGAAAAACTTTCCAAAATCTGCTAAAATTGACTAAAATCGGAAAAGGTGTGGAAAATCATATCTTACAAATTCAGTTGCTTATAATAAATTGAGGGGTTTAGGAAACTCGGAGATTCTGACTTCGAATCCGTAGGCCGCAGGTTCGAATCCTGCCGGGCGTACCAACAAAAACTACTGGAATAACGGTAGGTTAGAAAAAGGTTTAGCTCCGCCAAGCTAAGCCTTTTTCGCATTTTGGTGGGTTTTTGCCATAATTTTGCCATAATTTGCTTTTACCCTGCTTTACCCATCCTTGCTGGTCTTTCCTTCATAAAAATCGTTCAGGTTGTTTCCATCCTGAGTACCATTGAAGTTTTCAATGTATTTGCCATACACCCGTATGATCATGTCGGTATCACGATGCCCCATGGCCCTTGCAATCCAAAGCGGATTTTCACCGCAACTCAAGGCATTGGTTGCGAAACTGTGTCGGGTCTGTTTCATCTCCCGATAGTCGAGACCAGCCTTTTTCAAAGCGGGCTTCCATACCCGACAAATCGACTAACAGTATCATGCCCTTATCCATGATTTCCCGTAAATTGAACAGGCTATCCGGTTGGGACAGCATCAGGGATACCGTATTTGAAACCAGCAGTTTGCTGAGTTTGTTCCGAGGGGGGCCTAAATCGTCTTTACGGTACTTTCCGTAATCATGTAGCCAGAACTGCCGTACGACCTCGTTGTCAACGTTTTTTAGGATTTCGTGACGGAGTATTTTGCTTTCTTCAGATTCATTCCTCAGCAGATTGGAAATATCAAGAAAGGTGCCTTTTTCAAGGTGGCATATGGAATAAATCATGTTGCGTAACAGGTGCTCCAACCTGTCACCCCAGCCTGAATTGGCCACAAAACTCTGGATGGATTGAACGAGGTCGTCTGCCATGCGGCCGATATCTTGCCCGTGAATATGTTTAAGTGGGTTCCAAATGGGTACCCAATCCGGGTCTCCGGGATTAAAATAGATACACCGTTCGACATGGTTTGGTGGAATCAGACAGGTTCGCTTGCTGTTAGATGTTCAGGGCTCATATACGCTATTGTTCCAGTTTTATTTAGAGGTATTTTGCTAAACAAATCAGCAAATTCCTGTTGTATCGGAAAGGCAATAGCGTTTCCTAAGTCTGTGATTTTTAGCCGGCCATTAATGAATAAAAAGTTATCGGGTTTTACATTGAGATGAATGATGTTTTTATCATGAAAGCTAAAGAGTCATTACCCCAATGATGCTCTCTCCTATTTGGAACAAGCGTATAAGGGGCTTTTAGAAATGAAGCACATCTATCAAAAAGAACGTAAGTTTGAAAAAAGAGAGGGATCCAAAATAATTCGTTTACCTTCGAATTTGCTTTTCCATATGTCGGTCATCGATAGTCTGTTCATCTGATTTGATCTACTGAGTCGATAAAATCTGCAAGTTTCACAACATGAATTTGGAGGTCTTTCCATAATCACTTTCAATGGGTTGTGGTTTATAAATTTATCGATTTCGATTAACTTGATAAGGTTGAAAGGTCGTTCACCATTTTTGCGAATGTCCAGGGCCTTTGCTACGGCATCACTACCATAAAGAATGCGCTGGAAACATCCGTTGTCAAAAGGAATGTGACGATATTTTGGGCATAACTCAGAACGAAGACATTGGCCGGCTTGAGCGTCACATTTAAATTCATGACCTTGCTCTTCTATTCCGATGTACTTCATCGGAATATCACAAAAATCGTCAAGCATTACCTGTAAAGTTTCAGCATCAACATTGGCGGGAAGATTGACTTTTGAGCTCGGCGGTTTGACCAAATGTACACCGCATTCTTTGTACAATGAACCATCTTTATCGTGGTAGGCTTCATCGGCCGTGACTAGTTTTAAATCCAATCCGATGGTTTTACCCAATCGCACCAAGGGTAAAAGAAAATGGCTGTCATGGTGATTGGCTGGCGCCATAAGAGAAATCAGCGGAATGCTATGCCCGGTTTTGGGGTTGATTGCCGTAAGGGTGTGCATGCGATACCCTACGACATACACGGACTTGTCTCGCTTTTTACGACGCGCCCCGCAATCACAGTCAATATCATCGTAAATACGTATCTTTTTCCCTTTTATGGTTAATGTCGCTAACAGCTGCTGACGATCTACGGGCAATTCAGTCGAATCAACACAATGCACAAAACCTTCATCCAGAAGCCTTCGCTCTCTGAGATGATATAGAATATATACCATTAAATTAATAAGTTGTGAGAACGTTAAGCCTGATCTGAATTGACACATCTGAACGTGGCTGAGCATCATTTTGCGGTTAAGAGACAACCCTATAAATGCCCGGTTCAGTTTATAATCCATCCCTATGTAGGGGCTGTGATCTTTGTGGCCTTTATAGTCGTTATCATCACCGCAGAATTTACGATAGCTGGTCTCCGGGTACTTGACGGCTTTGAGCAATTCGGCGCGCAGAAAAATGCTTGGAAAAAAATCTCGCATGGCCGGCGAGTAACCCGCATAGGATAAAAGCTTATTGATGATTTTATCATCTAACAATTCATCGATGAATCTGAGCTCTTTATCCTTGATATGCAATGGGTGGCGTTTTTTGCGGTTCAATTTAAATAGAATACTGTCTTTGCAGCCCTCAATATATCGCCCCATCTCATCTAAATTCATAATGGAAGCCGTTGGCAATTGGGACTCAATTCCAAGCAATACCTCAAGAGGTGTTGTAACCTCTTGTTTCAAATCATAATTATTAACAACCTCATCTAAAACTTTTTTGGCCATGCCTTTCTTTTCTTTTTTGGTCAGTCGATGCCAGTGAGGATACCGTGTTTTCAGTTGTTTTCTAATCTCGGCTTTGATAGCTTTGTGATGCATGGGAAAGTCTCCTTTGGGTGTATTTTTGTGGTGAAAATTTACCCTTTTTATCTATGTCAGCAAATGACGGTTAGATCATCAGAAAGCCTTATGGTTATAGGCTCTGGGTTTGAAAGGCATTTGCTGATAAAGTATGCGTTTTGTTAAATTGTGCAAATTTTAGGATATTTTGGCCTATTATGCCTGAAATTACAATAAAAACCCCTTGATTTTCTGAAAATGTATGATAAGGTATGTGTAATAAATGACTTAAAACACATACTTTATCAGGTGGGGTTATGAATGAAAAAGGTGTTCTCAAAAAAT
>CAZWEO010000218.1:0-5741 GCA_964633115.1 uncultured Desulfobacterales bacterium
TATGCTATATTTCTCATCGATATCAATGCGTTAAGTTTTATCGTTCAAACACTAAGTAGAGATTAGTTCAGCGAATTTCAACCGAAGCAGCTGGCCGTTGCAAAGACCACAAGAAAAGACATACGCTTCAAGCTACCAATAAAAAATTAAGACAGAGGTTATGATTTGTAGGTTCCCCGGACTTACCTCATACCAGTTGATTTGGAATACAAGCTCAAGTTTCAATCCCTTGAAAAATTGTAGCAAATCCCACAAAATCACAACGAGGCAATTACACCGCAATTCGAAGATTGCTTTATTGAATCACGGCGGCAGAATTGGATTTGCGTGGTGGCGATTTATAGCGATACTTCTCGACCAATTTATAAAAAGGCTATCAGAACAAATATATGACTGATAGTTACTGGTCGGGCTTGAGATTTATTCCATCTGAAACATTTTCCAATTTTGAAGGTTATGTAACAGAGCTTTCGACAGCCCGGCCCTTCCAACCAGTTTACATAATACGAAAAATCTTTGCATTGCAGCATCTCTCATTTTGCGGTGACTTCATCTTCGTCAGAATATTCCCCACATGATATCTTGCCGTGTCAAATTTTTGTTATTACTGATGATAAATTGACAGCAGCACACCCCTAAATACCATACCAGGCTATATTCAATTTACGTCTCTTTTCGTGTACGGCCGATTCTATCATATAACTAATTAAAATAATTATATAAATAGTTGTCAGCTTTGATTCGCGGCAGCTGTCTTATTCATGGCACATATTTTGCTTCAGAGATGAGTGCGTCCTAGTACCCACTGGAAAAATGTTCAAATGGGGACCATAAAGAATTATAAATTCATTGTTTTATACGTTTTCATAAGGGGGATCAGGAATGACAGAGCTGGCCGAAAAAATAGATCAGGTAGTAAAAGGTATGGTTGAAAAAGAAGGCAAGTACTTAACTTTCACCTTGGGACAAGAAGAGTACGGCATCGGTATTTTAAAGATTAAAGAGATCATCGGATTGATGTCTATAACTACGGTTCCCCAGACACCTGAATTCATAAAAGGTGTTATCAACCTGCGCGGGAAGGTCATTCCGGTTGTTGATCTCAGACTTCGGTTTGGCATGGACGCCATTGATTATACAGAACGCACTTGTATTATCGTGGTGGAAGTCGAGGGCCAGATGGGTACCATCCAAATCGGCATCGTCGTTGATTCTGTATCAGAGGTCTTAAATATTAAAGGTGAAGAGATTGAAGACACGCCAACATTTGGTACAAAATTGAATACCGATTTCATCTTGGGTATGGCCAAAATAGAAGCGGGCGTTAAAATTTTGCTCGATATCGATAAAGTACTCAGTGATCAAGACATAGCCATCTTGGAGCAGACGGCATAAACCACACAGTGGCTATAATTATGAAATCTAACCAGTCTACCAGCAACCAACATAATGAAATAGAGGCTCGGGAACGAAAGTTATCCGACCAGCAATTCCAGGTGTCAGAAATTATCCGCACAATTCCTGACATCATTTTCAGACTAGATACGGATGGTAAAATCACTTTTATCAGTGATGCCATTATGAAATATGGCTATTTACCAGAGAATCTAATCGGCCAGGACGTTTGGGAAATTATAAATCCGGAGGACCGCCAGCAAGCACAAGCCCGAATGATGCAGCGATTGGCTGGTAACCGCAGGCCTGATAAGCTGGAAGTTCGAATAAAAAAACAGGATAACCCAACGCAACTCTCTGGCCAAGCGAACGCGATCCCGGATAATTGTCCAGTTTTGGCCATCGAGGCCGAACTGGTTTTCGGTTCTGGCGATGATAAAGATAAGATCTTGGGATTACAGGGAATCGCTCGAGATGTTACTGAGTATAATCAAACACGGGCAGCCAAGGAAAAGTTAGAAGCCCAGCTTTTGCAGGCTCAAAAAATGGAGGCCATTGGCACACTGGCCGGTGGAATCGCACATGATTTCAATAATATCCTTGGGGCGATTTTGGGATATGCCCAATTAGCAGAGATGGTCATCCCCGAGGATAATAAAGCCAAAGGCCATATCAAACAAATTTTATCTGCCAGTGAACGCGCCAAGGGTTTAGTTGGACAAATATTAGCTTTTAGCCGGCAGAGCAGCCCGAAACAGATTCCGGTTGATATTGGTGTAATTGTCAAGGAAGCATCCAAGCTATTGAGAGCATCGCTGCCGGCGAATATCGATATCAATTTAAATATTTCACCGAATTTATGCTCGGTAATGGCGGATCAAACTCAAATATATCAAGTTTTGATGAATCTATGTACCAATGCCTTGCACGCTATGGATAAAGATGGTGGTGTGCTCAATTTGGCATTGGTACCAATCCAAATAAACGCAGAGGAAGCTGCCGCCTTTCATGACCTCAAAGCAGGCAATTTTCTGAAGTTGACTGTAACAGATACTGGGCATGGTATGGACACGGTTACAGCCGCGCGAATATTTGATCCGTATTTTACAACCAAAGATGCCAATGAAGGAACCGGGTTGGGCCTGGCAATGGTACATGGCATTGTCAAGGACCATGGCGGCATGATCAAAGTTTATAGTGAAAAAGGATCTGGAACAGCATTTCAGATCTTTTTTCCGTGTTTGGATGAAAAATCAACAGTTGTTGAAGGTCAAACCAAGGCCCTCTCCACAGGTTCGGAGCGGATTCTATTTTTGGATGATGATAAGATCTTAGTGGATATTGGTGAACAGATGCTTCAGAAATTGGGCTACAAAGTCGATAGTAGGACCAGCCCATTTGAAGCTTTGGAAGTTTTTAGGGCCAATCCAGATAAGTACGATATACTTATCACCGATATGACAATGCCACAAATGTCGGGTGATACGTTTGCCCAGGCGGTATTAAAAATTCGATCCGATGTACCGATTATACTATGCACTGGATTTAGTAATTTAATAAGTCCAGAAAAGGCTAAGGAATCCGGGATTAGGGGATTCCTTATGAAGCCGCTGACCATGAGTGATTTGTCAAAGAATATTCGGAAAGTATTGGATCAAGAATAAAATCGTTGGGACGATTTTATAGACATGTACTAATAAGCTAGGGGATTGGTTTTATGGCCAACAGTCTTAAAAATAAAATTATTGATATAGAACAACGGCATCGTCTCATCGCAGATAATTTACTGGACGCCATATGGATCGCTGATGCGGAAACCCTTAATTTCGAGTATATTTCGGCATCAATCGATAAGATTAGCGGATTTTCTGTTGATGAGTATAAAAAATTGCGTATCACGGACCATCTGACTCCCGAGTCGTTTCGAAAAATTACCACGCTACTGGCCGAAGAGAAAGGCAAGTTTAGCCAAGGTTTGAACTCAAAAAATTACCGTAGTCTGGAATTGGAGATATTTCATAAAAACGGTGAGACTTACTGGGCTGAAATCCGGGTAAAGCTGGTCAATGAAACCGGCAAGGGGCTTAAAATTGTCGGGGCGACGCGCGGCATCACGGCTCGTAAACGGGCCGAGCAAGAACAAGACGAATTGATACGTCAATTGGGTGAGGCTTTGGCAGAGAAAGAGAAACTGCTCCAGGAGATTCGTGTACTGCGGGGGCTATTGCCCATATGCAGTGGGTGTAAAAGAATCCGGGATGATAATGACAATTGGTGGCCGCTGGATGCCTATGTCAAAGCCCACACAGATGCCGAAATTACCCATACCATCTGTGGGGATTGTGCGCATGTTATATACAAAGAAATGTAAAGCGAGGTGCCATGGATTCGATCGTTGCCGTAGAAAAAACCTGTCCTGATTGCCAGTTTCATTTGGAGACTAATAGTGACGCTCAGGAGCCGCAATCATCGCACCAATCAACTTCTGATGAAAGAGGCAAATATTATGGCATTTTCCAAGACATGCAGGATCCGGTCCTGCTTTTGGATTCTAGCGGAAAAGTGGATAATTGCAATCGTGCTTGGACGGATGTGTTTGAAAAAATGGCTGCTCCGGGGACCAGCTACGATGATGATGATCTAAAGCAAACTTTCCCCTGGATTGGAAAAGCGATGTTGGCCAGCATTGATGGCCAAGGCAATGAGCGCAGTTTTGAAACATGGATCGAGACACCCCACGGCGGGCTTCCTTTTCAGGTTAATATCAAACCGATAAATAATGCAGAAAATATGCTTAGTGGAATGGCTATCACCTTAGTGGATATTAGTGAACGAAAGCAGGAGGAGATGGCAGTTTGCGAGCGAGAGAAATTACAAGGCGTTTTAGAAATGGCAGGTGCTGTCTGCCATGAAATGAATCAACCGTTGATGGCGATATCCGGCTATTCAGAACTTCTCAGTATGAATCACTCCGGTAATCAAGCTTTGGATGAGCTCATTGAAAAAATAAAGACGCAGGTCTGTCGTCTCGGAGAAATAACCCACAAGCTTATGGGTGTTACTAAGTACGAAACCAAGGACTACCTTGAGAGCCGCATTATCGATATTGATAAAGCTGCCCAAAAATAAAATCGTGCAACGATTCTATTTTAGCTTAACAAATCCAGAACCGTTCCAAGCAGTTCTTCCTGGGCTTTGATCACCTTTGTATTGGCCTCGTAGGCATTTTTAGCAACCTGGACGCCGACAATTTCAGTTGCCAAATCCACATTGTTAGATTGATTGAGTGGTGGCATGTCTTCCAGCGTTGTCTCTGGGGGCCTGTCCCCGTTTTCAACCACATCGCCATGATCAATTTCGGTTACCGGATATTCGGGTGCATCTACACGCTCGATTTCGGCGCTGACATTATGATTCGGCCCTTCTTTAATGATCACGCGGCTACGATTGAAATCTTCGCTGTACATATTGGCGATATTGTTGGCATGAACACCCATCTTTCTCCCATAGGCCATTAGAGCCGATAAGCTGCTGTTGATAGAAAACATCATGAGTGGCCTCCTTTGCTAATAGAATAATGCTGATTTCAAGCCACCGAGAGTCTATGGAGATAGAATGGGGTAGGGCATGACCGGAAGGCGTTGACTGTATGGATACTGGTCATGTGACTTAAAGTCTTTTTTGCACATTAGGCAACCCTGCAACCCTATCTCAAACATCAGATTTAGGCCAGTGGCTTTGCGTCCTGCTCTTTCGAGCAGTTTGCCGTTTTCTAACACACTTCTTATCGGCCAGTTTTTTTTAGAACTTTAGCTTTTTTTAATTTTTTCTTTTATTTTTAGATAAACTTGCATCAATAAATGATCCTGGTGTTCACTTCCTGTTTTATGTTGGTATATAATAGCTTGAAAAAATTGATATAATCATAAAGGTCGACGCCTGGATGTATTTCCTTAATCTAATGTAATCTTTAGCGACAGTGCTATTGGCAAAATTGGAACTTTCATTTTCAAGCTTCAAAAAACCATGGAATAATATTATCGAATTATGAACCAGCGATCATGATATATGTAATGGATATTGAGATGGCATAGAGCATGTATTGTCAAGTTATCGCACGTTTGGGTGAACGAGAATGCGGTATTAGTATCACAGGTCCCCAGATTTTTCCAAAATGGAAATATCACAACCTTTGAGACTTATGGATCCTTAAATCTTGGAAGGCTTTTGGCGCAAAGTGATGAGTCAGCCACATACAAGATGTAGTATTCTGATGAATTCACCGAAAAAGCCCACAGCGTCAATCTTTAGTTGGATTTTATAACTACCTGTAAACATAGTATAAT
>CAZWEO010000219.1:0-5725 GCA_964633115.1 uncultured Desulfobacterales bacterium
AAATGGTCATTATCCAATTTCCTATTAAAAATATCCTGTTGAGCTGTAAAAATGGATATCGTCACATCAGTGAGTGACGTAAAGATCGCTATTTTAATATCACTATATCTTGTCTGCTTTGCTCGATAAATTCCTTCAAGTGGTTGGTTTGGTCTACTGATATGCTGTTGATACTGCTCCAATCACCTTGAACAATCTCGCTGTAGTAAACTGCAAAGAGAGCCCCATATTTCAGACCAACACGATTACCGATGGCGCTATGGATGGCGTAAGCTTCCTTATGTTTTGCGGCATAGACACAGAACTTGTAAGGTACACCATGAATTTTTAAATAACCTTTCTCCTTCCTTTACGCCGTTATCCTAAAAATAAGTTTGGGACCGAATGTGCTGTGAAGAATCTTCTTCAAATCAGAGCGGTGAGGAAGTTCAGCTAGCGCCACAGATTGAATATGTGTGGAATTGATGTACGAAATCAACTGGGAAGGCAAATCACGATCGGTCTAACGGGAAATCACCGTTTAGAAGCCATCTTAAGAATATCTTTTCTCCAATATCGGTACCGGCGTCACTTGAACCCTGGGATCATTGACTCCTTGAATCCTATATGATCGAAAAGGATATACGCTCTTTTTATTTGCCGCCCTTATCAAATATTTTTCCAATCGCCGCTGGCGGCGTGGTTTTTCCCACAATACCCACCAACACAACGATAGTCAAAACGTAGGGCAGCATGGCTAAAAGACTGGACGGGACCGGAAAACCCTTGGCACCCAGGAAAATCTCAAAACCCTTGGCACCCCCGAAAAGAAGACAGGCCAGCATGGCCCCCTGGGGTTTCCATTTGCCGAAAATCATGGCGGCCAGGGCGATAAATCCATGACCGGATATGAGGGTGTTGCTGAATCGAGATACCACGGCAATGCTCATTGCAGCCCCGCCCATGCCGGCAAAAAATCCGGACATCATCACGGCACCGTAGCGAATGCGGTATACGCTGATACCCAGAGTGTCAGCGGCTTCGGGATGCTCGCCCACGGCTTGGACACGCATACCGAGCTTGGTTTTATAGAGTACAAACCATACCACGGCCACCAGAATAAAAGCCAGATACACCGTGGCAAACCGGTTGAAAACCAGATCCATAAAACCGGACGATTTGAACAGCTTGCCGTCGCCAAAAAGAAAAGCCAGCGGCAGGGGAATCTTATTGGGTATGGTCAGGGTTTGGGTGGCCCCGTCAAAAAACAGGCGGCTTAAAAATAGCGCTGCACCGGATCCCAAAAAGTTCATGGCAATTCCGGAAACGATCTGTTCGGCCGCAAAAGAGACACAGGCAATGGCATGAATCAAAGCCAGCAGGGCTCCTCCCAGTGCGGCGCACAAGAATCCCAACCAGGGATTTTGGGTAAAGTAGGCAACCGTAGCGCCCACAAAAGCGCCAAAAAACATCATGCCTTCCAGGCCGATATTGACCACCCCGCTACGCTCGGTAATAACGGCCCCCAGGGAAGTAAACATTAAAGGGGTCGAATACATGAGGGTCGTCCCGATGATAAATCCGATGTCTTTGATAAATGCTTCCATCAGCTTTTCGTCCGCCTCTCTAAAAGTGTCAGAATGAGCCGTATCAATTTCGGCATGGCTACAAACAGAATGATAGTCCCGATCATGATGTTGATCACTTCCGTAGGAGCCTGCATGACATCCTGAATTTTTGATCCGCCGTATTTCAGACCGCCGAATAGCAGTCCTGCAAAGACACTGCCGGCACCTGTGTTGTTGCCGATCAGCGAGACGGCGATGCCGTCGAACCCATAACCCTCCATGGTAGCCAGTTTGGCAATGCGATGACTGACCCCCAATACCTGAAAAGCACCGGCCGCACCGGCCAAACCGCCGGAAAACAGCATGGAAATAACCATGCTTTTCTTTACATTGATGCCACCGGCCTCAGCCGCATGCGGGTTGAAACCCACGGCCCGCAGTTCGTAACCCAGGGTGGTCTTGTTAAGCACGTACCACACTAGAATGGCCAGCAGGATGGCAAAAATAAAACCCACATTGATGGGGGATTTAAGTACGTCCCCAAGCATCTTATGACTGCGGATGAACTCGATACCGGCTTCGGATATCTTCCAATCGCTTAAAATGTTGATGCGGGCAGTGGCCTGGATGGGAAAGGTTTTTCCGGTCCCCTGGGCAGCAAAAGCTTTCAGGGTAATTACAAAATTGGATAAATAGAGCGCAATCCAATTGAGCATGATGGTGGAAATCACCTCATGCACCCCAAATCGTGCTTTAATATAACCGGCCAGCCCCCCCCAGATTGCCCCGGCAATCATCGCCAATCCGATGGCAAGCGGTACATGCAAAATCAGCGGCAAATGGAAAAAATATCCGGCTGCAGCCGCCATGATGGCGCCGACGATATATTGCCCTTCGGCACCGATATTGAACAGGCCCGTACGCAGGGCAAAGGCAACCGAGAGCCCCGTAATAATCAAGGGCGTCGCATAGATAATGACATAGGACACATATTTAGGACGCGAAAAAATGCCTTTGAGGATCACCCAATAGGCTTCCAATGGGTTAAATCCGGCCAACAGCAGGATAACGGCTCCCAAAAGAAATCCCAGTAGATTCGAAATCAGCAGAATTCCCCAGGAACCTTTCAAGAATTTGGTTTTCAGTGCCTCTTTATCCACTTTCATCGGGTGCCTCCTGCCATCATCAGACCGATTTCATTCTCATCGACACTTAAGGCATCCACGATCCCCACGATTTTGCCCTCAAAAATTACGGCAATCCGATCGGATACGTTCATAACCTCGTCCAACTCGAATGATATCAACAATACGGCTTTACCCCTGTCGCGTTGATTGACCAGCGCTGTGTGAACATATTCAATGGCACCCACGTCCAGGCCCCGAGTGGGTTGGGAAGCAATCAACACTTCGGGGTCGTTGCTGACCTCCCGGGCAATAATCACTTTCTGCTGGTTCCCCCCGGATAGGGCCTTGGCCATCAGGTAGGGATTCTGGGGACGTATATCAAAATTCTCAGTGCAGTCGTCGGCCCAGTCATAAATTTTTTCATGATTCAACACACCGCCACTGGAAAATGGATTTGCATGGTAGGTCTCCAGGATCAGATTTTCAGCCACATCGAATTCCATTACCAGGCCTCTTTTCTGGCGATCCTCAGGAATGGTGCGGATGTTCCAGGTATTGATGACTGTTTTGGGATCCGATCCCGTAATCTCTTTGCCCCGCAGGGTAATGCTTCCGCTGGTAACCTTGCGTAATCCAGTCAGAGCCTCCACAAGCTCGGACTGTCCATTGCCATCGACGCCGGCAATGCCCAGAATCTCACCCTTATGCAGAGATAGATCAAGCCCGTCCACGGCCGTAAGACCCCGGTTGTCTTTGACAACCAGGTCTTTAACGGTCAGAATCTCCTCACCCTTCTCCTGTTCTTCTTTATCAACTGCAAAGCTTACCTCGCGCCCTACCATCATGGAGGCCAAGTCCTGTTCGCTGACCTTATCCACCTCCACCGTATCGATGAACTTACCACGCCGAATGATGGTACAGTAATCAGCCACTTGTTTGATCTCATGCAGCTTGTGGGTGATGATGATGATGGATTTGCCTTCTTTGGTGAGGTTGCGGATAATGGCAACCAATTCTTTGATTTCATGGGGAGTCAACACCGCGGTGGGCTCATCTAGAATAAGGATTTCGGCACCCCGGTACAGGGCCTTGAGAATTTCCACACGCTGTTGACTACCAACGGATATGTCCTCGATCTTATCCTGGGGATTTATGGTCAGTCCGTAGCGATCCGATATTTCGGCCACTCTTTTTTCTGCCGATGCCAAATCGAGGATGCCCATCATCTTGGTGGTCTCTTGGCCTAAAATGATGTTCTGGGTTACGGTAAAGGGTTCCACCAGCATGAAATGTTGATGTACCATGCCGATACCCAACTGGATAGCCACATTAGGATCGCTAATGTCAACCTCTTTACCGTTGACCCGGATCCGGCCCTCGGTGGGATGGTAAAGCCCATACAGGCAATTTACCAGGGTGGTCTTGCCGGCACCGTTCTCGCCTAACAGTGAATGAACTTCGCCTTTGTGGACTGTCAGATTGATACGATCATTGGCCACGAAATCACCAAATTTCTTGACCACATCGATCATTTCAACGACCTTTTGGGAAAAGTCGATGGTCGTCACACGCAATTCTCCTTAACAAGTAAAGCTCCACGCACTTGCGCACGTGGAGCTTCATATTTTACATGATGATCCCAGGGCTTTCAATTGTAGCCACGTTCACCACACAATCGATGTTTGAAACCGCACGAGCTGTCAGCGGAGGCATTCAAGCCTATTATCCCATGCGTTGCAAATGGCAATAATAATTCAATATCCAATAATTACCATGTTGTTTATGCAACTTTAGGATTAGTATTTGAATGCTTCATATTCGGCCTTAGTCGCGGGTACCTTAAATTCCCCTCCTTTGATCCTGGCGGTCAGTTGATCCACTTCTTTCAAAATGCTGGCCGGGACATGTTTCTTAGAAGTCGGAGCAATGCCGACACCTTCGTTGGACAGGTTGTAAACCACGGTGCTGCCGCCATTCCATTCACCGGCTTTAAGTTTGCGGGCCACATCATAGATGGCATTGTCCACCCGTTTCATGGCCGAGGTGAGCACGTTGTCGGGGGCTAGAAAATTTTGATCTTTATCTACGCCGATAGCCCATTTGCCCTTTTCTTTGGCCGCTTCGATCACGCCGTCGCCGACGCCACCAGAGGCATGAAAGACGATATCAGCACCGCGCTGGTACATGTTGTTGGCAATGGCTTTACCTTTGGCCGCATCCGTAAATGATTCGGCATATTGGGACAGGATTTTACAGTTGGGATTGGCCATCTTGACACCGGTCATGAACCCATATTCGAATCTTTCGATGAGGGGAAACTTGATACCGCCCACGAAACCAACCAGGTTGGCCTTGGTCATTCTCCCGGCAATATAACCCACCAGAAAAGAGGGTTGTTCTTCCTGAAATACGACACCGGCCACATTTTTGGGTGTTTTGTCGCCATAGGCAAAATCGATGATGGCATATTTCTGATCCGGATTGATTTGAGCCGTGGATTTAATGGCGTCACCCATGAGGAAACCGATTCCCCAAATCAGATCAAACCCGGCATCGGTCAGGGTTTCCATATTGGGGGCATAATCAGCATCCTGTTTGGACTCTTTGTATGCTACCTTGATGCCAAAATCTTTTTGGGCTCGTTGCAAGCCTTCCCAGGCAGACTGGTTGAAGGACTGATCGTTAACACCACCCACATCCGTAACCATGGCAATTTTCATTTTGCCTGCCATTGCCGGGTTACCGAAACAGAGAACCATTGCCAAGGCGATTAACACCAGATGAATGTACCGAAAATTTCTCATAATCCCTCCTCATTTTACGTGAATCTACGTTATAACCTGATGGAAATATTAATAATTATGTAACAAACTGGAGAATTAGATGGTGAAGAAGCGACCTGCAACAAACGCAAAACGATCATAATAGGTGGGAAGCTTTAATGCAAGCAAATTTTCTTATAAAAAAACCAGAAAAAATGAAGTTTTTTAATTGTTTCCTAACACTACAGCGCAATTTAATTGTAGACATAAAGGTTAAAAGTGTGTATGG
>CAZWEO010000220.1:0-5709 GCA_964633115.1 uncultured Desulfobacterales bacterium
TTTCGAGTATTTTTTGAGATTTTTAACAATATTTCACGCTTATATTCAGATTAGCTTATTCGAGTTTTTTGGTATTGATCTTTCTTGCCTTATCAGGGTCCATGACGTTTGGGGCAACCCAGGCTAGTGGCGGTTTCGTTTCGGAATACCATGACAATGCGAGGATCTTTAACAATACCTTCAAGGCCCGAATTCCGTTTGTTATCAATGAGGGGCAAGTGGCAGATAGGCAAGTACTCTATTATGCAAGAACCATGGGAGGCGCGGCCTATATCAAAGAACAAGGTGAAATTGTTTATATATTTCCACAAACAAAGGGCTCGAAGGGATTTGTCGTAAAAGAAGCCCTGGTCAATTCCAAGGGGATAAATCTAAAGGGAATTTATCCGTCAACTGCCAAGGTAAACTATCTCATCGGAAACGATCAAAAAAAATGGAAAACAGGTCTAAATACTTTCAAAGCCCTAAGCTTCGGTGAAGTGTACGAGGGTATCGATTTCAAGCTAGAAGCTCATGGAAATACCCTAGAGAAAATTTTTACAGTAAATCCGGGCGTGGATCCCCAAAATATCCAGCTATCACTTTTAGGTGCAGATGGACTCTTCGTTAATGAAGCTGGGGAATTGGAAGTTCGCTATGGTCAGAAAACGGTATCCTTTAGTAGACCCGTTGCTTTTCAGGAAATCGAAGGCAAGAAGATAAATGTGGCGGTGGCTTACCGATTACAGGATCAAGGATATGGGTTCGAGTTCGGAAAATATAACGTTTCGTTTCCCCTGATCATTGATCCCAGCCTGGTATATGTGTCCTATCTCGGGGGAAACAATGAGGATGCCGCCTATGACATCGCCGTTGACTCCGATGGATCTATTTATATCGCCGGTACAAGCTACTCAACTACTGTCTCTTATAACGAGCCAAGCGGTGACCAAACAAACTTTGAGGATATTGCATCCAGCGGGGCAGATGCCTTTGTCTTTAAGACGGATAAAGACGGTAACGAGTTGGCGTTCACCTTTCTAGGTGGAACGAAAGATGATTTTTGTTATGGTATGGCATTGAGAAATGGAAAAATTTATCTGACGGGTCAGACCCAATCTAAAAAGTTTCCAACAATAGTTGGGGCTTATGATCGCAAGATCGGAGGCGGTGTAGATGCCTGGTTTGCGGTTTTAGATGCTTTTGACCTCTCAACTATGATAACCGGAACTTATCTAGGTGGGGGCGGCGCGGACACCGGCTATGCGGTCGCGGTTGACAACGATGGCAATGCTTATGTGGCCGGAGAAACCCTTTCCTCCAGCTTTCCCATTCCAGATCCCGGAGTTCCTTTTGCCAGTTCTAAAGGTGGCGTTGACGCCTTTGTCGCCAAATTCGGTGCCTCATCAAGTGGTGAGTATGATCTTATTTATTCGACCTTCATCGGCGGGAACGGGGACGATATAGCTCTAAGTATCGCAGTTAAGGACGAAAGCTTGGTCATTAATGATGAGCGCATATATGTGACCGGGCAGACCGCATCACCGGATCTGTATCAAAGCCAAAATTCCTTCGCTCAATCGTTGAGTGGTCCCACCGATGCATATTTGGCCATTTTTCAATACGATGATATTGAGAAAAGACTCCAAATTGATTTTTTATCCTATCTTGGTGACAGCGGAGAAGATAGCGGGGAAGCAATCGTTTTAGACGGTGATGATATTTATATCGGTGGATGGGTGGATTCCTATGGAGATGCAGATGGTTTTGTCACCCGGGTACATGAAACAGACGACGGGAATGTAACGCTCCTGTGTACGGAATTTTTAGATAACAGTTCCGATGATCGAATCTACGACCTATCTGTTGGTGTTGGTCAAAACCTATTTTCTGTGGGTGAAACAGTTGCCGACGACTCCTTAGGGACCACCGATATTATCGTGGCCGAATTGCAGATGGATGCAGAAGAAGGTTGCCTGCCGGTCGTATCGGCTAACGCCTATGGCGGTATGGAAAATGACGTGGGAAACGGGGTTTCCTTTGATATAGACGGGAACATTTACCTGACCGGAACTTCCTATGGATTTGATGGTGATGAGATCAACAATCAGGATGCCTTTCTGGCTATGTTGTGTGAAGATAACGACGCTGACGGCGTCTGCAACGTTGAGGACCTTTGCCTTGATGTTCCTAATGGACCCGAACAGGGGACCTGTTCGGTGCCTATCAGGACAGTGGATGAGCACGGAGTTGTACAATATGCAAAAATTCCTTGCAATGTTGACTCGGAGTGCCTAGTTGACTCTAATTATTTTGGGTATTGTAGCAACGGCAATGAAGATAACGATGGGGACGGATGGGGTGATGCCTGTGATAATAATGACGATGTGGATGCTTTGGAAGACTGGTTCGAAGCAAATTATCATTACGATCCTATCACTGGCGATGTCATGCTCGATCCCTTAAATAGTGATACCAATAATGACGGGACACTAGACAGTAATGAAGATTTCGATCCTGAAGGTTTGCCAAATTTTGAGGAGCAGGAGGTCGGAACCGATCCTTACTGGGCGGACTCTGATAAAGATAATTGGAGTGATCTGCACGAGCTTCAGATCAACACTGATCCGACGGACTCCACGGATGCTCCCAGCAGTGATTACTTTAAAACCAACGGGATTTACGTCGATATAAACAATGGTAACGATTATTTCATCGGCACCAAGATCGGCAACGATGTGTACGCTGTTAAGACGCTTCACATGGCTGTCGAACGCCTTCACATGCTTGATCCGGAGAAAAAATACACCATTCATATTGCACCAGGGACTTATAGTGTAGCCAATGGAGAATTGAGAACACCACTTATCATTCACCAAGATGTCATCCTTCTTGCGGATGAGGATGTTTATTTAGACGGTTTTGTACCGGAAGGTGATCCATTGGGAACGGACTGGAAAACAGCACTCCATTTTTCTAGAGGTGCCGAAAATATCGAGTTGCATGGTCTGACCCTAAATAATTTTGAAATGGGGATTGTTGTCAATAGCAATGGCGGATGCCTGGATTTGTACAATGTATTGATCAATTCACCAGTTGACGGCACAGGAATCACTTTAGTTGATGCAGATCAACAGAAAGTCGATTTCAAACAGAGTTCCATTATTTTAGGCGGTAATGTAGGGATCGCCTTTGAAGCGGAGAGCTTCAACAATACGATAATTGGGGCCACCATTAAGGAAACCCAGGTGGGTGTATCCGTTGTTGGTGGTTCCGGGAACACGTTGGTTGCGCCCTTTATCGGCAACTCTGATGGGGGTGTTCTGGGATCACACGGTTTGCTCCTTAACGCAGGAACGGAGGCATTCACCATTGAAGGCGGAACCATCGAAAACATGGATGTTGGGATTGGCTTTAACACCAGTGCATTGTGCCTGACAATAACCGATGCGATTATCCAGGGCTGCAGGGCTGGCATCGAGTTTCTGGAAAATTATCTGATACAAGTATCTCTAGGCGACGCTTTAAATGAGACGCGTATCTTAAACAACCAGACCGGCATATTTTTCAGAGGGGGTAGTTCCAGTAATAAAGTTCAAGGCGGTATTGTCGAATCAAATGATTATGGGATCATGTTTGATGCTTGTAGCGAAACACCTGATGATAACCAAGTGTTGGGTACCAGTATCGCGAATAATACCCTTGTGGGGATCAGCATATTGTCAGGTTCTGGAAATCGCATCATCGGTGGTGGGATCGTTGGACTCAATACGGAGATTACAGGATCCGAAACAGCCATTTACATAGCCGAAGATGCCAGAGACAACCTGATAAGTAATTTCAATATCTTCGGGAATATCGAGGATAATCTGATTGTTGAAGGTACGAATAATGTATTGGACAATCTTTCTATTGAGCCCACCCAGGCAAACAACGGCATCAACATCTTCACGGGTGAAAACAACCAGTTGATTAATAGTGATCTTAGCGGCAACGGCTCTAAAGGCAGTTACGGCCTGCGCATTGAGGAGGGGGCGGAGGCGGTTATTCTGGAGAATATTGTCATCAACGGTTTTGATGTGGGCATAAAGTTTGCTCTCGATGCGGCCTGTGTAACCTTTTCAGGGGTCAATTCGATTACTTGCACTACCGCAGATTGTAGTGTTGGCTTACTGGTCGTGGAAAGATATTTGTTGGATATCGATCTTGGCGATACGACCATAAGCGGTTTTGATACGGGTATTAAAGTAGCTGCCGGCAGCTCGAACAATGTCATTCGTAACGGTATTGTTAAAGCAAATATCATAGACGGGATCCTGCTGGACGGTTCTAGCGAGTCACCGGATGAAAACCAAATCATTGGCATGACAGTTTCGGAAAACGGAAGGAATGGTATTGCTCTGATGTCCGGTTTTGGCAATCAGGTCAGTGACACCATTGTTTATGAGAACAACACAGACAAAACCGGGTCCGGCGGTATTGCAGTCTTTTCGGGCAGTGCCTCAGTAACTTACAATGAGATTTATGCCAACGATTGCGCGGGTATCTATGCGAACGAAGTGGCGCCCGTCGACATCATAGGCAATGTGATCTTCGGCAACGCCGAGGGCGTGCGCCTTTCCTTTACCTCAAACGCAACCGTCATGAGCAACACGGTCGCCGCCAATATGGTAAATGGCCTAGTAATTGAACCCGGGTCGACACCGGCCTTGCTGTACAATATCTTTTACGGCAATAACGGAATGGACCTTATGGTTGAAGACGAGTTCTACAATATTGAATACGGCAGTCTGGATTACAACACAATCGGAACGACAAGTCTCCCCTGGCTGCCGACGTCTAACATTCCTTTGGATCCTGAATTCAGCAATGTTGGCATCGATGATTTCAGTCTAAAGCCAACGTCACCCGCCATTGACGCCACGAAGATAAGCGACCTCGGCAGAGATATTATTGGAGAAAGTCGGCCCCAAGGTAATTACTGGGATATGGGCGCATTTGAAGCTCCTGAATTTATTGATAATGACGAAGATGGGCTCCCTGACTGGTGGGAGGTTAAATACTTTGGTTCAACCGATGTGGTTGGTGGAGAGCCGACTGCCGACTTCGATGGTGATGGGATATCCGATCTAGACGAGTATCTCCTTGGATCTAACCCGACCAATCCCGTAGCGGTGTCTATCGATCAAATCGACGGATTTGCAGCTGAAAACCCATACTATACGAATGCAGGTACGCTGACCCTGAGTGGATCGTGGAGCAATGCAACCCAGGTGGTCGTCGCCGGTACAACGATCAATACGACCGGGGAGTCTGGCGACTGGGGCAGTGACGTCGCGCTGTCTCCCGGTGAAAATCAGATAATCGCTACTGCGGACGATGAGAATGACAATACACCAACCGCTTCGGCCCAAATTACCATCATCAAGGATGCAGCGCCACCGCAGATATCGATTAACAATCCCACCAATCAAGACACCTATACAACGGCACTGGATGCCATCGTGATCGGCGGTTCCATCAGCGACGATACCGACCTGATCAAGCAGTTGACATATGCGTTAGCCGGAAGCAGCGACACACTGATTGCCATCATGGAGGGTTCGACCTGGCGCAGTAGCCCAATCGGACTTACAGCGGGAGACAATATCATCACGGTGACAGCTGAAGATATGTTCCGCAAACGTCTATCACTACGCATAGTAACTCAATTTTTACAAAGGTCAGGAT
>CAZWEO010000221.1:0-5681 GCA_964633115.1 uncultured Desulfobacterales bacterium
TTTCAGAAAATTATCCCTCTTTTTACCTTGTAAATTAAGTGCGAAAGTTCAGTAAAAGTAAAATCGGATATCACTTTGAAAAACCAGAATAATAATACAAAAAAAGGTAATTTTTATAGCCTTCCGCCTTGCATTCAAATTATTCTCCAAGACGGTGTAACAGAATATCAAAGGAATACATGTTTTCGATTGGCGGCACATTTCAAGCGGATCGGCATTCCCTTTGACGGCGCTTTATCCATTATCGGAAATTGGTCAAACAAAAACAAACCTAAAGATGACAAACGAATCATCACCGAAAAAGAAATTATCAATCAGACTTCCTATGCGTATAAAAGAAACTATAATTCATTTGGTTGCAGTAGCAAAGAAATCAATCCGTTCTGTCAACCAGAATGCCCGTTAACGCGCCAGAAAGAAAAAACTTTCGATACATTTCAATACAATTATCAACGGAACGAATGATGCAGGGTATTAAAAAGGGAATGACAACTGATGAGTATCTGACCACCGCGGAATTAAGCCAACGTATAAAAATGGCCCCGGGCACGATACGTAATCTTGTATGGCAAAATAAACTGAAAAAAGGGATTCATTATCTAAAACCGACACCCAGAAAATTGTTGTTTGTTTGGAGTGAAGTTCAAGATTGGCTCTCCTGTGATGATCGATCAAGGATTAACCACAAACCTAAACAATTTGGGAACTTGATAAATATCTAAATCGCTTTTATTGACCTTCTCCCTCCGTATATGTTAGCAAGGTTTAATGACATTCGAACTGGAAGGGGGTGATTGAAAAGGCGGAAAAGAGGTTCTTATGAAGCAAGCAATCCTCATAGATTTTCCTCAAAACCGCGAAAAAAGAAAGGTAAATAGAACACGCGATTGTGTCAACGTCGGTAAATCAGGCAGGGTTTATAACCGTGGCGGTAAATTATGGGTGGATTTTCATTATCTCGGTGAAAGAATTCGAGAGCCGTCTGGGTTGAGAAATTCACCAGCCAACCTAAGGTTGTTAAGACAGAAGTTGGATTTGATTGTTGCTGAAATTGAGAATGGCATTTTCGAATTTGCAAAACGATTCCCACACAGCAATAAAAAAGCGAGATTTTCAGAACTCGAGGGCAGGATTTTTACAAAAGGGCCCGAAGATGTCCGGTTCGGTGACTATTTAAAGAAATGGTGGAAAGAAATGACACCGGGCATGACGGAAAACCAGATACGTGATTACACTTGCACCCTCAACCATCATCTGAAACCGCATTTTAGTAAAAAATACTTCAACGAATTTACGCCTGTATTGATGAAAAAATTCGTGGCGCGGCTGAAGAGTAAAAAGGTTGGTCCTAAAAAGACGCTTTCTGCAAGACGCATCCAGAATGTAATGATTCCGCTCAGGGTTATCACAAGAGATGCCATTGTCGAGCATGGATGGAGCAATTTCCCAGATCCTTTTTTTGGAATAAAATTACCCAAGGTTCCAAAAACCAGAGTATTTCCATTCAGTTTTAGGGAATGGAATATCTTAATGGAGTTTATCCGACCCTGGTATAGACCTTATTTTGAATTTGCCGTTCAGACAGGGTTGAGGCCATCGGAGCAGGTGGCAATTAAATGGCAGGCAGTTGACAACGAATTCGTTCACATCGAGCTCAGCCGTGTACGCAACAGAGAAAAGGCGAGCCTGAAAACCGAAGAAAGTCGACGAAGCATTGCCATGCGGCCCGAAATGGCCAAAACTTTAGAGACCCAGAAACTGATGACGGAGGGTGTTGAAAGCCCATATGTTTTTGTTAATACCGAGGGCCGTCCGATTCTTCAGGACAAACTGAGGGAACTTTGGTCAAGGGCCATGAAAAAGAGCGGTCTGAAATACAGAAGAATGTACGAGACACGTCATACGTTTGCAACCTGTCGAAATGACAACCGAAAAATGACCCCTATCGACAACTCAATTTTGACCCCCTTGTGATTTAAATATAACTTCGCCTATAGCCATAATATTGGCTCTTTTCTTCGGGATGGGAGTAGCCGGAGGGAGCGTAGCGACCGCAGGCCACTCCCATCCCGGTCCTCAATTAGTTCTTTTTTAAATTGGTTGCTGCAACAGCTCTAATGCTTTTTGTTGATTGTTTTCGATATCAGAGCGCGAAACATCACCGACCAAAATCGGATAAGTATATCCGGTCTCTTGAACCAAGAGTCCGCCAAATGCATCTGCAATCCTGTAAATAGCGTAATCTTCAACATCGTCAAACCAGGTGGTGTTTTCATGTGTAAACTCAAAATTGACTGTTTCCAGTCTGCCTTTTAGCGTATTGTATATGGTGATATCTTTCACTTGGATCTCCTTTTCAATGTTTCCTTTAGCCGGTAGCTATCCCAGTCACAGTTGATTACATGGGCCTTGTGCGTTACACGATCGAGCAGCGCTGCCGTCATGCTGGGATCACCAAAAACTTGTGTCCAATCTCCAAAGCCCATATTGGTGGTTATCATGACCGGTTTTCTTTCGTGGCGTTCAGCTAATATTTGAAAGATCAGCTGGGCCCCTTCCTTGGAGAAAGGAACATATCCCAGCTCATCAATAATGAGCAGTCCGTAGCCTGCATACCGTTTGACTGCACGGCCTAAGAATTTCTCATCTCTGGCTTCAATGAGTTCATTGGCAAGTCCGCAGCCGGTGACAAAACGGGTCCTTACACCTTGTTTGCAGGCCTCCATACCCAGTGCTGTGGCCAGGTGGGTTTTGCCGGTGCCGCTTTTGCCCAAGAAAATAATATTGCGGCCCTTTTTCACGTAATCACAATTGGAAAGTTCCTTTATGAGTCGAACATCTAGTTCCGGTGCTGCATCAAACTTGAATGTCTCCATCGGCTTTATAATGGGGAATTTGGCTTCCCGCAGCCGTCTTTTGCGACCATTTTCCTGTCGGGTCTGAACTTCAACTTCGCTCAGGTTTAAGAGAAACTCTTCATAGCTCAGCTTCTCCTGCTTGGCCTGGCGGACCAGGCTCGAAAGGTTGCGGATCATCGTGGACAGCCTCAATTTTTTGAGGTTGTCAATTAAGAGTGCTTTCATCCCGGCATTCATATGGCACCTCCAATCTGTCCGTAAACGGACACATCCGGAGGCGGCAGGGTCTGCCAGTTATCCAAGGATGAAAATGATTGGCTGTCGTCGCCCTCTTTATGGATTAAAATATGTTTGACGACTTGGCTTGTGCCCGCACCCGATGATAGTGCCGTCTCAACCGACGACTCGATATCGCCGGCAGCATGGTCTTTGTATAGCATTAGAACCGATATGAAGTCCTTGATGCCTTTGGTATGACCCTGCTTTTGGCAGAATTTATCCAAAAGCCGTTCCAGACAAAAAGGCCAGTTTTTACGCCATTGTCTTATAACCCGGGCCGATTCAAATGCCTGGGGCCGCTGGGAAATGAGTCCCAGATAGTGCTCCGGCAGAAGACTCCATTTGTTGTTGCCATATAGCCGATCATGCGATGCAATCTTCTTGCCTCCGTAAAATATCTCGACGCAATCGATATGCAGAACCACATTGACCTTAAAATAAGCATAGGATGTTGGAACCGAATACCGATTCTTATCCACCACAATCGTAGCGTATTTATCCACTTTACCACCAGCGGTCTCAAGGTTGCTGAAGGGAATGTCCGGTAGGGATAACAGATGATCCTTTTCTTCATCATACAGTTCCTTGACCGTGTGCTCCCTGCCGGCGATCCGATGGTCGCCATAAGCGTAACACGCCTGTAAAAGTTTTTGGTTCAGATCCTCCAATGAATCGGCGACCGGAACAGGAACCATGTAGTTGCGCCGGGCATAACCGACCAATCCCTCTACGCCACCTTTTTCATGACCTTGACCCCGATTGCAAAAGCGGGGCACAAAATTGTAGTAACCCCGGAACTTGTCATACGACTCCTGCAGTATCCGTTTTTTGCCTCGTAATATCTTTTGCACCGCGGTCGATAAATTATCATAGATCAGGACCGGAAAAATGCCGCCGAAAAATGAGAACCCGCGTATGTGGCCGTCAAATAATGCCTGCTGCCGTTCGCAGGGATAGCAGCGAACAAAATGCTTGCCTGAGAATTTGGACCGCATACAAAAAAGCTTTAGCCGGGTCTCGACACCTCCTAAAATCGCAATACACCGTCCCCAGTCCATCTCGCCTTCAAAACCAGCCTGCGGATCTGAGGGAATAAATACCTGCGGAGCACCTACCCCCAATCTCAGTTTGGCTTCACGTACATATCGCCGGACGGTCGTCTCCGCACCTTGAAAATTATGTTCCTGTTTGAGACGGTTAAAAACCCGGACCGCCGTATGACGCTGCTTTTTAGGCCGAGTCTTATCCTCCTCAAGCCACTGGTCAATAATGTTAAGATAAGGCCCCAAAACTGGATACGGTTGTTCAATCCTTGGTTTGTATCCGCTGTATTCTCCCCGAAGTACCTTCTTGATGGTATTCTTGGAGTGCCCTGTCTCCCTGGCTATCTGTTTTATCTTTTTCCCATAAACCCGTTTTGCTGTCCGTATGTAGCTGTATTGATCCACCGTAAGCATTCTCCTTTCTACCTCCAGTCATAGGATTGATATTATTCAACCCTCTATACCAGAGGTCCGCCCAAGGGGGTCAATTTTGGGTTGTCGTTTTCTATATTAGGGGGTCAGTTTTATATTAGCGAAACTACAACCTGGGCTCTTGCGGCAGGGGAAATGCCGGAATGGGTGGCACGCACCTTGGGGCACGTGGACACGTCAATGGTCCACAGGACCTACAGCCGTTACATTCCGAACCTGACCCGGAAAGACGGTAGCGCGTTAGAAAGGCAATGGGCGGCGGGATTAAACACAAATTGTGCCTAAAATAGGCACAATTTCAGGCACAATCGTCAATTTTAACCGCTTTTGTACAGATTAACTGATTGATATTATTGATATAATGATTGGTGGAGGGCTTTCCGCCGTCCAGCAAAACCGTCTCATACGCGCTGACACATCGAAAGTCATTTGATTACAACGCCTTACGATGCATCAAAGCACCATTCTCCGCGTCCCTTGCGGGAAATGCTTTTCTCCATGTTTTCTCAAAACAGAGAACGGACGCGGGTTCGATTCCCGTTTGCACATCAAATGCGGTGATATCGTAACCCAAGTCTGAAAACCCCTATTCATCTTCTTCATCTTTCTCTTCCAGCTGCTTGATTACCCGGTCAAAATCACTCTCGAAAAGGCGGTCCTGCACAATGCGGTACTTTTCAAATTCATCCCCGGCATGGGTCTTGGCCAGCTTGGCAGTCACCTTGCCGCTGTCCTGCAGGATTTCACGGTCATCAAACTCCAGGAACATATCCAGTCGCCTGGCCCAGTCTTCCATGGTCATAGGGATTTTCCGCTTTGCGCGCTCTTCGGCCAGATCCAGATAAGCGTTGACGATGCGTCCCAGTGACTCCAGTTCATCCTTGGCCAGATAGTTTTTGGCAACGAATACATCGGGCTTCACGATCTTACCGCCAGGATCCTTTTCCCACGAGGTAAGTCCCATGTTGGCTTTGGTGCTGTCCGCCCTTTGCATGATCAGTTCGGCTGCCGTATTGCCGTGGATAGCGAAATGTAGCTTGTTCTGGACCTTGGCAAAGAACGCCTTAGT
>CAZWEO010000222.1:0-5533 GCA_964633115.1 uncultured Desulfobacterales bacterium
ATTGTTTGTCCATCTCTTTATTGATGTCGATGCGCTGCTTATTCTTTTCCCATCTTTGCCAATGTTCCAGGGATGTCCAGCGACTAATTACCAGGCACTCCTCTCGCCGCTTTAAATTAAAAAAGGTTTCGCCGGAAATGTATCCATCCTGACGAACTGCTATTGCCCTCAGATCGACGACATATGGCAACAACGTTTTGGCATCCATGCCATCCTTCACAATACGCTTTATTAATACCCCTATCGCCATTTTTCTCTCCATTTCCAGCTAAATGTTTACCAAAAATAACATTAACTGATTTTATGCCGCATGCCTGCCATCTTTGATTAGGGATGCTCTGAGATAGAAATAGAGTGCAATCAGCGAATCAAGTGCGTTTCCTCAATCGATGTTATTATAAGAGGATCATAATCGTGATAAAGGTGATTTTTCTACGTGTCGAGAGATATTGATAACAGGTTCAACATACGGCTAAATAGTGGGTTCGTAAACAGAGAGATTACAATATAACCATTTGCATTTGCAAGCAGTATTTTTATATTGGAATTTTGAGTCGCAGTACTAGAATCGTGCTGGATTTTTCCACAAATAGACTTCCGTCCCCAAATCCTTTCTGACCGCCTTCTGGTAAACTTCATAAGCATTGGCGGTATCGGTTATACAGAGCCCCAGAGTCATAAAGAAAACCACATCATCTTTTGAGGTTCGACAGGTCGCTCTCCGGTTCATGATGTCGCTTACCTGCACAATATCGGATTCCCGGATGCGACCATCGGCTACCAGCTCGCTGAATGTGTATTTGGGATCCTTGAGCCGGAACTTCCAGTCCATGCAATATTTATTTCCGGGCAGCAGAACTGCCTCGTCCTTGTAATCCCAGATAGATACAGCCGAATGAAATGATCCCTTTTTAATCCAATCCGCCTCAATATATTCAAGCCCCAACTCAACATTGGTGCAGGTGTGCACGATGTCGGAATTTTCAATCGCTGCTTTGGCAGTGTCGCAAATTTCAAAGTCATATCCCAGCTGCCGCCACCGATCCGCAAAGGCATGCGCGCGCTCCTGGGAAGTATCATAAAGCTTGACCGTGGATATATTGTCCATCACAAGGCTGGTGGCTTCAATGCACGCATCTTGAATTACCCCGCATCCGATGAGCCCCATTATCTCAGCATCTGGATTGGCGCAGTATTTGGCTCCCGTAGCACTAGAGGCACCCGTACGCATCCCGCTTATGATGGTATCATCCATGACTGCAAAGGGATAGCCGGTCTCTTCATCATAAAGGGTTATGATGCCGTTGGATCGCGGCATTCCCAATTTAAATGGATTATCGGGATTGCTGGGAATGCCTTTTACCGAGGCCACCGATATTTCTTCTGAGTTGATCAGAGCCGCATGAATCCCGATCCGTTTACCTGCGTGGGCATGCGCTTCCCAGTTTAAATGACACAGCTCGGTCTCTACAGTTTTTCCCTCTCCCAGCCATTGATTGGCTTTGAGGACATTCTTTAGAATCATTTGCATGTCCATGGCACCTGATTCAATGCATTCTTCTTGTGAAAGCCAGAGAACTTTAACACTTTTGCCCATGAATTTCCTCCAATATGTATCGAAATCAGATTTAAACTTGTTTCTTCAACACCTATAAACCGAGAAATCTTGATTAGACAATTTTGAATATATATTGTTTGAAATTGATTTGAGGCAAAAAAAATGGGCAGCAGGAAATTAATCCTGCTGCCCCAGGTATTATCGATACTCACCTTGTGGGGTGCCAATCGCTTTTCCCGCGGATGCTTCGCCTTGTCCAGCCGAATTTTTCCACGTTAGGCTTTGCCCGAGGGCTCGACTTAACTTGGTCGTATCCAGCCTGACCATGCTTAGCACCTTGTCTCGCTCTGTCCTGCCTGGTTGATTAGATCAAATGCCGTCCTCGCGGATTTTATTCAGGCTAGTCAAACCATGCCAGACCTTGCTCGGTCTCTTGTCGTACGCTGCCTCGTTTGGTTTTCGAAGATTTAAATCGCCCTTGCGAGCATCATTAAACCTAGTCATCCCTAACGTGGCCTCACTAAACTTAGTGCTTCCCGCTGGTCCTGCCCAATTTTCGCTAAGTAATGTTCCACTCTAACGAGTTTCTTCACACCTAGTAAAACTCGGCCTGACCTTGTTCGACACCTTGTCTCGCTCTGCCTGGTTTTGCTTTATTAAGCCTCGCCCAACCCTTGCAGGTTTTGCGTTTCTCAATCAGGCCAAACCTGGCCTTGTGCGACCGAGTGCCTTGCGCTGTCCAGCTTGAACTTCCCTTGTTAAGCCCTGCCAGTTAAGGCTTTGCCTAACACCTTCGTTTCAAGCTCAACCTTGCTCGACCGCTTGCCGGATATTGTCCGCTCTGTCATTCCTAAGCTCAGTTCAACCCTTGCGAGCGTCATCGAGCTAGTCATTCCAGGTTGACCCCACCTGGCAAGTTCGGGTTATTACGATTGGGATCGATAATCACCCTTGACTGTTTGGATAGATTAATTGCTTATTGTTTGTCAAGCCTTTTTTTAATTTTTTTTATTTTTTTTTATGGGTACGATACGAATATATATCTTTATAAAACAATGAGTTAAAAATTTAATAATTTACTTAAATAAAAATTTCTATTTAAATCGGTCAGTTACTTTACTACTTTTTGATTACATTTATTTATCATTATTTTTAGGAAATTAGTAATAATTATATTACAGTTTATATACTTAATAAAGCACCTCGATTTGAATTTTCAACAGTAATTCAAACACATAAATACCTAGTCAATTTTACAAGTGGATTTTCTGTGAGATCGATCTTTTTTTCTTTAAAAAACATTCCGTGTAGCACAAATTTCATCTAAGTATATCCATTTTCCTCCATTATAGCCTAAAAATAGGATCAACGTCCGTTTCTCTTCATATGAAAGCAAATCAAGCTCTATTTGAGTTACATCAGAATATCTTATTTGTACCCTTTTTTGCTCTAAAAGCTATCTAGGCTGATGCTTTCAACCTTAATGAAAACCGATAGCCATTTACGAATTTCATCCTATCGCTTTCGGGATTGACAAAATTTACGATTTGCTTTTAGATTAAATATTCCTTTTCGAATGAGTTCCTACTAGATATAGGAGGCTTTCCTATTGATCCTAGCGGTGATAGCATTAACCTTAATTTGATTGAGATCGATGAGTAAGGTACCCCAAACCTTTAAACTATAGATTTGCATATACGCAAAGCAACAAGAAGCTGCTTTACGTCGTAATAACAATCCATTAAATAAGGGGATCAAGCCATGTTAGTTAAAGAATTATTGGACAAAAAAGGACATGACGTCTACGCTGTGACGTCGAATACGACGGTTTACGATGCACTCAGAATCATGGCCGAAAAAGAGATTGGCGCCTTGATAGTTGCTGATAATGACAAGATGGTTGGCATCATGTCTGAAAGGGATTATGCCCGCAAGGTAATTTTGCAAGGCAAAGCTTCCAAAGAAACGCAGGTAAACGAAATTATGACCTCAAACGTCATAAGCGTTAGTCCGGACACCCAATTGAAAAAATGCCTTACGCTGATGACCAAAAACAAGATCCGCCACATGCCCGTACTGGATGGGGAAAAACTAGACGGAGTACTTTCCATTGACGATGTGCGCCATGTAACCTAATGAATATTGGGACTTATCTATTTTGGATTAAAAGTTCTTTTCTCAGGCCTGTCGCCTTTTCTGTTTTTTCGGTTTATCCGGTATGCTCTGGTGGGATTGGCCGTTTTTTTGCTGATGCCCTGGCTTTTTATACGACTTAAGCTCGCTTGAAACAATTCGTAAATGTTACCACTGTCGCTCTTATGCGAAAGTCTTTTCCGCCATCAGTTTTCTTACTAATATTCCCATCCCTTTAGCGGGAATTCTAACTATGGAGTGAAATCATGACGATTTATACTGGATCCGGCGATCGTGGCAAAACCGGTTTATTCAGTGGTGACGTATCAGCAAAGCCGATGCCCGCATCCGGGCTTCCGGCGCTGTGGATGAACTCAATTCCTTCATCAGTTCCTTATTTGAATATCAATTGATTGCATTTTGCAGTTGGCCAAATGCTGCTGCTTCTTGGGACGCAATCTGGAGCAGTTTTTCAGGGATATCTGCGATGAGTTCCTCAGGCCTTGCGACCTCCAGGGCATCTGCGCAGGGTGCCACGGCCTGTTCCCACAGATCGCCGCAATTTTTTACCATCTGCGCGACCTCTTGCAGAGCTCGATTCCCTGTAATCACAGACGCCTCCTTTAAAAAATCGGCATACATATATCGAAATATGCCCCCCCCGGTGCCGCCTACGATTACAAAAATATACAGGTTGAGAATACTGAATCGGAATTCAGTCTCGGATAATTTTGACTGCCATTTTTTGATTTCTGCGGCTGCCTTGCGAATACCTTTTACACCAATATTGCGGATGGGCGGATTCAGCATACGGTCGAGTGTCTGCCGGATTGCCCCATAAATATCATCCTGGCTGGGTGGGTGAAAGCCTGAAAAATCAAACTCAAAATAGGGTAAGAAGCCCATATCCACGCACATCATGACAGGTGCTTGCCGTTCGAGCATATCGATTAGCATGCGTTCTGCCTTGGCAGCACTGGTAGTGACTTTCTTACGAATTACCACACCAGTGCGCTGGGCTAGGAATTCATGATAATCTTTAAAATGATCCCGCCCGCCTAAAAATGGGATTGTACCTTTTTGATGCCAATAAATCAGGCCCATCCCGGAACCAAGCCCTAACAACATGGGTTCACTTAGAGGACAATCATAAAAGTCATAGATCTTGGCTAAGGAACTAGACCAGCAATGGTTTCCATCCAGGGCCCGAAAGCCTTGAAAGGGAGTCATTTTAGGAAGGTTCGCATGCATGGGCTTCCTCCTATGGCTGGCATTAACTTTTATCCTTGTTGTCAGACACTGTTCCGAAATGAAACAGCGTTTAATTGAGCCGCTTCATGCTCGCCTCCGGACATTAATTCGTGGGAAACATCCCAGATGTTGACCATTTCTTAGGGTCATGTCAACGAAAAAGTTGGAACTTTTCTTATGTAGGTCAACGAAAAAGTCGGAACTTTTTCTTATGTAGGTCAACGAAAAAGTCGGAACTTTTTCTTATGATAGGCCAACGAAAAAAGGCAGTCCCGTGAGGGTTCTGCCTGCTTGAATAACACCACCCCTTACAGGGGCAAAAGTTTATTTGTTTTTCCAATTTAAAATTTAGTTATCAGCTACCCTTGGATAATTCATCTTTGACCGCGAGACCAAGAATTTCCAAAGTTATCGGTTTTTTTATATATGGTCCGGCACCGAGTTTCTGGGTCGCACGAACATCCTCGGTCTCGGCAAAACCGCTGACAATAATGGCCTTTTGTAGGGGGTTAATCTCTTTTATTTGTTCGTATGTTTCACGGCCGTTCATACCTGGGTCCATAATCATGTCAAGCAATAACAGGTCAACTT
>CAZWEO010000223.1:0-5465 GCA_964633115.1 uncultured Desulfobacterales bacterium
GAATAGTTGCTGCTTTTCAAATGGTTAATCAATAGAACAAATTTACCGTGTGTCCTGATCCTATTTGGGGTTGATATCATCCTTAGTTATGCTAAAAGGCATAGCAATATTTATATGGGGATAGTGTTGTTTAGCCTACAGCAGTATAGCTGCTCTAAGCTGAACCAGCTTTAAAGTAGAAAGACGTAAGGAGCACACCTAAGGATGAATTCTGATCAAGCGTGCATGGCCATGGATGACCACCCGCGTGTGGAACAGCGACCCCGGGAGGCCTGTGGCATATTTGGTATTTCCGGTCATACTGAAGCAGCCAAGATGGCCTATTTTGGCTTGTATGCCTTGCAACATCGTGGCCAGGAAAGTGCCGGTATCGCGGTGGCCAGGGAAAACACTATTTTTGCCTATAAGGGCATGGGCCTGGTACCGGATGTTTTTGATAGCGAAAACATGGAAGATATGCAGGGTTTAAACGCTATTGGGCATGTGCGATATTCTACAACCGGCAGCTCGATTCTCACCAATGCACAACCCTTTGTGGTCCAACATCGTAAAAAATCCTATGCCGTGGCCCACAATGGTAACATCGTCAATGCATATGAATTAAAACGTGAGCTGGAGGAGGCGGGTTCCATATTCCAGACCACGATGGATACGGAAATATTTTTGCACCTGTTTGTTAAAAATCTCGATTTGGGATTTGAGCAAGCACTCGTGGCCGCCGTAAATAAGCTCAAGGGCGCCTTTTCATTTGCGATGCTGACCGGGAAAGGCGAAGTCATCGGTATCAAGGATCCATACGGATTTAGACCCTTGTGCCTCGGCCGCCTGAATGGTAATTATGTCCTGGCGTCCGAAACTTGTGCCCTGGATTTGGTTCAGGCCGATTATATCCGCGAGCTGGATCCTGGGGAAATTGTGATCATCCATGGTGATCAAATCAAAAGCATCCATGTGCCGGTACCGGATCGGCGCGCGTTTTGCATATTCGAATGTATCTATTTTGCACGGCCAGATAGCTCATTTTTTGGAAACACAGTTTACCAAATCCGCAAAGCACATGGTGCCCGTTTGGCCCAAGAAGCCCCGGTTGAAGCCGATTTTGTTATGCCTTTCCCAGATTCGGGAACCTATGCAGCCCTTGGTTATTCCGAGGCTGCGGGGATTCCCTTTGAGATGGGCATGATTCGAAATCACTACGTGGGCCGCACCTTTATCCAACCCACTCAGAGCATGCGTGATTTTAGCGTGCGCATTAAGTTGAACCCCATTAAAACCCTATTAAAGGGTAAAGATATCATCATTATTGAGGATTCCATCATCCGAGGTACCACTGTCAAAACGCGTGTGAAGACCCTGCGGGAACTGGGCGTCAACAAGGTTCACATGCGGGTCAGTGGCCCGCCACATAGATTCCCTTGCCACTATGGGATAGATTTTTCGACCCGGGGTGAGTTGATTGCCGCCAACAAAAGCGTCGCCGAACTGGAAAAGCACCTGGGATTGGACTCGCTACATTACCTCAGTTTAGAAGGATTGTTGGCGGCTACCACAGTAAGCAACCCAGAGAATCATTTCTGTAAAGCTTGTTTTGATGGTTGCTATCCGGTTGCATTCGAGGAATCGCTTAGCAAAGACTGTCTCGAGGCTTGGTCCAACGAATAAACGCCATATGGGGCAAAACCGCAGTTGTAAACAAGCACAGCTAAAATCAATCCAACGATTAAATTTGAATTCATCATTGCTGCTCGAGTTGAGGCCTTCAGGTGAGCTTCATCCTAAGGCCCCACCGAGAAGACTTACAGCGTAGTTTGTTAAGGGAATAAGGATTTTTTTTGGCTTTGGAGCGACGTAGTCGCGTTTCATAAAATCGTGGAACACGATTTTATTTTTCTTGCCTTTTTCGATTAAGCAGTTAAAGTACCTGTTGGAGGATTAAGCATGATTGAATCTAAGTATCTGAAAGAAAATATAGAGAATATCCAAAAATTGATGAACATTTCCGCCTTGAGCAACTTTGAAACCCAAAGCCTGGGTAAATTGTTGCGCTTGAGTAAGATTCGTCAGTACGAAGACGGCGAACAAATCATACAAGAAGGTGATTTCGACCCCTGGTTGTATTTTTTGCTTTCCGGACAGATAAAAATTTCGAAACAGGGTGTTTCAATTAGTAACATCGATAAAAAAGGAGAAATCTTTGGGGAGATGCGCGTCATCGACGATGAGAGAAGATCAGCCTCGGTGCATGCTCTCGGCACGACCGTCTGTCTGGCAGTGGATACATCCGCCAAAAAAAGATTGTCTTCATCAGACAACCAGGATGAGCGCGTCGATTTCCTGCTACTGCTTTATCGAATTTTTGCCGAATATGTGACTGCACGTTTACGATTAACCAACGAAGAGCTCATAAAAGCCAAAAAAGCTCTCAGTAATTTTACGGGATAAATGGGCCAGAAAACGGCTGAGTGTATCTCGGGAAAAAGCCTTTCACAAGCGATCCACCGCATTTTATGAAACGAACAGTCTCTTTCACCGAGCAAACCAGAAACGTCTTTTTCCACATTCTTACCGCCTGCAATCTTCGATGCAGATACTGCTATATCAACCCGGAACAGCATGGCACCGAAATGCTGCCACCTGCCACTATCCAAGCTTGGCTTAAGATCCTTTCCCATGATCAGCGCGCCACCAATCTAATTCTTTTGGGGGGTGAACCGACGCTCCATCCTGATTTAGCCCAGATTGTAAAGATTGCCAGGAATCTAAAGTACAAATCCATTACCATCGACACCAACGGCTATCTGTTTAACGACATTCTGGATAAGGTGACGCCATCAGAGGTGGACACTTTTAGTTTCAGCCTGGATGGATCCAGCGCGCAAACCAATGATCCCATTCGGGGAGAAGGTTCATTTGATCGATGTGTGTCCGGTATAGTGGCTGCCAAGGAGCGAGGATTCGGCGTCAGCCTGATATACACGGTAAGTGCTGAAAATATTGACGATTTAGAATCCATGACCTCCCTGTTGCCGCGACTGCCGATTGACCGGTTTTTTATCCAGGTCATTGGTTTGCGGGGGAGATCCGCCGCCCTGAGAGCAGAGAATGGTAAGCTGGCCCATCTACAGATACCAGGCCAAACATGGCTTGAACATATCCCCCTGATCGCTGGTGAGATTGCGCAGTTGGGCATCCCGGTAATTTATCCCAAGGTATATTTGGAACCACACGAAACCTTTGCATGTGCTGGTCAGGTTTCGGATAATTATTTTATTTTTCCAAATGGCCGGGTTTATAGATGTCCGCTGTGCGAAGATTACCCCATTCACAGCCTCGAATTTCAGAGGGACAAATTAGTTAAGTCACCACCCATCAATGAAAAGAACCTTTTTGAATTGACCGTTCCCGAAGGTTGTGTAATGAATAGAATTATTCAGCCCGACAACATCTTGTACCACGAAAACGGGACACCTAAGTATAAAATCGCTTGCTGTATTCTCAAGGAAGAACTCAATTCAACCATATCTTCCTGATTTTATTAATCATGGAGGTAAATTAATATGGCGACAATCGTTGGCATATCAGGTAGTCTCAGGAAACATTCTTTCAATGCCGGGCAGTTTTGGTACGGCCTTTTCCCAATATGCCTGGCTGCCGGTTTTACGGGTTTTGGGCACGCAGGTTTGGTCGGGCAGACTCATGTGGGTAAGCGGCGCCGGTGGCAAATTCGATCAGGAAGGCAATCTAACCGATGACGGTGTCAAGAAACAGCTTGAAAAGTACATGACCGGCTTTGTAAGTTTTGTCCAGCAGCTGAAGGCCTAATTGCAATTATCGCGGTAAGCTACCTAAATTTTTGTTGTACGGCAACAAGCAATTCGTGTAGAGTGTTATTCTGTCATGAAATTGGCTGGTAAACTAGGCTTTTAAATTTGCGACCAAGTCGCATTCATAATATTGTCAAAACGATTTTATTGGGAGGTGAACATGCAGGCAAGTGTTAGAAGTATAATTTATGGGTTCCTGCTGATGTTTCTCTTTAGCGCTCCGGGCTTATGCGACAGCGTTACCTACTATGGTCCAGATCATTCTGAGATAAATGCCGATTCTTATCAAAAGTCGGCCGATTCTTATCAAAAAAAATATAAAGAGGCAAAAAAAACCTGGGGTCTGGTAAAACCGAATTTGATCCGGGAGAGTATTGTTCTATCGGGCATGGATCATTTTATTAAGACGTTTCCCAGCAACATTGATATGCTTTCCCAACAAGGTACCTTCTCCTCCGGAAACCCTGAAATCGATAATAAGGCTATTCGAATCATTAAGAATTCGTTTGATCCAGTATCTGCCCGAAAAAAATTGGTTTGGTATTGCAAAAAGAACATGAATAACCAGATGCTCGGGGAGGTGCTGCCATGGCTCAGGTCTTCAGTGGCGCGCAAGATTACCCAAGCAGAAAACGATGCCTTAAGCCCGGAATCCCAAACAGGATTATTGGTTTACGCCCAGAATATGCAGCAAAATCAACCACCCCAGGAGCGTGTCGTCATCATTGAAGAATTTATGGAGGCTGCCGAGATGGTGGATAGTGCCATCAATATCGCCATGGAACTTTTCGAGAGTATCACCGTTTCCATGAATTTAGCCTTTCCTGAGGAAAACCAAATTGACCGAAGCAGAATACGGTCCCTAATAGAAAGAATTCGACCAACCATCGAGAAGCAGATGGAACAAAACATTAGAATATCAACCTATTATACGTATCGAAACATTTCCAACGAAGATATTGGTGCCTATATTGCTTTTTTGAACTCAGAAAGTGGTTCACAGTTTAATAAAATCGGTACCCAGGCGATTACGCATGTGCTGGTGGACTATTTTAGTGAGGTGGGGAAAAAATTGGTGTCATCCACCCATGTATAGGTTATTGCAAGCAAAATGGCGAATTCCAACTCAAAACATTCACCAGCGGCGACAGATGTAACGTTCTATGTCGTCGTGTGTACCCAAAGCTACCAGGCCCCCATCGGCGGCAACCAATCAGTTATTTTTAAAAAAGGGGAGGTCTACCAGGCCGAGTGCCATGGCGCTGAATATCGCGTATGGCGCAGTAAGCGCAGCTTTTTGAAATTTACCAAATCTCGATTTGTCCAATATTTTGAAATTTTTTGTTAAAAGATCGATGAATATAGACAAATTTTTATCAGGTTAGATTATTTCAATGTGATCATTTTTCATTAAGGCAAGAACCACGTAGGGGCAGACCTACGTGTCTGCCCGGAAGGTTAACGTCGCACACGCAAATAGGGCGAACACACAGGTTCGCCCCTACACCCGATGATTTAACGGTTTAAAACAATGACCACGGATGAATAAATCCGCGGTCTTAGACAATACCGCTTGCCAACCCTTTAACGGGTGTACGCCTCATATTACGTTATAAACTCGGCAAAATGACGGTTAACGAA
>CAZWEO010000224.1:0-5460 GCA_964633115.1 uncultured Desulfobacterales bacterium
TTAGCAACCAAGGCCGTGCATATGGAAATGATAGTTGTGTATTCCTAATCGCATTAATCTATTTTCCATTCTGATCTATTACCCTTTCAAGGACTTCCTGCTCTATAGTATCCAGTTCTTCTTCAACACTTTCGGGCAAAGGCGTAGGTTTATGGTTTCCAAGAATTCTTCTTACTTCTTCTCCGGCTTTTTCCGCTAAGCTTATCCTCCCCTTTTCTTCCCAGTCTGCAAAACTACCTGTATCTGCCAATTCGCTAATAAAATGCTCACGCCTGAAATTTTCAAAGGTATGCATATGTGTCAGGAAGGTACCTCCCGGGCCAATATTATTGATAACATCGTAGGCCAAAGCCTCCTCATCGACCTTTATTCCCTGAAGACATCGAATGACCGAACCCAGCATTTCATGATCGATCATGATTTTTCGATAACTGACTGACAATCCCATATCCATCCCGCCAATCGATTGGGTCATGTAGTTTATTCCAGCCAGGGCAGATAACAAGACATTTAGCGCAACTTCATAACCAGCCTGCATATCAAGTTCTTTTGCGTCCGTGCAGCCAGCAGCGCCCCGACTTGGCATACCGTAGTATCGCGCCAACTGAGCCGTAGCAGCATTGATCAGCGCCATTTCCGGTGCCCCATAACGCAACATGGAAGTTTTCATATCCATTACCGAGGAGGTAGTTCCATAAATCAATGGTACTCCAGGTTTGAGTTTCTGGCAAAGCACGACATGCGACAATATCTCGGCATTTTGTAGAGCCAATGCGCCTGCCAGTGTTGCAGGACCGGTCGCGCCAGCCATTATTTCCGCTGATAAGATAACCGGAAAGCCCGCTTTAACATATTCGATGAGTCCGTCAACGATCTCATCATCTGTACGAAGTGGCGAAATTGTATCCGTCAGGGCAATCATGTTCGGTCCTTGGGGCTCAATTCCAACAGCTTCAGTAATTTTTTGGGCAATCCTGATGGAGTCCTGCGCGACTTGGGTTCCCGTAAGCCTGCCTCGTATACATTTGTCAGAATTTTCTGTCATCGCCCTCATCATATAGAAATGCTCACTTCCTTTTGGTACATCCGTGGGAAAGACCGGGCAGAAACAATCGGAGATACGCTCCAAGGCGTCGTTAATTTTCACCATATTGCAGCAGTCTTGGTAGGTAGTGGGTCGTTGCTCACCGGTTTCAAGATCGCGAACAAAAGGAGGGCAGGCTGCCGGCGAAAAGTGAACCAAGGTATCACGCATGTCCAGATTTTTATCGGGATCACGTGCTTGCCATATGAAGCATGAGGGGGTTGCTGCCAGGGCCTCATCTATTAGGCTTTCAGGAAATTTTACAATTTTAGTGGTTTTGTCTACGTCGGCGCTGGTTTCACTAAAAATTTCAAAAGCTTGTTCATTGGTAACCTTGAGTCCGATTTCCTTCAATACTTTCAGGGAGGTACCATGGATACGGTCCATATCCTCCTTGCTGAAAAATTCGATATAGTCTCCGTGTAAACTATTCCAGTTCAAAAGCGGTACCTCCTTAATGTTTATAATACTCTTAGTTCAGCCATAAACTCACGTAATTGATCAAATAATTCTTTAGCTTTTTCCGGATTGTCGGATACAATGTTATGTAACTGAAAAGGATCTTCGCGGCGATCATACAACTCATCGCGATCCGGCACTTCGCCCGAACTGGCCGCTGTACACGTCCACTGGTCATCACCGTCTAAAGTTGCCATCTTTTTATGTTCCTCGTAAGCCTTGTTATAGAATGCGGTATCTCGATCTTCCACTACATTGGCCTGAGCCATTTCACGCAGATGGGCTGTAGATTTAGCGAGGTCACGGCCGTAAATCCCGAACCTAGAATCAGCGACGGATTTTTCGTCATCTTTCAACCAATGGATATATGACCACCTATCGGTAATGATTGACCAGGAATAGCGGAAATACCCGGCAATGGCGAAATCTCGAATCTTATCCACCTCGCCCTTGGCCAACGGCAAAAGGCTTTGCCCTTGCATAGAAGGATGCACACCGATCCCCAGCCAATCCACAACCGTGGGGGCGACATCGACGGATTGCACAAAACTCTTGATACGTTTTCCCTTGGGCAAATCAGGACCACGCATAATAAATGGAATATGAGCCAGCTCCTCATACGGCCATGGTCGGCACTTGCGCATGATACCGTGACCATGCTCGCCATGGCCCATGGGAGAACCGTGGTCTGAAACAAGAAGCACCAAGGTATCCTGCTCCAAGTCCAAGGTCCGCACCTTTTCCATCAACCAGCCGAACCATTTATCGCACATGGTTACCTTTTCAGCATACAGCATGCGGATATGGTGTAACTCTTCTTCGGTATACAGGCCCTCAACATGGCCCTGAATGGGTAGAAACATATCTTTACCTTTGTAATCGGGATCGTAAAGGCATTTTTTATTTGGATCGTATACAGACGGTGGATCCCAAGGCTCGTGAGGATCAAAACTGTCGATCCATAAGAAAAATGATTTATTGCGGTCAACGTCCTCCAGGTAACGAGCGGCTGTCTTCATTACTTGGGCCACATGCTGGTCTTCATCAGAATTCCAATATTGTCGCTCTTTAAGATGGCACTCCACTTGATTCAACAGAGGACGCATCACGTTCTCTCCTAATATTTCATCGGCTTTGTCCATCACGTGGTCTTCATAATAGTCCTCTGCTTTATGGGAGGATGTTAACTCGTCCTGGGCGTAATACTGGTGATCTGTTTCATGGCCATGGATAAAATGGACCTTATCAAAACCCCTGGAGTATCCAAACTTGGGCAAACGGAAAGGGCCGGAATCGTGGATCAGGGCACTATCGATGGGTTGACCCCAGCAAAGATCTGCAATGGTGGTGTCATCAACATCCAGTTGAGACCAACCCTTTACCGGTAATGTATAGCGCCCGGTGAACATCGCCCGGCGACAAGGAATGGTGGGCAGGCCCTCGGTGTAGGCGTTTTCAAACAAAACGCCCTGCCGGGTAAAATGATCCAGATGCGGAGTTTGAATCCATTTATTGCCGTAACAGCCTAAATAGTTGAACTGAAGGGTATCAAGCATAACAGCGATAACGTTTCTCTTTGATCTCATTTTTTCTCCTAATTCTATCGATTTGGGCGATCCGTTCTAAAGAGCACCCGTTGTAAAAGCGATATACAGTCATCCCTGCTAAAGGTCTCACCAGGTTTGCGGGACCAGTATAATCCGTCAATTTCAAGCACCGGTAGTCGATCAAGTATATTTTCACGGGCCAGCTGTGGCGGTTCGGAATTCCAAATGATAATCGCCTTCAGGCCTAAGTATTTCAAAGCCAGATGGAGGTTTTTATCAATCTCAGCGATACGCTCTGGATGGTTGTCCCAAATGGTGATTCGCATGACTGGGTGGATAACCTGTTAAAGTCCATTTCCTTCCAAGGCACGCACATATTTTACTGATTCCAAAGCAGCAATTGTGCCATCCGATGCAGCCGTTGTAAGTTGTCTATATTGCTTCTCGATAACATCCCCAGCTGCAAAAATCCCTTTATTACTCGTTCGCATAGCGCTGTCGGTTATGATATAGCCGTCACGATTCAGCGCGATTTTGCCTTTTAAAAACTCTGTATTAGGGCGTTGGCCTATGAAAACAAAGACTCCATCGGACTTTATTTCTTCAGTTGTACCAGAGCCAGCGTTCTCTAAAGCTATAAGTATTTTGTCTCCCTCCGTTCTAATGGCGCAAATACAGTTCCCGGTCTTGGTTGTTATTTTTCCGGTGGCATAGGCCTTTTTCTGGGTGGTTTGATCGGCAATGCAGCAATCCATTGCCTCGACAATGGTGATGCCGTTAACACCCAAGTCGATCAGATAGCAGCTTTCATCAAATCCGCTGTTGCCACCACCAACAACCACCACGTCTTTTCCCTTGTAAGTGGCACCATCACAAATCGAACAATAGTGGATACGCTCGTCACAATCGGTCTCAATGGGCAGACGTATTGGTGCCCTACCAGTGGCTAGAATAACTGATTTAGCATGAAAATCGGCTTCCGGTGTAATAACGGCCATATCTTTTTCTTTGAGATCGAGAGAAGAAACCTTTGTAATTTCCTCCACTCGAACACCTAGATTTTCCACTTGTGCTTTGACCTTTTCCATAAGGTCCATGCCATGTATCTCTATGTAAGAAGGAAAATTTTCTACCAAGTTGGTCCAATTGGCCAACCCGCCGCAGATTTCCTTTTCTAGGATTAGAACATTAAGGTTGGCTCTCGCAGTATAAATAGCCGCCGTCATACCGGCTATCCCACCACCCACTATAATTACATCGTAGTTCGAGTCCATTATCGTACCTAGGCATCGAGATAAAATGACATCAATTCAGTGGGCTTCATGATTCCCGACTTACGAGCCACAGGGTTACCTTCTTTATATGCAATTACAGTCGGAACCTTACTGACACTCAGATCTTCCATAATAGATTGATTTTTTTCGGTATCAACACCCGCAATGGCAAGATCTGGGTGCTGGGCAAGACACTTTTCGAAAACCTTCATAAGAACCTTACAATTTGGGCAGTGATGCTTAAAAAACATCACCACGCAATCATTTTTGCTGGTAAAGGATTCGAATGTTTCTTTGGAAAGGATGGTCATCTTATCGATCATTGATTTTACCTCGTTTCATTTGTGGCGATATTGTGATGAAATTAATCGCCACTTGCTCCAGCTACCGGCAGACTGAAGGCAGAGCGCCCTTCAAGAAATTCCCTGGTACGCGACGTTTAGGATTTTGCAGAACTTCTTTCGGATTTCCCTGCTCGTGAATTATACCCTCATTAATAAACAGTATTTTAGGGGGGTATATTATGTAGCTACGTATATGTAGCTACATATATTAGCGTAAACAAAGAACTAATGGATATTAAATTCTAATTTAGGATAGGAACTTGCTTTTTGTCAAGCAAAAAATAAAAAATCCAAAACCTGTAATATTATTATTATGGATCATGTTAAAAAACGCCATGAAACACAATTATTAGCGGTTGTAATTCTCCAGAGGTCGTTATTGTATTTTGATCATACCGCTTTTCAATTGAATAAGCGATTGTTTCTTCTAAGCATTGCTTAAAGCGCCTGGCGCTTCTTTCAACGTCATCATGATAAGCCACCTCTACTAGTTAACCTCAGACACTTCAGCTTCAGAATAATCAAACATTTACAATTAATACAACTCTATGAATTTTAATATGTTACGACTCACCATAATGTCTACTGATCATAGTGTGGGGAAAATCAAAGATTTGGAATGGCAATCATATAGTTGAGATCGGATCAGGAGATTAAGACTTCATCAAAATTGGGGATTCTCAGATTTTAGAGGTTTTATGATTTTATCAACAAATCAAGAAGTTATAAAATTCTTGGTTCGATTAAAATTA
>CAZWEO010000225.1:0-5439 GCA_964633115.1 uncultured Desulfobacterales bacterium
ATCGGCAAGAATGATGGCTCTTGGTGAATTGTGAAATAGCTCGGGCAGGAATCCCAATATAGAGGTGGGCATAGGGTTTCTTCTGGATCCCCGATTTCTCGGGGATGACGAAGTGTGAGAAGGTGGAGTTAGACTGGATCACTGTTTGTACGGTGTGATGATGGGTATAAGATGAGTTGGCACAAAGTTAAATACATTTAGTTCGAGCCATAAGCATTTAACGCCTAACAGTCTTCAGCCTAAAAACCTGGTGTTTTCTGTCTCCTGACTCCCCTGGCCGCCATAGCCTTCATGGCGACGGCGGCTGCCTACTCAAATCGCTCTTCCGCCGCCTTGGCCTTCTCGATCTCTTCCAGATTTCGGGTATCGCCATTACCAATCACATGCGGTGTTATCAAAACAATCAGTTCAGATTTTCCGCTGCTTTCGGTGGAGCGACCAAAAAGCGCGCCCAGTAGCGGAATATCGCCCAGGCAGGGTATACCGGTGCGGGTACTGTTTTGAGTATTTTGGATTAATCCGCCGATAAAGACGGTTTCACTATTTTTGGCCATTAGCCAGGTAGTCACAACAGTGGAATTGACCACCGGGATACCTTCCTCAATGATGGCCGAGTTAATTGTGGGCTCCACCTTTAACAACACATTGTTTTCGGCATCAATATAGGGGGTTATTTCCAGGATAGTACCCGTATCGATGAACTCAACCGAGGTGGTGGCGATACCGTCTGATACGGTCGTTACGGTATACCCCTGCTGCCCGCCCACTTGGACCTTGGCGGATTTACTGTGTATTGCCAATATCTTGGGTGTCGACAGGGTGTTGATGTCGGTCTTGGCATCCAAAGCATCCAGGGCTGCCGTGAACTGCCAGTCAGTACCGGCCCCGGTGATGATGTTGGCAAATACGCCCGAGCCGGTACCGGTGACGCACCCGTACCGCCGGGGAATACACCGGAACTGAATCCACCAGTACCAATGCTGACATCTCCGCCCAACATTTGTTCCCAGTTAACCCCAAAGGACATATCATCGGTCAAGGTCACTTCCAGAATCTTGGCCTCGATCAAAACCTGTTTGGGTTTGGCATCCCAATAGCGGATCAGCTTCTCAACTTTTTCGATGTTTTTCAGGTTATCTTCGACGATAATGGTCTTGGTGGGCTCGTGAATCTTGATCAAGCGAACATTGGGGAGTGCATCCAGGACCTGCTGGATCTTGTCAATCTCGGCATATTCAAGCTTAAAAATCCGCATTTCCAACTCTTCGGTCGTCGGCTCTTCCACCACCTTGGGTTTATAGATATAATAGACATTATTCTGTTTGTAATATCGAAAACCACCCGATTGGCAAATGGCCCCCAAAGCGGTGTCAAAGGGGACTTCGTAAAGATGAACGGTTACATCACCGGTAATTTCCTTTTCGGTAACGATGTTGATGTTCTGTTGGATCGCCAGGGCCGATAATACCTCCTGGATATCACTCTGGTAAAAATTGAGTGTCATCAATGGCTCTTTTTGGAACGGCGTTGCCGGTACCGGATCAACGGATGATGATGCAGCCATGGACTTGGTCTGCGTTATAACGTCTTGCGAAGAGGATGTCATCGCAACAGCTGATCCCGCGGTTTGCTGCTCTGCGCCTGAGACATCCCCGGCAGATTCCGACACTTTTTCATCCAGAATTAACTCGGTTACGTTGTGTGAATTGACCTGAGAGGGCCCTTGTGACAATCGCGGACGAAATAGATTCAGCACCAGACGGTGCGGATTTTCAAGGGTGTAAACTTGATAGGAAGCAAAGGGCTTAAGCAGTCCAACGCCAACTTCAATGCCGTCCGAAACCGGTTTTAATCGAATCCAGGATGCAGACAATGGGTACTCGCGATAGGGCCCCAATCGTGTCTGGGTTCCGATGAGGTTGAATCGAATTTCATCCCCCACACGCTGCGGCTTATTAAAATCGAACTCCGTATTAAACTCAAACACCACGGATGTATGCTGCTCATGCAAACCCGAACGGAGTGTTTCCAGAACAATCGATTGAGCCCCAGACTCCTGAACCGCTATAGCTGTTCCCATCATCTGTATGATCGCAAAACAGATGATCAGAAAGCAGCTCACCCGTAGTCTAACCCGATCTTGTATTTTACTATTTACCATCTGTTTCATGAGCACCAATCCCTATGGCGTCAACTTATTGGTTCAAAAGCTCTTCTGGTTTCAGTACCGTTAATGTTCGCACGTGATCCCCGGCCTTGAGCACCACCCGGTTGGCCTCGATGCGCACCACCCGAAAAATTTCGATCTTTTCACCCAGACGTATAAATTTTTCATTGATTATGGCCATGGGCTTCTTACCGCCGATGAGCGTGCCTTTAAGCTCCAGTGGAATCTCATCGGGTTCAGGCTTTTTGGGCGCCCGTTGGGCTCGACTGGCTGTCACCGCAGCCTGAATCGCCTCGGGTGGAATGGGAGGCGGTTTGAATATATCCCTGATATCGGTCAGGGGCGGCCGCGGCCGCTTTTCCCGGGTCTGCCGGGGGCTGTCCTCCGGCCGCTTTGTGACCGTTCCAACTTTGTAGCTCTTACTGCTAGCTGTGGCTGTGGCTATTGGCTGTTCTTTTGGCGCTGCCACCGGTACAACCGGCTCCTCTTTTTTATTAAAAAATTGAAAATAGGCCACCACCAGGGCCACCAATGCCAGGGCTACTACCGAATATAGTTTGATTGTTTCCTTGGCCGGCATCAGCTAATTCCTTATAGGGTAGCCGCGCGTTCAAACACATTTATCATGAGTTCAGCCTGACATCGGTTTTGGTTTTGTTGGCGCCGGATCACCATGCTGTCCATAATCACGATCCGGTTCATCTGTTCAAAATCCTGCAAGAGTTGGTTGATACTGATGAATTTTCCCGTAAATTCCAAGCGAATTGGGATCTTAAAATACTCCTTCTCCTCGATGGCTGCCTGGGGCCGAATACTGTCCAAAACAATGCCACGACGGGCCATCAATCCGTCCACCTGCCTCAGAAACAGACCGATTTTTCCGGCAGCTGGTATGCGTTCGTTTAGGTATTTCAGCTCCGCCTGGGTTTCCGTCAACGCCGTCTTTAAATCTTTCAGATTGGCCGTAGCCACATTGGCCTCTGCCATGCGTTTGGACAGAATTTCCTTCTCAATCTGATACTGCTGTTTGAGGCTTGTAACCTTGCTGAAGGCCAGATACCCACCCGCCAGTAAGACCACAACAATAATGGCCAGGCAGATCCGATCGATATTTTTGATGGTTAGATTCATCATTAGTAAAGAACGTTGCCAGCCAAAGGTATATTCTGGATCCCCATTTTCATGGGGATGACAAACGGTGTAAATGTTATAACGGCAATCATATATGCCTTCAGCCCATCCCGTCATTCCCGCGAAAGCGGGAACCCAGACAAAGCCATCGGCCGGATGCTTCCCCTGGATCCCCGATTTCTCGGGGATGACAACCGAAGGCTGGGATGACAAAACGGTAACCGCGAATCTCGCAATCCGAATCTCGCAACCCGCCTAACTCCCAACCACAAGCCCGTCTATTTGAAACTGAATCACCTTGACGCGATCTTTGCCTTCACCCTGCCAGCTGGCAATTTGGGTCTCCTTGGCAAACTTCAAGACCACTTCTCGAAAAAGCTCCTGACTCGAAAGCTGTGTCAGGAAATCACCCAGTTCGTCATTTGAAAAGCTGTACCCATATAAGCGAAAGCCACGCGCCACCTGATTGTCCGCTTCCCGGATCGAATCGATATCAAACCGGGTCAGCCAGGTTTTCTGATTGATGGCCTGGGACATTTCCAAAAGCAGCATTGAAAACGGCTGGTTGCGGGTAAAGCGCTTTAAAAAGGCTTCCTGCAGGTTTAAACGTTCAATCTCCTGTTCGGTGCTGCTGATTTCATCGATGGTCACACCCAGGTGTTTTTGCATGTCTGCTACCGTGGTTACTGGCCGTTTCTGGGGTAACACCACCAGGGTCTGATAGAAATAGTAGCCACTAATGAGCGACAACATTAGTAGTAGGCATACGCCCCACAGCCACAGGTGACGTGACATCACACGGCCATATATCAAATCCGACGGAATCAGATTGATATCTCTTAAAGCCATGATATATTCCTCAACGCCAGGCCCAATGCTGGTCCAAAAGGAGAGCCCGCAACACCCTCCAAATCAACTGTATCCACATTCCAGCTTAACTTGGCCATGGGATTCACGGCCTTTGTGGGTATATTAAGCCTCTTTTGGACATATTGATCCAGATAATTGAAGGCACTGGCCCAACCATAAAGAACGATTTCTTCAAATTGGGGAACCTCCATCTCTGAGCGCACATATCCGGTAATCTGGTAAAGTTCGTGGATCAATTCTTCCACATAAGGCGATAATAATCGAAACAGGGTCCGGTAGACAGCTAGGTCACTATCCGCTTCATCTCCCCGCCCAGCCGGTGGTTTGCCGGTTGCAGTGGTCAACTTTTCATGCATGAGCCCGTATTGTGCCAGCATGTCTGCAGCCTGGCCATCGCCTTCTGTAAACTCCAGGTTTGCTGCCAGGCGCTTTTTTATAGGCTGGATACCCCAGTGTATTTGGCGTTGGGCCAGGATCCGCTGTTTAGTTACCACACTCAGCAGGGTCGTGGTGTCATCCACGTTACACAGCACCACCGGATTATTTGATAATTTGAATAAATATTGATGCAACCTGAGTAAGGAGGACAACTGTAAATCGATTATGCCCACCGAGAGACCGGCTTTACGTGTCAGGGCCAGATAGGCATCAACGATCTCTCGATGCACCGCCACCAAGGCGACTTTATAGCGTCTCTTCTTTTTAGGGCTCTCCATCAAGGAGGCATAATCCACCACAGCCTCTTCCAAAGGGAATGATAAAGAGCGCCGGCATTCCCGGGCAATGGCATCTTCCAGATCTTCATCCGCACCCAGATCAAAGGAAACCAAAAAGCAGTTCATATGCCGTTCCGGCAGGTGCAAGTTGACTTGTTTGCCCTTGAATCTGCGGGCCTTGGCCACCCGCTTCAAAACCGGTATCAAATCTTCATCGGGTTCGCCGCCAATAGCACCATCCTCCAAGCGTTGACGCCAGAGATGCCCCACTACCTTGCCTTGGCGCGTACTCTGAAATTGGGCTGCATACAAAGCCTGGTCGGTGATGTCGATACCGATGGGGTTGATCTGTTTGAAGTTCAACATAGCTGCCGACAGCTTAGAAAGTTAATGGATAGGTGAAATCCGATGCCACCCGGATCGGATAACCTATTGATATAATTAATTTTTCACAATCAATTCGCCTGAAATCGTGCTTCGATACCACTGCAAAGGTATAACTGAATTTGAATAGCAGTTTCAGATAGGGTTGTAAAGGGTAAATACACAATTTGG
>CAZWEO010000226.1:0-5375 GCA_964633115.1 uncultured Desulfobacterales bacterium
AGGTTTTTGGGAAGGGAGAACTGTACCCACAATACGACTGACTGTTTCTAATGAAGTATATAAAGATATAAATTAAGACCAAAGGAAATTAAGGCAGGAAAATGTCCGCAATTGATTATTACAAGGTGCTGGGCGTCGATAAAAAGGCCAGTGACGCTGAAATCAAAAAGGCCTACCGCAAAATGGCCATGAAATATCATCCTGATCATACCAAAGGTGATAAATCCGCCGAAGAGAAGTTTAAACATATCAGTGAAGCCTATGCGGTTTTGAGCGATAAGAAAAAACGAAAGCAATACGACACCTTTGGCTCAACCGATTTCCACCAGCGTTATTCCCAAGAAGATATCTTTCGAAATTTTGACTTCGGTGATATCTTTAGGGAATTCGGTTTTGGCGGCAGGGGCGGTGGTACTCGATTTTCTTTCGGTGGGAGCCCTTTTGGTGGTCGTGCCAGACAGCCGGCCCAAACCAAAGGCTCGGATCTGGTTTATGAGCTAGCTCTCACCCTGAGGGAAGTCGCCACCGGCGCTCATAAAACCATCAAGTTTCAGCATGAGGGCCGAACAGAGAATATATCCGTTAAAATACCCTTAGGCATGATCACCGGCAAAAAGGTGAGAATTAGCGGCAAGGGAGAAAGTAGTCCCTATGGCGGCCAATCTGGAGACCTTTTTATACAGTCAAAGGTTTTACCTGATTCGGTTTTCAGTGCCGACGGTTATGACCTAACTATCACCCGCGAAATTTTTTTGAGCCAGTCAATTTTGGGAACAAAGTTAGCCGTGCCCACATTGGATGACCGCGAATTGAATTTAACAATTCCACCAGGAACAAAGCATAAAACACGCATGCGCTTACCAGGACATGGCTTGCCATATATGAAAGGCTCTCAGAAGGGGGATCTGTTCGTTATGATTCATATCAACACGCCTAAGAAACTCTCAGAAGAGCAGAGAAAACTTGTCGAGAAGTTGGCGGATACAGGGATGTAAGGAATTTAAATTATTGACAAGAAGACAAATTTCATGTAATTTCAGAGCCGATAAAACCGTGCTTAAAACCACTGCCCAAAAGGGTTATGGTAAAGTACGCTCTGTACTAACAATCGTGTCGCGAATAATATTCCCAGCCTGTAAAAGGACAAATCAGCGATAGCTGTAACTTTAACACGTGCCCAATGATAGCAATAAGGCACAAACGAGCGAGGGCTTGCCATGATTATCACTTGTGGAAACTGCGAGACCAGCTTTAACCTGAACGAAAAACTCCTTAAACCGACGGGTTCCAAGGTGCGCTGTTCCAAATGTAAACATATGTTTACAGCTTATCCGCCGCCGGAGGAGCCAGCGGTTGAAGAAGATGTGGTAACAGAGGAGGTCGAAGAAAAGCCCGAAACGGTCGAAGCCGAGCAACCAGAGGCACCCGCGGCCGAGACAACCGAGGCAGAGGCCGAAGCAACAGAGCCGGAGCCACAGGTGGAAGAGGCCCCGGCTGAAGATGTTGAAGCTGAAGCAGCGGCATCATCTTTGGACGACCAGGAATTGGCATTTGATGTGGATGCGGAGGAAGCTCCTACAGAAGAGGCAGCTGCAGAAACAGACGAAATCGCTGACACATTTGCTGAAGACCTGGAATCCGATAGTGAGGCCGATGCAGTCGCTGCTGACGACGTTGAAGATTTGGATCTTGATTTGGGATTTGATGAAGCGGACGAAGCCGATGCTTCGGTGGAAGAATCAGTTGAGGCGCCGGTTGAAGAAGCCGAGGCGTCCGAAGAATTGGATCTATCCGATATCGAGATGTCGTTGGATTCAGAAACAGAAGCTGAAGATACAGTTGCCGACGAGCTCGAGGACTTAGATCTCGATTTTGATCTGAGGGAAGTAGACGAAGCCGATGCTTCTGTGGAAGATTCAGTTGAAGTACCGGCTGAAGAAGCCGAGGTGTCCGAAGAATTGGATCTATCCGATATCGAGATGTCGCTGGATACAGAATCAGAGTCCGAAGATACAGTTGCCGATGAGCTTGAAGATCTGGATCTCGATCTAGACCTTGAAATGGCAGACGACGCTGATTCTTCGGTTGAAGCACCTGCGGAATCTAGCGAGGATGATTCCGAGGAGCTCGATTTTTCAGATTTTGAAGAAACCGTTATGCTCGATTCGCCACCGATACCCGAAGCTGATGACACTTCCGAAGATCTTGATGAGGAATTGGATCTTGATCTCGAAATGGCAGATGACGACTTAATGGAAGCTGAGCCTGAAGCGCCGGCTAAAAAAGCAGATGCTGACTTAGAGGACCTTGATTTCGATTTGGATTTAGAAATGGAAGGTGATGCGCTTGAGATGGTCGCCAGTGCAGATGATGATGTTGACCTTACCGATATCGAAAAAATGTTAGAGGTCGACGGTGAAGAATCTGATACCGTCAGCTTGGGACCGGATGCAGACGTCAGTGATGTAGAAGTAGAAAAATGGCAAGAGGCTCCGGATGAGGACGAACTCCTTGAAGAAACTGGGGAAATTGATCTGTCAGACATCATGATCGACGATGAACTTGAAGAAGCCGATGATGAAATCGAGGATGTTGAGTTAGATTTGGATATCGAAGAGGACGCGGAGGCTAGGGCTACAGAGGCATCTGCGGTTGAGGATATCGATATTTCTGGTTTTGAAGATTTCGATATTCCAGCAGAAGGCAAAACGGTTGACGGTGATTTTGGTGGTGGCGACATTGAACTCGAATTTGAGGTGGATGAAGATACTGATGATCTAGGGGACATGGCCACAGTCTCCGACATGGGTGAAGTTACCGGCGGTGATGAAACTGTAGAGTATTCAGAACCTTTGGTGGCTGAAGAGCCCAAAGACAAAGCCAAGAAAAAGAAGAAAAAGGCCAAGAAAGTCAAACCAGTCAAGAGAAGCGGAGTGCTGCGTCCGGTAATGATCCTGTTGATTATATTGATCATTCCGCTGGCTGCCGTTATTCTGCTCGACCGGCTTATGGATTATAAGGTGCCGTTTGTAACCGATTATCTGAAACAGATACCTTACATCAACCAGGTGATGAAGGCCGAAAGCGGCCCCGTGGGTGAGATCAGTGTAGACAACATCAGTAGTAAATTTATTGACAACGCCAGCGCTGGTAAACTGTTTGTTATTTCTGGTACGGTTAAAAATGAATTCGCTGAAAGCCAGAAATATATCAAAGTCCAGGGGAGCCTTTTCTCCAGTGGGAAAACGTTGGCCAAAAAGGTTGACGCCTATGCCGGCAATTATATATCAGATGCAGATCTGGCTCAGTTGCCGCTAGCCAGCATTAATAAGCGACTGTCCAATCGGTTTGGGGACAAAAAATCGAATTTCAATGTAAAACCCGGACGGTCTATTCCGTTTATGGTGGTTTTTTCAGAGTTGCCGGCGTCGCTTGAGGAATTTACCATCGAAGTCACCGGGTATTATCCCGTTACCCCGAAAAACTGATACTCGCTGCAGAAAACTGTGGATAACAAAGCCCTTGACTTCAGCCTAGCGAGTTGATAGGAAAGCCGCTGTCAAAAATTGGTCTAAATTGAGCGATTGTCGAGATTGCCACAGGTACAAGGAAGATGCTGTTTCGCTATGTTGGTCTATGCGGGATCGCATCTGACGACGTAGATGCGGTAATATCGGCAATCCCAACGGGTTTCAAAATTTAAGAATTCATAACGATACAATCCATTGAAATTAAGAAGTTCTGACCATTCTTAAATTTTGAAACGCTCAGCTTAGGATTGACTAACTTGGCGATGTAGCTCAGATGGTCAGAGCATGCGGCTCATATCCGCAGTGTCCGGGGTTCAATTCCCTGCATCGCCACCAAAAAATTGATATCATTAAGATTTTAATGATTTAAGGCTCCATCTTACACAAAGTTCTTACACAGTGTGAGAGGAGCCTTTATGTTTTCTACACCCCAAAACAAAAGAAATCCTTCCTATTTAATACGTAACCCGCATGGGTACTGTTTTCGTCTGATTGTACCCAAAGACCTCCGGGATATCGTTGGAAAGCGTGAACTTCGATATTCCTTAAAGACCGGTTAAAAGAGCTGGGCCAATAATCGCTCTGCTTATGTTCTTATAGTATAATGATTACTTGCTAATTTTAATCTCTTCTTGTTGCACTTGATCTTCTGAGTTTCAGAACCCTTCTCTCAGGCCCAGTGTAGTTCCATCGTTTGATGACGGCCCGCCTATCAGGTTCAATACGGCGATCTTTAACAACTCGTCTTTTATGAACATGTCTTTTATCAAAACCTGATCTTTTCTCAGGTATGTGTATATCATATAAAAAATTCCTTCTATCCATACCTGATCTTCTACCAAAAGGGCGTTTACGTTTTTTTATATTAGGATCGAGGAAGGGATTTTTAAGATGATATCTCATAAGTTGGCCGCAATGGGGTAGAAGTTATTTTTCCATAAAAATGTGGCGGGGGCGGACTTAATATTTCATTGTAACTAACTTTACAAAGATGGCAACCTGAGCTCTTATTCGGACATCATCATGCAAATTTCTTATTCCAAAATTTGGTGCTATTTGGGAAAATAGCAAATTCCTTTATGAAATTAGATAATTGTAATTTGTGATTATCAGATAGAGCTCCATAATGAATGCCACATCTTCTAACGAAAAAGTCATTTCGGAGACGGCCAACTTTGTAATCGTAAATAATTTTGCATGGGATATCACCGATCAAAAATTCCTGATCAAAGGTATCAATAGACATTTTAGTAAATGCGCTAGACCAGGCCGTTGAGGCGACATATTCTGCACTAATTCCACGAAGGCTTATATTGATAATAATCCCAGATTTGACTATTCGAGGCTTAAACAGTCCAAAAATATAAGATTTCTTAAATTGAACGATAGCCCCCGATTCTACGGCATAACGCTCCACACTTCTAGGAGCACGCTTAATTTCGTTAGATATGATTAGTTTATAATTCATTGCAATTAGTTTTAATATTAATGATATTTTGAGAATATGCTACCTTAGTAAGAATTAAGTATATCGAAATTAAGGTGATAAACATTAAGAATCCCAAAAAATTCATGTTCCTTCCAACGGATGAAAGGATATCAATAGAAATAACAGAAAATATTTAACATGCTGATACTTATACGCTTATATAGAAAAAATGTCAACAAAGTGATAAATAATTAAGTAATAATTATATTACTTTACAATATATTGTACAGAAATTAATATTAATTACTGTATATGGTGTTCTTATTATTACTTGATTGTTAGATTGGCCTTTATGGATTTGAACTCAATGTCATTAACTTAAGAGCATCAAAAGTAGTTTAACCTATTAATATAAT
>CAZWEO010000227.1:0-5283 GCA_964633115.1 uncultured Desulfobacterales bacterium
TCTAACAGTCAATGCATCCTACTTTGATATGGCCGGCCCCATGGAAGACATCGGTTTTGTGGAGAGTTACCAGATGCTCTTTTCGGAATGGCATCAAAAATTCAAAGACAAAGATCTCACGGCCTTAATTGGCGGTGGTTCCTCCCCTGGTCTGGCCAATGTTATGGCCCGGGAATCCGTGGAAAAGTTGGATACTTGCGACACTATCAGTATCTGCTTGTATGAAGGACTGAAAACCAAACGGTTCACGCCCTTCTGGTGGTCACCGCAAGTGGCTTTTGGTGACATGGCCTACCTTACCTTTCGATTTGAAGACGGGGTCCATGTGATCGATAAACCTTTCAGCCGCCCGGTCATGATGGAACTTAAGGGAATCGATCATGAAGTTCAACTGGTGGACCATGAGCATGATGAGCCCATTACCATGGGCTTGCTGGCGGACACCGTTCTAAAAGGTGTTCAAAATGTCGAATTTAAATATGGCGGCACCGGCGTGGAGCTAAGCGAAATACTCTACAACATGGGCTTGCTTTCCAATGAACCGCTTACGCTCAAAGGCAATACAATTGTGCCCATGGAGCTGATTCTGGATCTGTGCCCCCCTGCCCCAAAATATCCTGATGAAATCAAGGCTATCATCGATGAGGGTGTGATTGCCGAAGAAGGGGCTTTCTTGGTGCGCGTAGACGGCCACAAGAATGGCAAACCCATACGGATCGATTCCTATGCCGCAGCCCCTGGTTTGGTTGAATCTTTTGAACAATCAGGACTGAGCCACGAGGCTTATTTGACAGGCCAATGTGCCGCCGTATTCGTAAAAATGATGGTGGCCGATGTCTTTGCAGACAAAGGTCTATATGTCCCGGAACAGTTCGATACGGATGCCCGCTCATACTATTTTAAAAACCTGGCCAAATTGGGAGTTACAGTAGAATCAGAAATCATCCCACAAGACAAATAAGATTGACGGTTTCGTGAAAAGCCCAACTTCAGTGTTGTACTGTGTTTCGCAAACATTCAACGTACAAACAGCACGCCTCATAATTGCAAAACTTGTACGCCTTGAATTTGAACTTTTTACAAAACCGTCTAATTATAGCATGACACTTCCGCCAGAAGGCTGGAATACCGAACTCGCAACCCGCAACTCACAACAAGATTCCTGAGCCCCTTCCAGTCATTCCCTCGGAAGAGGGAATCCAGACAAAGCTTTCAGCTCGGTGCTTATTCTGGATCCCCATTTTCATGGGAATGACAACCGTAAACAAGGATGCCATACGACAGCTTTCAGCCATCAGCAATAAGCCATAAGCAGCTAAATGCTGATACCTTAGTGCTTATAGCTGAAATGACCATTTGTGGATGGACACTATTGGACACTTCCGTAGTCTCGAACGTCAAGTACGTGACCAGTCATGTCCCCCTCCAGGCTCACTATATAGGCCTTGGCGGTTTCTTGGGCTGACATACTGCCGGCCAAGGGAAGACCCATACTCTGTGCGGTTTCGGACACCAGGATCGGACTGACAGCATTGATGCGCACGCCATTCTCCAAATCCAATGCAGCTGCACGCACGAAGCCCTCTAAACCGGCATTCACCGTTGCAGTGGGAACCGTTCCCGGCCATGGTTCTCGAGCCAAAAGCCCTGTAGTAATGGTGATGGAACCGTTGGGCGTTACATATTCCTGAGCGATTCGAGTCAGGTTCACTTGCCCCATGAGCTTATGATTCAGGCTGAAAACAAAATCGTCTTCTTTGGCCTCAGTCAGTTTTGCAAAACGGGACAGCCCGGCAGCACAGATTACTGCATCACATGTGCCAACTTTTTTGAATAACGCTTCAATGGATGCTGCTGAGCCCAGGCCGACGGTCAGATCGCCCTTGCTGTGTCCCACACGAATCACTTCATGATCTTGTACCAATAGGTCGGTGACAGCATTGCCGATTAAACCGGATGCGCCAATTATTATTATTTTTGACATGGTATTTACTCCTCCATCTTAAAATCTTAACATTTAGTGATTAACAAATACCGTAATTGATCATCCAACCAAAAAAAGGGATCAAGGATTAGATCAGGCTATCCCTTCTTCAGTTGCTTACCCACATTCCAACACCTACCCACAGGCTCACCCAAAGAAAAATATTGTATGCTGGACATGTCGAACAGCAAGGGCCGCAGCTTGGCAATCTCAATTTTGCCGTCTTTCATCACGCTATCATCTGCATAGGTTTGGACAAGTTCACCCACAAAGATATCGTGGGTTTTATAATCCAACATGTCGTGGAGCTTCAGCTCCATATTGACCATGCACTCGCTGATCATGGGTGCTGTTTTCAACTCCCCATAAAAAATATCAAATCGGGCAGCTTTATCGGTTTTTTTGCCGGTCATGAGGCCGCAGTAGTCGGTTTTGACCATCAGGTCTTCGGAGGGCAGACAGATACTGAAGGTTTTGTTCTCAATAATGCCGGCATTGGAGTAGTGCACTTTGCCAAGACCTATGGATAAATATTGCGGTGTTCCGTGGTTTAAAATACCCACATGGGCGATGGTCAGAAAATTGGGTTTGTCATTCACGGTAGAACCCACCAAGGTAGTGGGCGTGGGATAGAGTGCATTTACAGCCCCAATTGCTTTCATGGTCTATGTCCTCCTATTATCTTGACAGTATAATTAGACGAGTGTCTGTCCTTTGGCCAAACCCGGGGCGGCTAATCTCGCAATCTTTTCTACGGTCGCCTCATCCAACGCCACTTCTGCTGCCTGGGTGTTTTCGGTTACCCGCTCGGGCTTACGGGTTCCTGGTATGGGAATAATATCGTCACCCTGATGCAACAGCCATGCTAACGAAAGTTGTGCCGCCGTTATTCCCAACTCTCCTGCCAGGGAAAGCAGTGGGGCAAATCGCTCTTGGTTGCTTGCCAAATTTTCACCCTGATAGCGTGGGTTATTGTTACGGAAATCATCCTCTGTCAGGTTGTTTACTGTACCGGTGAGGAATCCACTGCCCAAAGGAGACCAGGGTACCAGAGCGATGCCTAGTTCCCTGAGGGTCGGCAATAATTCTGTCTCTATTTCGCGCCGCCATAAAGAATACTCATATTGTACGGCAGCAATGGGATGAACCGCATGGGCTTCGCGCACCTGCTCTGCAGTCACATTGCTAAGCCCCAGGTAGCGAACTTTACCTGCCTGGACCGCCTCGGCCATGGCACCCACAGTCTCAGCCATGGGTACAGCCGGATCCGGATAATGGGCATACCATAAATCGATGTGAGACATACTAAGGCGCTGAAGACTCTGGTCGACTGCTTTATTCACGTATTCTGGCGTTCCATTGATATTGAGTGAAAATCCCCAGCCGGTGGGTACGTCAGTACCAGTTTGATCCAGGTCAAAAACAATCCCGAATTTGGTGGCCACAAAAGCGTTATCACGATTGGCGGCACAGCACGAGCCACCAGCTCTTCATTGTGGCCGTTGCCATAGGCATCGGCAGTGTCGATAAAAGAACAACCCACCTCGAGTGCATGCCGAATAACGGACAAGGCGCTGGATTCCTCGGTACCACCATAGTACCCTTCCAGACCCATGGCACCATAACCAATACTGCTGACCAAGGGGCCATTTTGACCTAAATTTCGTTGTTTTATCACATCTTTCCTCCCTTATACTTCGCGGCTTAATTTCTGCGCGGCTTCATCTATCTTCGCCGTCAGAGCATCACCGGCTTGGAGCCCCAACGCACTGGCGTATCTTTGATTTAGATCCTTCCAGGCCGCATCGATGGGTTGGCGTAATTGTTCACCATTTTTTGTGGGAAATACACGGGTAGCCTTGCCTTCGCTCTGGCGGGTCAGATATCCCTTGTGGCCTAAAGCATCGATAAAGCGAGTCACGGTGGACGGCGCCAAATGGAGCTGTTCACAAAGCTCTTTCTGGCCGATACCGGGCTTGTCTGTCACCAGCATCATCAGAAATGCATGCGAAGGCGAAAGACCAGTTGGGCGAAAGCTTTCATCCGCCATGCGGGTGATGACCCGTGACAGGGCATTGGCCGTGAAGTAGAGACAGTGATGCAGTATGGATTTGTTTTCGGTCATTGAACATCCTTTGTTGTTTGTACATACAAATATTCAGGCTAAAGAAATCTGTCAAATAAAAAAAGGTTGCATAAGACCAAATTAGTTATTATTATCATATCTATCATTATGATCAATATGGTCATTATGGTATGGCAAAGTAATATACAACTATGAGGGATTTGAATCATGAACAAGTCAATAAGTGCAGTTGAGGCCCGCCAAAAATTGGGTGAGCTTCTAAATAGAGTTAACTTGTTGAATGAGGAGATCATCATCGAACGAGCCGGCAAGAAAATCGCACGCTTGTCGCCCATTAAAAAGATGACCGGTCGATCAAGGGGCAAGCTTGATTTTCGAAATGCAGCGGGTTTGGGAAAAGAAATCTGGGAAAAAATTGATGTTGAATCCTACATACAGAAGGAACGCGAAGAATGGGATTAAGCCTTAAACCCAATGATATTATTTTCTTGGATACTGCCGTCTTTATTTACTTCTTCGAAAAAAATAAAGACTATTACTTAGGATTGCAGCAGGTTTTCAATCAAATATATGAAACCAATGCCCAAGCGATTACGTCCATTATTACCTATATTGAATTGACCACCCATCCTGCTAAAAAAGGGAAATATCAACTGGTCCGAAAATATCGTGATTACCTATCGAATTCTGAAAACATTAGCCTATTTCCCCTCGATATGGACATTGCCGACCAAGTTGTAAGCGTTCGGACACAATATAGGTTTAAAACGCCAGATGCCATCCAAATTGGCACAGCCGCTGCTTGTGGTGCTGACTATATTCTCACTAACGACAAAAAATGGCTTCGCTTTAAGGAAATTCCGGTTCTGCTGGTAGACGAACTTTAAATGTCCTAATGAATATTTAAACAGACAAGCTTCAAATTGGGAAAATACCATTTGCCTTTAAAGTGATCGGAAGATTGGCTTGTTAAAATTTAGCAACCACTTGAAATCCCTTTCCTCATAAAAAAAACCTCTTGCAGGATTACGAAGAGTAGTCTCTTTGAGAATGTCGTAACATAGAGATCAAGATTTATCCAATTTTCTGGGTGGATTTATGCTGAGATGGTTTCAAAGGTATTGTTACATAATCTATTGTTGGTGTGATCGCCAGAAAATGGTGAAATCTTCAATGTATAATGATGTGGCGAATCGAAGGTTTGGTTTGCTAA
>CAZWEO010000228.1:0-5274 GCA_964633115.1 uncultured Desulfobacterales bacterium
GCCGGCCTGGATGCTGTGACGGTTGTCTGGATCGCAGAGCGGTTCACAGAGGAGCACCGTGCGACTCTGGACTGGCTGAATCGTATCACGGACGAGGGCTTCAGTTTTTTCGGTGTGGAGATCGAGGTCTGGCGCATCGGCAAATCGGAGCCCGCTCCGAGGTTCAACTTGATCGCCAAACCCAACAACTGGACCAAGGCCATCAAAGAGGCGGCCAAGTCGGGGCGACTTTCCCCGGCCGATGCCAACAGGGTCGCCTACTGGGGAGCGTTCGGCGAATATCTCGAATCAATCAACGCGCGCTTTAAGAAACCCAAGCCGTATCCATCGAACTGGATGGGGTATGGCGTCGGTCGGTCGGGTGCTGGTATGTACATCACCCTGAATCTCAACCTGGTGTCTGTGGCGGTCTATACGAACAACTGGGACCACCCGACTTGGTACGAGAAGCTGAAGGCACAGCAATCGGACATCGAGACGGATGCGAACTCTCCACTCGAGTGGGAACCTCGTTTGGACAAGAAGTACAGTTCGATTGGTGTGCAAATGGAGATCGACACCCGGGACGAATCGAACTGGCCGGAGATTCATGCTTGGATGCATGAGAAGATGGACGCCATTGAGTCGGCTATGCGTCCGCGGGTTGTGCCACTGGATGATGTGGCATTGCCGGGGGTGGACTGATTCACGAGTCAGGTGACTGGCAATATACAAACCGAAAGGACGCAATCATGGACCGGGAATTGGTGGATCGGATCGATCTCGTGCACACTGGGTTGCAATTCGCTATTGTCGCTGACAAGGGCGCCCGGCTTCTGCAGCCCGATTTCCTGGACGTGATAGTCTCGGATGCGCCGGGTGACGCTAACGGCGTCTCCCCGATTCTCGCTAAACTGGTCCTGATCGCTAACCACCGGGAATGGGAAACCTATTATCATGAGCCGGCCATGAGCGGGAAGATGTCCCTGGGAGAGTTGGCCTCAGAGGTCGGCCGCGAGGGGCGTGAGGCGTGCGGGCTGAGCTGGACGGAATTCGATTTGCTGCGGCAGTCGATCGTTGATGGCACTACTGACTACGCCGATGCCTTGGCGGATCTGGAAGCGGCCGAGAAGGTGGCGGCGGAGGCTCCATCGGCGGACAACCACCTCATGGCGCTGACCCCACTGTTCCGCCTGGGGCGGCTGGACGCCTACTTGGAGAATCTGCAGGCCGCCTGGCCAGCAGTCGACGAGGATCCCTTCTTCGCGATCCTCTGGCCCATAAAAATGGCAAGGGCCTTCGAAATAAAGGGTTGGGATCCCGCCGCGCATATCGACCTGGTCCGTTCGAGCTTGAATCATTTTGCTCGCGGCGGCGCGCTGAACAACACGGCGGCGGTTATCGATCCGATCGATTTCGACATAGCCTGGATCCGCTGCATCGAGACCTATTTCGAGGCGCGCGATATGATCGCGGCCACAGAGGCGCCTTGCGAAGCGGCCGTCGATCTGGATATGATCCGCAAGGACGAGGCCGCGGCAACACTGCCCGGCCTACCGGTCAAGGTTGCGGTGACGCTAACGGACCAAGAGATGGACTGGGTCGAGTTACACGACGAGCTTTGTCTTGAGGTCTTGATGGAGAACGATGATCCCGCCAACGCCTGGTACGGTTACGAGCCCTACGCCCGTGGCTACCGCATCCGCGCTTGGCGTCGACTGATGAACATGGACTTTCCCAATAAGGCCGGGCTGATGCTGGATGTCGAAGCCGATCGGTCGCATCACCCGACGCGTGTCACGAAGCCGTGGCGAGAGCGGCTGCACGCGCGGATGGACCAGGAGTTCGAGGGCTGGGACGACGAGCCCGGCGAGGACGAAGGCGACGAGGAATGAGCAATCCCGACGGTATCATGATCGAGCAGCGGCTGGCGGCCCTGCCCGAACTGGAGGGCGATAAGCTGGAATTCATCTGGGACCTGGACTTCGTCGACAACGTGAAGCCCTTCGTCATTCTGAAGCTGGGCGGGCAGGAGATCCTGCGCGAGAACACTTTCTACGAGCACGTTCCGCATTTCAAGGATGTTGTCGATACACTGTTGCGGAAATACCCGGGCCGGGTCTACGACGTAGCTCCGACCGAGGACGCGGATCATTATCTCTACGGTGACGACATGCGCGCCCTGCGGAAGGTGCCGCGTATCCGGAACCGCTGTTTCAAGGACTATATGAAGCATCTGGAGGAGTAGGCATGGATGATCGGGCGATCATGCCACCGTCTGGTTTGCGGGGCCGGCTGGGGCGGCACGCTCCGCTTAAGACTACGGGCGAGAACTGGGGCCGGCGGGGCGGTTTCTACGGCGAATCGGATTCATCGACCCGGATCTACCGTTGCGTTCTCCTCTATATCGAGCAGGGATTGGGCGGCGAGACTGCGCTCTTTGAGGCGATTGCCCGTCTGCTCGACAGAGTCCAACCCTATGGTTATTCCTATAACCTCTTGCCGCTCGGTTACGGAGATGGCGAGGCGCTGGTTCATGACCGCAGAGCAATTCCTGTGCGCTTCAAGATCATCCCGTCACAGAAAAACGCCTTTCTCGAAACCTGTGCGAAGGTCGCCGGCGGTGCGGCGGTCGACGATCCGGTCGTCCCGTCCCTGTTCCCGAAGACGGATCTGCGCAGCCTCTACACCGGGAAGGTCGCTGTGGACCGCAACGACCTGTTGATCTTCGTGCGCCGGGCCGGGCGGCTGGTCTTCTCGGAGCAAGCCACCGCAAAGGCGCGACGCTACCGGCGGCAGATCCTGGATGTCGCAGTCGGGATAGACGGAGTGGAATGGACCTATCCGTTGAACGATATCACAAACCCTTAGCAGGACTGGAGATCGTTATGAAGTTCAAGCTGGATCAGAACCACGAACTGTTCAAGGCCCTGGCGAAGAAGCCGCTCTGGTGGGAGAACCTGAAAAGCGACAAGGGTCTGTATATTGATCTGCGCAAGGACAACTCCCTGAACGTCTATCACAACGGTGGCTCGCTGATGAAGCTGGAATGGAAGAAGGGCTACGTGGCCGATGTCCACCGGAAGTATGTTCCGTTGAAATCCGACCGCCGCTCCAACCTACCCTACCACTTCGGCGGCGCCGACCTCGTGATCCCGGATCCCGGCCTGATCGAGATCGACAATTTCAGCGCAAAGGTTCGCGGTGCCTTCAAGGAGCGCATCCGGAAACATTTCGAGAACACGTCCGAAAAGGGCATTCAGGGCGCCTACGTTGTCAAATCCCGCAGAGCGAAGACCGGCGGCGGTTTCTTCATCGATTCCGAATTTGCCTACGGGGATACGCGGAAAAATATGATGAGGATCGATCTGGTCTGGACAGATTTCGAAACGAAACGAATCGCTTTCGTCGAATTGAAGACAATCGGTGATGAGCGGTTGATGAACCCGAAGAACCCGAAATCGATCGTGAACCAGATGAAGACCTATGGAACCTTTATCCGGTCGCATGAGAAGGACCTGCTGCGATACTACGACATCCTGTATCGGATCCGCCGCAAGCTCGGGATCAATCCGGACTTCGCCAATGTGACGTCGCTGGCCGGCTTCAAGATCGTTGACAAGCCGATCCTGCTTGTCGGCGATTGCACACGGGACTGGATCAAGATGAATGCCGACAGCCTCAACAAGAAACTGACCGGAATCGCTTTCGGCTGCATCTGTCGGGGCATCGGTTCCCAGACGTTTCGGATTCCGGACAAGACTCGCAAACATGACTACAAGCTGTAATGAGGATCCGGATCCACAGGGGAACCCGAGAAATTGGCGGCTCCTGCGTAGAGGTTCGCACCGCGACGACTGTTGTCGTCCTGGATATTGGGATGCCCCTGGTCGAACGGGACGGTTCGGACTTCGATTTCGGGAAATACAAGGGACTTGGGACGGAGGCTTTGGTCCGCGAAGGGGTCCTGCCGGATATCCCGGGTCTCTATGGAGGCACGGCTCCGGGTGTGGATGCCGTTCTCCTCTCTCATCCGCATCTCGATCATTACGGTTTCGGCGGCTTTCTGCATCCCGGGATTCCGATCCATATGGGTGTAGCGACCGAGGCGCTGATCCGGATCGGTAACATATTCACACCGCAGCGGATCGAACCGGGCACGGTCATCCATTTCGAGAAATCCCACCCCTTTACGGTTGGCGATATCCGCATCACGCCCTTCTGGATGGATCATTCCGCCTTCGACGCCTATGCCTTCCTGCTGGAAGCGAGCGGTCGAACGCTTTTCTACTCCGGCGATTTCCGTCGGCACGGCCGCAAGGCCAAGGTCTTCGATCATTTCCTGCGCCACGCGCCGAAGGAAGTCGACTGCCTGTTGATGGAAGGGACGCAGGTGGATCGTGGCACAGTCAGCAATCGGACAGAGGCGGAGATTGAGGAGGACCTCGCCGACCTCTTCGGCCGCAGGGACGGGATCGACCTGGTCTACACGGCCGGTCAGAACATCGATCGCCTGGTCTCGATCTACCGGGCCTGTCTTCGCAGTGGCAGTACGCTGGTCGTGGACCTCTATATCGCCGCGATCCTCGAAACCTTGTCGGAATTCGCAGCCCTACCTCATCCGTCGAGGGACTACAGGCAGTTGAAGGTTTTCCACCCCTATTTCACCTGCAGACGTTTGAAGCGCGAAGGGCATCTCTCTGATCTCTACCGCTTCAAAGACTTCAAGATCACCCGTGAACAGATTGAGGCCCGTAGGGACGAGGTCGTGATGACCGTCCGGCCTTCCATGCAATCCGACCTGGACCGTATGAGGACGATCGACGGTGGCCATCTGGTCTATTCCATGTGGGGCGGTTACAAGGTCAAATCTGGAACCGGGGCCTTTCTGGATTATCTTGCTGGCCGCGGATTTGACGCCGTCGATATCCACACGAGTGGGCACGCCGATCTCGAGGCCCTGCGGGCGATGGCTGCGGCCATCGCGCCGAAACTGATGGTGCCCATCCACACTTTCAGCGGGGACCGGTATCGGGAGCTCTTCGATTATCCGGTTAAGATACTGGAAGACGGCGACTGGCTAGCACTCTAGCAAGTTGGATTAAGGCTTAGGAAGTAATCGAGGCCGATGAACCGATACATCCCTGCTTAGAAACCCGCAAATCCCCCATAAAGCGCCAATAATGGCACCATACGAGCCAAGTCCGCCAAGTAAACGTCACAAATGGCATCTTATTTCCAGAGAATATATGTTGACAAATTGCCAATATTGGCATTCTATATGCTGAAACGGGG
>CAZWEO010000229.1:0-5211 GCA_964633115.1 uncultured Desulfobacterales bacterium
GGCGTGGTCCTTCTTCTGGAAGAAGTCCGGCAAAAAAGGGACGCACTTTTTTGCCTTGGTATTTTTCCGTAGTCAGCGGGAGCATGTGGGAAATGGGGATGGCATTTTCCCGACTAAGCCATTCAGGATGGTATCGAAAGCTCAGGAGTCCATCGTCATCTTGTTCGAGCTCCCCGACGATCTGATCATCCATGTAAACAATCAATTGCCTCACGTTATCTACGTCCTGTCCAGATGATTATTGGATGATTCAATCAGCACGTTGATTCCAAGTGCCTGCAGTACGTCAAAAACCTTTCCGATGCGAGCTGTCTCCTTACCACGTTCGAGTTCGACAATGAAACGTAGACCAGTACCCGCTGCCATTGCCAACTCTTTCTGGGTCACGCTGAGATGTTTGCGTTCAGTTCGGATAAGTATACCTAGCTGAGATGTATTTTTAATTGTTTCCATATTCCTGATCGGGAATATTCCATATAATTAATCACTTGTCAACATATTTTTTACCGATCGGGAATAACATAAGTGCATATTTCTAAATATTCATTAGTTTTACCGATCGGGAATATTTAATTTCGGATCGTTATTCCGACAAATTTTCATGCTCGAGCGCGCACAACCAAGCATGAAACAACGTTTTTATTGTAATGCCATAGATCTCCTTTATCTAATAGAGCATGAAAATTTGATAACGCTCTAAACATTGACTTAAGCCGTGAATATCATTATTACTCACTTATTTAAACGAATCTCAATCCGAACATAATTTTGACAACCGCTATTACTATATTTAAAAGGAATGTCGATATGAGTAACAATACAAAAGACAATAATGAATTTTCTAACCGGGATGAACTGGTAAGGTGGGTAACCGCTCCTGTTTCGCTGGACAAACTAAGAATTACATCCGGACACGAAAAAGCAGCCAAAGAACTTGTTCCCATTATCCTTGAAGCAATTAAGGCTACCGGGAAAGTAATATTTGCTGCTGGCGGGGAATCTGGTACAGGGAAAAGCGAGATTGCCTACCTCGTGAGGGAGCTCCTGAATGAACAGGGGGTCTTAACAGTTGAGTGGTCATTTGACAATGCATATGTGACAACGCCTGAAGAACGTGAAGAAAAAAGAGCGGAAGATTATGATAACTATGTTGGCTTAAATGAAATGAACAGATCTAAAATTGAAGAAGTCATGTCTTGTTTTGAGAATAATAAATCCATCCATGTCCCAATTGTCCTTATTAACGAAGACGGCTCCAGACCCATTAAGGAAATTACCCTGAACATGGAAGCTAGCAAAGTACTGATTTTTGATGGCCTCTACGCTGCAATAATTGGAGAGATTAAAACGGACGAATCAAAAGCAGCACGCATTATTGCCATGAATGCAAAGAAATTTAACTTAGATGCTCAAAAGGAAAGAGGAAAAGAAGCAGTCAATGAACATCGGATGAAAGTCCTCGCAAGAGAGTGCAATGCCGTCAGATCGCTCTGGCCCTATGTAACCCACAAAATCGCCGAAGATTGGAAGGTCACAGCCTATACTCATAAATTGTCAAAAGACGGATGATTATTTTAAATAACTTTGTGAATCATCGTTGAGGTTTTCTGATGGCTGACACATATAGCATTTCTGAATTCGAGAGAAAGCACAAGAGAAAAGCTTACGAGAAAGAAGTCTTTTTCTCTTTAGATTCTAAAGCATATCCTGCAACAACTCGAAACATTAGCCTTGGGGGCGCTCTCATTGAGCATGTTGACACCTATAATCTAAATAAGGGACAAACCATTACCATTAATATCCCTTTTAGTAGTTCAAAGAAGAGTATTAAACGAAAAGCCAGAATCATGTGGATATTGAACAAACAGTTTGGCATTGAATTCATATAAAAATTTTCATTTGCCTTGAAATTGATAGTAAGATTCATCAGGAGAAATTTGACAGCTGGTTCAAATTCCTTCTCTCATAAAAAATCATCTTGCATGATTGCGGAGAGTAATCTCTTTGGAAATGTCGTTATATAGAGTTCAAGATTAATCCAATTTTTAAGTGGATTTACACCGCAGTCGTTTCACAAGATATTGTTACAGAGTCTTCAATCGGGAGGTGTCGTCGGATTTGATGTAATCACCGCTTTTCGGAAATAATAAACAATCGAAGATTTCATTCGGCAGTCTGAACAGGCAATTTCCTGGTATCCAGCTTTGACGATACTATCAAAAAACAATTTCCCGGAAATCTTATATCTATACTGATACCATATAATGTTGTCGTTAAAAAAGTCTGGCTGGTACTGATTTGGAGGCATCAGCAACCTACAGATCACCGGCGCTCGATAGAGCATCCAAAGAAACGCTGTGATAGCCACTTATAACTCATTCCCCCCCAACAAGGAATGCCGAGAACTTCGAGTGATCGATAAAATTCCCTTCATCCGCCATACGCAGCACACCGGTTACGGTTGGTTCGTATATAAACTGCATCCCTTTATCCTTCTGGGCAACCGTAGAATTCCGTTTTTTTCTTTGTCAGGAATGGGTGCCCTGCCATTTCCAACCGATACTATATAGGGAACCCATGTTAGGTGTATGAATTTTGACTTTCCATTATATAGGATATGCCATCAGAGAGCTGGCTCATCCGGCCGAGAAACAAGCTGCCCTTGGCCAGGAACATAGCCCGGTTGAGTTTGCCATTTTTCATATCTTCGAGTGCGTGGCCCATGTAGGGAACCGCGGATGGTACATGTCCCTGGGTGGGCGCGTACCCCAGCATTCCTTTTTGGTCAACAAAGCTGGCCATCTCTGATTTGTCGATCTCTTTATTTATGACAGCCAAAGCCGCCATGATCTGATAATTTGTTGCCGGTGTGTCACCGCTACCAGCCGGCAGGGTCACTTCTGGATTGTGCAGTTCCGTGGAATATTTATCAATGTCAGTCATCTTCAATCCGATTTTTTCCAGGGGTTTTATAATCAACGATGTCATAATGGCCTGCTGGGGCGAGCCGGTCTTGACATCATGTTTGCCAATGGAATCAAGCCGAATTTTGGGGCTGATACCATCATCCTTGGTTATGAGTATTGCAATGGAGGCGATGACGTCTTCCAAAATGGGCATGTCGCTCTTTAGATGGGCAGCGTATTTCATGCCGGCCTTGGCCAAGCATCCGCCACCGGCCACCAGGACATTGTTGTGGATACCCGCTTCAACCAATCCGGCGGCATTGACAATGGCATGGTTGGGTGCGCAGCAAAATGCACGAATGTCGCATCCAGAAGCGGAAAGGCATCCGCACATTTCGGCCATGGCCTTGGACATACTGCCCCCGCCCCGTTGATAGCGGTCCCCAATGGCTTCTTCGGTGCAATCCAACACAAAATCGATGTCTTCCGGGTTGTAAGCGCATTGCTTCATGAGATGGAACATGGCCAGGGAACCAGAGGCTTTACTGACCATGTTTTCCAACAATACATGCGCTTTGAGGGTATCATCCTTTTCATGGTCTCGTTTGATGGCCCCAACGATGGTATCGTTGTGATATAAGGGGAGGGCACTTTCCTGATTGACCGCCTTCATGATTGTGTCCATGGGCACACCTTCACCTAGTTTCTGCATGCGCGCTTCTGTCATGAAGGGGTTAGACTGGACACTGTCTTTGATCACTTGGGTAAATTCGGGGGTATATAAAATCAATTTAAAATCATCGGCGATTTTCAACCAGGCATAAAATTCATCCTGGGGATAAATCTCGCCAAACTTGCCCTTACGATCCGAGCTTTTAACCAAATTCTGGTACCACGGTTTAGGTATGTTTTTTAATTCGTCAGGATGCAAGTTGCCAATAAATACTTGGTTGGGAGCGTAGTCTAGAGCATCCACGTATGAACGCACACTGGTGTTGACTTTCTTCAATAAGGTGCTGTCGGTTTCAATGTCTCGTACCGGTTTGGATCCATATCGGACAAAATCCGGTATGTGCGCCATGACATACCCAACACCCTTTACAACTACAGCCATAATAACCTCTATTGAATTTGAATTCCCCCCTACGGTCTAACTTGATCTCGCCGAAGTCTTGCAGCACGAGATAAATTCAAATTGTTGATTAATATCCTTGTTTAGAGTGCTTTTTGCATAGCAGCTTCAATTTGCTCGATGGTTAAGTCATCTCCTTTGAGTCGGTCCACTTCTTCACCTTCTTTGTAGATGAGAAAAGTGGGCAATCCCAATACTTTCAGATTGAGACACATTCTTCTATTTTGAGAAGCATCCACCTTGCTGATTTTGAAAGTATCTCCGTATTTGGTTTCTAACTCCTCGACTTGCGGCATGAGCGCCAAGCAAGGACCGCAACGGGGGCCCCAGAAATCCACCAAAACCGGCACATCAGATTTTACTACTTCTTCCTCAAAGGTATCGGTTGAAAGTTCAATTGCCATATTGCACCTCGATTGTGATTGTTAAGTCAAATCATTAACCAGCGACAAGGTTGTTGGTCGTTGACTTTCTTGTAGCCTATTCAAAAAAAATAGATATTGATGCCCATCAAGACATATACAAATGGATCGTCTTTGCCTAGACATCAATTTTGAATACTATCCCGTAGGGTTTTGAAATTATTACCCAAAGCCTTGGTATCTACGGTTAAAAGCCAAATGCCGCACTCTTCATCATAGATGTCAGCTGGGATAATTTCTTTCATTTCGGGCTCAAGGATATGGTAAACAGGGAGTCCCAACGAGACTCCTGCCAATGGACCGGCAAAGCTTGGATCACCCGTCGTCACGGTTTCTGCTGAAATCAGAGCGCCTTCCAAGTCACTTGCGCCCAGAACAACGATCACATCGCCAGCTAATCCGTTGTTTTCGCTTGTTTCAGCAATTTCTTTGATCCGTTTTTGATTGTCCGGTTCCATTGTACCAGCTGCCGTTCAGACAAAACACTCGGTAACCGCAAATTCAATATTGGCCCCGGCAGCTGTCAAGCACCTAGAAATCGAAGGTGCCTGAACACCGTCTCTTTCTCCGATGATAATTGCCGTTTTGTTTTCTAACCAACTCATTACAATACCTCCCGTTGTGTTCAAGTTTTCACAATTCAAATTGATTTAATTCCTGTGCTTATTTCATATAGAGAATCTGCAACAATTTTATACCCAAGTGTCATTTTTCGGTTAGATTCCTATTTTGGGGGATGCTAAGTCATGCA
>CAZWEO010000230.1:0-5202 GCA_964633115.1 uncultured Desulfobacterales bacterium
GTGATTCATTGTGGCCACAGGCCACAAAAAGTGCCACTGCTACACCAATTACAGTTTGTTTCATCATGATGCCGAACCCCTTTAAGTTTTGACCGGCTCACTAACCTCATTGATCAAGTGCAGAATCGACCGGTAGGGAATGCCAGCATGCAGCGAAAGTCCGATTTCGCAGGTCTTGCTGGTGGAATAACCGGCCTCGCAAGTACAAACGTGTGTATCTAAATTTTTTAGGGCACTGGCGTTTAATTCCGGAACTTTGAACCCGAGATCGCCGGCGAAACCACAGCAATAGATATCCGGCGGCATCACCACTTCTTCGGCACACGCGCCGGCCAATTCCAGCAACTTATATTCCAAACCCATTTTATGGGTAGAACAGGTGGGGTGGATAGCCACCCGGGTTTGTTTTTTTGTGAACTTCAGCCGTTTCATTAAATAGGACAGAACAAACGTTATGGGCTCAAAGAGCTGCAATCTTTTATCCAATGTGGTTTGCATCCGGTAAAGGCAAGGACTGGTATCACATAAGATCGGGATTTCACCACGATTGGAAGCTTGAAGCAAAGCCTCCGAGAGCTCATTTGATTTGCTGTCTGCCTGGGCTCTAAAACCTTTACTTTCAAATGCCTGTCCGCAGCAAAGCTGGTCTTGGTTTTCCGGGTAAATGATCTCATAACCACTCTTTTTCAAGATGGAACTGGTCACTTGCGGTAGATCATATGACGCCGTATCCTTATAGGCAGGGCCGCCCATGGCGCGGCTGACGCAGCTGGGAAAATAAACGACCTTTAATGGATTATCAGGGTTTACCTTTATGGATTTGACATTGGATGCACCCGTAGGCATTTCCCGGTTCCAGCGTGGTATTTTTCTCCGGGATGCCTTTACGGCCAGATCTGCAGCAGATTCCATAAAGCGGGTACCAGTGATATTATGCACAAAATTAACAGCATCGAGAGTTAGGCTGACCGTTCTAGCAGTTGTATCAAAGTGACTTGCGACCCAATCGGCAACAATTTTTTCCAGCCTGCTGTGGGACTCTTGCCGTAAAACTTTTACCAGTTTGCCTGTATCAATTTCGACCGGACAACGGGTGGCGCACAGCCCATCGGCAGCGCAGGTATCGGGGCCTGGATACTGATAGGCCTTGGTCAAGGCCATCACTGATTGAACGGGGCCATCGGTCGCCATCTGCCGGCTGATCTCGCGGCGTGCTACAATCCGCTGCCTGGGCGTAAAGGTCAGGTCTTTGGAGGGACAGACGGGCTCGCAAAATCCGCACTCGATGCATTTGTCGACGATTTCATGGGTGGGAGGCAAAGGCTTCAAATTCTTAACATGCGCCTCAGTATCCTCGTTGAGAATAACGCCTGGATTCAAAATATGATTGGGATCGAAAAGCGTTTTGATCTCATGCATGAGATCAAAGGCGGCTTGACCCCATTCCTTTTGAACAAATGGGGCCATATTGCGGCCGGTTCCATGTTCCGCCTTCAAGGAGCCGTCATATTTTTCGACCACCATGTTGACCACATCATTCATGAAATCGCGGTAGCGGACGACCTCCGAATGGATTGAAAAATCCTGGGTAAAGACAAAATGGAGGTTGGCGGCCAAGGCATGACCAAAGATGATGGCTTCGTCGTAGGCATATTGCTTAAATAATTTCTGCAAATCGAGGGCGGCATCCGCCAGGTGCTCTCCTGGGAAGGCGACGTCTTCAATAATGACTGTTGTGCCGGTTTGCCGCACGGCTCCCACGGCCGGGAACAACCCTTTCCTGATTTTCCAAAGGGCATTATATTCCGATGGTATATCCGTGAAAGTGATGGGTGCGATGGTTGGAAATTTCTTAATGGCCTTTTGAATCTGGTTGATCTGGGCTTTTAGTTTTTTGGCTGAATTCGCACGCGTTTCCACCAATAAGGCAGTGACGCTGCCCGCAAGAGATTTGATATAGTCGGGAACACCCGGTTTGTCCTCTACCGATCGCAAACCGGCGCGATCAATCAACTCCGCTGCCGCAACCGGCTGTTTTTGCAAAATAGGGATTACCTCACAGGCACTACGAACATCCGGATAAAGAATGAAAGCACTGGCTTTATGGGGATGCTCCACAACTGTATTCAGGACAACATTGGAAATAAATCCAAGGGTACCTTCACTGCCGATCATCAAGTGACTCATTATCTCAAAAGGATCTTCAAAATCAATTAAGGCATTCAGGCTGTAGCCGGTTGTATTTTTAATTTTGAATTTATAGCGAATCCGTTCTGCCAAATCGTTGTTCTTGAGTATACGCTCCCGAATCTGGCTAAGCATTTTAAGGATGTGGCCATGCGTTCGTTTAAAGTCGGATCGACTATCCTTATCCGCTGAGTCCAGTACAGTGCCGTCTGCCAGTACAATCCGCATGCTGTCAAGCGTCTGATAGCTGTTCTGCTCCACACCGCAGCACATACCGCTGGCGTTGTTGGCCAGAATGCCGCCAATTTTGGCGCTGTCGATGGAAGCAGGATCCGGTCCAATTTTTTTATTGTAGGCTGCCAAGATTTGGTTGGCTTGACTTCCAATAATTCCAGGTTCGAGTTGAATCCGAGCGGCTTTGTCTATCACGTTGAAGGCACGCCATCCACGTCCGATCATTACCAGAATACTGTCGCTAATGGCCTGGCCGGACAGACTGGTGCCTGCGGCTCGAAAGGTTACCGGAAGCTGCAAACGGTTGGCATATTGAAGAATTTGGCAAACCTGATTTTCATTATCGACGTGGATAACAATTTTTGGGTTCAGACGATAAAAGCTGGCATCCGTACCATATGTCACGGTTCTGAGCGGATCCGTAATGATGTTCTGCGGGGATATCCATATAGCGATTTGCTTTTGAAACTCAGCATATCTTCCTGAAAGCATCCCGAATATTTTCCTATTTTCGTGTACTGTGATAATAAGGTCGTAATATGAAGTTTAATACATGAATAAGTACGGCAGGGCAAGGGATTCACTATTTGGCCGACCATTACAGATAGGGAAAATTAGATGAAGCTGAAATACCTATTCTCATTTTTTCGTACAGTTAGAATGCCGGGGCTTTTGCCCATCATGATGGATTGGCGGGGGATGCTGCGCTTCCACTTTCTTTATGCCGCCATCGAATCCGGGCTCCTGGAAGCGCTTCGGACGCCATGTTCACACAATGACCTCCTGACAAGACTGGATGTCACAAGACCGGAGATATTGGAAGCACTGCTTAAAGTCGGCGTTGCGGTAAAAGAACTTCGGTGTAAAAACGGTCAGTATTGTATCAAGGGCAAGCGATCCTTGGCGATGGTCGGTGAACATGGCGACATGCTCTCGGCCATTGTTCAGGCCAATGTAACTTACTACAACAGCGCATATCGTCAAGCTGGAACCAGAATGCAAGGCTCACCCCTCGGGGAAGATTTAAATGATGTGGGCGATATTGTAGCCAGGTTTTCCAAATTGAGCGACCCTGTCATGCAAAGCTATTTTGCAGATATACTAAAGATGCGTAATGGCATCGTCATTCTGGACATCGGCTGCGGTTCCGGTATGTTTCTGAATAGTGCTTACAAGGCAAATCCCAGTATCACCGGCATCGGTATTGATTCGGACACCGACGCTGCCAATCAAGCCATTCAAAATATGAAAACATGGGGTCTGGATGATAAGTTTGAGATCATCACTGGTGATTTTCGCTCGCAAGCACTTGATTCAAAGACATTCGATTTAATTTCCCTGATCAATGTTGTTTACTACTTTCCGGAAAAAGAACGCACAGCCATATTTCGCGATCTGCGTTCCAAGCTGGCTTCAGGCGGTAGACTGGCAATCGTTATGAACATGCAGGGAAAAGATTTCGATGCTGCAGCGGCCAACCTGAATATGGTTAATGCCTCCCTAAAGGGTGTTACGCCTTTGCCGGATCCTGAGAAGTTAATGCAACAACTCCTTGCCAGTGGTTTTAAGGATGTCCGGGTAACCGGATTGATGCCGGGTAGTTCATTTGTTGGCATGCAGGCCAGATAATCATCATTCCATCTGTATTTTTTTTGCCGATGGTATCAAATATATGATGGATAATGGTTCTCCTTATCAAAAAGGAATTTATCTCTTTGAAGAATAGATTATGAGTAATTTTTTAACCAGATGTTCGCGCAAAACCGCATAGGTGAACCCACACGCGGCAACAAGGGCTTGCTTTTCATGGTCGATCCCTATGGTAAGGCCGCCCGCTTGGAGGTGGGCTACGATCTAGAAGGCATGTTTACGGATGCATTCAGCGGATATGTGGAACGGGAGCAGTTGAAACCATTTTATGCCAGCGGCAAGGTTGGCCCCGGCATAGAAGCTACTGTGGAGTTGCTCGTGGGTAAGGTCATGAACGCCATTGGGGAAGGGGACTATGATGCCGATTTACAGGTTGCACTCGAAGGTAGCTCAGGCAGCGGTGGGGCTGGCGCACGCATTGACCTGAACAAAGATCCGACCTCTCTACAAAAACAGCCAACACCATTTCCTGAGGCATTTCAGGCCCAAGCAGAACCACTCTTAACCCTCAAAACCTACATGGATGTGCTACGGACGAAGGTCAAGGATCCCGAATTGGGAATCTATACCCCCGACACCCGGTCTTTTTTCAGAAAATGGACGCTGACCGACGCCCAGATGAACAATGAATTAAGAGGGCTCGAGCGTGTAATCGGCAGCGCCCAAAGTTCATCGCAAGGCGACTTGGCGGTGATCCAATTCCCAATCGGTGACCGTCGCAATTCGCCCTATTTTTTTCAGAAAGGGTCTGCCGGATGGATGCTCGATTTTGCCTCTATGAGCAAGCTTGTCGGATTTAACCATAAGAACCAATGGTTTTTCCGAAGTCGAGACCACGCCTATGTCTTTGCCTTTAACGATCTTCATTTCGACAAACACGGATTTCCCCATCCCAAAAAGTAGCAAAGCGGTTGAAATAAAATAGACGCCAAAATTGTATTTAGTGTGGCATTCCAGAAGACCTTGCCCAGAGGGGCCAAGTATTTGGGAAAGTCATAAACATGGATATGAATCAGTATGTAAGATGGATGTTGCCTATATATCACCCCACATGAAATCGGAGGATCCTACTTATGGACAGTAGTATCCGGTTAGATCCTTGCATGTAGGATCTGATGTTCCTGTTCTTTG
>CAZWEO010000231.1:0-5109 GCA_964633115.1 uncultured Desulfobacterales bacterium
TTATGCAACCTCATAATTTCTAAAGTTAAAACTGCTTAGAACAAAAACACCCTGACCTTGTCGGTGGCTTATGATTAGAGTCAAGATTTTGCCCTTTGGATTGTACGGTTTTAACCCGTTCTATTACCGCACTGGCTGAAGCATCCCTATTTATGCCCGGGCACATGGAAGCCATAGCTTGCCAATTAGCAAAATCCACTTGCAGGTTCTGAATGTAGGGCCAATCACGGCACATCTTGGGTTTAACGGCATGTATTGAACAATCTTCTTGGTAGAAGATACAAAAACCATCATCGCCTTGGACCAGCACCAGCCGATCACCCGATTTCTGGCAAAACCGTTGGTTGAAAACGTTTGGTTCGACTTTTATGTAATTGGCTATGCGCCTGATATCTGCATCGGTAACGTAGGTGCCGCCATAACCATTACAGCAATCCCCGCATTGTTGGCAGCTAAAAATACGGTCATCTTTTTCTGGATCGGAACTGATTGGATCAGAGCGCATGCCGGGTCTCCATAGCACGTTGCAGGGTAACCTGATCCACATATTTGAGATCTCCCCCGATGGGGACACCTGAGGCGATACGTGTGACCTTAATCTCAAATTGAGTCAGCTTGTCAGCGATGAAGTTAGCCGTGGCTTCCCCTTCGACGCTTGTACTCGTCGCTAATACGACCTCTTTGACATGTCCCGATTTTACGCGCTCCATAAGCTCCCTGAAATGAATTTCATCCGGCCCGATATTGTTCATCGGTGATAGCACACCCTGTAAAATGTGGTACAATCCTCGGAATGCGCCTGACTTTTCAATGGAAGCCATGTCGCCCGGCTGCTCCACGACACATACGCTGCTGCTGTCTCGGCTTGCATCATTGCAGATTTTGCATACCTTTGAATCGCTTAATGCAAAACACATGGAACAGAGTTGGATGCTTTCTTTTAGCGCCACAATGCTATGAGCTAACTGTTCGGCATCACTGCGTGACATTTTGAGAATATGCATGGCCAAACGCTCAGCTGTTTTTTCACCAATGCCCGGAAATCGCGCGAGATGCTTGATCAATCTTAAAATTGAAGGTGGATAGTGGTACATATGGTCTAATTCCCCGATACTAATTTTATGGCCGTCTTGTGCATAATGTTAAAGATAAATATTGAACCATTGAGGAGCCAAGGGTTCGAGGGTTCAATATTTACCAATCTGCTCAGACCAACCCCGGAATATTCATCCCTCCGGTGAGTTTCCCCATTTCACTCGATACCATTTCCTGTGAACGAGCCAGGGCATCATTGACGGCCGCAAGCACAAGGTCCTGGAGCATATCCACATCCTCCGGGTCAACAACTTCTTGATTGATTTCTAGCGCAACAACCTGTTGTTTACCGTTGGCCACTACACGAACCATCCCCCCGCCGGCGCTAGCTTCTACTGTTTTATCAGCGAGTTCCTCTTGCACTCTCAGCATTTTTGATTGCAATTGCTGAGCCTGTTTCATCATTTTTCCCATACCTTTCATATAGCTTCCTCCTAGCTGACATAATCCCTAAGAAGTTTATCTTTGAGGGATTATGGGGTTATCCGGTTTTAATATCCACCAGCTTACCATTAAAAATCTCGATAGCATCGGCCACCAGCGGGTGGTGTAGCAAATCTTGCTTCAATCGGTTTGCTGCTGCGATTTTATCCTTTTGGGGTAGTGTGGTTTTATTACTACCCGGGTGAACCACAACGGTCATGCGCCGTCCGAAGAATGTCGCGGCAATTTCTTCAAGAACTTTAATATTCTCATTTGTGCGCATGCGTTGATAATTAAACCCACTACCGTTGACCTCAATTTCAATTCGGTCCTCAGATTGTTTGATAATTTTGGAATGGCTCAAGTTAGGTGCCAGCGATGGGTAGCGCTCCGCGATGATCCCCAGAATAGCCTGCCAGGCATCTACGCCTTTTGGAGGCGCTACCTCTTCGTCTTTCGAAGACTTGGACTTACTCGGCGCAGAAGGCCGGCCCTCCTCGGCGGGGATGTTTTCTGGAGCGGCCGAATCCGCGGGTTCAAAGCACTGCTGTTGGGTTGAGGATTCTAACCCTGGCCGGGATGAGAATTGTTTTTGCAGGCCATCGATCTTTTGAATTAGGTCATCGATGGGTAGCGCCGGTCGGATATTTAGTAGTTTTATCATGACCACTTCAAAGGCCATCCGAGGCTGGGCCGAATATTTCAAATGCTGTTCCGCCCTGAATAGAATGTCTAAAATTTGATGCAGGTGTAAAGCCGAGACCGGCTCAGCTTGCTGCTTAATAATCGCTAGCTCTTGCGCGGATATCTGCGCCAGTCCCTTATAGTCTGGGCTCAACTTCCACACCAATAAATTGCGAATATGCTCTATGAAGCGGGTATACAAATCGGGAATATGATGACCGTATTGATAAACACGATCGATGAGATCTAACATACGTTCTGCATCGGCTTTAAAAATGGCATCGACTAGGTCGAAGACAAATTGCCGATCGACCACACCCAATACCTCTATAATCTGGGTATGCACCAATGGGCCGTCTGATCCGGCCGTCGCCTGATCGAGTAGGCTCAGGGCATCTCGCATACTGCCATCGGCCTCGCGGGCAATCAGTGCCAAGCTTTTAGATTCGATATCGATATTTTCTTTTTGACATATCAAAGCCAAAGATTCGTTAATGGCTGCGGCCTCAATGCGTTTTAGGTCATATCGCTGGCAGCGTGAAAGAATGGTAACCGGAATTTTTTTGGGTTCTGTGGTGGCAAACAGAAATATTACATGCGCTGGCGGTTCTTCTAAGGTTTTCAACAAGGCATTGAAAGCTGCCGTACTCAGCATGTGCACTTCATCGATAATATAAATCTTGAAGGCGCTTCGGGCTGGCATGTACTTGATATTTTCACGGATTTCTCTGACCTGCTCCACACCATTATTGGAGGCGCCATCTATCTCGAACACATCAGCTGCGCTACCGGCGGTGATTTCCCTACAGGATTGGCAAGTATTGCAGGGGGTTGGCAAGGGTCCTTGCCGACAATTCATAGATTTGGCCAAAATTCTGGCAATCGTTGTCTTGCCTGTGCCCCTGGGACCCGTAAATAGAATTGCATGCGCCAAACGGTCGGAGGCAACCGCATTCATTAGGGTCTGGGTAACATGCCCTTGGGCCACGACTTGGTCAAATGATTGCGGGCGGTATTTTCGAGCTAAAACTACATATGACATGGGTGCGAAACCCTTTAGAAAATGGCGGAGAGAGAGGGATTCGAACCCTCGGTGCCGCTTTTGACAGCACACACGATTTCCAGTCGTGCTCCTTCAGCCAGCTCGGACATCTCTCCGTGTGTAAGGCAGTTTGCCAGTTGATACAAGGGTGGCGTTATAATGTTTTTGATCGTTTTGATCAATAATTAAGTTCATAAAAAATTGCCAGGTAATTTTTTATTGGCGGAGAGAGAGCGATTCGAACGCTCGGAACGTTTGCACGTTCACTGGTTTTCGAGACCAGCGCCTTCAGCCACTCGGCCACCTCTCCGCATTTTAAGAATGTAATGGATTATCACTGCTTGGTGGTAATCCTGGTTTTCCATCTACAATCGATGGGCTTAGAATGTCAACCCCCATCGTTTTAGAAATTCGTACTGACTATTAACATGGGTTTGCGGGTTACGGGGTCGAAGGCCGGTCTCCTGACTCCTGTCTCCTGAATTCTGTTATTTTAGGCATGAAACATCTTTTCTACCTCATCGGTATAGGTATTGTCCGTTTTATAAATGACAAGCGGCGCCGCCACCGTTAACCCTGGCTTACCCCGCTTGACACCCATAATCATGACGAGTTTTGATTCACTATCTTGGCGGGAATGGATGAAGCGCACTGTTTTAGGCTCCAGATGATTGGTGCGCATTTGCTGGATCATCTCGACCAGGCGCTCAGACGTATAAATAACCAAAAACTGGCCCGCCGTCCGTAATAGTGCGCTGGCTGTTTGAATTAAAATCGGCAGGGTAATCTGAATTTCATGTCGGGCGATGGCTCGCTGCGAATTCGGGTTAATCCGGCCAGATGCAGCCCTACGAAAAGGTGGATTGCTGACCACGCGGTCAACCGGTCCGCCAAATATACCCGTTTGCAAAGATCGCATATCGCCGCAGATAATTTTAATAGTTTCTGCAAAACCATTCTCGTCCACATTGAGGCGTGCCATTTCCGCCAAATCCTCCTGAATCTCCACACCGAAAAGAGCTGATTTTGGATGACGGAAAGCAACCATCAAAGGCACAACACCGCAGCCGGTGCCCAGATCTACAATACGCTCATGGGGCTTGGGCCGGATGCTGCTAGCCAGAATAACCGCATCGATTGAAAATCGGTATCCTTTGCGCGCTTGTACGATGCTGAGTTGGCCGTCAAAAAATGAGTCGTTGGTCAAATCATTTTGCATCAGTCCACCGGACCGATTTTAAATTTAATATCTTTCACTTTGGTTTGCCCCAAATACAGATTCACCTTTTTAATGATGTCCCCTTTTAGGAATCGAAGCTGTTGTAACCAGCTGGAACTAGTGGCATGCACAATCAACAAATCCCCTTTGAACGCTGCCGGTTGCGTATTGCCCGCTATCGCCTGACCCACAGCTTTTTCCCAAATATCCCATACGCGAATCATGGATGCGTCGGTTTCCACACGGCTCTGATTGAGAATGCCACGAATAACATGGCCAATGTGAACGAAGTTTCGTTTTTCTTTTTTTGATCGAGACATTTATCAGTACGTTTACTTTTCTAATCGAATATTGAATTTTTTTTAAATCAACTGCCTAAGACCCTAAAAAGATAAGCATAATACCGAATTTTGAACAGGGAATGCTGAATTTCGAAGTATTGAGCATAGCGCCTGGTAAACTTCATCGTTCGTCAATTCCTGTTCGATATTTATTATTCGTTCATCAACATATATTACTATCGTTATTAATCTGCCCGGTGAATTCAATCGTTCTAAATCTACGCCCAAACAAACAGCTATTGGCTGTAGGCGCCTAACAGCCTACAGTCTACAGTCTACAGTCTAACCAGTTAAAAGCCTAATTA
>CAZWEO010000232.1:0-5080 GCA_964633115.1 uncultured Desulfobacterales bacterium
CATACACACTTTTAACCTTTATGTCTACAATTAAATTGCGCTGTAGTGTTAATCGATATTACACTCGAGAACTTAGAATGGCTTCCGAGCAAAGCACTCGCTATTGTCTGGATTTATTGGTTCGTAGAATTATCAGTGCAAAATGAGATAATCCACCAGTGGATTGTCATTATATAACCTTTTATGAAATCCTTTTGTAGCGACTTCTTGTCAAAACACCTCCTTTCTTCCACACCCATAAGAAAGGGTATAAACACCTTTATATCGATGGCGGTGTGATAGTTCAAAGTTTTTAAAGGAAGATTTGATTGATGAGATGATAATTACCATCATTCCAATATTACTCGGTAGCGGTATACCACTGTTTGGAGAGTTGTCTAAACCGTTAGATTTTGATCATGTGAAGACGGAAGTCTTTTTAAATGCCATTGTGCAGAATCATTACCGCAGAATAAAATCATCTAAATGATCGACTACGTGATTACTGTGTAAGTCTCCAAACGGCTTAATTGTTGCAGGATAGGGATGATTATACAATGGGGCAAAAACAAGATCTACTTGACGTGATAAACACCAACTATGATATCTGAGCGTTGAGCAACGTTTAGATACTCTCAACCACGTAACCGTAACCCGTTAAACAAGGAGGAAACAAATTGGCCGAACAAGAAAAATTACTTGGGGAAATGCACCAAATGTGGGAAATCTATAAAAAATGTATGCCTGATGTCGCCATTGCCTATGATGAATTGCCTATGGAGGTGTATAAGGACGGTGTGCTATCGGGTAAAATCAAGCGAATGATGGCCTTGACTGGTGCTCTGGTGCATGGTTGCAGGGCATGTATACTTTATCAAACAGAAGAAGCATTGGCCTTGGGCGCCACGGCTGAAGAGATACTTGAAGCCTGCGCAGTGGCGATCTCTTTAGGTGGCACAATGGGAGCTGGAGAGACAACCCGTGTCGTTCAGTTTTTAGAGGAGAAGGGACTTTTAGAGGACCTAAAAAAGGACAATTAATCCAATCGCAACCATTCTCCGATTTTGAAGACGTTAATATAGTGAGGCATCACTATTTTCAGTTTGAAGATTTATTAGCGTGGTCAGCTTTGCAATATTTGAATAACTAACAAAAAAATAGGAATATACCATGCGAGTGGGGATCATTGCTTGCCAGATTATAAAACTGGAATTGGAAAAATTGCTACAGGAATTGGAGTGGAAACCTGATGAAATATTGTTTCTGGATAAGGCCCTTCACGTTGTTCCCGATAAAATGAGAGAGGTATTGATTTGTCGAATTAATGAGATGGCTCTATCCGTGGATGTGATTTTCCTGGGCTATGGGACCTGCCAGTCCCTGGAAAGAATCGAGGACCTGGTATCTATCCCCTTGATCCGCCCCAAAGTAGATGACTGCATCTGCATGATGCTGGGATCAGACCGGTATGCCGAAGAGATAGAAAAACAGGTGGGCACCTGGTTCATGACCCCTGGCTGGGCCGAGGCTGGAATGGAAATGGTAATTAAGGAGTTAAAGTTTGACCGAGTCAGGAAATTGGGCAAAGATCCCCTTGAAATTGCCAAGATTATGTTCGAACCTTACAAACGATCCCTTTTGATCAACACAGGTGTTGGAGACAAAGATCGGATCATGGAAAAAACTAAAGAATTTGCAAGCCATTTTGACTTGGCCGTGGAAGAAATCGACTCTGATCTCTCTCTGCTCCGCTCTTATGTTGAAAAGGCCCGGGACATGTCCTTCGAAACGAAGAAGGTAGAAGGAAAAAAGAAGGTAGCTCTGTAATTTCTGTTTAGGGTACCTCATGCCGTGCTGCGGTGCAGCGATACCATATATTGGGGGGCTTGCTATCAAGAAAAGCTGAAGACAGTATAAGTCTCCAGTTTGCCGTTGCAGATAACTAATTGTTATTACATTAAAAATGCTGATACATACATGGTATCAGCACCGGCCAGAGATTTCTGAGCAGTTGCGTTTCTATGTTATCAATCCTTTGCTAACCACGAAGGTTTCAATCTATAATTTATAAAGAAATCTCCTTAATTCGAATGGTTTCGAAATACAGGTGATTACATCATCGCCGGCGACCCACTTCGAGTTGATACTTTGTAACACAGCCCCAAAAAACATTGAAAACAGATAGTTAACATAATCCGCATGAAATCTAATTATCACTGAATTGGACAATATAAGGTGATTGGGTTCGTAAATCAGAAGGTCCAAAAACCAATTTTATACCCATCCATCCTTTAATAAGAATGATACCTACAACAACATATGCTTGACATATTACCCGCTACGTAATACTATGTGCGTATGATAAAATCATTTGCCTGCCGAGAGACTGAAAAACTGTTCAACGATCAACGAGTTCGCCGTTTCCAATCTTTTGAAAGGCAAGCGAGAAAAAGGCTTATGGTGCTTCATGCCGCTCCTAGTCTGAACGCCTTAATGCTAAATCCAGGAAATAAATTTCACGCTCTCAAAGGAGATCGGAAGGGGCAATTCGCCATTAGCATTAACAAACAATGGCGTGTCTGTTTTGAATGGCATGAGGGGAATGCATTTAATGTTGAAATTGTAGATTATCATTGAGGTATTGACATGAGCGCTAACAAACTTTTTGATCCGATTACACCAGGTGAAATCCTGCGTGAAGACTTTATGGAACCCTTGGGTATCAGCATCAATAAGCTCTCTCGTGAGCTTTCTGTTCCTCCCAATAGAATTAGCGAGATTGTTAACGGGAAACGATCCATTACCACCGATACCGCCTTGAGATTGCAGCGCTACTTTGGTGTCGAAGCTCAGTTCTGGCTGAATTTACAGACTGAATATGATTTACGAATAATGAAACGCAAAATTTGGTCTGATATTGAACAACGAATTATTCCGGCTCAAGCTTCTAAGACATTATCCGAAAATAGTCCCATGGCATAACAAAGCATCAAGATGGACGGGTTATATTCTGCGGCTTTTTGTGCTTCCTATTTGTTTCGCTATTTGTGCCAATTTCATGGATGTTGTGTTTCATCCGCCGCCACCTATGCCAGACGTCATATTATAGACCAATATAAGGATATGACCATTTCAGACTGCCAAATGCAATCTACATAATTCGAACTATATAGAAATATGGTTGATTTCATCATCCCTGGCGATTCTTCAATCAAAAGACTTTGTAACATAGCTTAAATTAAACATGAAATCAGATAGTTAACATAATCAATGCGAAGTCTAAATATTGCTGTAACGGCTAATATACGGCGACTTAATGCGTTAATCCAAAGGTCCGTATATCAAGAGCCTGTCCATATTTCATGTGCTGAATTTGATGTCTCAGTGAAAACTCATAAAACTAATCATCTACAGGTTTTCAGCTGCGTGGCTAGGTAGCAGACCGAACTGACGCTTGAATTCACGACTGAACTGAGAAGAACTGTTGTAGCCGACTTCATGTGCCGCTTCACCGGCGTTATAGTTTTTGCCGACCATCATAATTCGCGCTTGGTGGAGCCGAATTTTTTTCAGGTATTGGATCGGTGATTGGCCGACAAATTTCTCGAAAGCATGGTGTAGTGTTGATTTGCTCATACCTGCATACCTTGCAATCGAAGTGATATTATGCTGTTCGTTATAGTTCTTTTGCAAATAGCGGACAACTCTCATGATGTTTTTGGATACCCCGTTCTGAAGAACAATTGAACGCAAAAAAGTCCCTTGCTCCCCTTTAAGTACGTGGTAAAGGATTTCGCATGCCGCTCCAGGTCCTAAGATTCGCCGTGTTGCCGGTGTTTCCAGAGCCTGCAATAACCGCTTGACTGCATTCAATAAGTTTTCATTCATATTTGAGGTGCATATGGCTTTTCCTAAGTGGCTGTCTTCTTCAAGTTGTTCTTCCTCTGACATTTCCAAGAGTAATTTCCCAATCATTGACATGTCAATTTCGAGAGCCATCGCAAGAAATGGTCGCTTTGGACTGGCAATGACAACCTCCGCCTCAAGTGGCAGTGGAAGTGCGACAACAAGATAATGTAACGGATCGTAGACTACCCGTTCATTGGCCGAATAAACATGTTTCCTGCCTTGTGCGACAACACAAATAGAAGGTGAGTAGACTAAAGGGTACCTGGGCACGGGTCTGTTGAATCTGCCTAAAATGAGGCCCGGATATTGAGTTTCGGTCACACCTTCTTCCATGGTGTAACGCTCGATTAGCGGGGCAATAGCATTCCGCACGGAAACAGAAGATGGATATGAATTTTCTGATGGTTCGGCATTCATAAAATTTACCTCTTTGTAATTTAATTCATAGGATTATAGCATAATTATTATCTATTTGATTATTTTATAGTAAAATTGTGCAGGAATAGGCAAGTTTTTTGCAGTATCATGTTAACGTCGTGATTCAGAACCATGATATAGTGAATTGAATTTTACAATTTAAGGATATTTGACTTAAAGGAGGAACAGCATGGCAAAATTATTCTATCCCACGATGATCAACGGAATGACATTGCAAAATCGCTTGGTTAGGTCAGCCACTTGGGAGGGAATGTGCGAACAGGACGGTAAGCCCACTGAAAAAGTGGTCAACTGGTATCGGGACCTGGCAAAAGGTGGTGTCGGCCTGGTTATTACGGGTTATGCTTTTGTTCGGCTGGAAGGCAAGCAGTTGCCATGCAAAATGGGCATCCATACCGATGCGTTTGCAGGTGATTATAAAAAATTGACCGGTGCCGTACACGATGCCGGCGGCAAAGTTGCACTTCAAATAGTCCATGCCGGCGGGGAAACCGATACTAACACCGCCGGCCGGCAGCCCCTTGCCCCGTCATCCGTGAAGGTTGACCAATTCCCTGAGATGCCGGTCGAGCTCTCGAAAGATGAAATTGGTGACATTGTAACCGCTTTTGGCGAAGGAGCGCGACGGGCCAAAGCCTGGGGTTTTGACGCCGTACAATTGCATGGTGCCCATGGTTTTTTAATCAACCAGTTTCTTTCCCCCCTCACCAACCGCAGAACGGATGAGTATGGCGGAGGTGTTGATAATCGCTGT
>CAZWEO010000233.1:0-4904 GCA_964633115.1 uncultured Desulfobacterales bacterium
AGCATATTACCTTCAGTTGGAGGACTTTTTTTATGATAAATCGCTTACGTTAGGTGAAAGTAAGTTATTTTTGCACTAACCCTATGGCTGTAAAGTTAGGATTGCATTCCATGAAAAATACGAATATGATAGGAATCCAATCCAATTTGTAAAGGTGTGCTAATGGAAGATCTTTATCGGCTTAGCCAGACTCAGATGGGCGTTTTCAACAGACCTTACAAGCGATACTTCTTTCAGGAACACAATTTGGCCCGCCGTTTGGGCATTATACTGGGGCAGAGGGGCATCGGCAAAACAACAGTCATGATCCAGCATCTTCTGGACGTAGCTGGTCAGGATAAATTGAGTGAAACCATTCTGTATGTTCAGGCGGATCATTTTCTCGTTGGTGAACGGAGCTTATATGAAATCGCTGAACAATTTTACAATATCGGCGGTAAATCCATATGTTTTGATGAAATTCACAAATATCCGCAGTGGTCCCTTGAGCTTAAGTCGATTACCGATACCTTTGACGGACTCAACGTCCTGGCCTCGGGAAGCTCTGCCCTTGAGATTTATAAGGGAAGTCATGACCTAAGCCGCAGGGCGGTGCAGATGAGGATGTGGGGTATGTCCTTTCGGGAGTATATTGAAATGTCCATTGGTATCGGATTACCTGTTTACCCCCTTGAGAAAATTGTAACCGATCATGTTCGCATAACACACGATATTGCTGATACACTGCAGGAGAAAAAGGTCCTGGCGTTGTTTAAGGCATATCTCAAACATGGCTACTATCCGTTCTATTTTGAGGATCAGGATGAAGCTCTGTTTTATCATCTGCTCAATCAGAATCTGCATACCACCATTGAAAGCGATCTTATGGCTGTTCAGAGTGCTTTGACAGGCAACAGCATCAAAAAGATCGCAAAACTTTTACGCATTATTTCCTCGTCGGTTCCCTTTTTTCCGGACCTGAAAAAATTGACGGAGCTAACGGATGTTGGTGATCAGCGTACGCTCAAAACCTATCTAAAATATCTTGAGGATTCAGGTTTGGTTCTGGGGCTGAGCCGCACTGGAAAAGGGCTTCGGGGTCTGGAAAAGCCAGAAAAGATTTATCTGAACAATCCCAACTTGATCTATGCCTTTGCGCCGGATGCAGGTATGGGAAACATCCGGGAGACATTTTTTATCAATATGCTAAGTGAACGGCATAATCTAAAGGCTCCAGTGCAAGGCGACTTTCTGGTTGACGACAAGCATCTTTTTGAGATTGGCGGCAGGAAAAAGGGATTTTCCCAGATAAAGGACATCGAAAACAGCTTTTTGGCTTTGGATGATATGGAAAAGGGGTTTGGGAAAAAAATTCCGCTTTGGCTCTTTGGGTTTTTGTATTGATCCCGGTTGAACTGCTGATTCTTCAGGCAGTTGTTGTGGGTACCGACGGCGAAGTTTTTGTATTGGAAATGGGAACATCGGTCAAAATCGTGGATATGGCCCGAGACCTCATCCGCCTTTCCGGTAAAGATCCGGACAAGGACATCAAGATCGAATTCATCGGCCTGCGTAAAGACGAAAAACTCTACGAAGAGCTCATTACTCAGGACGAAGATGTGGTGGAAACAGCTCTCCAAAATCGATGATCTGACTTACTATGCCAAAAACCACGATGCCTGCGACATCAAAGAAAGACTCACCCAAATCGTCCCCGATACCAAATGCAAGACACTGTCTGTGTCTTGTGACCGGTAAGGAGTACTGAGTATGTAGTAAGTAGTATCAAGCAGAAAAGAACTGGCAGAAAACAGTAAAACCACGAAAGATAATTAAAATTGGCATATCAGGGATATCGGGATCTAAAGGTTTTTCAACTGGCATATGAACTTGCCTTGAAAGTCCATGAGATAACCAAATCCTTTCCAATTGAAGAGAAATATTCACTTGTCGATCAAATACAAAGATCCTCTCGAAGTGTACCTGCGAATTTAGCTGAGGCGTGGAAAAAGAGACGCTACAAAAAAGCATTTGTTAGTAAATTGATTGATTGTTCAGGTGAAGCCGGAGAAACTGAGGTCTGGCTCGATTTTTCAAAAAATTTTGGATACATAGATCAAATTGAGTACGAAAATTTGATAAAAAAATATGATGAAGTCAGTCGTATGCTCACTGGTATGATCAATAAGGCTGACAAATTCTGTTCCTAAACAATCGTTACATTGCAATCTTTAAACGAATAACGACATTTTTCCCTGCCACCTACTCCTTACTCACTACGCCCTACATGGCTTATTGCCTACTGCCTACCACCAACTTCATACTGCCTACTACATACTCCAACGCAATAATGGTATAAAACGATCATTAAGAAGCAATTTCCCATAGATAAGATAATCTTCGGTGGCATCATCTTCCTGCTGGTGTTTGCACCCTTGGCTTTTGGCTCAGTCCACGTCTGGGCGTACAGCGTGATCCAATTCGGTGTATTCGGTCTGATGGGACTTTGGATAGTGGGCCGGCTGCTGCTTTCACAGACCGGCAGCATCACTATTGTGAAGACACCACTTAATCCGCTGATGCTCATCCTGGTTTGTCTGATTCTTTTTCAGATTGTCCCCCTGCCTCCTTGGTTGGTCAACATGCTTTCTCCCAAACTTTATGTCGACAGATTGTTATTTTGGGAAGTGTTGCACGAACAGACAAATACTTCTTCCACTCCCATGGAGTGGATTACGATTGCCTATTACCTGCACCCAACATTTCTGGAGCTGACCAAACTGGCATCCTATTTTGGTATGTTTTTCCTGGTGCTCAACACGATTCGATCAAAACGACAGATCGATGTGTTGATATACGCACTGGTCTTAATCGGGCTGTTTGAAGCATTGTACGCCATTTATCAGGTGTTTACGGATGCGCCCATGGTTTGGTGGTGGCAAAGCCGCGTTGGGCAAAGTCGGTATGCTGGTGGCACCTTTATTGTATCGAATCATTTTGCCGCATATATGCAGATGATGGTTTGTTTGCTCTTTGGTTTTTTGATCGCCCAGGAAAAAAAATCTCGACAGATGATATCAAAGCTAGGCGGTTCGCGAGAATCGTTTCAACGCATTGTCAGTTGGTTTTCACCGGAGTCCAGTCGTCCCAAAACACTATTTTTCTTCTTTGTCGGCATTGTCATGGCCGTTGCTCTGATCATGTCTGCTTCACGAGGCGGTATTATTTCCATCAGTATATCCTTACTGTTTATGTCGGTACTCTTTTTATTTAAAAAACGCTTTCGCAAATATACTCTATTGACTGTGCTTTTTTGCCTGCTGGCCATATTTTACGCGATGCATCTGGGCATCGATCCGACCCTTAATAAGTTTGAGCAAACTGGCGGTCTGGCCAAACGCATGCTCACCAGTCAATCCATGCTTCCGATGCTTGGGGATTATCCGATTACAGGTGTGGGCTGGGGTAATTTCCGCTATCTTTATCCGCGTTATGTACCCATCGAATTTGACGGCGTCTCCTCGAGTGGATATTCCCATAACGATTGGCTTGAGGCGGGCACAGAAATAGGGATGCCAGGTTTGCTGCTGCTATATGCCCTGTTCCTTTTTTATGTCATAAAAGTGATTCGAATCGGAAAAATGCGCAACAATCGCCACGCTTTGGGTATTGGTGCCGGCGTGTTGGCCGGTTTGATTTCCATTTCTTTCCACAGCTATTTCGATTTTAATATGCACATTCCGGCCAACCCTTTGACTTTGGCGGCATTGCTGGCCATCGGCTATGCCGCCTTAAATAGGCAGGGTCACGGCTACAGCGAGTCTTTTTTCTATCGTAAACGGACATTCCAGCTTTCGCGATCACTGGGAATGGTGGCAGCAACAACCATTTTAGTGATCGTGGCCGCCCTATGCTATCGAACCTGGAGCCACGCTGCTGCCGAGGCAGCCTGCCCCACCGAGTGGAACTCCACCTTGAATCTGAACTGGGAGCCAGAACTGGCGGACATTGACCGCGCCATCGCGCGCAACTTCGGCAACGCCGAGTACCACTTTCAACGTGCTCTGAACATGGTACGACAGAAAGCCGACACCGGCCAGGATCGCCAGAAAAAAATAGATCAAGCCATCCAGAGCCTGCGGCAGGCAGCCTACCTCAACCCGGCTAAGGCGACTTACTGGTTTGAGCTGGGTCGCCTCTATGCCCAAAGCCGGCCTGATTTCTATGATTTTGTCAATGTGTGGCTGCCCAGGGCCGACGCCTGCTATACCATGGCTGTGCACTGCGCCCCGAAAGAGCCAGGAATATTGTTTTTCATCGCCGATTACTGGGTGTGGCGTTCGCGCTTGCTATCTGAAAAAGATAGCCCGGTGCTGCGCGGGAGTGGAGAGCGCTTTCGGCAAGACGGGATTCGAATGTTTCAGGATTTGTATAAGCAATATCTGCGAATAAAGCCTGGTGATTGGAAAAGGGCTTTTGACAGTGTGTGGGAGGTTTATCCCCAGGATCGGGTTGTATACGGTATGGTTCCGACTGATAATGATGAGTTGCAGAGTTTTTTCTTGAGAGAGCTGGCGAGGCGGAACACAGAGGACAGAAATTAGGAATTAGAAAAGGGGTCAGGTCCGTTCTTGACTCTAGTGCGCCTGAAAACTTTAAATAACCCTCGCCAAGGAACAGATTCGTAAATCGATAAGCAGCTTACCGGCTTTGTCGGGATTCAATATTCAATATTCAAAATTGCCGCCTTCGGCGGAATTAACTTATCAGAGGACGAAACTACAGAAACCAGTGCCACAGAGACTCTTCCCAGGAGGGAGAATAGCCCTGAAGCTTCACCCCGCGCCTTTGTGGTGCATAATTTAAACTATTACCCAAATTGAGCGGTTTCATTTTTGAACAGCTATTTTCCCACAGAGGTGAGA
>CAZWEO010000234.1:0-4814 GCA_964633115.1 uncultured Desulfobacterales bacterium
CTCTCGGGCAGAATAATACCTTAAATCACTGCGGACAGAGCGTTGTAATCAACACACCCCGGACGTCAAGACGGTCCATCTCCTGGACAAGATGCCGGGCCTTCACGTGATCAAAGCCACCGGCACCTTTCACAATTCCATCCCCATGCTTATGGATGTGCCGCCCTTTGACAACAACGACGTGCGTCTGGGTCTCAAATACGCCATCGACCGTGAACAATTGGTCAAGCTCGCCCTGAACGGCTATGGCACCGTGGGTAATGACCATCCCATACCGCCCTCCGTCCAGTTCTGCAACACGGACCTGCCCCAGCGGCAGTATGATCCGGACAAAGCCAAATTTCACCTCAAGAAAGCCGGTATGCTGGACTATACCTTTGAACTCCATTCTAGCGACCTGGATAAGTTCACTGACAAGGCCGTGCTTTACAGTGAACAAGCTAAGAAAGCCGGCATCAACATCAAAGTCGTCCACCATCCTACTGATGGTTATTGGGATTCTATCTGGCTCAAGAAGCCTTGGTGCATGTGCTACTGGAACGGGCGTCTTACCGTGGACTGGATGCTTTCGACGTCCTATTCGGGCGACGCAAAGTGGAACGACTCCCATTTCAAGCACGCCCGCTTTGACAAACTGCTGGTGGAGGCAAGAGCAGAGCTGGATAACAATAAACGGCGAGAGATGTACTACGAGTGCCAGAAGATTGTGCGTGACGAAGGCGGCGTGGTGGTGCCATTCTTTGCGGACTGGGTCAACGGGGTAAGTGACAAATGCGGTTACGAGAATGTTGCCGGCGACTGGAATCCGGACGGCGCCAAAGCCGCCGAACGTTGGTGGTTCAAGTCATAATTTCTCACACTTGTTTTCATCTTAAACGACTGCTTTACATAACGAAGTTCTTACAAGCTGTAAGTGAAACCACTTATGTAGAATGTCCAAAATATGATTAAACGCCAATAAGGGCCGGTTGCAATGCAGCCAGCCCTTATTGGCTACAAGCTATCTCAAAAAACATTTGGTCCACTGGCATGGACTGGACAGATAGAAAGCGGGCATCCAGGTAATATTTAATTTGAGTTGCTTTGCTACGCCGCCAGTAGGAACTGGAGTATTTTGAGATAGGTTGTAAGGAGTATCGAGCATGGATACATATCCTCAACCGGAAAAATTGGGCTTGAGTTCATCTCGTCTACAACGAATAACGACCTGGATGAAGGGGTATATCAAGGACGGCAAGCTGCCCGGTGCAACTACCATGGTGGCCCGCCATGGTAAAGTCGCTTTTTGTGAAACCATGGGTTACGGCGACCTGGAAGAAAAGAAACCCCTTGCCCAGAATAGCATCCTGCGTTTTTACTCCATGAGCAAACCCATAACGGCCGCTGCTGTCATGGCGCTATACGAACAGGGGCTATTTCAGCTAGATGACCCACTTTATGAGTATATTCCAGCTTTCAGAAATATGCAGGTGTATCACTCTGGTTCGGGAAGCAGCATGACCACCGAACCCGCCACAAACCCCATCACCATTCACCACCTTTTGACCCACACTTCTGGCTTAACCTATGGCGTCGAGAACGAGGGGGGTGTTCCCGGTCTGTATGCTGAAAAACTAACCGATTTTTATCCAAATGACGGCCCGTTGGCGTCCGTGGTCGACCGTCTGGCAGAAATTCCCCTTGAGTTTGAACCTGGGTCGCGCTGGGAATACAGCGTATCCTTCGATGTGCTCGGGCGACTGGTTGAAGTCGTTTCCGGAAAGCCACTGGATCTGTTTTTAAAAGATCAAATTTTTGAGCCTCTGGGGATGAAGGACACAGGATTCTTCGTGCCTGAAAGTAAACAGGGCCGCTTTGTTTCCCTGTACCAGTGTTTGCCGCAAGACAGGTTAATGTTGATGGAAAGCGGTGCAGGTAGTACACTGACAGGCCCTGTGGAAACTCTTTCAGGGGGCAGCGGCTTGGTGTCCACCCTTAAAGACTACTTCCGGTTTACTGAGATGCTGCGCAATAGAGGAACCTCCGAGGGGCATCGGCTTTTGGGTAGAAAATCAGTAGAACTTATGACCATGAATCATCTGCCCGGGGACCTTGCCGACATGGGCCAATCCACCTTTTGTGAAACGACATACGAAGGTATCGGGTTCGGGCTGGGGATGTCAGTAGTAATCGATCCGGCCAAAGCCAAGATCCTGGGAACACCCGGCGAGTATGCCTGGGGCGGGTATGCCAGTACCGCCTTCTGGGTAGATCCAAAGGAAGATATGACCGTGATCTTTCTCACCCAGCTCATCCCTTCCAGCGCCTATCCCATCCGGCGCGAGCTGCGTGTGCTGGCCTATCAGGCTCTGATGGACTAACCTTAAAATTCGTTTAAATTGGCCCCGCCAAACATTGTGTTACCCTAGCACTGCTACCACGTTAAGCAGTTAGAATATCAGAATGTAATACACTTGACACCTAGATTGTTGACAAATACCATTGTATATATCTTTTTAACGCCAGGTTATTGTTACAATCTCAAAATAAAGATTTGGTCGTCTGGCATGGGACGAGACAGATAGAAAGCAGAGCATCCAGGCATTATTAGAGCATATTGAACCGATCTGCCATGCCATCAGGTGGAATTTGTTTATTTTGAGATAGCTTCTCGAAACACTGCATTTCAAAGGAGAGTCACTATGGCTGACGGCTATAACACTCAAATTTTGTGGGTTGATCTTAGCAAAGGTAAAACTGAAATCAGGGAAATTGGTGCGGAGGTGATGCGCAAATATATTGGCGGTGCAGGTCTGGCAGCAAAGATACTCTGGGAGGAAACATCTGCAGATACCGAACCTTTTGCCCCTCAAAACCTGTTGATATTCATGACAGGACCGTTGACTGGTGTTGTGCAGCAAAGCAGCCGCCATATTGTGGCCGGATTATCTCCACTAACAAATATTTGGGGAAGGGCTCATTCCGGCGGTAGCTGGGCCGATAAACTCAGGCGCTCCGGTTTTATGGGGATCGTCATAAAAGGCAAGGCGCCAAAACCAGTGTATCTCAGGCTTTACAATGGCAAGGCCGAAATCTGTGACGCAAGTTCGCTTTGGGGTATGGACACCTACGAGGTGGAAGAGCATCTTCAGAAAGAAACCGATGCCAAGGTCAGCGTGGCAACCATTGGACGGGCCGGGGAGCGACTGGTGAGATTTGCTGCCATTATGAATGATGGTAAAAAAGGGAGGGCAGCAGCTCGGTGCGGAATGGGAGCCCTGATGGGATCGAAGAAGCTCAAGGCTATCGTCGTAGGCGGAAACCAAGAAATCCCGGTATACGATTCGGCCAGGCTCAAAGAATGCAACCGGCTTATCTACCAGGCCTGCCCCCGTAAAAAACGAACTGACGTCATGGAGGATTATGTCGAGGAGATTAAAGTGGCTTTTCGAACCGGAGGAGTCCCTGTTAAGAACTGGCAGGGGGGGTGTATTCGATCCGGGTGAAAAATTCGCCGAAAGTCTGCGGGGCGCCAAGATGGGTTACTGCAGTCGCTGTCCCTTCTCAGATACTGAATCAATGTATAACGCTAAAGGCGAGCGGCATATTCTTTGGGAACACTGGGGCCCTGTGGGCACGAACTGCCTGATCGATAATGTCGAAGCCTTGCAAGAGTCTTTTTCGCTGTGTCAAAGATATGGTCTGGATTGTATATCCACCGGTGGTGTTTTGGCATTTGCCATGGAATGCTATGAAAAAGGCCTTATATCTAAAGAGGATACCGGCGGCATCGACTTGGCTTGGGGTAACCACCAGGCAATGGTCGAAATGGTAAAAAAAATCGGGGAGCGAGAGGGCTTCGGCCGGCTGCTGGGGGAAGGCGTCAGGCGGGCGGCTGAACAGATCGGCGGTACAGCATCCGAGTATGCCATTCATGTAAAAGGACTGGAGTTTCCGATGCATGATCCCAGGATCGCCGCAGGGTATGCAGTCCAGTATGCCACCGGCAGTATCGGTGCAACCCATTCCGAAGCGCAGCTTTCCTCATATTTTATCGAAGACTATCTGTATGTAAACCCGGAGGATGAGCAGCGATTGTTAGACCTTCTCGAAGAGTTTGGCTATTCTGCGCGACTCGATCGTTTTGAAACCCAAGGCAAAGGAGCTATGGTTGCCAAAATGCAGAATTTTGGTGCCATGCTTAATTCCATGGTCGTCTGTTCCTTCATGCTTGAATACCAGCGGGTGCGGCCTTCAGAGTTTATCGAACTGCTCAATTCTGTAACCGGTTGGCATATGGACTACGATGAGTGTATGCAAACCGGCGAACGTATCTGTAATCTAACCCGGATGTTTAACGTAAGACGCGGGATCAGTAGGAAAGACGATACGCTCCCGGCCAGAATTTTAACCTGCAAGCGTATGGCGGGAACAAATCCTGAATACCTGCCACACCTGGGCGCAATGCTCAGCGAATACTATGAATATAAAGGATGGAGTGAGGAGGGTATACCGACGGCAGAAAAGCTCGAGGTACTGGGCCTCAAACTATGCTTGACGTAATTGCGGCAGTTGCTAGTAGCATTTTCGTTCGTGGTTCAAGTGTCCTGACCTAAACTTGAATAGACATATTTGATTTGAGAGTCAGGACCTTACTTGACAATCATGAAACTGAAGACTTCGCTAATAAATCTTTATTCCTAATTATTGATTATACATTGAATTAAATTGAATATATCTAATTAGCGTTGTATCCATAGTCCCGCCAAACTAAAGGCCGAAACCATAGTCAAAGGTTTGGCCTAAGTTAATGATGCAATCCGAGATAATTAGTT
>CAZWEO010000235.1:0-4810 GCA_964633115.1 uncultured Desulfobacterales bacterium
TTATTTTGGTCGGGGCGAGAGGATTTGAACCTCCGACCCCTTGAACCCCATTCAAAAATTTCTAAATTTCACGCCATTTCATCAAACTTCATTTCTATTCAAAAATATATTGACATTACAAGATAATAGCTATATTTATCTTTTCATGGCATTGCATATCTATTCATCATAAAGGGCGTTTATTGTGTACCTGAAGTGTGTACCTGATAAACGGCGACCGTCCCTTTGTAAAGCGTACAAGGGGTCAAATAAAGCGGGGGTGAATCATGAAATTGACGGAATTGGCCGCTAAAAAACTAAAGCCGAAGGAGCAAGAATACCTCAAGGCCGATGGCGGCGGTTTGGCGCTACGGGTGCAGCCGACGGGTCACAAGTCATGGGTGTTTCGATACCGTTTTGACGGCCGTGCGCGTCGGATGACCCTGGGGGAATTTCCGAAGCTGAGCGTAAAAAATGCCAGAGGCGAACTGGCAAAAGCAAAAAACGATTTGGGCGCCGGTATCGATCCTGGTGTGGTGAAAATAGAAGTCAAAAAAAAGCGATCGGCCGAACCGACAGTTAAAGAACTTTTAGGTGAATTTTGGGAAATTGAACTCCGGCACAAGAAATCGGGGCTTGCCACAAAAAAGGTTATCGAAAAAGACTGTTTGAAACCGTGGGGATGGAAAAAGGTTTCCGACATAAAACGGCGCGACATTGTTGTCTTAATTGATCGCGTCCGAAACCGCGCGCCGGTTTTGGCAAATCGGCTTTTAGGATATTTAAGTCGGCTTTTTAATTTCGCGTCCGAGCGCGGTGTGATCGAGGGTTCACCATGTACGAGGATCCGAAAGCCGGAGGAAACCCCGCGGGATCGTGTTTTAACCGACGATGAAATTAAAACCCTATGGAATGCATTGGATTTGGAAAATACCGATATTGATATATACCGCGTTTCGAAATTGGCGCTTAAGATGATCTTATTGACCGGACAGCGACCGGGGGAAGTGGCCGGCATGCGGTTTGATGAGATCGACGCGGACGACTTCTGGAATGTTCCGGCGGGGCGCAGAAAGTCCGGCGATCCAAATCGGGTGCCGTTGGTAGGCATGGCACAGGAAATAGTAAAGCAAGCAAAAGTTTATTCGGGAAAAAGCGTTTTCATTTTTAAATCATCACATACAAAGGGTAAAAAAAGCCGACCGATTCACCGTCATGCTTTATCGAGGGCTATCTCGCGGCATTGGCAAGAAATGGGATTCGATAAAAAATGGACCCCGCATGATTTGCGGCGAACCATGCGAACGCGTCTTGCCGAAATGGGTGTTTCGGATATCATTGCCGAGCGCGTCCTGGGCCATAAACTGCAAGGCATGATGGCCGTTTATAATCAGCATTCATACGATGAGGAAAAGCGCGAGGCGTTGGAAAAATGGGAAAATAAACTGAAATCGATTGTTGAGAAAAAATCAAATGTGATCCGACTTGAGGTGCATCATGGTTGATATTAATCTTTTGCCTATCGAGGGTGCCGGAAAGGACGAGCTCCAAACTTTATATAATTGGAGCTTTGAGGCGGCTAACTCGGCACAAAAAATTTGGGAACGTGAGAAACCCTGTAACAATTATGTTTCCGGGCCGCTATACCGGTGGCGTGCGGCGCAAGAACTTTTGGAAATCGGAAAACATTACCTTGAGTCGAAAGACAAGCGCGCCATATTAGAGGCATTATATTTGTGTTCACTACGAGACTTGCCGATCCCGATGTGGTGCAAATTCGCGTTTCTTGAGCGTTTCTATCGCGGTGCCAGACAGCATGAATTCACATCATGGGATGAGGCATTCGGCCGACCAATCCCAAAGGGTGGTCAATTAGCGCCGAGGCGTGAAAAATATTTAATGGGACCCAGAGTGTATTCCCGTGTCCGAGAATTGCATAATCAGGGGATGGCGCTTGACGGCTATTTGTTTGAGAAAGTTGGCCGAGAGTTTGGTTTCGGTAGCAAAACTAAAACCGAAGAGACTTATTATAAAATGAGAGACAAAATGGAAAACGCAATAAAGTAATTATTCCCGCGAACTTTTAAAAACTTTCGGGAATACAACCGCAAAGCGATGCATTAAAGTCCTTGTCATTAGTAAATGGCGAGGATTTTTTTTGGAGGAAAACATGGAATCACAAGAAAGAGTTTTGAGAAAACCCGAAGTTTTTCATCTGGTAGCATTAAGCGATTCAACGATTTGGCGTATGGAAAAATCCGGGCTATTCCCGAAAAGGCTTAAAATCGGTGGGAATAGCGTTGGGTGGCTAAAGTCTGAGATCGATGAATGGATAGAAACGCGGGCAGAACAGCGAGCGCAATAGTCATCAACCACGGGCACGGGCACAAAAGCGGGGTTAGGTTTGGCAATTTGTGAATTCCGAAACAGCAAAAACAAGTATCCTGTTTGAGTACAATTCAACCGGAAAAGTGGACGCCGTGTACCCCAACGGCTTTAGTGATGAAAGCACCGATATAGAGCGTTTGATTGCGGGCATTTTGGTCTGGGTAGGAGATCACTACGAAAACAAAATGAAAAATCAATTTGATGCTGAATTGTCCAGGAAAATTGACTGTATTCGTTATTTAATTGGTAATTAAATTTAAAAAGGCTCGGCATGAAACAGGCTATAATGGACTATTTCCAGAGTAATTATCTATCTTTTTACAAGAAATATCTACCAAACGTCAAAAAGCTCGGTGGCGATGAGTACCAGGCTATTTGTCCATTCCATGAGGATGCGGAGCCCTCATTTAGCTTCAATAATCATAAAGGCCAATACTATTGCCACGGCTGCGGCAAAAAGGGCGATATTGTCCATTTCTATTCAAAGGTCAATGGTTTGGATACCAGGCGGGATTTCCCGAAAATCCTCAAGGGAATTGCCAATGACTTTGGGATCGTGCTACCGGAAAAAACAAGATCACGGATTGTTAATACCTACGACTACACCGACGAAACCGGGAAGCCTTTATTCCAGGTTTGTCGAATGAGTCCTAAAGACTTCCGGCAAAGACAACCAAACGGGCCTGGAAAATGGAAATGGAATTTAAAAGGCATCGAGCCCGTTTTATACCATTTGCCCAAGCTCCTAAATGCTGAGGAAATCCTGGTTTGCGAAGGTGAAAAGGATGCCGACAACCTGACAAAACTCGGTTTTACAGCCACGACAGCACCAATGGGTGCTAACAAATGGCGCGAGTCCTACAATAAACCTCTATTCGGGAAAAATGTTGTCCTTTTGCCGGATAACGACAACCAAGGCCGTGAACACATGGCCCGGGTTGGCGCGTCTCTCAACGGCTATGCGGCCAGCATCAAACTTTTAAACCTTCCTGGCTTGCCGAGTAAGGGCGACGTCTCGGACTTTATTTCATCATTCAAGGATTCAGACGAAGCAGCCGAACGGCTTGCCGTTATGATCGAGAACTCAGAGCCGTATGAACCGCCTAAAAAGGTAACGATAGATAATGCCGTGCTTTCAATTTCCGATTTTCATCAAATTAAAACCGACCAACGCAAAGTATATTTAAAGCCGTGGCTCAAAGAGGATGCCATTGTGCTAATTAGCGGTTGGCGCGGCGCCGGTAAAACGTTTTTTGCGTTAAGCCTACTCGATGCTGTTGCCAGTGGTGGAAAATGCGGACCCTGGGAATGCCAAGAAGCTGTTTCCTGCCTATTCCTGGATGGTGAGATGCCAAAGGCCGACATCGATGAACGGCTTGAAATTTTGAACGTAGACACGAATCAAACCAATACAATTTTTATCTATTCCGATTCCTACGCAAACTCCCTTGGCCTACCACGAGCGAATCTAAATAGCACCACTTGGCGACAGACAATGTATCGCATTTTAACGACCAAGAAAATTAGGCTTTGGATAATTGATAACCTTGCATCGGTGGCCGGCGGCCTGGATGAAAATAGCCGACAGGATTGGGACCCAATCAATCAATGGTTATTGGAACTGCGTTTTGCTGGAATCACAACCATAATGCTTCACCATACCGGCAAGGGCGGCGCTCAACGTGGGACATCGGCCAGGGAGGATAACCTTGACTGTTCAATCGTGCTAAAGGCACCACCGGACTACATTCCCGAAGATGGCGCGAGGTTTATCTGCCATTTCAGCAAGGCGCGCGTACGGACATCCGAACTTGCCGCAATTCAAGATATGGAATTTTGGCTCAAGGTCGGTGAGGACGGTAAACATCTTTGGACATGGGGAAACGTAAAAAAGGAACTGCGCGCGCAAATTCTGACCATGCTTGATGAAGGCACCATGCAAATTGAAGTTGCCAAGGCATTGGGCATTAGTCGCGGCCAGGTGTCGAAAGTACGGTCGAAAGCGATCAAAGATGGTTATTTGACCGAAAAAAATAAGCTGACTCAAGGGTGGTTTATGGATGTTTCCAGGTAAAAAATCGATGGAAACATTTGGGGTTTATGTTTCCTGGAAACATGGTGGAAACATTTGGAAACATGACATGGAGCAACCTGCTAAAATTAATAAACATATCGCCGAATGGCGTTGGAAACATTTCCGGTTGTCGCCAAAATGTTTCCACACCCCCCTATAGGGGGTGGAAACATGGAAACATGGAAACATTTTAAAAAATAATAAGGTGTGCTCCTACCGAGCCAGGAGCGGGGTGATGGTGGGCAAAAGAAACAATGCAATTTATTAGACACAAATATCACGCGGTGAGAACCGAGCGCGATGGATTTCGATTTGATAGCAAAAAAGAGGCTCGCTATTATGACGAATTGAAATTGCGTCAAAAGGTCG
>CAZWEO010000236.1:0-4761 GCA_964633115.1 uncultured Desulfobacterales bacterium
CTTTACTTGGCGCTTTTACTGCATCAAAACTCAATACTCGCTTGTTTTGGGATTAACTACGAGGGTATGAAAAAAAACACGGCCAATACGGTGGCAGTCAGCCGCTGGGCAGGTGTGGATCTGGAGGAGGGGGACAATCAATTTGACTGCATCGTTTATGATACTGCTGGGAATAAGATTGGACAGCTGAAACACGTGGTTCATTATTCGGGCCCTCCCGTCCACGTTGAAGTTATCCCGCAACTATCAAATCTCATTACCGGTGGCAACGATTTACCGGTGATTGCTATCCGTCTGACCGACCAAGACGGCCATCCTGTAAGAGAAGGAATGGTCGGTACTTTCGCGGTGACGCCACCGCATGTTGCCGAAGAAACATTGGACGCGCTTCAGAAAAATCCGCTTTCAGGTCTGGACAAGCGAAATCCACATTACATCGTCGCTAAAAATGGTGTAGCCCTATTACGTCTTCAGGCCACCTCACCATCGGGTGAGGTTCGGCTAACGGTTTTTCTGGCAGATGGAAAAGAGGAAGACCTGCGGGTATGGCTAAAACCTGAAGCCAGGGATTGGATCCTCGTGGGGCTTGCCGAAGGGACCATGGGGTATAACACGGTGACGGGACACATGGAGACCGCCGATATGGCAGGTATCGACGAAGATATCTATGACGAGGGTCGCATCGCATTTTATGCCAAAGGACGAATTAAAGGTGAGTGGCTCCTAACCATGGCCTATGACAATAAAAAAGTGAATGATGAATCCGATCGCAGTTTATTCCAGACCATCGACCCCGACACTTATTATAGCTTGTATGGGGATGAGACCCAGCAGAATTATGACGCCCCGAGCTCAGAAAAGCTCTATCTGAAAATAGAGCGCAATCAGTTTTATGCCCTCTTTGGTGATTATGACACAGGACTCACGGTGACAGAGTTGTCACGTTACAGCCGTAGTTTAACCGGATTTAAATCCGAAATGCAAGCCACCCATTTTAACTACAATATTTTTGCCTCGGAAACGAACCTTGCCTTTGTGAAAGATGAGATTCGGGGTGATGGTACATCCGGACTCTATCACCTGTCACGCAAAAATATTGTTATGAATTCGGAAAAAATTGTAATCGAGGTACGTGATCGATTTCGAAGTGAGGTGATTGTCTCCACCCGATCGCTGTCGCGTCATATGAACTATAACATCGACTATGACGACGGGACTCTGTTTTTTAAAGAGCCAATATTCAGCCGTGATGCGGATCTGAATCCGATATTCATTATTGTTGATTATGAGTCATACGACTCCAGCGATAAAGAGCTTACCTACGGTGGACGCGGTAGTGTCAAGCTCATGGGTGACTCCCTTGAAGTCGGTGTTAGCTACATTCATGAGGGAACAACAGGTGCCGAAGCCGACTTACAAGGTATAGACGCCAAGCTTAGCCTGGGTGCGAATACGGAACTTCGCGTCGAAATTGCCACCAGTGAAAGGGCTGAGGATGGAACCGATCGTAGTGGCGATGCTTATCTGGCAGAACTGTCCCACCGGTCCGACAAATTTGACGGGCAACTTTATGTGAGGGAACAGGAAACAGGCTTCGGCCTGGGACAGCAGAAAGCCAGTGAAGCTGGTACACGCAAAATGGGGGCCGATGGCTCATACCGATTGACGGATGATCTCAATGTCCACGGTGAGGTGTACCGAAACTACAATCTTGACACCGATGCCGAACGTGATCTGGGTGAGCTAAACGTGAGCTATACACTTAATTCCACCACTTTCCAAACGGGGCTACGGCATGCCGAGGACAGGTTTGCGGACGGAACCGCCAACAGCTCCGATCAAATTTTTGCGGGAGTCAGTCAACGCATGTTTGATGATCGTCTCCAGTTGAGGCTTGACCGGGAACAGTCGTTGGGATCCAACGATGACAATCCCGATTTTCCAACCCGTACGACTCTGGGAGCCGACTTCAAACTGACAGATTCAGTTATACTATACGGAGAGCAGGAGTTCACCGAGGGCGAATACGCGGATACTGAGTCGACACGTCTCGGTATGAATGTGACACCATGGACAGGCGCTGAGATAAACACCTCAATGGAGCAGCAATCGAATGAATATGGTCCGCGTACGTTTGCAAATCTGGGTCTCAGACAGACACTGAATTTTGATAAAAAATGGGCTATCGACGCTGGTCTGGATCACTCCCGAACAGTGCAGGAGTCGGGGGACTCGCCTGACAACGTCTATGACAACGCCGCTTCTGAAAACGACCATGATTTCACGGCTGTATCCCTGGGATCAACCTATAAAGAAGAAAGCTGGTCATGGACTTCACGAACCGAATATCGCACAACCGACAGTGAAGACAAGTGGGGAATCACCACCGGCCTATATAGTGCCCCGGCAACAGATATCGGGTTGTCTTCCGCCGTTCAACTATTTAGAACCGAGCCAGAAAGTGGCGCGGATACGACGGATGTGGATATTCGCTTTGGATTGGCATATCGCCCCACAAAAACCCGATGGATTGTCCTCGATCGCCTGGACTTTAAAATTGATGACCAGGAAGACAGTGATAGTAACGTTGAAAACTGGCGTGTAGTCAACAACATGAATGTAAACTTTAAACCCAACCGTGAAACCCAAATTTCATTCCAATATGGTCTTAAATATGTTGGAAGTACAATTGATGATGATGAATACAGCGGGTATACTGATCTAATGGGGGTGGAAGGGCGTTATGACCTCACCCCAAAATGGGACGTGGGCCTGGCTGCCAGCGTGCTGCACTCCTGGCAATCAGATGCGTTTGATTACTCGTCCGGTGTCTCCATCGGTCATCATATTGTCAAAAATGCATGGCTGAGCATCGGCTATAATTTCCTGGGATTCAAGGATGAGGATTTCTCCGAGACAAATTTCACTGCGCAAGGCCCCTTTATTCAGTTCCGTTTCAAGTTTGACCAGAATTCAGTGCAGGACGCATTAAAGAAATTTGTTAATTATCATGAGTATGGTGGCGGTGAAGCCAATAATAATTGATCCGCCATCATTAATATCCCTTACCGCGAAGATTTCGTGCAAATACCGAATTTCTGCATAGCCTTTTCAGACTTGCCTTAGAGTTCCATCTACCCATTCATTACTACTACCAATAGAATCAGCGGTCACTTATTTTTCCCTGCCTACCAATCGTTCAACCCACGTTTTAATTTTAATATAACATGCTAATATATACCCGAAAAACCACATAATATGGCTGGTTTTTTCCGTTAGGCTTCCTAAGAGTCTTTCCATCCCCATCGGCAACACACAAAAACCCTAAAGTAATGAGTCATGCCAGCCGATGAAAGCTTTAGGAAAGCAAGCATCTGCACAACAGATGTTTGCATGGCCACCTGCGCCCGCGTTGTGCCCACTAATGTCATCTGATGAATTTAATACCACAGGCGTATGGCGGCGTTGTTAATCGGGAATGAAGCGGATTAATATGCATCAGGATCCAACAACAAAGAGCGGTCTTTTTCTTTTTGTTCTGTTTTTATTATGTCTGTTTGCTTCGAGTCTATATGCTGCCGAATATAATCGTATATATAACTTTGAACAGCCAAAAATAATAACACGATCAGATGGCATGCAACTGCTGGAGTTGTTGGACACACGCCAAATGGACGATATTGTTGGGGCACCCATTCTACCTGTAAAAACTTCAAGAATATTTATTCCCGCTACTGAGGTTGTCGTATCAATTGATATCGAATATGGAATTTTGCAAACAATTGAAGGATCGTATCAAATTCAGCATGTAACTGCAGCTTACCCCCTCTCTTTTCAGGGACAAGTTTCGGTTACTAAGCCCACGCCGGCAATTTATAAGACCAACGATTTCTATCCTTCTAATGTTCTCAGAAGCATGGGACAACAGTTCTTGCATGGCGCTAAAATTGTATGGGTGGACTTAATGCCTGTTCTTTATAAGCCTGCTGCGGGACAACTGAAATATTACGAAAATCTGCAGGTTAAGGTTAGAACAACGCAACGTCAGAAGATTGAACAGGTGATGCCCTTTAAAAATTCAATTGAGAACAGAAACAGTATTTTAGACACCATAGAAAATAAGGATGATTTTTTAATACATCACCCGCAATCAGAATATGAAAAGTCCAAAAGCACTTTACCAATGGCGGAAGGGCTTTCCCTGGAAGATGACAGCCGTGAGTATGTGGTGATTACCACCAGGGACTTGGCGTCAGCTTTTCAGACCCTTGTAAACCACAGAGCCTCGAATGACGGTGGCGGGTATACAACCCATATAGCCTATATTGACGATATCGATAATAGCTACTCAGGCATCGATTTGGCTGAAAAAATGCGGAATTTTATCAAGGAGATGTATACAAACCATGGAACGCGGTATGTATTACTGGGTGGCGATAGTGATGGTTCACCCGAAAATCATGCTATACCTACGAGGCTAGTCTATGCTCGGGTGGGCGATTTCATCGATGCTCATATCCCCAGCGATCTATATTTCGGTTGCCTGGATGGCTCCTGGAATGATGATGGTGATGAGTTTTGGGGAGAGTTAAATGATGGTGTTGACGGTGGCGATATTGACTGGTTTTCAGAGGTGTATGTGGGACGCATACCAGCAGATGATTACTCAGAAGCCATCAATCAGATCAATAAGATTATTGCATTCGAAACTCAATGCCGTTAACTTAACCAATTGGTTTATAGGCTGGGAAGAATTTTCTT
>CAZWEO010000237.1:0-4737 GCA_964633115.1 uncultured Desulfobacterales bacterium
TGTCTAAATAGATAACTTTTTTTCGAGATATGTAGTAACATTATTGATGGAATCGAGGTTTTCGGGGACAAGCTCTTCATCTTCGATCGTAATCTCGAACTCCTCTTCCAAAAAGTTGACCAATTCGAGTACACCGGTAGAGTCGATAATGCCCTCTTCTAAAAAAGATGTTTCGTCTTGCAGGCCGTCGTCATTTCCGAATAAGAAGTTTTCGATTATGAATTCTCTGATTTTGGTTATATTTTCGCTCAATATTGTTCCTTTCTAAATGATTATTTGAATGGATTCTTTCTATATTTATTTTTATCAGCCGCAGACATACGCAGACAATCATCGATCGACCTGATCGATGATATATCATCATGCCCTTCGGGCATAAAATTGTTTCACAATTTTATATAGCTGTTTCGCAGCTATTCCACTTCAATTCAGTGAGAGAAGCAGTAGAAAGGAGCGGCGAAGCCGCATCAAATAACACTTTGGAACAAAATGTTATTCGCGATAGCGAAGATTGGTTTTCTTCGATCAAGTCGATCGAAAAAAAAGAAATTAATGTCTGCGATCGTCTGCGTATGTCTGCGGCAAATATATTATTTTTTGTCTGTGGATGTCTGTGTATGTCTGTGTGGGTCTGTGGCTAAATATAATTTATCTCTTTTACCTCTTCGATAAGCTGTGCTGGCAAATGCAGATAGCGGGTAGTGGAACGCTTGGTATCGATATCATCAAACACTGCCTGGGCTTGTTCGGAGGTTATGCCGACAACTTCAGCCACTTCATCAATCGGCACATCGTTATTCTTGGCATACAGACACAAATCCATTTTGTCGTAGGGTAAAGAAAAATAGAACTCATCTTGGCCTTGGGACAGAGAATATGTGTCGGTTGTGGGTGGTCGGTTGCGAATTGTTTCGGGGATGCCAAGGTATTCGGCCAACTGATACACCTGCGTCTTGTATAGGTGGGCTATGGGCTTGACATCGGCCGCACCGTCGCCGAGCTTTACAAAAAATCCCTGGTCATACTCCAGGCGGTTGGGTGTACCAGCCACCGCATAGTTGAGTCTATCTGCGTGATAGTATTCCAACATTTTGCGAGTTCGTTGTTTAAAATTGGTGGCTGCGACGATCTCAAGATAGGCCTTCAGGGGCAATCGTTTTTGGATGAGTACTCCCTTTGGGTCCTCGGCTACGATGGAGAACAGGTTAAAGCCTTTTTTCTGCATGACGTTGGGGATCACGATCTTTGATTTCCATCCGCTTCCATATTCTGGGATGGCCATACGTACGGCATCGTCATAGCGGCGATAGAAGCCAACGGCTTCGAGAATACCTGAAATGTCTTCGTGGATGCTTTTTGCATCAAAGTGGTCGACGACTGACTGGCTCAGGTTGAGGGTGTCTTCGGACGAGTGGCGCTCGGGCATTAGGAGGATTTGTACACGTTCTTTGCCGACGGCTTCGATGGCCAAGCCGGTTGTAACGCTGGAGTCGATCCCGCCTGAGAGGGCCACAACAAGACCGCGGCGTTTGAGCTGTTTCATGAGTATTTCGCGTAGTCTCGTACTGATTCTCTGTACTTCCTTCTCAGCATCAATTTTTAAGACATCTTTTGAAAAAGCCATAAAGTTCCCTTTTTTATTTTGGCCACAGACACACACAGACAGACAGACACAGACATCTTATTTTTTTAATCGGACAAAGTTACCCGAATAAAACCAATATCAAAACATAATAGTTCTGCCATGTATGGTATATCAATTAGATCGATGATTGCCTGCGCCCTGTATGTATTTTGTTATACAATGAATCTTTTAATAACGGCTTTTGGATGAGTAAAATTTACCAACAAACCAATTTCGTGACCCGTAGCCTTCAAATAATTCAATAATTGTGCTTCGTGCACTTTCAACAGGCTCTCTATCGCTTTAATTTCGATTACAACCTTATCCTCTACGACAATGTTAGTTTTATTAATACTGTATGCCTGAAGGGCATGTGGATTAATCATCGATTAAGTCAATCGATGATTGTCTGTGTCTGTCTTTGTGGGTCTGTGGCTAATATTAATCTACTTTTAACCATATACCTTCATAGCTTTGGGTTCTTCGATGGGATGGGCTGGGAAGTTTTCAATGAACTGGTGATGCAATAGCTGTGTCGACAAGATTCCAACCACAGCCATGTTTTCCCTTTCACTAATCAACTGCCCGCCTCTGTCTTCACATTTAGCTTTCAACTTGCTTACTTTTTCAGAATCAAAATAGCCATAATCTCTCAACTTCTCTTCCGATAGCAGCTCATCCACATAATCTAATTTTTCGTCACCAAAGAAACACCGACTGATTGGCGCTCTGTAGGGTTGTTTGGGTCGATCGATGAGCTCCTGTGGAATCTTTCCCTGAGCAGCCTTTTTTAAAATATACTTCTCGGTCAGACCATTCAGCTTGAATTTTGGTGGCAATTTGGCAGCAAATTCAATGATTCGATGATCAAGGAAGGGGTAACGGCCCTCAACAGAATTACCCATAGCCATGCGGTCCCCTTGAGAAGAAAGCAAATAATTGGACAGAAACAACGAGATCTCTGTATACTGCGCCCTGGAAAGCGGGTGCCATGACATGTAATCATTTGGTAATGTAGCCGTGTGTCTGGCAATGAAATCTCTTAAATCAGGTAACTGGCTCTTGTAATCATCTGAAAAAAAAGATTTAAGTTGAGACGTGTTTTGCCATCTCAACATGTGTGAATAGATAGGCGAATCAGTGTCTGTTAAATTTTTCTTGAAAAATCTCTCAATAAAAATATTTGATCTTTTATTATTTTTATTGAAAATATATGGATACAGTTTTGCTAAAAGGGCTGGTCTAAATGTTGAATTAGGATTTTTTGCCCAGAAACGCCGAACTCGGTCTTCCTTAAAAATATTATAGCCGGCAAACATCTCGTCCGCCCCCTCACCTGTCAGCACAACCTTGAAATTGTTATCCCGTACGAGTTTGGAAAGATGGAACAAAGGTGCAGGTGCAGTTCTGAATATAGGCATTTCCGTGTGCCAGATTATTTTTGGAAAGACATTGCCAATATCCTGCTCTGAACACTGGATGCTGTGATGCTCTGTGTTGAGAGCAGATTTTGCTTTATTCTGGAACGATGTTTCGTCAAATCGTTTATCGGTGAAAGCTACTGAAAACGTGCTGAGCTTATTATTGAAATTATTCTTAACCAGAGAACTGATATAGGTACTATCTATCCCACCGCTCAAATAGGCTCCTACAGGCACGTCTGCTCTCAGCCGGATACGGGCTGCATCCAAAATCAAAGCATTGAATTCCTCAGCCCAATCCTCGATACTACGCTCTGTTGATTCAAATTTATCAAAGGATAAACTCCAATAAGATTTGATAATCAATCCATCTTTTGAAAATTCGGCATAATGCCCGGGTGGTATTTGATAAATATTCGTAAAGGGTGTTTCCGATTTTTTGGGTGTCCATGATGTAAAAATATCGGACAACACCTTGGGATCAATCTTTCGATCAACACTATCATCTGCAAATATTGATTTTATTTCAGATCCGAACACCAATCTATTGTCAGCAATGCTGTAAAACAATGGACGGATGCCAACGCAATCCCTTCCCAGCAGCAAGGATTTTTTATTTGAATCCCAAATAGCAAAGGCAAACTGGCCATTCAGGTGCTCAAACATATCAGTTCCGCGTTCTTCATACATGTGTACAAGCACTTCAGTGTCTGATTCTGTGTTGAATCGGTGCCCCTTTTTTATAAGTTCTTTACGCAATTCCGGATAGTTGAATATCTCGCCATTAAAAACAATCCAAATTGTTTTGTCTTCATTGTGAATTGGCTGATCTCCCGTATTTAGATCGATAATACTTAGCCGAGCATGCGCAAGCCCTGCTGGTCCATTGACGTACATGCCGGTTGCATCGGGCCCTCGATGACGAACCACTCCTATCATCTTTGTGAGTAGATTTTTTTTATCTTCAGAACCGTTGAAGTTTATGATGCCTGCTATGCCGCACATATTAAGAGCAATTTTTAATTTTTAATTTTTAGTTATTTTTATCTCTCGCCCACTTCGTTCGAGACACAGAGAACACTGAGAGATTTTTTTAATTCAGCCGCAGACAGACGCAGACAATATTTGACAGTTTTTTCGGACGACATGTCCGAAAAAAAATCTGATGCCCTTCGGGCAAACAACATTCATAATCATTAAAATTTTTATTCTTTAAATCCAACCTACGTATTCAACTTTAACTAATTTACCTATCAATGTGCTTGAGGGATGATGGAGGCCAATATTTGGAATTAATGTTTTTCGCGAAAGCGATCAGTAGTTTTGTTTGATCCTATGTCCAATAAAATCTTGCGTAGCAGTTTTTAGATTTAATTGGCGTCGATCAAACAAAAAGATTTTCTGTCTGTGATTGTCTGCGTATGTCTGCGGCTAAAAAGATAAAATGGATAGAATCAATAGACTTCCTCATGAGTTCCGATTGTTTCCAGGAATATCGCCTCCTGTTTCTCAAATTTCCCAAACTTAAAAATTATTCTCAAATCATAACCTGCACTACATGCCCATGATCCTGCTAGCTTTCCTTTCAGTTTATGAGTCTTCAGTTTCGGATGATTTGCGTCCTCTTCTAAAAAGTGTAGAGCATTACGTATATCTTGGATGACCAGGGGTTGCTTTTTAACAGCTTTTTTC
>CAZWEO010000238.1:0-4663 GCA_964633115.1 uncultured Desulfobacterales bacterium
GTCTCTTGTGGTCTTAGCCAGACTTGAGAAATGGTCTATCTGCTTCATTCACCAGTCCATCGATAGGACACTCAATTTTAAAGATCGAATATGGATTACAGAAAATTGCTTGAAAAATACAATCTCTTGTTAAGCGAGAACAGCCGCTTGATAAAAGAAAACGATAAGCTGAAAGCGCAGCTTGGGATAACGAAAGGCATGCCCTTTGAAAACCCAATTGCAGAATCAACCACAGAAGAAAACATGCTCGACGATGAACCGGCTGACAGCACTTCGTTTTCAGATGTAAATAACACCTCGGATTCAATCTCAAAAATCAAACTATTCATGTCACTTTTCAAAGGTCGTGAGGATGTATATGCGAAGAAATGGGAGAGCAAAAAGAAGGCAACATCGGGATATTCACCCGTTTGCCTGAATCAATGGAAGGTTGGATTGTGTGGCAAGCCAAAGACACCCTGTTCCAAATGTGCCAATCAGTTATATGCCACGCTGGATGAACATGTTATCGAAAACCATCTGAGAGGGAGTATCATTGCCGGTATCTATCCAATGCTTTCGGATGAAACCTGCCATTTTTTGGCAATGGATTTTGATGAAGCAGACTGGCAAGACGATGTCACAACATTGAGAAAGGTTTGCGCCGAGTTTGATCTTCCTGTGGCAGTGGAGCGATCGCAATCCGGCAACGGCGGGCACCTATGGTTTTTCTTTGAAAACCGATTGTCCGCTGCGTTAGCCAGAAAGTTTGGCGCCGCCCTTTTGACCTTTTCCATGGATAGAAGACATGAAATACATTTCAAATCATATGACAGATTGTTTCCCAGCCAAGACACAATGCCCAAGGGAGGTTTTGGCAATCTGATTGCTCTGCCATTCCAAAAATCTGCAAGGAAGAACAATAATAGCGAATTTGTCAATGAAAGTCTTGAATCCTATAGTGATCAGTGGGCGTTTTTATCCTCGATTCAAAAGGTCTCGGAAAATCGCATTGAAAATCTCATACAGGAGCTTTGCCATGACCATGAACTGGGGGACCTGAAACCCGATGAAGAGGACACACAAAAACCATGGGAAACACACCCAATCAGCAGCCTGAAAAAAAGCGATTTCCCGAAGAAAATCGACATCGTGAAAGCAAATATGCTGTTTATTCCAAAAAGCAATATTTCTCAAAGAGCATTGAACCGTTTGAAGAGATTGGCTTCTTTTCAGAATCCAATGTTCTACAAACAGCAAGCCATGCGGTTATCAACGTATGGACACCCAAGGATTATCTCGTGCGCGGATGAAACAATGGAATATCTGTGTTTGCCGAGAGGGTGCGAAATGGACCTGTTCACTGAATTTAAGCAATATGGTATAGATGTTCATCTTATCGATAAGACCCATTGCGGGAAAAGAATAGATGTAGAGTTCAATGCTCAGTTAAGAGATGAACAACCCCTGGCCCTCGAACAGCTAATGCGTCATGATATCGGAATCCTCTCAGGAACAACCGCTTTTGGCAAAACTATCGTCGCCATCAAGCTGATCGCCGAAAGAAAGGTCAATACGCTTATCTTGGTGGATAGGATCAGTTTGCTCAAACAATGGCAGGAAAGGCTATCTGATTTTTTAATTATAAATGAAACCTTGCCGAAAATGGCTATTGCAGCAGGCAAGAAAAGAGGGCGAAAGAAAAAAGCAAGCATCATTGGCCAGCTAGGTGGGGGCAAAAAGACCCTAAGTGGTATTGTGGATATTGCCCTTATGCAATCTCTAAGCCGGAAGGGAGAGGTAAAGAATTGTGTTAAAGACTATGGGATGGTCATTGCTGATGAGTGTCATCATGCTTCCGCTTTCAGCTATGAAAGTATTCTGAAAACCACAAATGCCAAGTATATTTATGGCCTGACAGCCACGCCGACACGAAAGGATGGGCATCATCCGATACTTTTTATGCATTGCGGCCCAATACAGTATCGAGATAATGCAAAAAAGCAGGCCGAGAAAAGGCCTTTTGATCATTATATCATTCCACGGTTTACGTCCCTGAGAATACCTTTGAATAGTATTGAAAAGGAAGTTTCCATCCAGGAATTGTATTCTGAAGTTGTTGATAACGGCACCCGGAATCAGCAAATTGTCGAAGACGTTTTAGACAGCTATAACCGCGGCAGAAACTGCATTATTCTGACATTAAGAACCGCTCACGTTGAATTGCTTGCAAAGAAATTAAGAGAAGAAGTCCCGGATGTTGTGATACTGATGGGCGGTATGGGCGCAAAGACAACACGGGAGGTTTTTAGACGCATCACGGACACACCGGCAGATAAAAATCTAATACTAGTGGCTACAGGGTCTTTTATCGGAGAGGGCTTTGACGAACCTCGTCTTGATACGCTGTTTTTGGCCATGCCGATATCATGGAAAGGCACACTCCAACAATATGCCGGAAGACTTCACCGACTGTTTGTGGATAAAAAAGAGGTGCAGATCTATGATTATGTAGATATCCATGTAAGGATGCTGGAAAGAATGTATCAGAAACGGCTTACAGGGTATGCCTCGATGGGATACAAAGCAAAAAGCGAGGATATCCTGTCGGCATCATTGGATATTATTTTTGATAAGGATAGTTTTTTACCTGTTTTCAGCAATGATCTCGCCGGTACTAAGAAAGAAATCTTAATCGTAAGCCCTTTTGTAAGAAAAAGGCGCTCCATGCAAATGATACAACACTTGAGAATTGCCCTCGACAAAGGTATTCGAGTAATTGTCGTGACCAGGCCGGCAGAGGCTTTTAAAGCCAAAGATCGAAATGCTTTGCAGCGAGTCTTGGAGGTACTAGAACAAAACGATATAAGTGTTGTTTTTAAATCCAATATTCATCAAAAATTCGCAATCATGGATCAAAAAACTGTGTGGTATGGCAGCATCAATCTCTTGAGCTACGGCAGCGCTCAAGAAAGCATCATGCGCATTGAAAGCTCTAATATCGCGAATGAGTTGATTAAAAGTATAGAAAGCCCATAGACTCTGAAATGTGGTAACTATAAACGGCAAAATACAAGTGAAGCGTTTTATTACTAAAAAGTCGTTCGCCAAGCTATTTTGTTTTCCAGGTACCCGTTAGGTACCCTTTTAAACCGACGGTATGCACAACATGCTGATGTTATTGACACCATGCACACTATGCACAAAGGGGGTGAAAAAGGGTGGTCTGAAGAATACGTTATAATTTAAGATAGTTATGGATTTATGCTTCTGGAAGACTAACTGCTTTGGGAGCAGGAAGTCGTAGGTTCAAATCCTACGCCTTGGCACTTGTGAGGGCAGAGCCGAAGGCGGAGACCCAAGCCAGTCTAAAACCAGATAGTTACATGCCGCCGTTTTCGTACAAAATTGTTAAAATCGCGGAATTTAAAATATAAAAATAGCGGTTTAAATAATCACCATATCGCGGGGGCAGGGAATTTCGTAATGATAAAACTTTACCCAAGATGGCAGAAGGAAATCATTAAACAGCTGATGTTAGAAAGGCGCGTATTGCTTCTAAGTGGTCCAAGGCAATGTGGTAAAACCACGCTGGCGCGTCAACTGGAATCCGCGGAAACGGAATATCGCTTTCAGAGGAGGTTTTCCAGAGCCGATGTTACTTCAGGATCGTGGCCGAAAGCGATGGCACACCGACTACCTAAATGCCATCCTCGAACGGGACCTGAAAGAGTTTGCCAGAATTCATCTTCAATGAAATCATGGCACATGTTGACGCCAGCGATGGCAGAGACGAACTATTTCATTACCGTGATCGTGAAAAACGTGAAATCGATTTTTTAGTAGAACGAGAGGACAACGCTTTGCTCGGCATTGAAGTAAAGGCTGGATCTACTGTCACGAAGCGGGATTTCACCCATATGCGATGGTTCCAAAAGAACATTGCAAAAAAACAGATATTCATCGGCCTCATTCTCTATACAGGAGAATATCCTGCCTCTTTCGGCGACAACTTGTGGGCGGTCCCCTTCGGTCTTTTGTGGTCTTAGTGCATAATTATACTCATCAGATTCATTTCTTATGAAGGGAAATTATCTTATCTTGGTTGTTTCTATTTACGTTTTTAACTTTTCTTAGCAAATGTGGCGAAACGTTCCATTTTTGGCCTGATTCTGTAATAACAGATACCGTTTTCTTATTGTACTTAACTATTGTACCAAACTGCTTTTTTCGACCGGGCGCTTCAAAACAGACCTGTTCTCCTGGATTGAATCGCATCATCTCTTCATGAGTATGCATCGAGTCTAAAAATTTTAGCCTTTCAACTATTTTATGATTCAACTCTACAAGCTCATCATAATTCAAGGAATCAATAGAAATTTTCATAACAACCAGTCCCGTCAATTTTTTATTATATTAGTAAAGGGTTTTAAAACAATGTAGAAATAAGTATAAAATTTCGGTTGTTTAAGCATGAGAAAGCCCCTATAAAAGAGTGAATTTTCACCACAAAATTTCACTTAAAGGAGACTTTCCCATGCACCACAAAGCTATCAAAGCCGAGATTAGAAAACAACTGAAAACACGGTATCCTCCCTGGCATCGACTGACCAAAAAAGAAAAGAAAGGCATAGCCAAAAGCTTTTATCCTATGCGGGTTACTCGCCGGCCATGCGAGATTTTT
>CAZWEO010000239.1:0-4428 GCA_964633115.1 uncultured Desulfobacterales bacterium
CAACTTTACTAGGCGCTTTTACTGCATCAAAACTCAATACTCGCTTGTTTTGGGATTAGGTGGTTAAAGCCTAAAGCCAACAGTCTATCCACCTAAAATGCTACATGAATTATGGGAAAGACAGGCGCTAAGAAGAAAGATAACGCGGGGATTACCACCCATCGCATCAAGTGGTGTGATCTGCGTTGCGAGCATGCCGAGTTTGCCAAAGTGGATGCTCTGGACGGCAGTTGCCATACTTTCCAGTCATTGTGGTGCGGTGCATTAAAAAAACATGTTACCAAGAATGCGCCCTGCGAGAAGGAGTTTGGTAAGAGAAGGCCAACCACCGGCTTCTAAAGCATTACTAAACCAAACTGGTGCAAACTTGACACAAAGGATACCTTCCATATCTATTTTTTAGGTAGCAAATTCGAAGCGCAAAATCCGAATATCGAAACAATATCAAATTGCCCAATTTCAAATGAATCAAACATATAAAGGCAATTTGCTCCCATTTCGGCGTTTGGAGTATTGGAAATTTTTAAGTTAAAAATTGTTTAGGATTTAGATATTCGGATTTGTGATTTAAATAAAGGTTTTCACCCTCATGACCACCCCATTAGATACTCCAATTAAAACCTTTATTTTCTATTGGCTTCCCATAATCATCTATTGCCTGGCCATCTTTATCCAATCTTCTCTCCCAACATCCGAAAGCCTGCCGGGGTTTTGGCAAGCAGACAAGCTGCTGCATGCGGGTGCTTACGCCTTACTGGGATTTTTATTTTACCGTGCATTTCAAACCACCCGGAGTCCCAAAACCGTCATTTTGCTGGTCCTAATCAGTGCTTTTTCTTCCACAGCCTATGGCATTAGCGACGAGGTCCATCAGTACTTTGTACCCTCAAGAACATTTAGTTTAGGCGACATACTGGCAAATACTGTCGGCAGTTTCATCGGTGCAATGGGCGCAACATTTCTTTTAGGAAGGACAGCTCCTAAAAAATAATAGGACCGATCTTTTCTAAATCATGGGTTTCATCGATTGGCTGTTTTTTCTGCCTTGACAGAATGTGTTGCTTTAGTATCTATATAAATTTAATATTCCTATTTTTATGGATTTTTTTTTACAGTTTTGGGAACTTAATCAAAATTCCTAAAATTATTGAATATTCAGATAGAAATGGTAGCCTGAGCAAAGGTATTCGATGAAACGGGCAGGCACAAATCCTGGCTGTTACCTATTTATGAAGTCCCGACGCGCCGATGGATTTCCTGATTCTGCCCAACACCGACAGGAGTAAAACCATGAAATGGCTGAAGGACGCGCGCCGCGAGGTGCCGCCGCTGAGGGCTCACTGGCGGACAGTTTTGCACGAGGTAATCTTCGAGGCCGACACCCCGACGGGGAAAGGATTCGACGTATTGCTCATCGTCTTCATTCTGGCGAGCGTTGTGGCGGTGATGCTTGACAGTATCGGTGCCGTGCGGTCACATTACGGCAGCCTGCTCTATGGGATCGAGTGGTTCTTTACGATCATCTTCACTGCCGAATACCTTTTGCGACTTATGTGTGTCGGCCGGCCGCTCAAATACGCCGTCAGTTTTTATGGGGTGGTCGATTTGCTGGCGATCATCCCGACCTACTTTTCCCTATTCCTGCCGGGAAGCCAGTACCTGCTGGTCATCCGCATTCTACGCATCCTGCGCATCTTTCGTATCCTGAAGCTGGTCCCCTATCTCGGAGAGGCACAACTCCTCATAAAGGCGCTGCGGGCGAGTGGCCGCAAGATTGCCGTCTTTATTTACACGGTACTGACCTTGGTGGTCATCTTCGGCTCGTTGATGTATGTCATCGAGGGCGGGGCCAATGGCTTCACCAGCATTCCGCGCAGCATCTACTGGGCAATCGTTACCATGACCACGGTCGGATATGGCGACATTTCTCCCCAAACCGTCATTGGCCAGACGCTGGCGTCGATTGTGATGATTCTCGGCTACGCCATCATCGCCGTGCCTACGGGTATTGTGACCGTGGAAATGTCGCAGGCTTTCGGCCGCAAAGTGTCCACCCAGGCCTGCCCGGAGTGCAGTGCTGAAGGCCACGATGTCGATGCGCGCCACTGCAAGTTTTGTGGTTCGGTGTTGTGATTATGAAACCGCCTACTCGCTTTCGGGTCGCCCATTATGTGGGAGGGTAAGGGACGTCCATTAAATTATTAATTTCTTGTAGTTGTATGGTTCTTAGGGGTGCATTGGTGCAAACGTTCGACCGCTCGATTTCGCACATATTATCAATCGCAAATGTGCTTATCATCGGTGCAAAAGTGCCTGTCAACTAGGCATTCGTGTCAAATGTGAGTATCTCCTGGATTTTGAAAAAGAGGAAAAGGCTTTGTCAATTAAAGCGGGATTTGGAGCTGACAAAATCATAGGCGGTTCGAATCAAATTAAAGATGCTTTTGTCCAGATTGGGATCAACCACATTGATTCTGATGGTTTCGAAGAGTTCATGGAGTTGTATTCTCAGCTAATGGAAAGTGTTATGGGCGAGTTGTCGGAGGAATCCGGGAAAGATCCTGAAGCGGCAAAAAAGGATATGAAAAAACGGTTCGCCACAATGGGCCTTCAAATGGCTGGGGCATACGAGAAATTATTGAAACAAGGTCTTGAACTTCAAATCTCGGACTTGAAAGCCACGTTGCCCCAGGGGCGGATTGAAGGGAATATTGCGTTAGGCCTCAACAAAGATATGACCATGGTCCAGTTTGTGCCTCTCGCGTTGCAACCGGCATTGGCCCTTGACATTTTTTCCCTGAAATCGGATTTCATCCTGCCCATTGAACTTGTTGGCGAGAATCCAAAACTGCTTCAACCGGTTTTTCCCGGAATGCAGACCGGTTTGTTTGTAGAGGAGGGTGATGATATGATCCATCACGCAGAAACTCGCAACGAGAAATTGTTTTTGAACGGACGGGAGGTGCGGTTGCAATAAGCTGGGCGACAACAAGGACGTAAGGAGCTACCTTATGTATACCTGTCGACACTTTTCAATTCATGAGCTTGTTCCACGGAATGTCTATCAACAGCGGGGAGAACAGGCATGGGAGTTGTTGGACGAAAGGCTCCTGCGCGCCTTGGATCATCTGTGAGAACGATACGGTAGAACAACCGTGAACAACTATTTATGGGGGCATGATCGAGAGTGGAGCGGACTTCGCACCTCGGACAGCCCGTACTACAGCCCTTTTAGCCAGCATACCTTCGGCAGGGCGGCGGATTGCCTGTTTGCCGATCTTTCTGCCGAAGATGTGCGCCAGGACATTCTTGCCGATCCGTCTCACCCGGATTTTCAAATGATCGGCAGTATCGAACTGGGGGTGTCCTGGTTGCATTTTGATGTCAGAAACTGCGACAGGATTAAAACATATTACCCATAACGAGTAAACAATGGTCGTTTTTTGACCATCCTGGATCTTGGCAGTATCGATCTTTTTTTAAGAAGCGGCATTTTCATTCAAGTTATCCGCAAGGGCTACAGGCCCATGATCGGGGGGCACATCATGACCCATCGCAAAGGGCTCTCGCTTTTTGAACGTTATACACTGAGCTTGCAATTAAAATCATGCGGGCAGATATGTATTATAATGTTATATAGGATTTTTTACTCAAAACATTAGGCCATTGACAAGGTCAGTAGTCGCTGGCTGTTTTTCCAGTAGGAGCCTGACATGGGTTTTTCTTCATTTTTTTCAGAACAAGCCCGGAAACCATCAGGGCTATTTGGCCGCGTGGTCATGTCGCTTGTCTTTGATAAGGGCAATGCCTTTTTGAATAGTTTTGCAAATGAACTCATGTCGGTTAAACCAAATGATCGTATACTCGAAATTGGCTTTGGTACCGGTAAACTAATTCATACAATGGCCAAACAGCTCGATGGTGGCCTGATTCAAGGTGTCGATTTTTCGAGCACCATGGTATCCATCGCCCAAAAAAGAAATCAGAAATTTATTACAAGCGGCTTGGTAAATCTTCATGAAGGCAATTTTGAAGAAATATCATATGAAGCCTATGATTTTACCAAGGCATGTAGCGTCAATACGCTTTACTTCTGGCCGAAACCGGAACACACTGCCAAAAAGATTGTGAATATTCTAAAACCCGGGGGTAAATTTGTTCTGGCATTCGAAGACATTAAACAGTTGGAACACAGAAACATAAGTGACGACATATTTCGACTCTACGCTCGGGACGATGTTAAGAATCTTCTACAGGATGCAGGGTTTTCGGGTGATGTTCGTATCGAATCGAGAAAGAGGGGCAAATTGCGATTTCATTGTGCGGTTGCCAAAAAAGAACCATGAGAAAAAAAATCCATATCAGTTATCTTCTTACTAATGTTTCGCAGTTACTAATCTTATTCTTGGGATGATAGTATCTTCTATA
>CAZWEO010000240.1:0-4414 GCA_964633115.1 uncultured Desulfobacterales bacterium
TATGCTTGTTACTCTATTTTGCAAAACCTTCCGTTACACTATTCGATGGCGCATACACGGTATCCAATACGGGTAACACCGTACAGGATTTTGCCCTTGTGGCAGCTCCGGGTGCGGATCCCCACGGCGGAGCGGATAATTTCGATGCCGCCGCTATAAGGATTTATTTGGAGGATGGTACCACGCCTGGATTTCAGCTGGCGGAAGATACGCTGGCCACCTATATTGACGAGCTGGCCCCTTGGGCAGCGGCCGGTGATGAGGTCACGGTCTATGTCGTGGCAAATATCGCCATCACCCAGGCAAGTGGCGATATTGCCGCCTACACCCTTACGGCGACGGCCCGTGCAGGTGGTGCTGCGGGCAGCGAGGGAGCCGCCCTTACACAGACCGTTGGTGCGAACACACCCGGTGCGGTGGATATCGTCTTTGCCGACGGTGCCGGTGATACTGATGGCTCCCGGGACGCCGCTTTTTCAGATTCCGATGCCTACCGGGTGTTGTCGGCCCAGTTGACCATTGATAAATCATCAACCGTGATACGGGATCCCTTCAATCTGGCTGCTAACCCCAAGCAGATCCCCGGCGCTTATATCCAGTATGTCATCACCATCACTAATGCTGGAGGTGCCACGGCTTCGGCCACGCTGACGTCGATTACCGACACACTGGATGCCAACACTATCATCGATCCTGATCTCATTGTGGGTGCCACGGGAGCTCCCGAAGATGCCAGTGGATCCGGGTTTAAGGTGGACTGGAGTGGTACCGGCGGTAGAGTCGGATTTCCCAAATACTACACAACAACGAGTTCTGTCGACGGTGTAGATATTGCCGCCGGTGTGATCACGGCTACCATGGCAACTATTCTGCCTTTGGAAGGGGCTTATACCGTCCCAGGAGAACTGCTGGCGGGTGAGTCTGTCACACTGACCTTTAACGTCATTATCCAATAATGCTGATAAGCTAACTGTATCAGATGAAATGTCGACGGCTATAACCAAGTATATACGGGGGCAAGGGCCGCATGGCAAGGCATTGCCTATATAAACAATTTTTGGTGGCGGTACTGGGTATCATGCTCATCCCCGCCCTGGCATGGTGTCTCCCGCCGGGTTCGGTGATCAGCAATACGGCCCAGGCCACCTATAATCTGGGTGCCACTGCTGGTATCATCTCATCGTCCAACACGGTGGTTACGACAACTGTTGTTGTGCGAACGCCGTCGACGGTAGCTTTCCTGCAGTATGCGCCCACGGTTGCCACTGCCGAGCAGATACTTGTGTCGCCGTCTGCGTACAGCACCACGGGAAATACCGCTGGTCCCTTCAATCCCCTAGCCCCGCCCACACCCAGTGGCGGTAGCACCCCACTAAACATCAACGATCCGCTGCCCCTGGTTCCCACAAACGTCTATCACCAGGGTGATCCCATTTTCATACGCCTCACCGATCTCGATCAGAACTTAGACGCCTTAATGGTTGAGACCGTGTTCGTGAATATCACCACTGAATCTTTGAGTGATGGTGAACTGCTGCAATTGACTGAAACAGGTCCCAATACAGGTGTGTTTGTAGGCTATATTCAATCGGGTTTCGGCGTTACAGCCTTAAGTAATAACGGCAGTTTCACGGTCGAAGCCGGTAGCCAGATCGCTGCCAACTATATAGATAGCAGCGATGGGACCGACACAACCAATGCCGCCGTTCTGGTGGACCCCTACGGACTTGTTTTCGACAGTTCCACGGGTCTTCCGGTTGATGGCGCACAGGTGACCCTATTTGACACAACAAGTGGTTCTCCGGCAGTGGTGTTTGGCGATGATGGTCTGAGTTCTTTTCCGGCAACGGTTACATCAGGTGGCACTGCCTTGGATAGCGATGGCAACAGCTATAATTTTCCAGCGGGCGGGTTTAGGTTTCCTTTTGTGGCCCCCGGCACCTATCGTCTGGATGTGAGGTGGCAGCCGCCTGCCGGGTGGCAAGCCCCATCCATAGAACCGACAGCCAATTTACAGGCTTTGCCCGGGGGACCTGTTATTGTTGAACCGGGTTCAAGGGGTGAAGCCTTCAGCCTCAATCCTGGACCGGCACTGCATATCGACATACCCGTCGACCCGGTGATCAATCCCATCGGGCCCGGGGCCACGCCACCCTGGATTACGAAGTCCGTCAATCAGGATATTGTATCACACGGCGATTTTATCCAGTATAGGCTAACGGTTGAAAATCCGACCGTAAACATAATGAGTAATGTTACCCTCAATGATCAACTCCCACTCGGATTTCGCTATCAGAGCGGCTCCCTGAAAATCGATGGGCAAAAGGCCAGTGATCCTGCTATTTCATCGGATGGTCGCGCCCTCACCATCTTGCTTGGCAATCTTGCCGGCGACACAACACGGTCCATCCGATATGTTGTGGAGGTGACAGCCGGTGCCAAACCAGGCAATGCCACCAACAGCGCAGTTGCCGTGCTTGCTGCTGGGCTCAGTTCAAACACTGCCCGTGCAAGTGTGAAAGTAATCGAGGAGCTGTTTCGAAGTCATAGCATTGTCATGGGTCGCGTCGTTCCAGGAGGCTGTCAAGACCCAGGGGATGAATTAGAACAAGGCCTAGAGGGTGTTCGTATCTTTCTCGAAGACGGGACTTATGTCATCACCGACGAGCGCGGCCTGTATCATTTTGAAGGTGTGCGACCGGGCGTGCATGTTGTCCAGCTCGACCTGGACAGCCTGCCAGAGAGTTACGAAGTGCTTGCCTGTGAAGAAAACAGTCGCTTTGCCGGAAGTAGTTTTTCGCAATTTGTGGACCTACAAGGGGGCACTTTGTGGCGTGCCGATTTTTATGTGGGTTTGAAACCGAAGCTAAAAGATGATGTCAGCCTGGAAATTAGGAGTGCGCTGCAAGATGATTTAATTAAATATGACGTCAATCTGCAGGGCGGCAAGGTGCCGCTACGAAATTTGCGTCTGACGATTATGCTGCCGGAGAGCAGTACTTATGTAAGTGGTAGCAGCAGCTTGAATGACGCTTTGCTGCCGGACCCAATACAAACTGAGAACATGTTGACCTATCGCCTGGGCGATGTCTCGGGTGGATGGATGAAAGCATTGCAGTTCCAAACCCAAATCGCTCCCGATGGTGAAGCCCGGGAATTAGTGACCAAAGGGATGCTGATTTTCGATACCCCTTCCAATAAAAATCAGAAGACACCCCTGGTGGATAATGCTCTGTTGAGGGTTCGCGCAGAAGAGCATGTACCCAAACCGGATAGGGTTCTGCTGTTGGTACCGGATGAAAAGCGCATGCGCGAAACGGACTTTGTGACATATCCGGATTTTGCTCCCCTAAGTTCCGAACTCAGCAAACGATACCAAGCCGAGTTGGATAAGCTGCTGTATAAAATAAAAACGCTGGACATTCAATCTGTGGAAGTGGTTGGACATAGCGATAACAAACCTATCAGAGCACGCAGCAAACATATTTATGGTGATAATTATGCCTTGTCACTCTCGCGTGCAAAAAGTCTGGCCCAATACCTGTCAAGCCGTTTAGACATTGACATATCTCAAATGACGATTAGAGGTATGGGGCCAGATGAACCAATTGCCAGCAATGAGACGTCCGAGGGGCGTGCGCTGAACCGACGTGTCACCGTAAAAATTTTATCCGAAAAAGTTGTCTTGGATATATGTTCTGCCAAGAAGGCAGATGGTTTGGGTATCCCAGGTGATCCATTATTGGATGCCCATGTGAGCCAAAGTGAGAAAGCGGGCTTGGAAGGACTGATAAAACAACTGTCTCATTTGCAAGTGACCGACCTGTTTATTACGTACGAAGTGGGACCACCGGGTACCCATCCCCGTGAAGAGGTAAATGGTGTTGGATCGGATGGCGCCCAGATTGTTCCCACCGTCCGAGCGCACAGCGTGGGCAAATATTTGGCCGAAGCCCTGCATCTTAAACCATCTCAGGTCATCATGGTACCCAAAGGCCCGCAGGAACTTACAAATCAGGGCGAAGACCCCGCCAGCGTGGTTTGGAATTGTCCGGTCGAGATCCGTGTGCTGAGCCGCCAGATCAATCGCAGCACCTCGTTGAAACTCCTAAAACAAACTGACAAGACGGTTGTTGAAACCGAAGGACTTCGACCCGGTGAAACCTGGATGCCGGCCGAGGCCGAAACACTGGTACCTGCGACCAAACTAGATGACGAAAATACATGGCTTGAAACCACTAATCCGAACCTCGAATGGCTCTGGCCAGGGCCAGAATATTCGCCGGCGATACCTTCGCTCAAATTTGCCATCAAGCATGACCCAAGACACACCCTGACAATTTTCTTGAACGACCACGAGGTGGAACCAATTAACCTGAATATAAGCGTGAAATATTGTTAAAAATCTCAAAAA
>CAZWEO010000241.1:0-4399 GCA_964633115.1 uncultured Desulfobacterales bacterium
GACACGATTTTTCAATAAAACCAATTCAACCTACTGATTCGAAGCTGCGGCAAAATTCGTCCATCCCATATATGGTGTCCATTGAGTCCACAAAACGGCATATATGGGGGTCAAAACGTCTTTTGTGTCCATTTTTTCCATAATTTCCATACGGGTTGCACCACGGTTGCACCGGGAAGGTAGGAGAGGCAACTTGATACACAGCTTTCAATTACCACTTTTGCATGGGGATTTTTCATTCTAGTACTATATTACCAGAACAAAAATTCTAATTCGCGGTATCATTTGAATATGACTTCCGGCTTTGAATTCATCTATGAAAGGCTCTTCAATTCACGAGGTAGATCGTCCCCAAATTTATTGCTGCATGCCAGGGGAGATCAGTTAGCAATGCTAAATGATCTTGCGCATGAGAAGGGCGTCAGAATGGAAGATTTAGCTATGGAAATGTTGGGAAAAGAAATAGATAAACAATATCAATCAACAAATGATAATGTGTTGAATTGGGAAAGCTTGTCCGAGCGGCAGCAAGAAGTTGCCGCGCTGGCATGTCTAAGTTATACCAATGCCGAAATCGCCAAAAAGCTAGATATCTCTCTTGAAACGGTCAAAACTCATATGAAGGTAATACTCCGAAAATTCAAGGTTCGGGGTCGCCATCAATTGCGTTATATCTTGAGAAGGTGGGATTTTAGAGAATTTGAATAAAAGCATATCTCTCCGTAGAGGTATATAATCAGCCCATATTATCTATTGTTTTTTCCTGAGTGTATCGCGGATGCACCGATAAGCAAGGAGAATGATGAAGCATACTTGCTCTATGCTTGACCAGAAAAGTATTGATATTGAAACTATCGAGAAAGCTAGTTTGTTAAATATTTATTAGAATCTGCTGAACAAAGTTCACAAATGTGGTCTTTACTGAACATTCGTGCTAAAATGCTATCTAATTAGTTTAAAAAACGCCTTCAACGTTGCACTCATCATATACTGGCTCACGCGCATGGGCGCGTGGCAACCAGATTTTTTTCAATGGGGCCGCTCGCTCAAAAGCGAGTGGCTCTTTTTCTTTGGATTTGTATCTTGTGGAATGACTTATGAATCTCGAAAAAACAACAATCTCACTTTTTGATTTATTTGGCTATATTTTGCCAGGATTTCTGACTTTGATAACAGTCATCCTTTTGATATCGACGCTTTTTGATGATAGCTTGATGACAATTTCAGCTCTAAGTTCCAATTGGGTATTCACTACGATAATTGCTTATTTTTTTGGTCAGATATGTCATTCCATTGGGTCCTGGGTAAAAGATAAAAAACCAAATTGGTTTAAAAGTAAAAATGATAAACGATTGAGCGACCCACTTTATTACCATGTGAGGAACTCATTGGTCAAATCATGCAAATTAGAGTTGGAAGAGAAACAAAAAATTGATTCTCTCGAAACATATATTTTGGCAGAAAGTTATGTTGTTGCAAATGGAAAAACGAATGAGCGAGATTCTCTATTAGCAAGGGAGGGCTTTCATAAAACTTCTATGATTGCCTTTGCCATTCTAACTTTGGTTCTCAGTATTACGCTATTTTTCGGTGGTGCAAAAATCAACATTTCTCCAAATAATATTAGTTATGCGAATATTTGGCAGACATCGACACTCGTATTGTTATCACTGCTATCCACACTAATATTTCGACGACGTTTCATTTTTTTTAATCAATTGAAGATTACAAATATTCTTCTATTAGCTTTGAGCATATTAAGCGATAGGGAAGAAGCGAATTGAAAGGATGTTTCAATGGCAAAGATCAATTTTTATCCACTTGGAAATGCAGATACATGTTTAATCACTCTATCAACAGGTGAAAACATTTTAGTTGACTACGCAAATATGCGTGACGAAAATAATGATCAGGATTTACGAGTGGATTTACCAGAAATATTGAGGAGCGAATTAGGAACAGAAAATAAAGATTATCTGGATGTATTGATAATAACACACGCTGATAGTGACCATATAAAGGGATTTTCAGATTTCTTTTATTTAGAACATGCAAAAAAATACCAAAGTGAAGACCGGATAAAAATTAATGAACTTTGGGTACCAGCAGCAGTTATTCTTGAAAAACATGTAAATGAAGAACACCAAATATTGCGAGCAGAAGCCAGACATCGTTTTAAGATTGGGGAAAACGTCAGAGTTTTTTCTAAGCCGGACTTATTGGAAGAGTGGCTTAGTGAAAATGGATTGTCCCTTGATGAACGCCAGCACCTAATAACGAATGCGGGGAACCTTGTACCCACTTTTGATATTGAAACTATGGGTGCCGAATTTTTTGTTCATGCACCTTTTTCGGAGAGTGTAGACGGAAATATTCTTCGAAATGATGCAGCACTGGTGTTACAAGTAGTATTTGAAGAGAATGGACAAAATACTAAGCTCATTTTAGGTGCTGATTCCGCACACAATGTTTGGGAAAATATAGTAAACATTTCGACTTACTATGAGAGGGAAGATCGACTGAATTGGGATATCTTTAAAATTTCACATCATTGTAGTTATTTATCTCTATCCGATGAAAAAGGCGAAACAATAACAGAACCAATACCTGAAGTTGATTGGTTATTTAGAAACGGCAATAATTCCGGCATTCTTATATCATCGAGTGATCCATTACCTGATAGCTATGATGATGTGCAGCCACCCCATCGGCAAGCCAGCAATTATTATGAAGAAGTAGCTGAAGAAAATGGTGGGGAATTTATAGTAACTATGGAACATCCAACTGAAGATTCTCCCCAGCCTTTAGTCATCGGAATAGATGAATTTGGTGCGACCAAAAAGATACTTAGTTTAGGTGCAGTAAGTGTGATACGAGATAGACGTCCACCACGAGCAGGTTGATGATCATGGGAGAAGAATATATAACAATCCTAGGAGAGACAATAAACGCGGATGAGTTAAGGTTGTTAAAATCAAAAGATCTAATTACTGCAATTCAGATTTCACCATTCTGTAATCTCATCGAATGCCTAAGATTGGAAAATGACGAAGAGATAATAATATTAGAAACCGAGGTTGAGTTAGGACAAAGGAAAATATTCGATATTAGGCGTTTTGAGAGACTTGCTGTAGTATTTGATGCTTCTGATCAGTTAATTCCTGATGTCCAGGCTTTGCGCACAGATTTTCCTAAAGTACCCCATCTCAATCTAGGAAATGAAGAATTTCCAAGAAGTTTATGTATATATGAAGAGCCTTATTATGAGATAAATCTCCGTTGGACTGGTGCATTATTTCTTGAAAATATAAGAGAGTGGTTGGCGTTCACAGCCAAGGGGAAATTGCATGGGGATGATCAGCCCCTTGAGCCATTAATTCCTTTTGCAATAGATTATATTATTCTCCCGGGCGATTTGTTTTCCGATGATTTTAGCTCTGAATTCCTGTTTATCGATGAACCTATTGATAGTGGTAAAAATCGAAGAACTTATATCGCTGAAAGAGTTACTGATGAGAATTTTAATCCCAATAGGATTAAATATTTAGCAACGATAATAAATTGTCCAACTCAGACTCATGGAATAATTGCTGCTAAGCCAGGCAATCTATATGAGTTGAACAATTTCCTTTCACAAGCTGGTTACGACTTATTGGATGATTTGAGATCTCGGTTAAAGATATGGCTTGATGACCCGCTAAAAGACCATATATTAAATTCTAAACTTATCTTAATTGTATTGTTACCGAAAAATAGATATGGCGGTGCAACTCCCGAAACCCAAGAAATTAGAACTTTTATCTTGGATTTTCCTATAAAGGAAATTGGTGTTCATATTGGTATTTGGGGTTTGCATGATGGAGATGTTGGGCCTTGGATGAAAATTGATGAGAGTCATAATGGGGAAATGGCGACTGTAAAATTAGCGAATACAGCATTTTCTTTGTCAAGAGAACACGCGAAAGCATTAAATGGTATAGATTTAACCTGGACACCTAATATTGTTATGGTTGGCGGTGGGGCAATCGGATCCCAGATATTCCTTAATCTAATTCGAATGGGTGTTGGGAAATGGACATTAATTGACAATGATTTTTTATTGCCCCATAATCTAGCTCGTCATGCCTTAACAGGTCTATCACTTGGGTTACCAAAATCAAAAAATCTTGCAGAGACAGCTAATCAAATAATTAGTGGTGAACAAATTGCGGAATGGGCTATTGATGATGTTCTTTCCCCGTCTTCTGACACGAATCTAGAAGAAAGATATAAACATGCAGAAATAATTATAGATGCTTCCACATCCATTGCTGTAAGTCGGTATCTTGGCTTGGATATTAACTCTAATGCAAGGCGAATCTCTTGTTTTCTCAACCCAAAAGGGACTGATCTTGTTGTG
>CAZWEO010000242.1:0-4262 GCA_964633115.1 uncultured Desulfobacterales bacterium
AATTACTTCCCCAGGGTGGGGTGGATCATACATGACCATTTTACTTGCTCCTTAATGATAATCTAAATAATCGACTTCTAATACATATCCGCTTTCAAAACGGAAAATAACCCGCCAATTTCCCGATACGGAAACCGACCAAAACTTTTTCAATGATCCTTTAAGCGGGTGCAAGCTAAGGCCTGGTAGGTTCATGTCCTCAGCGGCAGTGATTGCATCGAGTCGAGCTAATATCAGACGTAGACGGGCAGCATGTTCGGGTCTAATACCTTGTTTGCTTCCCGATTCAAAAAGTTTTTTAAGACCCTTGTGCTTAAAGCTTTTGATCATGCCGAACTGTAAACCGTTACGCGACACATGTCAATCTTTTAAAAGGAATCCATATTAATTTTGTACCCATTTTGTACCCTTTTGTGCCACGTGCATGCACACGCATAGTGTGCATGTTGTCGTAATCAATTAATCCTAAATTGAACTTTTTAAATATAACTGATTTAAATTACATAAATTATTAGCGTTAATATTCTCTAAATTTAGGATCGTTTTTAATGCTGGGCGTGCAGCCGCTAAAAAGAGGTGAAAAGTCAGGTGACGTTTGAAAAGTATTGTATTCTCGGATGGTTATAGTGGTTTGAATTTGGTAGGTTCAGAGAATGGGGTTCAAGGGGTCGGAGGTTCAAATCCTCTCGCCCCGACCAAAAAATCATAATAATTAAGGCGGGTTAGAAAATTGACTTTCCCGCCTTTTTTCATTCAAAATCCATGTTTTGTACCCTATTTGTACCCCACTCCCCTGTTTTAACCCCTTTTTAGGGCAATATTCCTCATTTCTTGGGTATATTCGAAAAATAATTATCTTTATTTAACAAATAGTTACACAAAAAGGTCGAAAGCGCCCTTGTTAGCCGTTCAAGTGCGCTTTTAGCATAAACTTGCAAGTAATGTATGGATCCATCTCTATTGAAAAGCCTCATAATAAAAATAGCAGAGATCATCATGGTATCCCCAGCCGATACCATCAGACGATTTCATAATTTTTTCTAATTTTTTGCGAAAAGGCACTTGTCTTTGTTTTGTCATTTTGCTGACACGACCAACTGCCTTTTCGTACATTTCGATTAATGTATCGTAGAAAACTTCATCGATGTCACCGTAATCAAGAGTGAACCGATTACCACACTCGACAAAATAGATCATCAAATCGGTTGTTCGCTCGTCATCGCCAGTTGCCTTTGCATAATTGCTTATTGCTTTTTCGGCACGCTCAAACTCAAAATCAATAGTTCGATTCATAACGTCAGGATAAAGGCACTGATGAATTATTACCTTGTAGCGTTTATAGGTTATACCGTCTTCAGCGTAGCGGGCATTTAAAAATATTTTGTTTTCCTCAGAAATCTGATAAAGATCTCTTACAATAGAAACAATTTCTGAGGGCTCAAAATTAATAATTGCCTTCTCTATATCAATCCAACTCGATTTTCTTTTTTTCGCTCTCGCCATTTTTTATTTCTCTTTTTTTATTTATTCTAAAATCTCATACCCAATGCCTCGATAACCAGCAAGTCTCCTTTTATACATTCTAGCAAGCATCGGTATCGCATTCACCACATTTTATTTTAGGTTTCTGACAAAGCGGCCGGATCCATTCGTTCCGGCAAACCGGCTGATAGCCGCTTTTCCCCGTTCGTTTGCTCTCAAATCTTTTTGGAAAAACATCTTCGCGGCCACGGAACAAAGACCGAAATAGATTATTTTTTTTATCCTCTGGTGATTCGTTTGTTATGCTTGGTTTAGTTTTCTGATTGAAGGAGGATGTTTTCTCGGCGATGGAATGTTGAATGTTCCTGAGATGTCTAATTTCATTTTCCAGCTGGATTTTTCTTCTATTTAAATTGGCCAATTCTTTTTCGGCAGCCTTGATCTGGCTTTCTATTGACCCATCATTATTCAAAACAACGGCTCCCATTTTCAATTAATCTTAACATTCTACTCTTTGTTGCTAAGAAGCGTGGGATTTTTATTTTTTAAATATGTTAATACTTCTTCTTTGAAACTCTTTACGAAATCTATAAGTTCATCTGAATCACGATCCGTTACAACACCCACTGAATCATATTCTGCTGTGTTACGTTTCGCCCTGCATGTGTCCAGATAAACTGCTTCATCATTTTTTTCAGCTCCCAAAATTTTTGGTAGAGCCTGAATGGTTCTATAATGCTGAAGATTCCTCTCTGCCTCATATCCTTCCGAATATAATAGAATCATGCATAGTTTTAAGGCGGCGTTATAGGCGATACCAAATCGCCAATCAGCGGATAGATCAGAGCAAGCATCCTTTAGATCCCGATCTACAATTTGAAAAAGATTCTCGATCTCTTCAGGCGTTGTTTGATGAGGTCTTAGCCAACCATTATCAAGCCATTGTTTTAAGGTCATTTTCATCTCCTATGATAAAGAGCTTTGAAGAAATGAGAACTTGTGAAATGAAATGCTCATTTTCAGATTTTCGCTGGCTAAACTCTTCCGGTGATAAAACATAAGGATTAATTTCGCGTTTAAAATTTTCTGCCAGTCCCTGCATAAGATGTGATAACGAACGTAAACCTGTTTCTCCAATCACCATCAAGTCGATATCGCTTTCTGCCTTTTCTGAGCCATCAGCAATGGATCCAAAAATAAACGCAGTGCGAATAGACTTTTCACCGGCAAGAACCTTTTTCAGAACATCGATTAGACCAACCGTCTTGACTACCAGCGAATGAATATCAGAATAGATTGGGTGTTGTCGATTGGCACGATAATATAAACGGTTTCCATCTCTGTTCTTTGTTACTAGATTTAGCTTGTACAACTTTTTCATTTCTGTCTGAATTGTACCAATCGCAAAACCTGATCTACGCTCTATCTCACGGACGTGTAATGGAGTGTCATTCAGCCCGAACAACAATCGGAAAACTTCGGCACGAACTTTTGACGATAATATTTCAGATAATATGCTCATATGATCGCTCATACCATACAGTTGAATGGTTTGTCCATACATTTTTATTGCATCTTATCACTCCAATTTTTCGAGTTTTGTCTACCCTATGTCTACCCTTTTGTACCGACAGCATGCACAACATGCTGTTATTATTAACACCATGCACACTATGCACATAGACCATCTGCTATCAGGCAAGGAATGGATACATAATAATATTAACAGGTTATATTAAAACAATGCGCGAGAAACCCCGAAAATGGGGTTCAAGGGGTCGGAGGTTCAAATCCTCTCGCCCCGACCAAAGACTTGTAAATGAAAAGGCACTTGCATTGCAGGTGCCTTTCGTATTTAATTGGTTTATGGTTACAGTCTATGTTCTCAAGGGTGACTCCGGAAGCCAAACCCACATGTAAATGACGTTAACACATAACATAAAAAATGAGCACCACCATAAAAGGATCTCATAAAATTCCATATATGGAAAAGTATTACTCGCGCATTTAGCGATATAGCCGCTCTCGGCCTTCACGAATCAATTCAACGATTTCCTGAGTTGAAATATCGGCCTTAATCGATGGGACATTCAGAGGTGACGAAATATTTTTCTCAGGTACTAATGCAAAGGTACGACCATCTTTTCGGCGAATTAACACCTTTCCACTGGTTTCGGCCTGCTCAAGAACTTTTGCGAGCTTTTGCCTTGCCTCAGAGTAAGTATATACTTCCATTTTAAACCTCCAATGTTCTGACCTTATGATTTTGAGCCGCTATCTTCAGCTTTCGATCCAAGGTCAAAAACGGTGTCTTATTTCTTATGGCACATTCTATAAAGTAGGCATCGTATGCATACAAATTAGCTTGTTTTGATATTTTAAGGGCATTTTCAAAATCGACCCTAATATACCGAAGAGGAATTTCATCAAAAATGACAAGGCCTTTTCGCGCTTCCTCAAGCGTTAGCCGGTTCTGTTTAAACATAGCCGAAAAAGCATTCCCAACTTCCCACGGAATCGAACCAGGCCCAATAAGTGAAAATCCTGTAGTCAGTTTTATGATTTTATCCCGTTCAGGCTCACCAACAATCACCGCAACTAAAGCGGACGTATCGATCACAATATCCATGTTTCCTCCATAGTCCGTTTTAGACAATTGTACAACAGCTAAGAATGATGTCAAGGATTATTAAATCCCACATTTTCTCCTCCACACTTTTGTACCCATTTTGTACCCTTTTGTGCCACGTGCATGCACACGCATAGTGTGCATGTTGTCG
>CAZWEO010000243.1:0-4259 GCA_964633115.1 uncultured Desulfobacterales bacterium
CTTAGTCGTTTTATAAATTTCTCTTTTATCTCTTACAATAACGCCAATAGATACACTTTCACTTTTAAACCGAGTAGATCCAGACAAATCACTGTAGTGCACTTCAACTTCAATTGACTGAACATCGAATAATGTGTCCTGTGGCAAGTTTTGGTATGCCAACAATTGCTGTTCCAGTTCATCTGTCACGTTAGGTGAATAATCCCTCACCTGCGCCTGCGATGTTTCCCGGGCCCGAATTCGAATTGATTTGCCGCTATCCAGATTCACGAATGTGGCCGCCATGAACCTGTTGTTAACAAATTGCAATGAACGTCGACCCAATCGCCCGCAGGTTACAAAGGCAATGGCGCCCGTCTCACAACGGCCTATCTTCACATACACAACCAGCGATTTGAGGCAACTGCGAGGGCATGTCCATCCCGACTAGCTCACGCCCTATATTAGCCATGTGGATGCCTCTCACCCGATATGAACACAGGTGGTCATGGGCTTCAGACAATCTGTTCAGCATTTTCCCGGTATCATCCAAATCAGTTTCCATTATGTTAACATTAACATAATGCGAGCTCAAAAAATTCCCTTTGATCAAGGGGTCAAAGGGCCAATTCCGGACTACGTTCTAACCCTTATATAATACAGGTTTTCACGAATTGCCAATGCTTATTATATTGGCATTTTATGACCAAATTAGCAAGGCCAAAATAAAATTGTTCCACTATTTTATTTATAAATTTCTTGATAAAATGTAACACCAATGCCAAATATTACCAAACTGATCCGAAAGAACAGCCATGGAAAAATTATTTCTCAGATCCAGCCATTGGGTTGTGAACAAAAAAAACCAAATTGTCATGGGTGAAGGCCGTCTGGCCATTCTCGATCGTATCGAAGCCACCGGTTCCATTAACCAGGCCGCCAAATCTTTAAGTATGTCATACAAAACAGCCTGGAGCAAAATCAAATCCACGGAAACCCATCTCAAAATCAAACTTGTGCATACCGATCGTAATCAAGGCTCTCGCCTGACAAAAAAAGGAAAAGAAATAATTGAAAATTACCGGAAGCTCAAATCTGCCTGCACTGCAGCAGATGATAAGATCTTTACACAAATATTTAAATGAAATTAGAGCTCACATCTACCTATATGCAAAAAACTTCTTAGATAATTTTCACTCGGAAATATTATTGTTCATTACGTTTCAACTGATCAATGTCAGAAATTACTATCGCAAGTGGCTGTCGGGCAATCATTATCTGTCTCTGAAATTGCATCAGATTTGGGGAATTGTTGCCGGCTTGGACTTTATGTTTATATCGGTGAAAAATTTAGAGGGTTGCAATACATGTTGTATATGACGTGTTCAGTAAAGTTCATTTTTAGGCTCGGATCAATATCCGATTTGGCAAAAAGATTTTTCCTTGGAATGGAATATATTAGGCTCCGCTGCAAAATCCGAACATACAGCGAGAGATTATCTCTTGAGCTACTGGCTCGGGTATATGCTCTTCCCAATCGCCCGGTCCTTTTTTAATCCCATTCAGAACATCCTCGGGCCATATGTGCATGTTGGCGTTGTTGTATTTCTCAACGGGAAGGATTTTATTATTTGCCTGAAGATGATAGTAGAAGTACTTTAGATGCTCAGGTACCGGAAAGTTTTCAGAAGTTATGATGTCACCAGGATTATCATCCCGTCGCATCGGATAGACAAATAGATGTGTGTCCCGGTCAAACAGTGCTGCAAATGCGCCAAGCACACCGCCTTTCAACCCATCGTAATAAGCATCATTGAATAGGGTCTCTAAATTGGGGATTCCCAGTACAAATGATATATTCCCCTTGGTATACCGGCCTAAATAATCCGAGAGACGAAAATAGCGCAAGTAGTTAGATACAATGACCGGGTATTTGAGAAGATTGAGGCAATCGACACGATCCAAAATGTCCTGCATATCAAAAGCCTTCTGGTTGCGCATTTCCGCAACTGAAATCTCCGGTGCGATCATGGCTGTAGCCGTATCGACTTCAGGTATGCGATGGAAGATTTCCATGCCGCTCTTCATCATATCGACACTCACATTGGTAACCGGCCGGAACATGCTCCGCATGATTAATATATCGCGATTGTAGAATAGTTCAGAGGGGTGCACCAAAGTTTTGCGATCAGCTCCAAAAACCACAGCGTTAGACAAATTCATTTGAACCAGCTTCAAGGCCATAAGGCGATTGTCGATGTTGGCAAAATAGGGTCCTGAGAATCTTATCAGGTCAACCTCCATTCGCCCTGACTCTAAATTATCGCCTAGTGATTGAATTAATTTTTCAGGGTGTGTGTAGTATTGAAAGGCCCCATAGATCAAGTTTACGCCTAGAATACCGACGGCCTCCTGTTGCAGGGTGTGGCTTTCATCCAACATCCTAATGTGCAGCAGTATCTCACAGGGGTCAGCATTGGGTTTGAGCTGCAATTTGATGCCAAGCCAGCCATGGCATTCGCCACGTTGACTATAACTTTTGGCCGTTACGGTATCGGCAAATGCGAAATAAGTCGATGTTTCAGGACGGGATTCACTGACACGTTGCAACACCAGCTCGAATTCTTTATCCAGCATTTTTTTCAGGCGACTTTCGGTGACATAACGTTTGTTTTTCTCTTCCCCATAAATGGCGTCACTAAAAGCCATATCGTAAGCTGAAATGGTTTTTGCGATGGTTCCGGCAGCACCACCGGCTCTGAAAAAACAACGGGAGACTTCTTGTCCGGCCCCGATTTCTGCAATTGTACCATATTTGTTTCGGTCCAGGTTAAATGCAAAGGCCTTTTGCATGGTAGAGAGAGTCTCTGCCGCCATACTTTTGCTCCTTGGTTTTTTAATGAAAGGTCTACTATCGAAGACGTATCCTCCCCCAGGGCCATCCCTAAACCACAATGATCAATATGATCTAATATGAATCGTAGATCAAGTTTAAAACCATAAGGTATCACTATTTATGAACCGATTGGTTCCTACGTCCAGCTGATGTCGGGGTGTTGGTTCAGTCAGAGGATTTTCAGGAAGATTAGCCATGTACCAAGGTGTGAGCTGGGTAAAATTGATTAGTTTGCTTAGGAGATAATAATTCATCAATTTCGAGTTCAGGGATGCGAAATTAGAATTACCCTAGATTTTTTTGGAGATTACGGTGACAACGGAACCAGTATTTGTGCCAAATTCGGCTCAGGTATTACTCCTCAATTTCCATTACGGAAATCATCATTAATGGCCCATAATTTGATTAAATTTTTCATGGTATTTTGAATCTTGCAAATGAAAGTATCAATTTTTCTATAAGCGCCGTCGTTTAAGATTACATCAAACTCGGAGATCACCTTCAACTTAGGACTCTATGATTTTATCAACAAATCAAGAAGTTATAAAATTCTTGGTTCGATTAAAATTATTTGTGATGGATGTAGGTGGTGATTCCTGTTTAAAATTGAAATGCGCACGAATTCAAATAGGTCTTTTCAATAGGGAAGACCCGTCCTAATTTGTTCTCTCGCCTGAAACTTTTTGGGCAGCTTATGTGTGGACCACTTAGTTTGAAAAAATAACCCATTGACTTGTACACTGTTTGTACATATAATTGAAACATGAGTTTTGAATGGGATCCAACTAAAGCAGAAGCGAATATAAAGAAACATCGAGTTGATTTTGCAGACGCGGTTATCGTCTTGAAGATCCCCAGGCCATAACAGATGATGATCCTGACCATGAAGAGGCGAGGTATATCACGATTGGTATGGATGCATATGGTCGTATTCTGGTTGTTGTCTATACATGGCGGAAAGATGTGATCCGTATCATTTCAGCCAGAAAGGCTACAAACCTCGAACGCAAGCAATATGAGGGATAACACTATGCGAAATGAATATGACTTCAGCAAAGGAAAACGCGGACCTGTAATTGCACCCGACCCGAACAAGGTCCGAATTACGATTCGTCTCGATGTTGATATTGTAAAATACTTTAAGGATAAAGTGCATAATGCCGGCGGTGGCAACTATCAGACTTTGATTAATGATTCCTTGAGGGCCTACATTGAGGAGAACCAATCACCGTTGAATGAAGAAATTTTGCGTCAGGTAATCAGGGAAGAGTTAAAAGCCGTTCATTAGAATCTCTATTCACGTCAGCCTGAATCATCGCCGGCCTATAATTGATCAAATATGTTTTTCAAGCTTGCAACTGGAAGTATCAATTTTGCTGAGAGC
>CAZWEO010000244.1:0-4239 GCA_964633115.1 uncultured Desulfobacterales bacterium
TTCATGCTTCGTTGTGCGCGTCAGAGCATGAAAATTTATGACAACCGCTATAGATCATCGACCGCTTCTTTAATTGGATTCATCCGCGGTGCTTTTCTCAGGTGGGCCAACAACATACATTCGGCAAAATAGACCCCTTCGTCCAAAGATATGAACGGTTGTGTCTGCATCCAGAACCTGACCATAACGTACAATCAGGGCCATGGCCTTCTGCCTGGCAGCACCTTCGGCACCATCGAGCATTCCTTTTTCATAATCGGTTAAGTACATGGTTCCCTCAATAACAAATAAGCAAGTCTAACAAGGTTTCATCATGCGCCTAGACAGGATGCCCCGCAATTATATTGGGAGGAATGCTATCGGCCAACGCTTTAGCGTGATGTCGCCCTTCACGCCGGGCGGATGACTACGTCGTAGCTTCAGGCCTACTCGGATAATGTAATTGGGACCACGGATTTACCCGTGGGGCTCCGTTTCTATTCCGGACTTATAAGTTTCTGAATTGAAATCAAAAAATAGATAGATTTGTTGAAGTATTCTTGATTTTTAGTATGCGAACAGGTAATTTTTAATGGTATCTTGCTCGTGGTTATCGCACATTCACCAACAATTACTATCAGAGGGAGGATTCATGCAAATACCAGATGTCCAAATTAAGAACATTTTATATGCCACTGATTTATCCGAGAGTGCTCAATACGCTTTTTCTTACGCCATTAGCTTGGCAACGCAGTACGGAGCTAAAATTACCTTTCTACATGTACTACCGGATATGCCGTCCATCGTCGATAGTAGCGGCGCCATGGGTTACATTGGTGAAAAGCGCTGGCAGGAACTGCAAAATAAACATCAGCAGGATGCCAAAGATGCCCTGATCGGTAAAAGAAGAGATCACCATCTCATCCGCGATATCCTGGATCAATTTAGTGAGAAGGTTAAAAACGATTTTGAGAAACGCGATGATATTGATGATGAAATTGTGGTTGAAAAAGGGAATTCTGTGGAGAAAATTTTAGCAGTATCCGCTGAAAAAAAATGCGATTTGATTGTCATGGGAACACATGGGCGAAGCACTTTGGCTGATGTAGTCATGGGAAGCACTGCCAGACGTGTTATCCGTCGTTCTGAGTTGCCGGTGCTTGTCGTCCGCATGACCTAAGATTGACTGTTCCCTAAAAATCCAACTTCTGTGTTGCGCTGCATTTTGCAAGCATTCAAAGTACAATCAGTACGCCTCATAGTTCCAAAATTTGCACGCCCTGAATTTGACTCTTTATGAAACAGTCAAATTCAATCGATTATCTTTAATTCATGATAGAATTATGAATTCAAAAATTGGCCGTTACAAATTGTTACAACTTGTTACGCTCTAGCAAAGCATTTTGTGAAAAAAAGAACTATCTTCCCCTTAACGATACAGACTATTGGCTGATTAAAATTTGGTCTGAATCGGTTTTGACATGAACCAAACATTAAAGCAAAGGGGGAATTACTATGAGAACTCTGATGATTATCACGATACTGACTTTGGTAGGACTGGGTACGACCTTGTTTGTGGGCTGTCATCACAGGGGCCACCATAAAGGGGCTGACTTTATGGTAGATTACATGACCGAGGTTATGGATCTGACCGAAGACCAAGAGGGCATGGCCGATGCTTTTAAAAATGAAATCTTGGCCAAAGCCAAAGCAATGCATGCAGACAAGCAACAGATGCACGCTGAAATTAAAGCCCAATTAAGCAGTGATGAGATCGACACGGAGCGTGTTAAGGCCTTGATGGTCGAACATCGTAAGGAGATGGAAGTTGTCATGAACCTGGCCGTGGACCGGATTGCAGAATTTCATGCAACACTGTCGCCGGAACAACGCGCAAAATTGATCAATAAGTTGGAGAAGTGGGAAGGGCGCTGTTCCAGCAGGTGGGCAGACTAAACCCCAAATTGCATAAACAACATTGCAACGCTGGGGTAAATCTCCGGGATATCAGGTTTCGAGGGATCGCGATTAATCTAAAGTCAAGGCAGTGCTTGTACTCAACAGGAAGAAAGGATAAGGTAATTGAGGAATTCGGAGTTTGAATTCCTCAAACCTTAAATGCCTGATCAAATGTTTCAATGGTGGTCGTCATGCAGCAAAAAATTCTAGTTATCGACGACGACGAAAAACTCAACCAATTGTTGCAGAAATTTTTGGGTGAGTTTGGTTTTGATGTGGTGACCGCGACACGTCCTTCCCGGGGAATCAAACTGCTAAAAAAGGTGCAACCGGATCTGGTCATTTTGGATGTGATGCTGCCTGAGATGGATGGTTTTCAGGTGTGCAAAACAATCCGCGCAACCCACACCATTCCGATTATTATGCTAACAGCTCGAGGAGAAACCACAGACAAGGTTATCGGACTTGAGTTGGGGGCTGACGACTACCTGCCCAAGCCTTTTGAACCACGGGAACTGGTGGCTCGGATTCATGCTGTCTTGCGTCGGGGTGGGGGTAGAGTGGATGTGCCGGCACAATCTTTTGGCCACCTTAAAATTGATTTTGACAAGCACTGCGCATGGCTGCATCAGGAACCGCTGGATTTGACCACCAATGAGTTTATGGCCTTGGCATTGCTGGTGAGAAACGCCGGTAAAGTCCTCGATCGCGATCAAATATTGCAAGAGCTGCGGGGGATGGATTCGGAAGCATTCAACCGATCTGTTGATATTACCATGAGTCGCTTGCGGCAAAAACTAAAGGACGATCCCAAATCGCCCACCTATATCAAGACAGTGTGGGGGGCAGGGTACGTATTCATAGGTGGCGAAGCCACCTAAGACATTAGGCTACAGTCTAAAAATTTATTCAGTATTTCCTAATACTTAAGCTTTTGTACTATAATAAATGCAACGCAATTGGTTAAAAAAAATATTCAATTCCGTATTCACCAAGATGCTGGCGATTATACTGGTTACCGGTATCTGCATCAATATTGCTTTATGGGGTTTTTTTGGTGCTTATCGGGCAATGGCCGGCCGACCGTTTCAAAGCAACATATATCAATATCTCAACTATGTGATTGCTGATTTAGGCTCACCGCCAGATTTTGAACGCGCCCGCCAAATCGCGAACCAAACTACGCTTCAGATTCATTACCAGGGCCCGGAGGCATCCTGGTCTACCTCGCCACGACCAATAAAACGTCATAAAATTCACTTACGATCATGGCCAAACCAAGCCAATGTGCGCAGTGGCATGTCCCACGGACGTTTTTATTTCGAATATCGCCATGCAAACGGCAATTTTCTTTTTGAGCTATCCGGCGAATATCACAAGAATCCAGCACTCAGGCGAGTTCATGGTTTGATCTTTTTTACGATTGCTTTGATACTGCTGGGAGCTTATTGGTTGATCCGTCGGATTTTGCGGCCTGTTCGTCTACTGGATAACGGCGTGAAAGCAGTCAGCCGCGGTGATTTGAAACATCAAGTGCCAGTGACCAAGTCAGATGAACTCGGCCAGTTGTCCCAGGCTTTCAATGATATGACCGCGCGCTTGCGAACCATGCTTGCCGCCAAGGAACAGCTGTTAAGGGATGTGAGTCATGAGTTGCGATCGCCCTTAACACGAATGAAAGTGGCATTGGAGTTTGTGGAGAAGGGTCAAACCAAGGAAATGTTGCAGGCCGATATCCTTGAAATTGAGGAGTTGATATCCCAGATTTTAGATGCTGCACGGGTTCATCATGAGCACAGCAGTCTTAATTTGCAGCCTACCAATCTTGCCAAGCTCATTCAAGATGTGACCGCTGCTTATCAAAACCAAAGTCCTGGCGTAATTTTTCAGGAAGCGCATGCTGTGCCCATATGCAAGCTGGATCCTGAGCGAATAAAGATTGTTTTCAAAAACCTGATCGATAATGCCGTCAAGTACTCACATGAGGATAGCGACCCCGTCAAAATTTCTATCAACACCCGTAAAGACTGGGTGGATATAAGCATTTCCGACAATGGGATCGGTATCGAACCCGAGGCACTGATCCATATCTGGGAACCATTCTACCGAGCCGATAAATCTCGTACCCGGGACACCGGTGGCTATGGTTTAGGCCTGAGTTTGTGCAAAACCATTGTGGAGGCTCATGGTGGTAAAATAGACATTAGCAGTACACTGGGTAAAGAAACCCAGGTTATGCTCTCCCTGCCTATCAATGCCTATGGGAAAGTAAGTCAAGAAAAAATACCGGTCCATTAGAAA
>CAZWEO010000245.1:0-4217 GCA_964633115.1 uncultured Desulfobacterales bacterium
ATTTCGAGTACTTTTTGAGATTTTTAACAATATTTCACGCTTATATTCAGTCTAAATTAAGGTTCGTTTAACTATCAAAAGAATGGCATGGTCGTTGAGAAATATTCCATAATAGTTTTTGAATCACGTCGCTTTCTTCTTTTTGTTAGAGAGAACACCAACATTAGAATTGTCTTCGACAATTAGATGTACATCACGTTGCGGGAACGGGATTTCAATATCATTCTTTTTAAGGACGTCCCATATCTTAAGCAAGACTTCACTGGTTACATTGGCGACACCATTTTGAGGATCTTCGATCCAAAACCGCAATTCCAAATCGATGGAGCTCTCCCCGAAACCCTTCAAAAGACATTTGGGTACCTTATCGCCACATTTTTAACTATCCAATAAACAGCGTAAATACTAAAGGCAGGGTGAATCAGAAAATGAGTCGCCCTGCTCTTATGTTGTCTTTTAATACAATTTAAACCAGATTCTGCTGGATTTGAACGTTACCGCATTTCCGAATGGGTTTTAGTAACAGAATGAAACCTAATCCCAGGAGTGCAATAAAAGTGCTAAGCCAAAAAGCAGGACTGTAGCTACCGGTGACATCGAAGATATGTCCTGCCAAAATAGGACCTACAGATCCACCAAAACACCCACTAAAAACAATAGCGCCAAAAAGAGCACCATGGGCACCGATACCGAAGTATTCAGCAACAATAGGTGAAATAGCGGTAAAGAAACCGCCATGAGCGATACCGTAGCAGGCTGCGAACAGATAAATCATCCAGAGCTCATCAGCAATCTGCAACCACAAGAGCATGGAAATTAGCAGCACAAGGCAAAATATCATGGCCAACCGACTGTTAAACCGATCTATAAAAAGACCTGTAGCAAATCGTCCAAGCATGCTAACGCCTCCGATGGTGGAGAGCACTCCTGCTGCTTTAGTTGCTGATACGCCTAAATCTCTGGTAAAGGGAACAATGTGCACCAGGACGATCAAAAAGCAATAAACCACTGCGAAATTAACAATAAATATTAACCAGAACTGATGGGTGCGTATGGCCTGGCCAAAAGAAAGATCAATGCCCTTAAACACCTTAGGATCGATTTTTGAGCTTGTTTTTTCTTTGGAGTGTAGTCTCATCTCTTCAGGATCGCGGCGAAGAAGTCGGCTGATTAGTATCAGCAATATCATCCCGGAAATGCCGATGACCACAAAAGAGGTTCGCCAGCCAAAGCCGGTGATAAGTAGACTAACTGTTAGAGGTACAACTAGTTGCCCTGCGCCGGTTCCCACTTTAACCAGTCCGGTGATAACTCCTCTTCTTTTTACAAACCAGCGAGCCGTGGTGGATAATGCTATTACATCAATTGAACTCATACCGATCCCAACTAAAATTCCATAAAACAAATATAATTGCCAGATGGATTGGGTTTTGGAAGTCAGAAAAAAACCTAACCCGATAAAACAGCTGGTGACAAGCATCACCTTCCTGGGACCTATTTTGTCGTTCAACCGTCCAACAAGAATTCCTAAAAGCCCCATAAGAAAGAACCCTAGGGAGGAGGCTCCCGAAATAGCGGCACGGGGCCAGCCGAATTCTTCGATCAGGGGGTTGATAAATACTCCATAGCTGACGAAAAGACCGACGCCTACAGCCTGAGTTCCAAAACAGGCTGCAGCGATTATATATTTGTAGGAAATATTGGTAAGTTGCATTTGATTTCCGTTAGAAGCTCCAACCCGTTTTTACATTTAGAACGTTCTTTCTGACCGATCACCTATCTTTCATGATTTGGCTTTTCATTCAACAAGTTTATAGCCTGTCGACTTTAACCGGTACGCCGAAAAAAACAGCATTGGTATTTGAGTTCTGTTACATAATAGTCTCTTTTATCTTAATTCGAAGATGATTTCTGTTCAATTTTTCTCTGTGGAACTGTCAACGCTTACAAATGGAAATATCAATTATAAGTTAGAGTGATATGAATGGCACTCGGCTTTTAACATGACCAATCAGTGGATTGCGAATTTAATCAAGATGCGGTTAGCAATGCCAATTGACTAAAGAAGATCTTTGGGGCTCATAAGGGTAAAAATTGAATTTGAGGTGGTAGAAAGGTTTTGATTTATGATACTGGAATGTCATGAATGTAGATACGTGATTGTTGAAAGGTGAAGAAGCAGGCTCCCAGCGGACATCAGCAGGCCGGAATTTTTAAAGTATTCTGGTGAAGCTGGAGACGCTTTACTATAAGTGGTTTCAAAACCTCATTTAATGAATTTATATGGAGGTGGGCTATGGCATATCCAAGAAGCCGGATCGCATTTCTAAAAACAGAGGATCGTCAATCTGCCGTTCTCTCATCAATGAAAGCCCTGGAAATAAACCCTGCCAAAAACAAAGATGTTCTGATAAAGCCGAATTTCAACTCCGCAGATGAGGTTCCCGGATCAACCCATAATGATACCCTTGTATCTCTGGTTGAAGCAGTCTGGTCAATGGGTGCCAAATCAATTAGCATCGGTGAACGAAGTTACCCGCTGACCCGAGATGTCATGGAAAAAAAAGGCGTCATTCCCCTAATGAAAAAACTGGATGTCAAAATCATTGATTTCGACGATCTTGATCAGAAAGACTGGATAGAGATCAAACCCGACGAAAGCCACTGGAAAAATGGTTTTCGAGTCGCCCGCCCGATTCTCGAAGCAGAATGTCTAATATCAACCTGCTGCCTTAAAACACATCAGTACGGCGGAGTTATTACCATGTCGCTCAAACTGCATGTGGGCGTGGTTCCGACAACGCGGCACGGTTATCAATACATGCAGGAGTTGCATACCTCACCCTATCAACAAGAAATGATCGCCGAAATCAATGCACCCTTCAAACCCGATCTGATTGTTATGGACGGGATTGATGCCTTTGTGGATGGAGGTCCGGCGACCGGAAAGCGAGCCAGGGGCAATGTATTTCTGGTATCGGATGATCGGGTTGCCATTGATGCGGTTGGGGTAGCCGTTTTAAAGACACTGGGTAGCAACAATCAGATCATGCGGGCAAAGATTTTTGAACAAAAACAGATTGCGAGGGCCGTTGAGCTTGGTCTTGGGGCTGCATCCCATATGGATATCGAAGTGATTGCCGCAGACAAACAAAGCCTCGAATATCGAAATCGTGTCGTGCAAATCTTAGATAAGGGCTGACGCATTCGTATGTTATCTGATTCTTGTCAGATCAATGATCCTTATATATATCCCTTGAACAAAAAAGGCAGGGCATTTTAATAGGAATCGCCCTGCCACTATATTAAGATTTGTTTTGAAATTTTAACTAAGGTATCAATCACAGTGAAGGATGGATGGGCATAAGATTGATTTTTTAACCATTCGATTTACAAACCAAGTCACTGCACATTGATCGCTTTAGAGATATGTTGACTTCACGCGAATTATGTCAACTCTTTTAATATTTTAATTATTTCATCATGTTACAGAGTCTTTTGTTAGGCAAATCGTCGGGAATGATGTAATCACCTGTATTTCTACAAAGTTCGAAATATGTATTCCTTGCTCATCGATAAAAACTTTTCTTCGAATCTCCTGAGCCGCTGTTATCTCTTCTGAAGCCGTAGCAATCTTTATTTTACTCTCGGTACTCACGACCTATTCCTATATTCTACGATTCTGCCAAATACCTGATGGGATCATAACACAAGAATGTACAATACGATTCAGACAATATACAAAGTGTCGAAATATGCGTCAAGGGATGAGCTTTTATGGGGTTTAAGACTGAAGGCGACATACCATTTTCGCAAACACGAACTGTAATCATATCATAGGAATATTTCCGACTTTCTGGCGTAGCCGACATTGAAAATTAAAGACAAAACATAACTTAAACACGCAGCATAATATGATTATATCAATAAAATTTAACCAACTGATATTTTATCAAATTTAACTTAATCTATGGAACTTTCTGGGTTTTGATTGCTCTATGTAACCATGTAATGCGATATTGTTTAGGTAAGGATTTTTAATGCGACACAAGCATAAATATCACAACAGCTATCAGAGTGGTGATGGGTTGAATTTATGGTATAAAAGCGGAGTAATGTAAAACGTTTGATAGCTTGACAATATATGCTGCTATGCCATCTCATTTTCCCCCAAGTGTCATTTTTCGGTTAGATTCCTATTTTGGGGGATGCTAAGT
>CAZWEO010000246.1:0-4187 GCA_964633115.1 uncultured Desulfobacterales bacterium
GACTTAGCATCCCCCAAAATAGGAATCTAACCGAAAAATGACACTTGGGGGAAAAAAGAGTACGAAGCTCCAATATTCATCAAACACGATCCGTTAGAGTCAGTAGCAGCCGTTACGTACTATTACTATTACTATTAAGCACCAAACAGTAGACATCGATGAAGTGGACGCCTGTTTGTACAGGTGAGGTATGCCATGTATCGTTGATACCATTTGGACTGTCAGACTGATTGCGGTTGAATCAAATTTATAGAATTATTACTTTTGATAAAAGTCGGATGTTTGGTCAATCAAACATCCGACTTGTCTTTTGGGCGTATGAAATTGGACTCAAAACCAGGCGACATGCAAGATCATTCAATTGCCGGTGTAGACACCCTTATCCGTGGTCCACACTCACCCGTAACCGACGCTGTCATGCAAATGTTCAGGCTGTCCCGCTCTACAGGCCTGCCAGATAATGTTCGTATCTCTATTTTTGATTTACATGCAAGCGACAACCTGAATGGCGTTCTGCCCGCCTGGTTGTGTCAAAAACTGGCTAGGCTGACCCCATCCAAAGAAGTTTTAATGCTGTACGGGCCCAGCAATGATTTAGCCGCTGTAATCAACAATGGATCAGCCTGGCAATGTGCCTGGATGGAAATTCAGGGCCATGAAATTCGGTACGTGTCTTGCAAAAAGGCAGATGGCAAGACACCCTTGTCGGTATCCACCGTGCTGGTGCCGATTTTACGGGAGTTACTGGCGGCACGCAATAAGCTGCTGCTGCACGCTGCTGCTGTGCGCTGTCCAAACGGTTGCGGTATTTTAATCCTAGCGGATAGCGGTGGGGGCAAGACAACCACAGCTCTCTCAATACTCAGGCAGGGCAGCGGGTTTCTTGCGGATGATTTAGTCGTGTTGCAGGAGATTGGCCGAGATATTCAGATAACTGGTTTCCCGGAATTATTAAACCTGACCGAACAGACAGTTGAGTTTTTTCCAGAAATCCGAGAACATTTTGATTTGTCAACACAAAGGCCAGCATCTGAAAAAAGAATGATATCGGCTCAAACGGTCTATGGCTACGAATATATGTTGGAATCCTGCCAATTGCATGCAATCTTTTTTGTTCAAATTGAGCCGGACGGCCCCCAAACGAAAGCGGCCAATCCTGGGCAGGCATTGGGGAGGCTGCTTCGAGGGCATACTTTTGCCAAATCCCAACAGATACCAAAAGCATCGGTATCCAGCTTTTTTACACTTTTGGATCGAATTCCAGCCTTTGAGCTGCATACCGGTCCTGATCCAGTGAATTTGGGCAAATGGATTGTCGAATTTTGTCACACGCACTGGAGCCAGTGGGTGGGCGCTAAATGAAATGATGGCAAAGTCGCGACCACATAATCCAATCAAGGATCTGGATATCCTGGCCGAAATACTGGTCATCCAGCGTTTAAAGAAATCCGGCTCCTCCGGGATTCTACCCTTGATCGGGTATCTCTCCGATGAGCGCGAAGAACTCGCGGCTGCCGCAGTCCGATCATTACTCGGCTTGATTCCCATGGCCGCATTGCCGCTGAGATGGCGTGCTGATTTAATCTATCGTAAACCGAGTAAAGGTTCTAACTTGCCGCCCTGGCTCGAGGATGCCAGCAATGGATGGGGCGACGAGAATGATTTCGCACATCAATGTGTGCAACACTTGAATAGCCTGAACCAGGCAAGCCAGCGCCAGCGGTATATCCAAAGGCTAACCTTATTCATGGGGGCCAGGCAACGAATTGTGACCTGTATGTTGGCAGGCGGACACAAATCGGCGGCCCGGGAATTTTCACAAGCCGCCCATAGGCTACAACAAATTCAATTTCCAAAGCAGGTTACCCTGGCGTTAACATTGAATTGCCAACTTAGCTGCCAGTATTGTATTTCGGGTACAAGCTCCCAATCAGATTTTCATGAAACCGAGCCTCAAGCGATCGAGCAGCTGCTTAATTGGATGCAGGCCCAAGGTATCAAGCGCCTGGGACTTACAGGCGGCGAACCAACACTTTACACCGACTTTGAACGATTTTTGGATCAACTCAAAGATCGTGGCTTTGAGTTGTATCTGGCCACCAACGGTTTGGCATCCAAAACAACCCTTGCAGCGATTAAACGCGCCAAGCCTTTATGTGTGACCATGCACCTCACACCCGAGGTAAGGGCATCCAAACGGCTAAACACCTATGTCCATAATGCCCGAGAACTGATGGCGGCGGGTGTATATGTTATCATGCGTTGTAATTTTCTGAATAGGACCGACAGGCCCACAAGTTATCTAGATACAGCTATCCAAGCCGGCATCTCAGAAATACGAACAGCCATACCCATGCCCAAGGCCAGCGGCGGCAATTGTTTTGTGGATTTTGGGGAATTCAAACAATATGGCGTTTTATTAGACCAACTGGCGGCGGCTGGAGAACAGGCGGGTGTCTCTATTCGCTTGGCCAAACCCTTTCCAGTTTGTTTCATGGCCAGAGAGACAGCCAGACAATTTTTGGAGAATGGATCTTTGGCGGCCGCCTGCCCCGTTCATTTTTCAGGTTATACCAACAACATTATTGTGAATGCCGATCTGCGATACGCGGCCTGCCTGGGGCTGGACCAGCTATCTGAAAAATCGATCGTATCTTATAAAAGACTGACTCACGCTGCCGCAGTCCATCGCCATCGGGTCAAGTCGCTGATTCGTCAGCCTATTATGCCGGCGTGCACCGATTGCCCGCTTTGGATCGGAGGGCGGTGTGTCGGTGGTTGCCTGAGTTACCGCGAACCACAACAATCCTCTAGACTGACTGCAGCTGAAAGTGACCCGCGATGAAAGGCGCATTTTTCTCAGGGGCCAAGGTAAAACAAGATTCCACAGAAAGTAGATCTGCATGGCGGTATCTCAATCGGGAATCTTTGTCTTTTTTGAAATCCTATGCCCGGCCTTACTGGTCCAGGCTCCTGGTTGCATTGCTTATATCGATTCCCTTGGCTTCCATGGGCGGTGTGTTACCCTGGGCCCTCAAGAAAGTCGCCGATCAGTTCACAGCAGGGGCCGCTTTAAAAATGATACTAATCTGGATGGGCATCGGTATGGCGGCCGTAATGGCGCGCAGCATTCTGGAGCTCATTAACAAATTCATCCTAACCATATTACACGTGCAACTCAGCAACGACATTCGCAATCGCTTGTTTGAGTTGCTTCAGGATGCACCCGTTGGTTTTCATGCCCAAAACCGAAGTGGGGAAATGGCTAGCCTGGTGGCCAACGACGCTCAAGCTGCGGCAGCGGGAGTCATCGAACTGTTTTCAGCTCTGTGGGAGAGTCCAGTGGCTACCATTTGCCTGTTGGCTGTTATGATCTATTTCAATCCGCTCTTGTCTCTGGTGGCTGTGATTTCGATCCCACTTCTGGCGGTTTGTGTGGCTATCACAGGCAAAAAAGCCCAAAAAGCAGAGCGCCAGTTTTTGGAAAAGCAGGGGAGCATTTTGGGATGGATGATTGAATCGCTGACAAATGTTCGACAGGTAAAATCCTTTAATCTAGAGAAACAGGGTCGCGAACGTTTCGAGGGTTATGGACGTCAACTAATTACCTTTCGTAAACGCGCCCTTTATATGAAATCTTTGGTAACCCCAGCTGCCGATATCAGCAATGGTTTGGTTCTGGTAATTATGGGTATCATTGCTTATCATCAATTGAGCCAAGGACAGACCACCAACGGTGAAATTGTAGGTTGTTTGACGGCGGCTTTCTCTCTCAAGCGACCCGTCAGACGCATCGCAGCGTCCGTGGTGGAACTGCAAAAATCCGTGGCTGCGATTCAACGCATAACCTGGGTTCAACGCAATACCTCTGAATCACACGGGGAAGTCAAGCTGCAAAAGCCGGTAAAGATGATCCGTTTTGCAGATGTTTCTTTCTCCTATGATGGCCGTACATCTGTTTTGAAAAATATTGATTTGACCTTGAAACGGGGTCAACGGATCGGTGTAATCGGTGTCAGCGGGGCCGGAAAATCGACGTTAGTTGATATTTTACTGGGCTTTTTTCCCAGTTCACACGGTCGTGTTTGGATTGACGCCATCGACCTGCAAGAGATAGATCCGGAATCCTGGCGGCAACAGATAGGGATTGTATCACAGGAACCTTTTCTTTTTGATGCCAGTATTAA
>CAZWEO010000247.1:0-4163 GCA_964633115.1 uncultured Desulfobacterales bacterium
ATAAGGGAATAATATCGAACAACATAATAAATCTAACAACATCACTCCAACACATCAACGGAAAATGTAACTCTGAAAAAGCTGTGATACCATATGTAGTGGGTCTTATAAAAACCTTAAACTGTTGATTTCTGGCATAAGCAATTGCAACGATCGTTTACTAAAAATTAAAAAATTTGATTTAGCAGTCTCAAACGGAAGAACTATTCTCTTATCAAAGGTATGGGAGTGACTGTGATTCTAGCATGATATGTCAGGATGAAAAAGCAGAGAGAATATTGATGTTATAAATAATATTATGCGCGAACTTCCCGTATTACGATGTACTCAGCAAATATAAACGCTATAGGCATTTTCTTCTTCCGATTCCTCTTTACCGATAGCAGCGAAAATGATAGAGGTGCGGAGCCCTGAAACCTTTAGAGAAAATGCCTATGATAGAATCCATTCATATAAATAAAAAAGCAATTTTTGCTATTTTTCTGATTCATTTTATTGGCGATTTTTTCCAGTCTTTTATCCGACCACTGCTTCCGGTAATGGCAAATAAATTTGAATTGAGCCTATCTCAGGTTGGGTTGATAACTGGGATCGCAACATTTATGGCGTTTTTTATTCAGCCTCTTTTCGGCTATTTAGCTGACCGTTATAAAACCCGGTTAGTCCTATTAATTGGATCGTTTATGGGTGTGATCTGTATTCCCATGGTAGGCCTTGCCCCTTATTTCTGGATAGTTCTTCTATTAATCGGTCTGGGTTCCATCAGCTCGGCCATTTATCATCCCACTGCAGCCGGCATGGTTTCTGTTTATGCTGGTCAGCGTACCGGATTGGGTATGTCTCTTTTCGGATTGGGAGGAATCCTTGGTTTCACACTAGGACCCATTGCGTGTTCCGGCTATGTCACCTTCGTGGGACTGCAGCGCCTTCCGATTCTGACCATTTTTGGGGTACTCGCTATAGCTATTCTTTTCATCATGATCCCGGCAATTAATGGTGAAGGTCACCCCCGAACTGATCTCTTCGGTACACTGAAAGAAAGTCTTGGTGAGGTATGGAAACCAATATTATTGATCTGGTCAATCGCTTTTGCCAGAGCTTTCGTAGAAGAGTCCCTTCTGACCTTCATACCGGTGCTGACTGCATCCGAAGGGTACTCGCTTGTATCTGTAGGTGGCATCATTTCTCTTTTCACGATAGGCGGATCTATAAGTTCCCTCGTCTGTGGCTATCTGGTTGATAGGATTGGTTTTAAACCAGTTTATTATTTTTCCTTTTTGCTTTCTTCTCCAAGCCTACTGTTATTTATTAATGCTGAAGGCTTGTTTATTTATCCATTTGCTTTGCTGGCGGGGTTTTTTCTTATAGCCACCCTATTTCCTGCATTGGCGCTGGCCCAAAAGGTCGCCCCCAGGGGGCGCTCCTTAGTGTCCAGTATCATCATGGGTTTGGCCTTGGGTATTGCGGGGCTAATGATGCCCCTAACTGGTAAAATTGCTGATGCATTCGACATCCGAACAGTTTTAAACTGTATTGGGTTTATTCCTCTGGCAGCACTTTTATTGATCCGCAAATTGCCCGAACCTGCTGAATAGATCTGATCCTTTGAGATAAATGCCCATCTACGTTATTATTAGATCTTTATAGGTAAAATATTCTCTTATCACAGATTCGGGATAGCCTGCGTTCGGTATCTGAAAACACTGGTTTTATGAAGGGATGGTTGTCCACGATATACGGCAAATACAAATTTTTAGGTTACTGATGGTATTGTTGACATTTAAGGCAGGACTAAATTTTGTGCATAGGATAATGATCATTAAGCCAGATCGATCGTGATTTAGATATGGTGAATTATTACTAATTCTCTACATATCTTCATACAAAGCTTTTTGGGTGATGGGCATTGATTCGAACCTCTTATATGCATCCTCCGCAGAAATCGCTTTGCGGCTCCCATCCGAATTTAGAATTATTACTCCGGATTTAGTCAGCATTTTATAACGCGCTTTACGTTCCTCTTTATCCGGGCAACATACCAGCTGACAATTGGCGCAGGACACACGCAGTTTTTCATCCATAAAATAAAAATACCTACCGCCTTCAGATGCAGGCCACTTGCTATGGGCACTTTGCATTCGTTCATAAGCAGGGTGGAGTTCATCATCATTTTTGGGAACAGCAAACCGACCGGGAGACCATGTAGACCATTTCCCCGACGAATGGAGTCCGGTATAGCCGCTACAGACAAGATCACATCTTCCGTAATTGCGACGTTTAGAATATGTAACCTCAAAGCCACCAAGTAATATAGATGTCTTTTCCCGCTGATGCATAAATCCCGCAACACACGATGCCATGCATAATCGGCATTCATCGCAGTAATTTTTTTCAGGTGGCAGGGGAGGCGTCGGCAGAAGTTTGGCCGTAGTGACAGTGGCCCCAAGAATGACAGCGGCGCCCTGGTTCTTGGTAATCAGATTGCCGGATAATCCCAAATGCCCAACACCGGACCTCACCGCCAAGTATCGGTGGGCGATATCCGGATAATAGAGGTCCACAATATAGTCAGACGGAGTCCCAGGATCTGGTGGCCTGAATACGTTATTTGCAGCAACCGGAACCGACGGATATCCCTTTTGCGTTAGGTAATTGGCCAGGTGTAGGGCGATGCCACTGGCAAGTACATTTGCTTGAACAAAGGCCTTTTCCAATGCAAGCCGTTCCTTTTTCATCAGATAGGGTGCTATCGGCTTCTGGTCGATAGGCACGGCATAGGTGATAGCGGATTTTGCTTCAGGCAAAACATATGTCAAATCCGATGAGGGAGGACCACCTTCAAGTGTTTTAAGTGTTGTAATCCCGGCTTCACATGCACCTTCAATTAATACGAATTCTTTGACGATTCGACTCAAATTTTCCAAAAATAATTCTCCTTTTTTTGACCCTTCATACTTAATAAAGGGGTCAGTCTTGAAGATTTACCCATGCTGCATACACGCTACCCTTCAAAATAACAAATGCATAACTGTTAGAAAAGACTCTTCCCTGCTAATACCCCACAAATTCACCAATCAGCTTCACATGAATTCGCTTTTCGATCATGTGGCCTTCGATGATACTCCACATGTTACAAATGCGAGTGGGAGTTCTGCAGTCATTACATAAACCGGTTTCGACACACGGATTCTTCAAACCATAACGAATATTATTGACCGGTGCGGCATAGTGTTTGACTCTGGCCATGGCAGATTCCAGATCAGGAGTTACTTTATTCATACCTACCATTAAAATAACCTTTTTGGGTCCGAAAGCCATTGCAGCCACGCGATTGCCCATGCCGTCAAGGTTAACTAATTTTCCATCTAATGTGATCGCATTAGAGCTTGCAATCATAAAATCAGCAGTCATCCCTTGTTGTCTGCGTGCTAGACCCTCTTCTGGCGGTATTCCTGGTTCATATGGATCAATAAGTTGAATCTCTGGCAACTCAGCAATAGACTCCCATAGTCCCGCATATGTTGCGGTCATGGTTCCGCATCGAAATACCGACGCTCCTGGTGTAATCATAGCAATGACTTCATCTTTAGCCTGGGAAGCAGTCGCAGCATAACTGCCCTCCATGCGTCTCTTTTCCAATCTTTTTATTATTTTTTCAGCGACCTTTTCATTCCAAACAACCTGGTTTTCATCCATAGTATTTTTCCTTTCAGATAAAGGTTACTTGCATTAAGCGCAAATTTTATTATTTTTCAGGATACTCATGGTATTCTTAACTAATTAAACCAGAAAATAGAATCTTTCTTTGATGTTACATCTCAAAAATTGCTCGATCCCAACCTTCAAATCCGGCTGCCTCAACAACAGAGTCTCTTAATACCTGCCAAGCCCCTTGGAGGTCAGAAAGGATAGTTTTTTCATGTTCCGTTGGTTCTTGTGTGAATGGCATCGTATTTAGTTAATACAATTGTCAGGTAGGAACAATCTAAAATATCACCCCGATAATTTCTGAGATAGCCAAACGGAAAGTGAAGATATCGGCCATTTGTAAAACCGCATAAGTCTGACTTAACATCGCCACCACCAGGCTGGTTATACATGCCATCAATCTAACATAGATAGCACTTTCGAACCGAATCCTGGCCTTTCACATTACACAGAAT
>CAZWEO010000248.1:0-4090 GCA_964633115.1 uncultured Desulfobacterales bacterium
AGACAATCATGATCATCCAAAAGGCATACCGCATCCGGAAAAGCGCACCGACATTTAAGACGATAATTCCTAAAGTCACAACCCCTATCAATGCAACAGAAATAAGGTACCACACAGAAATATTTTTCCGCTCACGCCAAATGCCAAAGATCGCAAAAAATTGGATTGCATACATTATTAGCGCTTCAAAACCGCTTAATACCCGGGGAGAAAAACCAATCATCCCCTTTTCAAACCACATGTTAGGGAATGGCGCGAAGAACCCAATTTGCGCAGCGCGTGGCAAATAACGGATCAGACTACCCAAATCATGGATACGATAATCTGTATCAATATTCGAACCCGCCAGGGGGTATAGTTCAATGAATCGCTCGCGATGAATTCCAATTTGAGATGAAATGAAATTTCCCTGAATTGACAGGAAACTTTCGGTTTCTCCTTCACCCATCAATGATAAGACAACAAAAACTGTAAGTAGTGCGCAAGCTGTCAAACTAACTACTACAAACCTAGATCGGTGCTTCTGTATTGCCAAAACAGATTTTTGGATTACAAAACACAATATACCAACAAAAAATACAACTGTAAGCAAAGGCAGTCTGGCGCTGTTTTTGAGTAACGAAAACACCATTATGGAAGAAACTGCATATAATCCAGCATACTGCAATAGCTCTTTGATTGATAAGTTTATTTTTAATGCATAATTTGTCGCCAGTAGCATAGCTAACATACCAACTACAAATAATGGCGTCATTAATACCTGAGTCGTATGTATGATAAATGATGGCCACAATCCTAAAAATATTCCTGCAATTATTCCCGATGAGTGATCAAATATATTTTTTGTTATTAAGTACACAAATAGAATGATTAGTAAATAACAGAGCAAGTTGAGCAGTTCTGCACTCAATATTGAATAACCAAATAGTGGCACTAGCAGAATAAAAGAAAGTGCATAAAGTTTGATATGCAACTCATGGGGTGCATTAAGATATGAACTTATGCCTTGCAAATAAGTTTCATTTACAAGCGTCTCTATTTGATCCATGTAAGACAAGTTATTCACATTGAATGTTCCAACCCCTTGACTGGTAAATAATCCAGAAATCCAATTGGTGTTTCCTATTAAAAGAATCAATAGGGTAGCTACCACATGGAAAATAGCCGCAAAAATGAGTAACCATCTAGTTTTCATTTGATATTCTGTCACGCTGATTGCTCATTTTTAATCCTTGCAAACAATGTGAAATAAACCCCGCAATCCCCAAAGCAACAATAATCATAATGAAACCATGACGGTACCTGTGCAGGGCACCCATATTATTTACTACAAGTGAATACATTAATGCAATACTAAAAGAGAAAATAAACGCAAGCCAAAAATCAGCCTTTTTACGCCATCGCCACATAGCTATTGGTATTGGCAATAAGCAAATATAAATACCCACCATCTCTATCGCAACGATGCGTCGCATAAACGTAGTTTGAGCCATAATTCCTTGCTCAAACCACATATTCGGAAATGGAGCCAGAAGTGTTATTTGCGCTGCCCTGGGAATATAACTGAGAATATCCCTGATATTTTCAAAGCGCACATTTGCATCAATAGCAGAAAAACCGCCTAAAGAAATATGAAAATCTCTAAAAAGGTAGAATGGCTGCGCCATTTCCTCAATGAGTCCAACTATCGGAAGATACGCGAACGTCGAAACCAAGAGAACTAAAATAATTATCAAGAGCACATATCGTATTTGAGCCTTTATTAACAACTGGAACCTAATCGCAACCAACATCATAAGAATTGCTATCAAACTCGCGCCTATTAATAGTTCAACCAAGTAAGGCCGAACGATCCAAGTCAGACACACCCCTAAAGATATACAAATGAAAGCAAAAGGTATCAAACTGTGCGTCTTTTTCCAAGTTCGTTTTTGGATGATGAGCGTAAGCCCGTATAGGAATAGATACGTACCCGCAATCGAGAATCCGTCTTTGTGCAACTGTGTATACCAATTCATCGCCGATGGATAGAGCCAAAACGGCAATACAGCAACAAATGCCCATCGCCAATCGCTAACGAGATTTTTTATTAACAACAAAAGCACTACGGCAGCAGTGGCGTGAAGAGCCGCGCTCAGAGGAATTAAAATCCACAACTCGGGAGCGAGCGAAGCGTATATAGCTGATGTTATCCCAACAAGTGGTATTCCAGTTGGTGCTATTTTCCAGGCAGACCAACCCTGTTCGCGTATTTCCATCGAAAAATGTACAGCTTCCCGATGCATCACTGCCGAATCGCCTTGGATGAGGACACCTCCGCCAGCATGCCAATCAGGAAAGATATAAGGCAAGATGATAAATTGCACAAACACAGCCACTATCGCGGGATAAATAAAGAAAAGCAACCATAAACGCCCCATCCTTGGTGACTCAGGCAAACCAAACCATTCAACAATCTTGGTGAACTTATAGTATTTTTTCCGGGCTTTATTCATTTTCTGTGTTTTCAAAACAATTGAATTTGTCTAGGATCAAAATTTTCTTCTGAAGTAGGGGCGAAAGATCTGCTGAAACCCTCCAACACCCAAGATAATCACCAACATCCAAAAAGAATAGCGCATTCTAAATAGTGTCCCTGTATTGATCACTACTAAACCAAGTCCTATGGAGCTTACAAGAATAATTGCTAAGATGTACCAAATTTCCAAACGTTGGCGATTTTTCCATATTCCAATAACCGCTACAATTTCTATAATATAGATGACAAATGTTTCAACCGCACTTAATACACGAGTAGATGCTCCAGTCATACCTACTTCAAACCACATACCAGGGAATGGGGCGAACAAACCAATCGCCAATGCGCGTGGTAAATATCTCAACAGATCTTTAGCATTATGTATTTCATATCCAGCATCAATATTCGAACTTGCATTTGGATAAGAAATTACGAATCCATAACGAAGGGTGCCAATTTGGGATGCAATTGCATCTATTTTTTGAGCCCAAGGATCCCACCAAGTAATCTCCGAATCAACTGGGTAATTAATATTGGGAGCATTATTCTGATCATCGACCTCAACTGAAGATGCTTTATCATTATCGACTTCATCACTCGGAACAGAATTTGATGTCGATCCAGCAGAATAATCTGTATTATCTTGCAATACCGTTTGTAATTTTTCTGAGGTCATAAAAAATGCTTCAATTTGTATTTTTGATAAGCTAACACTCTGTGTTGGAAATCCAGATAATGAAAAAACTAATAACATGATTCCTGACAGGCTGTTCCAAATCCAAAGTTTCCGTTTCCGCAGCATTTGTAAAAACAAAAAAACTACACCAAGAAAAACGACCGCAAGAGCAAGGGGCCAGCGCTTCACTCCGATACTCCCCACAAGCATTAATGCAAACCCACATAGTAATATATTTACAAATCCCGTTTGAAAGTTTACTTCCGCTGAAATCAATTTCCCCATTATGAATATTATAGTCAACATGCCGACAATAAATAACGGATCTCTTAAAAGTTGCGTAGTGTGGATGATGAAGGAGGGCCACAATCCAACTGCTACCATAGCAAAAAGACCAGACCTCTCACCAAAAATTCCCTTAGAAATTGAATAGACAAACCACAATATCACCAAATAATATGCCAAGTTGACAAGCTCGGCACTCAAAACAGAGAATCCGATTAGGGGAGAAAATAAAGCCATCGAGAGTGCATAAACTTTTATATGCATTGTAGAAGGATGGTTCATTAACGAATTCAAATCACCATTTCTCCAATAACCTGAGAGGGTTTTCCCTAATTCCAGATAGGTAAGGTTATCAACATTGAAATATCCAAGCCCATGCTGGTCGAATAGCTGAGGGAATATCTGCCGACTACCAATATAACTTATTCCAATAGTTATTAGAACATGCAAAATGAGAGTAGCCGTCAGAATGCAAATAACCGCAGATGAGCAAATCGAGTTATTCTTCCTTATGAAATTCACAAATCCACCCTAGCCTGCGGTAGATTCCAACCACGTCTGGAACATCAGAATGTCCCAGAGATAATACTGCCAGTTTCGCTGTCCAGAAA
>CAZWEO010000249.1:0-4062 GCA_964633115.1 uncultured Desulfobacterales bacterium
GCAGCGTGATGAGCGCATAGTAAAAAACTATATTTTTATGCAACGCTAGGGTAAAGTGCCAATTGAACGGCTATGGACATAATGAAAAACAAAAAGTTGAGGCGATAAATGAAAACATTGAATACAACCAGTCAAAATAATTCAAAATTTAAATCTCAAAACTCAAAATTGACCAGTGGAACTGTTGCAGTTATTGGCTTGGGTTACGTGGGATTACCATTAGCAGTGGCTTTTGGTAAACGTATACCAACCATTGGGTTTGATCTGAATAAGGCTAAAATTGATCAACTAAACAAATATGTGGATGCAACCGGGGAGGTATCAAAAGAAGAGTTTGAAATAGCGGTTCACCTAAAAATGACGCTTGATCCGGCTGCCATAGGAGAAGCCGATTTTATCATTGTTGCAGTGCCGACGCCCATCGATGCTGCCCGGCAGCCGGACCTAAGTCCCTTGATGTCTGCATCCAGCATTGTTGGGAAAAATATGAAAAAAGGCGCTGTGGTTGTGTTCGAGTCCACAGTCTATCCCGGTGCCACCGAAGAAGTGTGTGTGCCCATTTTGGAAAAGGAATCGGGATTATTATGGAAAAGAGATTTCCATGTGGGCTATTCGCCGGAGCGGATCAATCCTGGGGACAAAGAACATACGCTTACAAAGATTACCAAAGTCGTATCCGGGGACGATGGAGAAACTTTGGAATCCGTGGCCACTCTTTATGAGTTGATTGTAGAAGCTGGCGTACATAGGACTGGAAGTATTAAAGAGGCTGAAGCTGCTAAGGTTATCGAGAATATTCAGAGAGATCTTAATATTGCTTTAATCAATGAACTGTCCATTATATTTGACAAATTGGATATAGATACAATGAATGTGCTTAAAGCAGCTGGGTCTAAATGGAATTTTTTAAATTTCAGCCCAGGATTGGTAGGTGGGCATTGTATCGGTGTGGATCCTTATTACCTGACACACAAGGCTGAATTGGTGGGCTATCATCCGGAAATTATCCTTGCCGGTCGACGCATTAATGATCATATGGGCAAATATGTTGCCGAAAAGACAGTCAAGATGATGATATCGGCTGATTTACATATAAAGGAGAGCAGAGTAGGGGTTTTGGGATTAACCTTCAAGGAAAACTGTCCGGATTTAAGAAATTCACGTGTGCCGGATATCGTCAAAGAATTGGGTAAATATGGTATCGACGTTCTGGTTCATGACCCCATGGCAGATCCAGAGGAGGCCAAAGCTTTCTATGGGATCAATTTGATATCATATGAAAAAATGGCGGAGCTGGATGCAGTCGTTTTGGCTGTATCGCATACATTTTATATGGAAGAGGGGTTGGCAAGCTTGGCGCAGAAGCTTGTTCCAGGAGGTTGTTTGATCGATGTGAAATCCATATTTGACCCGGCAGAAGTCGCGAAGCAAGATATCCATTACTGGCGGCTATGAGCTGTGAAAAACTATCTCTCACAGAATAACAGTTTGTTCCAAACTGTTATGGTACGCGGCTTCGCCACTTTAGAAACACTGGGCTATGGCGGACACATGGGCAGAGAGGTAAAATGAACAGTCTCTCACAGAGGCGCAGAGAACGCAGAGATATTACTTTTATCTTTTCTGTTGACCCCGAGGAAATCCCCCCAGTTAAATGGAAACAAAAATTTAACGGGGTAAACTCCGGGTCTGCTTCGCAGAATTTCATTGGGCAGGGCTCGGACAGAAAAGATAAACCCCTCTTGCCTTTGCAATACAATTCATACAAGTGTAATAACACTCATGGAACTGAACCAACTACCTTCATGCAATATAAATAATAGATATTGTGGATAAGGCGCATATTAGAAAGCACCCGAAGGGTTGGAAAATTTGTTTTGATCGTCGATCTCAGCGATCAAAATAAAATATAGGTCTCTCTCTGGGCTCTCTGTGTCTCTAACGTAGTGGGCGAGAGAGAAATTCCACCGATATTCAATCAACATCGGCCGGTGCTCTATACCCGCTTGAAATTATAGTTGTTTCGGGAAATGTAGAAAAATTGGCAGCGGGTACATAATGGAAGCCGGACATGCTGCGCAAAATATTTACTTGCAAGCCGTATCCCTGGGATTAAAAACCGTTTCGATCGGTGCTTTCCGGGATAACCAGGTGAAAAGGGTGTTGCAATTGGAAAAGGATGTTGAACCGCTCTATATTATGCCAGTTGGGCGGTAGACCAATTTAGGGGTTTAGACACAGAATATTCTCACCGCCCGCTTCGCTCAAGACGCAGAGTACGCAAAGTTTGCCATCTCACAGAGCCGCAGAGACACAGAGAATTACCTTTTTCTTTTCATCTTTTCTGTTGAGAAGGGACAGAAAAGATAAACCATCTCGCTTCGCGAATAACATTTTGTACCAAGATGTTATGAAACGCGATTTCATCGCTCCAATCAAACTTAATGGCGGCGAAGCCGCTTCAAATAAAAATTTGGAACAAAATTTTATAACATAATGAAAAATAAATATAATTTAGATGAAAAGTCAGTCGCCCTTGTAGGTGTTCCTTACGATGAACAGTCATCGTTTATGAAGGGGGCTGCCAAGGCACCACCAAAAATTCGTGAAGCTTATCATTCCAGCTCAACAAATAAATGTACTGAGAGTGGCTTGGATTTAGCCCGGCAATCAAATTTTCATGACCTCGGTGACCTGGAATGGAAAAGAGGGCTGAATGTGTTTAGTTCTAGCGAACATACTTTTGAGGAGTTGCTCGATAATCATGTCAGAGTTATATCGCTGGGTGGCGACCATGCCATAACTTTGCCCATCATTCAAGCTTACGAAAAGCATTACCCTGGTTTGAATCTGCTGCAATTTGATGCTCATCCAGATCTCTATGATGAACTGGATGGCAATCGGTATTCACATGCTTGCCCATTTGCCCGCATTATGGAGGAGGGTTTAGTAAATAAACTCGTGCAAGTGGGTATTCGCTGCATGACGCCCCATCAGCAGGAGCAGGCAGAGCGCTTCAATGTTACTGTCGTTGATATGAAATCCATCCCCCAAGGTCTATCCAACATTCACTTCCAGGGTCCTCTGTACGTTACGGTAGATTTAGATGTATTGGATCCGGCCTTTGCACCCGGCGTATCGCATTTGGAGCCCGGTGGTTTACGCACACGTGATGTAATTTCCGTCATTCAACAAATTCAGACCCCCATTGTGGGCGCCGATATTGTGGAGTACAACCCCGATAGGGATATCAATGGGATGACAGCCATGGTGGCGGCTAAATTGATGAAGGAATTAGTAGCTCGGATGCTAGAAAGCTAGAATGCTGGGACGCTAGAAAGCTGGCATCAGTTTAAAGCTGCAAGCATATTCTGTCTCACACCCACTTCGTTCGAGACACAGAGAACACAGGGACAAATATAATATTCACCGCAAAGTCGCAAAGTACGCAAAGGATTTGTTTTTTATCTTGATCGCTGCGGCATGTCTTCGATCTTCCGTCTTCGCTCTGCGAGCTTCGCCGCGACAAGGCGAGCTTCAGCGTGACAGGTGCCAATCAAAATATAAATGTTTTGAATGATGAAGAATTGGATAAGTGTAGGTGAATTTTTTCACGATAGCGATGATTGTTTTGTCTGGGATTTATCGAAGGGCGAAGACGGGTGGGTACGTGGCAATATAACTGTTTGGAACAAAATGTTATTTTTGAAAGTTGCAGTTGCAAATTGTACACTTTTTGTGTATCTATGACACATGCCTCTCATCACCCGTACCATCGAAACTGTATTGCAGGCTTTAGCGCATAAGAATCCGGTCGTCACCATTACCGGACCACGCCAGAGCGGTAAAACCACTTTGTGCCGAAAGGTTTTTTCCCACAAACCATACGCGAATCTAGAATCTCCCGATGTCCGTCAATTTGCATTGGATGATCCCAAGGGCTTTTTAGCTCAATTTCCAGATGGAGCAGTTTTGGATGAAATCCAGAGGGCACCGGATCTTGTGTCTTACATCCAGACGTTGGTGGATATAGCGCAAAAGGACGGTTTATATATTCTAACC
>CAZWEO010000250.1:0-4030 GCA_964633115.1 uncultured Desulfobacterales bacterium
TCTAATATAGTTGTTTTGTCAACGCAAAGCGATACCGCCTTATGTCATGGCAACCGGTAAAGTCTAAAAAGATCAAAGCTGGCTGGATACTGGGTTGATTCTATATGCGACATTCCTGCCAAGGCTTCACAAAAAGTATCAGCCCGGCGGCTGCCAGATACATCAATCCGAGGTAAGAAAACACAAAGATGTAATTGCCACCCGTGGCATCCAAGATAAGGCCACTTAACCAGGGGCCCAGCGGACCGGATACAAATCCATAAGCTGTAAAGATCAGACCGAAAATAGCTCCGAAGTGCGCCATGCCAAAGCAATCCCCAGCCAAAGGGGCCGAGACGGCAAAGAGAGTGCCGAAGCCATAACCAATAATTGCCGCCAGAAGTAACCACATCCAATAATTAGGGCTGTGATACCGGCCGCCAGGGTCAGGGTTTCGTAGTTCCATTTCGATAGAATCCATGTAAAAACCGGAGACATAATTGCCGCTGATAGTCCAAACGACATATTAAAAAAGCCTGCAACCAGACCACGCCTCTTTGGAAACCATTGCTGAACTGCGGTTAACCCCGGTAGGTAGACAAATGCGGAGGCCGCCCCAGCTAAAAATGCCCATAGGTTAACGGCTGCCATATTGGTAGACTGACTCAACCAGATGGTGCTGCCGCCTGTCATCAAAGCGCCTACAGCAGCCAGCTTGCCGGGTCCGACTTTTTCCTGCAAACGCCCGCTCAAGTACATACAATAGGTAGCGCCGGCCAATACGAATAAGACAACGCCGCCAACCGAACCACCGCCAACCTGAAAGGCTTGTTGCCAATGCTGACGCAAGACACCCGGAAGACCGAAAATAAATGATCCCGGCCAAAAAATGGCGCTGGCGCTAGCCAATAAGATCCCCATGGAAGGGCTTTTTTAGGCATACTACCTTTCAGAAATTCGGACGCTGAGTTGTGCTATGGATACCAGATTTAGACATATAGGCTAATATGAATTGGGAAAGCAAACCTGTCTTGTTGTAAGGTATCAACTCTGATAACATAACTAAACCGCGATCGTTAGGTCGAATTTTAGCGCGTTCATAACCGGTTCAAGGCTTATCGTCTGGAGGAATGGCATTATGCAATGCCCGTCCTGTTTTCATCATATCGGTATGTTGCCGAGTATTAGGCTTACAATAAGTTTATTACGTAAGAAATACAAGCAATGTCCGTATTGCAGGATTCGAATATACCGCCCGATAAACCCGACCTGGGAATATTTTAAACTTATCACTTTTGTGGTTACCTGGTTTGGTGTTTTCCTTTTTCTACTGGCAGTCATATTCGGAAGACAGGTGGGTTATGAAACCGCATTGATCATATGTTTTTGGTTTTGGCTCATGATCGTAATGGTGTTCCTGGTGATCGTATTGGGAAACTTAGGTATGATATTTGTGCAAAGGATATTTAAGAACTGATATGAATATTAAGTCTTTTTCTAAAAGAGATTGGACAATCCTGTTCATCCTACTAGCCATACTGGGATTAGCAGCAATATTTTTTGGAACCCGTGGCGTATTTGTTGGAATCATCCTGCTTTATATCAACGCGTCCATCGATATCATCCGGCAAATTATAGGTCGATTTAAAATCGGAATGGTGAAGAATGCAATCTCAAACCTGCTGGCATTTTGCATCATATCTGTCGGTGTCTTTACCGTTTTTCTACGATGGCTCTGGTAATTAGAGCCTTACCACCTCACCCAACCAAACGCGAACGGCCCCGCCACCGAAGATTGAAGTCACCAAAGTAGCAGGGTAACTTTACAGCGCTCCCAATGATTCTTAATTTGATATAGTTTGAACAGCAAAAATTTAAGTATTTTGAGTTGTCTGTCGATAGATACAGGTGAACCGGTTTATAGGATTGAACTTTTCAAGGCAAAACGCCAAATACGATAGGGGGCGGCCCTACTGATGAGGCTGAAATACACACCAAAACAATATTGGGAACGATTTCAAGCATTCTCTATGCAGAGAATTGCGGGCATGTCCAGGCTGGAAGAAGACAGCTTGTCATACTGGCGCGCGCGGATTCTGTTCACGATGCTTTTCTCTGGTTTATTGATTGGCACATTTGTTTTTATCCCCCTTGTTGCTTTGGTGGTCGAGCGTGGCTTGTGGGCACTGCTATTCTTCGATATGGCAGCATGGCTACTTTGTCTAGGGTTGTTGCTGATATCTAGTCCCGGATATAAAATTCGGGCCGCCATAACATTGTCCATTTGTTACCTGATTGGCGTGGTGATTATTTTCACCGTGGGTATGATGAGTGGTGGGCCTGCATGGTTATTCGCGTTTGCCATACTCGTGGGAGTCTTGCTGGGAATAAAAGCTGCTAGCATAGCTTTGCTCATAAATGCGATTAGCATGATTATCATCGGTTGGCTCTTCAGCCATGGCTGGTTCAATCCATCGCTTATGTTTTTTGAAAGCACAGAAAGCATGTTGACAGCAGGGGCTAGCTTCATGCTGTTAAACACTGTTGCAGCTATGTCGGTGGCTGTTCTGGTGAAAGGGCTCTTATCGGCACACCTAAAAGAAAGAGATCTGACCAATAGCTTGAAAAAGGAACATTCTCAATTAGTAGGATTAAAGAACGAATTGGAACAAGAGGTTCTGGAGCGCAAACAGACCGAAGAGGCCTTGAGAGAAAGTGAGCGGCGATATAGACTTATAGCGGATAATGTGGCTGACATTATATGGACAATGGGTATGGATTTAAAGTTTACCTATGTTAGTCCATCCATCCATAGCGTGCGTGGTTTTACCGTGGCAGAATCGATGCAGCAGAATTTAGGGGAAGTGATGCTGCCAGAATCGCTCGAAAAAGTGATGGTTTTATTTGCAGAGCGGTTGGCTCTGGCAGAGTCCGAAGATCCAGACGGGTATCAGCCGGTATATTTTGAGGTGGAGCAACACTGCAAGGACGGCTCTGTGATTCAAACCGGTAATATGGCCAGGTTTTTGCCGGGACCTGGGAATAAACCGGCGAGCATGCTAGGCGTAACACGGGATATTACCCAGCAAAAGCAAGTTGAAGAAGCACTACGCAAGAGTGAAGAGAAGCTGGCCAGATCCAAAAAAATGGAATCCTTGGGGCTATTGGCCGGGGGCGTAGCCCACGATCTGAACAATGTGTTATCCGGCATTGTAAGCTATCCGGAATTGATACTATTGGATTTGCCCGAGAACAGCAAATTCAGGGAGCCGATCGAAACCATCAAGGAATCTGGGAACCGAGCTGCCGCGATTGTTCAGGATTTAATTACGGTGGCAAGGGGAGTGGCCATTACCAGGGAGCCTTTGAATGTGAATGACCTTGTGGATGATTACCTTCAATCTCCAGAGTTTAATAAGCTGAAACAGTTTCATCAGAACGTCCGGGTAAAGACCGATCTGAGCCAGGAATTGTTTAATATCTATGGCTCATCAATCCACCTTGGTAAAGTATTGATGAATTTGGTCTCAAACGCTGCGGAAGCATTGGAAGGCAGTGGTAACATCCATGTATCAACCCGAAACCAGTATATGGATAGACCACTCAAGGGCTACGAGGATATCAGCCGAGGTGAATATGTAATTCTATCTGTGGTTGACGATGGCCCGGGGATTTCATCTGAGGATCTCGAGCGCATCTTTGAGCCTTTCTATACTAAAAAATTCATGGGTCGCAGCGGAACCGGTTTGGGCCTGGCGGTTGTTTGGAATATTATGCTCGATCACAAAGGTTATGTAGATGTGAAAAGCAACGGTTCCGGTACAACCTTTGAATTATACTTGCCCATTACCAGAGATAAAATTCTGGTAAGAGGTTTGGATACGCCCCTAGATGATATTAAAGGAGCGGGTGAAAAAATCCTGGTGATCGATGACGTGGAAACCCAAAGGGAAATATCCACCAAAATGCTACAAACACTCGGCTACCATGCCGTCTCCGTTTGCAGTGGTGAGGCTGCCGTCGATTTCCTAAAAACAGAGCAAGTTGACCT
>CAZWEO010000251.1:0-3880 GCA_964633115.1 uncultured Desulfobacterales bacterium
AAATGTGCTCGTCTATGCAAACATAAATCCCCTGCGGGTTAAATTTTTCTGGTTGTTAAAAACAAGCGGGCAATGCTGTTAAAAATTAAATTTACCCCCCCCCCCCCGAAAAATCGGGGAAATAGTGCAACTGATGGCAGGAGGTCGCTTATGAACAGGTGCCTGGCATGGTTCCTTCTGGTGCTTGTATTACTATGCGCGGCACCTATGTCGGCGGCTGACGCCCAGAGCCAGGAGCACTCCATTATCATTGGAACGGAACTGTCCTATCCGCCCTATTCATTCCTCGACGAGAACGGCCAGGCCGCGGGTTTCAATGTTGACCTCACCAGGGCCATTGCCGAGGCGATGGACATGGATGTCGAGATAAGAATCGGGCCGTGGGGGGATATCCGCCAAGCCCTGGAGGCGGGTGAAATCGACGCTATCGCAGGGATGTACTATTCGGACGCACGTGACCGGCTCGTGGATTTTTCCCCGCCGTACACCGTCGTTCATCATGCAATCTTCGTACGAGATGACGCGCCTGCCATCGAGACGGAAGAAGACCTTCTCGGCAAAAATATCATCGTAATGCGCGGCGACATCATGCATGACTATGTTCTGAAAAAGGAGCTGAGTGAAAATCCGGTGCTCACGAATACCCAGGCCGAAGCCCTGAAGCTGCTGGCCTCGGGCAAGGGCGACTGTGCCCTCATTGCACGGCTTCCGGGAATCCATTGGACCAAAGAACTGGGGTTGGACAACGTCGTGACCACGGGGCCACTGCTGCGCCCTTCTGACTATTCTTTCGCTGTGACGGAAGGCAATACCGAGTTGCTGGCCCGCCTGACGGAGGGACTGGCCACCATCAAGGAAGCCAACAGGTACAAGGCGATCCGGGATGAGTGGTTGGGTGTCCTTGAGCCGGGTGGTCTTTCCTGGAAGGTTGTACTGAAGTACAGCACCATCGTCATCGTGCCCCTTCTGCTGATTATGGCGGTTTTCGTTTGCTGGTCCCGTATGTTAAGCCACCGTGTTAAACAGCGAACGCGCGAGCTGCATGAGAGCGAGAATCGCTATCGAGTCATCGCCGAGGATATGCCCGTATTGATCTGCCGTTTCCTGCCCGGCGGCGAAATCACCTATGTCAATAACGCCTACTGCAGGTATTTCGACAAGACGTCCGAAGCGTTGGTCGGCTCGTCTTTCCTGTCGCTTATCCCCGGGGAGGATCGCGAAATGATCATGGCCGGCATATCCGCCCTGACGGTCGAATCACCACTGCAATCGCACGAGCACAAAGTTCTGGCGCTGGATGGCGAAACCCACTGGCAGCGCTGGACCAACCGTGCGCTGTTCGATGACAGGGGCGAGATCGTCGCCTATCAGTCCATCGGCGAGGACATCACCGAGCGTAAGCAGACAGAGGAGGCGGTTGCTGAACGGATGAAGGAATTGAATTGCCTTCACCAGGTAAGCCGGCTATTGGAGACGCCTGGAGTTTCCCCGGAGGACATTTTCCAGGGAACGGTGGACCTTATTCCGCAAGCCTGGCACTATCCTCAGCTAACCTGCGCATGCATCACGCTGCTAGGGCGTGAATATAAAACAGGAGGCTTTCGGGAGACTGAGTGGATGCAGCATGCTGACATCGTAGTGCGTGGCGAGAACCTGGGACGTGTACAGGTGTGTTTGCTGGAAATGCCTGTCGATGAGGAAGCACCATTCCTACCGGAGGAGCAGCAACTGGTGGAGACCCTTGCAGAGCGAATAAGTCACATTACTGATCGTTTGCAGTCTGAAAAGGAGCTGCAGAGCGCAAAAGAATATACCGACAGCATCATTCGGTCCATGGCAGACATGCTGATTGTCGTATCACCGGAAGGCGCTATTCTGACGGTGAACGAGGCCACTTGTCTGCAGCTGGATTTTGACGAAGATGACTTGATCGGCAAACCAGCAACACTGCTATTCGAAGAAGAAGAAGAAGAAGAAGAAGAAGAAACCCAAAATATATTATCCCAACACGCGCTGCCTGTCAAGCGAACAATCTTGCGAAGGTTGGTTCGGGAAGGATCTGTCAACAATATCGAGAAAAAGCTCCGGGCAAAGGACGGCACAAGCGTTCCTGTGCTGCTTTCAGGAGCCGTGCTGCGTAATAACGAACAGGAGATCAAAGGCATTGTTTGTCTTGGGATAGACATCACCGAGCGCAAGAAGGCCGAGGAAGAGCTCCGGAAGAGCGAATCAAGATTGGTTGAAGCCCAACGTCTCGCCGGCATGGGTGATTTCAATTGGGAAGTAGAAACCGGGAAAGCGACCTGGTCCGAGGGAATGTATGATCTATTGGGCTATGATAAATCCGAGGAAATCGATTATACCAAGGTCAATGCCGCAATACATCACCCGGATGATCTGGACAGAATTACAGATTGGCTCAACAAATGTCTTGAATCCGGCAAGTCACACCCCCCTCCCAACGAATACCGGCTGATACGTAAGGATGGCAAAGTTATAAACGTCCGAACAAGTGTCTCCGTCAAATACAAAGGTGGAAAACCCCTCGAAATGATGGGTACCTGCATCGACATCACCGACATCAGACGGCTGGAGATAGAGAAGAGACAGAGCGAAGACACCTATCATAATCTGCTGACAAGCCTGAACGCCGGCGTTGTCGTGCACGCCCCGGATACGTCGATACTGATTGCGAATCATGCCGCCTCGAAGATTCTGGGATTATCCGAGGATCAGCTGTATGGGAAACAGGCGATGGACCCGCACTGGAAGTTTATGCGCGAAAACGGCAGCGATATGCCGCTGGATGAGTATCCGGTCAACCGGGTTCTTTCCACCAATGAACCGCTGCACAATCAGGTCGTCGGCGTCAATCGTCCCCGGATGGGAGATGTGGCATGGGTGCTGGTGAATGGATTCCCCGCATACCAGGAATCAGGACAGCTTGAACAAATAGTTATCAACTTTGTGGACATCACCGAGCGCAAGTTGGCCGAGGAGGAGAACAGGCGATTCAAGACTATTTCCGACACTGCGGTTTACGGCAAGGTGGTTGCCGATCTTCAAGGCAATCTGCTGTATATAAACCGGTTCTTTGCCGAAATCCATGGTTACAGTCCCGAGGAGCTCATTGGAAAGCCTTTGTCCCTGTTTCACAGCCCGGAGCAAATGGAAGCGGTGAACCGTCTCAATGCCTCCATAGTGCAGGAGGGGGCTTTCGCACCCGCGACCGTATGGCATCGTCATAAGGATGGCACGGAGTTCCCCATGCTGATGAGCGGCGTCCTGATCAAGGGCGATGGCAACCCCCAATGCATCGCTGCCTCGGGCATCGATATAACCGCCCAACACCAGGCACAGGCGAAGCTTGCCGAGAGTGAAGCCAAGCATATGTCGATGGTGGCCAATATCTCGGACGTTATTGGCATCATCGGTGTTGATGGCTTCATGATTTACAAGAGTCCCAATATCGAGAAATGGTTTGGCTGGAAGCCCCAAGACCTTATCGGTACCGATGGCTGGTTAACGGTACACCCGGACGACCTCGAACGCATTCAAAAGGAATTCTATACGGTTCTTGAAAAAGACAAGTCTGTAACAACAGTAGAGTATCGATACAAATGTAAAGATGGACACTATACATGGATCGAACTGACTGCAACCAACCTTATCAATGCCCCGCTCATTGGCGGTTTATTGCTGAATTATCACGACATCACCGAGCGCAAGCAGGCGGAAATTGAAAAAGAGAAACTCGAAAACCAGCTGCGCCAGGCCCAGAAAATGGAGGCCGTAGGCCGGTTGGCCGGCGGTGTGGCCCACGACTTCAACAACATGCTGGGGGTTATTCTCGGTCATGCGGATATGCTCCTGGAGCAAA
>CAZWEO010000252.1:0-3876 GCA_964633115.1 uncultured Desulfobacterales bacterium
TTTGCAAATAAGTTTTGAAGAGAATATAATAAATAAGTTTAAAAGTTAACAACGTCCCTAAAAAGTGTAAAAAGTAGGAGTTGAATTTAACTCAGGGGATGTAATATAAAACCCAAAGTTGATAGATTTACGGTTTAATTGGTTAGGAATTGGAAAAATTGTAATAAAATGGCGGCCCCAAAAAAGACTGAAAATGATAAAGGTGAGGGACTATTCAAGTCAGTGATGCTGGCCTATATGGTTTTGGTGCTGCATGTCCTTTTGATGGTAGCTTTGGGGCTTATGGTCATATTTTTTCGGGGTGTGGTTCAATATATGCTCTGGATTTTTATTGCCGGAGCCTTGGCGATTATCATTTCAGGTTATTATTTTTACAGACGGATGAAAGCCGAAGGTAAAACATTAAAACAGATGCTATCGTCGCCGATGTTGAATGGGCGTCCTGTGGAAGTTAGTTTTCTGGGTGGGCTGGCTTCCTTTCGCGTCGGTGTGCCGGGACAGACTCAGCAACTTGAGTCCGGGATGGCAGACGCAACCCGTCAGCTGGAGGATCCAGGGACAGCTCGCATTCGGGAGCTGACCGAACTGGCCAGAATGCTCGAGCAAGAGTTGATCACCCGGGAAGAATATAATCGAGCCAAACAAACCCTATTAAACCCAAAAATCAGCGACCACTTGTAAATTAAGGGATATGAGGAATTCCCCTTGAATGGACGCAAAATATATGATGGTCGCTGATTTGAAAAAAATTGAAATTTTTTATTATAGGCATCTCGCCGAATTGTTAGAGCGGTACCAAGTCAGATTTCGATAAATCGGGGTGGCCTACGAAAGCAATGGGTGTTTCGCAGTATAAAAAATCTAATCTATCAATTTGAATTCATCCCTCGCAACAAGATTTCGAAAAAGTGTTTTGCTTAAAGATAGTTTTAGGCATCAGGCCAAGCCGCAGCAGGGAATTCAAATTTAATGGAGGAAAGACCATGAAAAAAATCAATCTGGCACTCCTGTCCGGCGGCATTTCATCGGAACGCGAAATATCACTCAAAAGTGGCGATCAGGTATTTGACGCACTTGACAAGGAAAAGTATGACATCGTCCGCTACGATCCCAAAAACGATCTGCCCAAACTGTTATCCGATGCAGACAAGATTGATGCAGCCTTGATTATCATGCATGGGCCCTATGGCGAAGATGGCACGATTCAGGGGCTGTTGGAGCTTCTTGACATCCCTTACCAAGGTTCGGGTGTAATGGGTAGTGCCGTCGCCATGAACAAACTGGCCACCAAGCAAATGTATGAGCTGGCGGGCCTGCCAATGCCGCCCTACATTGTATGCAAGCGCGATGAGCGATTCGATGCGGACGAGTGCGAGGAGCGTTTGAGTCTGCCTCTCGTGGTTAAACCCTTGGAAGCCGGTTCGAGTGTGGGTATGAGCATTGTGAGATTTAGCCAGGACATTGAGCCGGCGGCTGAAATGGCATTTTCTCATGGAGATGCCATACTGGTGGAAGGATTTGTGGATGGTGTTGAGCTCACCGCCGGCGTCATTGGCAATCAGACCTTAGAAGCATTGCCGATCATTGAGATCGTACCTGGGGAGGCTTATGACTTTTTTGACTATGAAGCCAAATATACCCCAGGCGCCACCAAGGAGATATGTCCAGCACGCATTAGCGACGCCATGACCGAAAAAGCCCAGACCTATGCTAAAATAGCCCACAGGGCTCTATTTTGTGACGGGTACAGTCGTACTGACATGATTATGCAGGATAACGAGATGTATGTTCTCGAAACCAATACGATTCCCGGCATGACTGCAACCAGTCTGCTGCCTCAGGCTGGAGTTGCTGCCGGAATCAGCTTTAGCGAACTTTTGGATAGATTGATAGCGTTGGGTATTGAGCAGCATAAATTGCGGCGCAAAACATAAGATCAGAATGAAGCTACAATTATACCTTTTTCCAGGTGAGCTTCATTCAAATCCGAAGCACGAATTTAGGTATTCGGATTTCGAATTTACAGCAGCTTTTTAAAGACCGTCAAATCATATATTAAAACATCTAAACAAAGGAGAAAGGAATATATGGGATTCAAGACATTTGAAAGTCCTGCCGTGGGAATTGTCATGGGCAGCGATTCAGACCTGAGTGTAATGACAGAGGCAACCAAAATCCTAAAACAGTTTCAGGTACCCTATGAAATAACTGTGGCATCAGCCCACCGGAGTCCTGCGCGGGCAGCTGAATTTGCCACCAGCGCCAGGGACCGAGGGATCCGGGTCATCATTGCGGGAGCCGGACACGCCGCTCATCTGGCTGGTGCCATGGCCGCACACACATCCCTACCGGTTATCGGCGTGCCCATTGATTCTTCCTGCCTGCAAGGATTGGATGCGCTCCTTTCCACGGTGCAGATGCCGCCTGGAATTCCAGTGGCTACCGTATCCATTGGTAAATCTGGTGCTCGTAACGCTAGTATTTTGGCCGTGCAGATGCTGGCCTTGGCCGATGAATCTTTGCAAGGGCAGCTGGCCACATTTAAACAGGACATGGCTGACAAAGTTGCCCAGAAGGCCGATGCCTTGGACGCCTGAGATGATTCCTTGGCCCATTTCTTCCCAGGCACCTGAAAAAGAAGTCATTCAGAAAGCTGTGGCCGTATTGAGGCGAGGGGGTGTGATTGCCTTCCCCACCAGTACGCTATACGGGCTGGGTGCAGATGCTGCTAATTCTAAGGCGATTCAGAGGATATTTGCAATTAAATCGCGCAGCCGGAAGCAACCTATCCTGATCTTAATTCGGGACAAGACCTGGCTTCCGAAACTAGTTAAGAAAATCCCACCAGTAGCCATTAACTTGATGGATGCATTTTGGCCCGGTGGGATTACAATAGTTTTTCAGGCCAGTCAAAACATCTTACCCGACCTGATGGGTGATAAAGGTAAGATCGGGATTCGGGTTCCCAAACATCCGGTTGCGGCTGCTATTGTATCTGAATTGGATGGACCGTTGACCGGCACTAGTGCCAATCTGTCGGGCCAACCAGGATGTTTCAATGTTGATAATCTGGATGTCAAATTAGCCGCTAAATTGGATGGTGTTTTGGATGCGGGACCCTTGAAGGGCGGTCGGGGTTCCACGGTTATTGATGTGACCGAAGACCCGCCACGGATACTGCGTGAAGGGACAATCTTAAAAAAACAGATAGAAACGTTGTTATGATCTATTATCTGACTCATACATCAAACTTCATGTATGACTCAGATATTGACAAGCGTGAAAGTTTTCATTATACAGGTCACCCATATGCCGGAGTGGTGAAACTGGTAGACGCAGAGGACTCAAAATCCTCCGACCTTACGGTCATCCGAGTTCGATTCTCGGCTCCGGCACCAACAACTATAGGGGTTTGACGGATTAGGTTCCTGTCAAACCCCTTTTTTTATTGGGAAGAGGGAAAAGATTATAAATAGTCATATCGTGAGATTTTGGTATGGGTTACTTTTTCACTTGATTATTTACTATGCAATTTTAAACAAATACTATGACTAACAGTCTGTTATTTAACTGTAAGAATGATAACAGCAAGCGCCTCTTATTGCTAATTATTGACAAAAACAAAATTTGTTGGTCTAATATATGGAATAAAGTTTTCATTCGGATAATAATTGTTTCGTTTGAATTCACATTTCTCTGCCACAACCAATCGAACTCTTATAGGCAACGGGTTCGTTTTTTTACTATAAGCTATCATCACCAATAACATACCAATCATATCAAATTGCCTCAAGGAGTGCAAAATGAATGGTTTGAAAAAGAGTAATTATTCAGCGTAATTTTCGTTTCTACTACTATCTATTCTGCAAATTCCGG
>CAZWEO010000253.1:0-3866 GCA_964633115.1 uncultured Desulfobacterales bacterium
CCCAGGCCGTCGCCGATGGTTCCACCGTGCGGATATTTTATGAAAGCCGTCTTGCCAAAATCGAGCTTGATAAAGACGGCCGTAAGCTGATCCAACAGTTGGATGCTGAACTCAAAAATGATGAACTCACCGAAACTCAAAAGGCCAAAGCCAAATGGACACAGGTCGAAGCCTTGGTGGGGAGTGAAAAACGCTTGCGCAATGTGGCCAAAGACATTCTGTACCACTTTGACCAACGTCAAAGTGTGTTTGATGGCAAAGCCATGATCGTTACCATGTCACGCCGGATTGCCGCCGATATGTATCACGAAATTATCACCCAGCGCCCCAGCTGGCATCACAGCGATCTGGATAAGGGCCGGATCAAAGTGGTCATGACTGCGGCTTCATCTGATGGTCCCTTGATGGCCCAGCATCACACCACCAAAGATCAGCGCCGCAGTTTAGCCGACCGCATGAAAAACCCTTCCGATCCCCTCAAAATTGTGATCGTTTGCGATATGTGGCTGACTGGCTTCGATGTCCCGGTGCTCGATACCATGTATATCGATAAACCTATGCGCGGGCATAATCTCATGCAGGCCATCGCCCGTGTTAACCGGGTCTACAAAGACAAGACCGGTGGACTGATCGTTGATTATTTAGGGATCGCCGCCGATTTGAAGAAAGCTCTCTCATTTTATTCGGACAGTGGCGGTAAGGGGGATCCTGCCGAGACTCAAGAACAGGCCGTAGCCCTGATGCTGGAGAAACTGGAAGTCGTTTCCCAGATGTTCCACGGCTACCCTTATGAAGAGTATTTTGCTGCCGATACATCCCGTAAGTTAGGGTTGATCCTGGCCGCTGAAGATTTTATTTTGGGCCTTGAAGATGGCCGCCGCAGGTATATCGATTATGTCACCGGTCTATCCAAAGCCTTTTCAATCGCCATTCCCCATGAACAAGCCCTGGATGTCAAAGAAGAAGTTGCTTTCTTCCAAGCTGTAAAAGCCCGTTTAGTCAAATTTGACAGTACCGGTGACGGTCGCACCGATGAAGAATTCGAAACCGCTATTCGGCAGGTCATCGATCAGGCACTAGTTTCCGATCAGGTAATTGACATTTTCGACGCTGCCGGACTCAAGAAACCGGATATCTCCATCTTGTCAGATGAATTCCTGCTCGAAATTCGCGGCATGGAACACAAGAACATCTCCCTGGAAGTGTTGCGGAAGCTGCTCAATGATGAAATCCGAGCCCGGGCCAAGAAGAACCTAATACAAAGCCAGTCGTTGCTCGAAATGCTCGAAAAAGCGCTTAGGCGCTATCATAACAAAGCTATCACTTCAGCCGAAGTCATCGAAGAACTGATCCAAATTGCCAAAGACATCGAAGAAATGGACGGCGAAGCCGCTGAAATGGGGATGAGTGATTTTGAGTATGCCTTCTACTCCGCTGTTGCCAATAATGAGTCCGCTCGCGAGCTGATGCAGCAGGTGAAATTACGAGAATTGGCGGTGGTTCTCACCGAACGCGTCCGGGCTAACACATCCATCGATTGGACAATCAAGGAAAGTGTCCAGGCCAAGCTGCGCGTGATTGTCAAGCGAACGCTTCGTCAATACGGCTATCCGCCAGATATGCAGAAGTTGGCTACCGATACGGTGCTCAAGCAGGCGGAGTTGATTGCCGATGAGTTGATGGCTGGGAGCGGGTAAAGACGTTAGGTAGGGGAAAAGATCACTTCCAGGGCAATAGTCCCTGACAAAGTCGTGAATAAAATTTCATGGGCTTCATTCCGCTAAATTAATAATAGCCTGTGGGCCGCCATGATTGTGACAATGAAAATTAATTCATCGTTACTCGACGAAAAATAAATAAACGGGCTTAATCACCATGACCCATTCACGATAGATACTTCCATAATGATTAGATATAGAAACTTAATCATTAACATCCTCTGCTAAGACAAAATCTTTTAAGATGCGGAGTCTTCTAACACGCTTTTCTTTGTCGTTTGTACCATAGGTAGAAGCATCTAAATAGCTCAAGATTTCTTCATTTACATCTTCTGCTTCTGGATCTTCTTTTGCTATCCCAATAAGATTAGAAAATTCATTTAAGCGTTTTCTTATATTTTGTATGCCCTTTTTATCATCAAATAGATCAAGTAAATTATCTACTAATAAAAATAGGGTATAAAAATTAGCCTTGCTTTTCCAAAGTGAAATTCTAATATCTGGGAATATTTCACCTATTAGATTGATAACATTCTCAAAGCGGTTTATATAATATTCTTTATCTTCAAATTCCTTTTCATAATTCACATAGAATTCATCTAATCTGTCCTGCCGGTTATAAATTCCACCTATCATAGTTGAGAGCAAAACACCAATATATTCCAAGTCGTTCATTCTCCTAAAGTCATTTGGAGAAAATAACCTCGATAAAACCCAGAATTCATTTTCACCTAGTTGTGTTATTGTGTCTAAAAATTCACCCTTGAATCTAGCCTTCCGAAGTTCTTGTGGAGTAAGAGTAACGGAGTATTTGTTTATTCGTTGGAACAAATCTCGTACATCTTCATCAGACGAATCTTCTAAATCTCGAACAACAATTGGATATCTCCAAAAAATTTTTCTTTTATCTTATGTGAGATCATTGAAATAGTGTATATGGTTATATTGCTCTACCTGAATATCAACTTTGAGTTCTCCTATAACGAATTCTAAAATCGTTCGTAGACGCTGTTGTCCATCAACAACAATCCACGACGACTCTCCTATTGAAGTAACTTTATTGATCACGTAGATTTCAGGCATTGGAAGATCAAGCAATAATGTTTCAATCAGGTAGTCTTTTTGCGGTTTAAGCCATACTGGATTCCTCTGAAATTCAGCACTTAATTCCAAGCTTTCTTCTTGGAACCTTTGATAAAACCATGATACGTTTTGGTTTGTAGCTAATGATTTCATGTTTTGGGAACTCCTCTTTCCATTAGATCAACAATAGCACGTTTATAGTATTCAGTTACATGATCACAGCTTTTAAATATGGCCGCATTAATTTCTCTTGGACCAAAGGTTTCATCTGTAGATATTTTGTTGAAAAACTTCCACCACTCTTTAGCAAAATCGAAATTCTTAACTAGAATATCTAGTCTAACTTGTCCATAAAATAGCTTTTGACGTAAAGCATTGAATTCTTTACGAATATTGCTAGGCAAAAGTTTAAAATCTGGGTGTTCATAATAAATTATTAATTCTCTCCAAATACTATCAAATAAAGTTTCTGATACCAAAACTACATCGATATCTGAAGCTTCACTAAAGGGCTGCCCGTATTTACTCGGTACTATACTAAAACCTAATTTTCCGCTACCCGCAATCGCGAAATTTTTAGGGTGTAATCGAAATTCTTCACATATTGATTTTCGTAACAACCAAAATTTTTCTGGAGAATCTTTGAAACAAAAAGGAAATAAATCTAAAATATAGCCTTGAACTATATCGTCAGGTTTTTCAGAGGCAATTACACCCAAAAAATTTTCTGCTGAATAGTGTTTGACAATCATCTAATTATCATATTTTCGCTTTAATCCACATAAAAGCGTTCTTTCAAACAAAGTCATTTGAATATTATACTCAATGCTAATACAATTCGTTGTAATAAATACCGACGGGGGAATTTCGGAAAATCCGCTTTGTTTGCCGCCTCTCCTAAACACGCTATTTGTTCATTTTTCTCTTTAGATTTCCCCAGTAATTCCCCAATCTAATTTCATTATCTCTAGCCCGTGTTCAGTCCAGGAACCCGGCAAATCGCCGCGGATGCTCTAGCCCAGCGTCTGCTCCACGCAAGGGGCAAGCTGTAGGCACGCTTTGGTC
>CAZWEO010000254.1:0-3857 GCA_964633115.1 uncultured Desulfobacterales bacterium
TGGTAGATTTTGATCCCCAATCACCTCAGGAACTAGCCCTCAAGAAGATCTTGCTGACATTTGAAAATGGCGTTAAAGAGCAGGATCCCCATAAAGTAGCCAGCCTCCTGCATGAAACCGCCTCGGTGATGGTGGGCCGTGAGCGCCAAATTCTTGATAAAGAAACGTATATTAAGATTCTAGCGGAAAGACTACAAAACAACTCGGCCGTATCGCTGAGTAAGCCGAAAATGAAGATAAGCGGCAATCGGGCTGAGGTTAAAATATATATGAAAAGGGGCAGCAACAATACGCTGGTGGTGTTTAATTTTATACGAGAAAGAGATCAGTGGTATATTCAAAGTTGGCAATACTAGAATCCATTTTTCACTATTTCCGGATTAAAGATTTATTAGTGTTCTTTTTAGTTTCGTGTAATTTTTTTTGACCCCAACATATGGTATCAGTAATTTAATGTGACCAGTGATGATCTCTATACATCAGTACCTAACTTTTTTTTAATTTTTAAGATTTCATACCTTAGTACCTTCCCCTTGAATTAACCTGACAACAATATTTCTTGACAACTATATTTATATTGTTATAGTCTACTATAACAATAATAAAATAGAAGTGTGTATATGAAGTCGCGAGAGGTAACTAATCATGATCGATTTTAAATTAGATCCAAAATCTGGGGTTCCCTTTTATCGGCAGATCATCGATCAAATCCGCTATGGTGTCGCAAGTGGAGATTTAAAAGTAGGCGAACAATTGCCAACGGTCAGAGCTTTAGCCGTCCAGCTTAAAGTCAATCTCAATACCGTCGGTAAAGCATACAGGGAGCTTGAGATTCAAAGTGTTTTGGAAACACAGCAAGGTACAGGTACATTTATAGGTTCAACCAATATACAAATACCCAGATCAGAACGACAAAATAAACTTGATAGCATCTGTTCAGAGTATTTAAGCATCGCCTCCAGTTATGGGTTCAGTGCAGAGGAAATGATCGATGAACTAAAAAAAAGACAAAGGGGGAAGAGATGAAATCAGATATTACTATAAAAAAGAGCATCAATCCGATTTCCATAACACTAATAGTTATTGCTGCAATCACTGGACTATTGCTGGAACAATTAAATGTCGTCCACTGGAGCATTGCTGCCATTCTTGTATTCGTGCTGCTGGTTATTGCAGCCTCGATACGGATCGCTGACCAATGGGAAAAAGCAGTTGTGCTGAGAATGGGAAAATTTCTTGGTCTGAGAGGACCGGGAATCTTCCTAATAATTCCCATTATTGATCGAGTAGATGATTATATCGATCAACGTGTTAGGGTAACAGATATTACCGCAGAAAAAACTTTAACAAAGGATACGGTGCCAGTTGATGTTGATGCTGTCGTTTATTGGACGGTATGGGATGTTGAGAAGGCTGCCTTGGAGGTACGGAGATATGTTCAAGCGGTTACCTATATGACTCTCACGGGCTTAAGGGATACTATCGGAAGACATGAGCTGGCAGATCTTCTCCAACATCGTGAAAAAATCGCGGAAGATCTCCAGCGCACTCTTGATGAACACACGAACCCTTGGGGGATATCTTGCCAAAATGTTGGGATAAAGGATATCGTTATTCCATCTGCACTTTCAGATGCCATGAGCAAACAGGCTCAGGCAGAAAGGGAGCGCCAAGCCAGAATTATCCTCGGGACAGCGGAAACCGAAATAGCCGAAAAGTTTGCAGAAGCCAGCAGGAAATACCAAAATAATCCGGTCGCACTTCAACTGCGTGGTATGAATATGCTTTTTGAAGGGCTCAAGGAAAAGGGATCATTGATTATCGTTCCAAGCTCAGCATTGGATTCAATGAATCTGGGCGCTATCGGCGGACTTGCGGCACTATCTGAAAAGAGTATGGATAAAGCAAGATAATAAGTGGAAATTTATGGGCGCTATGGGATGTTCCTGTGAGAAAGCCCTTACATGTAAGTGATTTTAATTGAAATAGGCCGATAATGAATCCGTTTGGTAATGATAATCCCAATGATATTTGTACTGCCGGTCACGAGTCGAACTGTACAGGCTGTACTATTTCAGGTAAATTAAAATGTAGATTAAATGTTGTTGATTGGTTAATATTTCTTTTATTGTTTTCCGTATTTTTGGTACCCGGCTTAATAGGGATGTATCATGGAGGTTACTCTAACCAGCTTGGATGGATGTTTGTTTTCTGGATATTTTTTTTTGGTTTCTGGGAGATTAAGATTTTATGCAGTCATTGTCCCTACTATGCCAAAAAAGGCCCCCTCCTGGAATGCCCGGCAAATCTCGGGTGTCCAAAATTATGGAAATATAATCCGGCACCTATAAACAGGTGGGAAAAGTTTCAACTTGTAATAGGCTTTGGCATTCTTTTTGGTTATCCCATATATTTTTCCATAATTGGGGAGCAATACTTATGGGCAGGACTTGCTGCACTTGGAACGATTGTATTTTTTGTGATATTAGGAAGAAATACCTGTTCAAAATGCGTTAATTTTTCTTGTCTTTTTAACCGGGTCCCAAAGGAAGTGGTTGATGAATATTTAAAGAAAAATGAAGTAATGAGAAAGGCGTGGGAAGAAGCAGGGTATAAAATAGGAAATGATTAATGGCCCCCTGCCTCCCTCAGATTGAAATACTATCGAGCGCCGGTATCGGTATCGGTATCGGTATCGGTGATTTGTTTTGAGCGTAACCGATGGTCAAGTCCTGATTAAAAGATGTCACCTTTAAAAACCTTTTCTTCCACTCGAACGCCCAATTTGCTGCCGTCTAATGGATATACTCCGGTGTCTCCAAGCTTCAAGAAAAATGGGGGCGCTTTGTATAGTGCAACCATACCGCTTGCGTCTCCCCCGTCATTCCCTCGAAGGAGGGAATCCAGACAAAGCAATTAGCTCAAAGCTTAATCTATAGGGGTGGGAAAACCTGGTTACCCAGGCTCTCCCCCTCCTAACCGGACATGCGGATCTCCCGGAGGAGGACTTGCACCTCCCAGATTGCGCCTGCTTCCAGGCGCACGGATCCCCATTTTCATGGGGATGACCACGGCCCATTTTACGATTTCGATACCGATCCCGAACCCGATTTTTTAGACCTATCTTGCTACATCTGTAAGAAAAACACTATTGGTATGGATTTTCATTATAAATTCCGACGATACATTGACCCAGTTCTAAATAGCTGGAATTGGTCAGGGTGAGTTGGCGTAAAAATTCAGAAGTTGACATTTGATTGTCAATATAAGCATCCACTAATTTACGACCGAATCGCTGCATTCTTTGGGGAAAAATACAATCCGCCTGCATCTCTTGGTCATCTGACATATGAGTCTGTTCCCTTAATTCAGATTTTTGAGAGTTGACTTTGGCAACCGCCAACATCTTTGCCAGCTCTGAGTGCTCTTCCAACCGGGCTCTTTCTGCTGGTGAGAGGCCATGGCTGTCTAGCAATGTCAAACTGGCCCCCTGTTCCAGAAGCATAAATGCGATCTCTCGGTTGCCCGTTTCTGCGGCCCAATGCAATGGTGTGCCGTAAAGCATACTAAAAGCATTCACCTCGGCACCATTAATTAGAAGCAAGCGGACAATCCGTTCATGGCCAAATCTCACAGCCTGGTGCAGGGGTGTAATTTTAAGACCTGGTGTTCTTGCATTTACTTCGACGTTGTGTTGAATCAGTAACGTGGCAATAGAATAAATTCCCTGTCTGGCTGACTTATGCAGAGCGGTATTGCCCTTTTTATCGCGGAGATGTGGGTCTGCTCCAAACTCAATTAATACCAAGGCAGCATCTCGCTTGCCCTCAGATGCTGACCAATGCAGCAACGTGCGT
>CAZWEO010000255.1:0-3829 GCA_964633115.1 uncultured Desulfobacterales bacterium
TGGTGATACATTGATAAATCGGTTCCCCGATCTGGCAGCATCCCAACCTGAGATTATTGCCCATCATTACACTGAAGCCAGAATCGGCGAAGTAGCCGTCTCTTATTGGCAGCAAGCCGGTAGGCGTGCTTTGGAACGTTACGCAAACGAAGAGGCGATTTCTCATCTCACCAGGGCTCTTGGAATCCTGGCAACTTTACCGGAAAATGCCGAACGTAGCGAAAAGGAACTCAATGTACTTCTGGCCATAGGCCCGGCGCTCATCTCCATCAAAGGCTACGCATCCAGGGAAGTAGAGCGAATCTATTCACGCGCACGGTTGTTGTGTCGTCAAATGGGGGAGAAGACACCCCTCTTTCGAGTACTGTTAGGTATGTGGGGTCTATATGTTGTGCGCGCAAACTACAAGGAAGCGCTGGGAGTTGGCAAGGAGGTGAAGAATCTGGCTCGGAATGAGCAGGATACCACCTACAAGATGGCGTCTCATCTTGTGTCAGGCGGCGCTTTATTTGGCCTATCACAGTTCGATGCGGCTATCGAGCAACTGGAACAAGGCGCTGCTCTCTATGACCCCAATAAGCATCATTACTATACCTCCCTTTTCGCTGCCGATCTTGGCGTTTTTTGCTTAGCTTGGGTAGCACATCCGCTGTGGCATGTCGGTTATCCGGATCGGGCCCTAACCAATAGCCGCAGGGCGATTCAACAGGCACAAGGGTTGGCACATCCCTATAGCGTTGCCCTTGCTTTGGACTATGCAGCGATCGTCCATCAATTTCGCCGGGAAGCGGGGGCTGCTTACCAGTTGGCTGAAGCGGCAATAACCGTTTGTAAGGAACAAAAGTTTGCTTACTACCTCGGCTGGGCGACAATCATTAAGGGCTGGGCAATTTCACACATAGAAGATTGCGATAAAGGAAGATCCGAGATTCAACGTGGGCTGAATATCTTAAGAGATACAGGTGCTAAGAGATCTCTGCCGTATTATCTAGGCCTGCTGGCTGAGGTATATGGAAAAAGCGGGCTGGTGGAAAAGGGATTGCAAACCATTTCAGAAGCAATCGCGGAAGCAGAGAATATAGAAGAGCGTTGGTGGGAGGCAGAGTTGTATCGGCTGAAGGGCACTTTAATTCTTCAGGGATCAAAACCGGATGAAATAAAGGCGGAGGATTGCTTTCGTCAAGCCCTTAAAGTGGCTCGCTCCCAACATTCAAACTTGTTAGAACTCCGGGCAGCTACAAGTTTATTTCGTTTCAAGCAGCAACAAGAATCTCCGTGTACCGATGATTATCAACTACTGGACAAAATCTACAATCGTATAACCGAAGGGTTTGATACGCTTGACTTAATGGAAGCCAGGCGCCTGATCAATGCATAATCTAAAGAAATATCTTGCTGTAATCGTGCAAGATGATTTTATAAGATAAGGAATTTGAAACTGCCGTAGAATGTTACCAAAAAGACCTTCCGGCCATTACTTTAAATTGAACACTTTTTGGAATATTTTATCATCCGCAACGATACAGGCGGTCTTCAGCTTGCGGTAGTCCTCGAGGAGTTTTTTTCCTTCTTTGGTCAGGCGCGACCCCCGGTTTCGATCCGTATCCAAAAGTTTTATTTTGAGGTGGGTTTCGGTGGATTTGATCTTACTCCAGGCAGTTTTGTAGGACATGCCCAGAGATTTGGCGGCCTGGTTGATGGAACCGGTTTCCGCGATGCTGTCCAGAATGGCCATGCGGCCTTCCCCCATCAAAATTCGATTTTTGTTGTCTACGATCCAGTGGCTGGATTTAAGTTTAATTTTTTTCATGGACTCTTCTCAAACTAGGTTCAAGTCATTTCGATGATATGTGGCATTGGACGTGCAAATATTCAAGAATAATTATAAGATAACCGTGAAATAATTATATTTTAGTATTGCAAATTTAGGCTGTAAATGCAAATATAACTAAGCATTCAATTCATGTAAAGCGTTGCTGTATAGGGATTCTAACTGAGTTGGCGCATCTTCCTTTTGGCTAAATAGTCAAAAGGTATTTTTTGGATCCTGCTTATGTTAACATTAACATAACGGAAGTTGATTTGGAAGATTTCGAAACACTGCTAAAAGGATCAGCAGAAGAGCATGGTCATCTATGTCCGGGCCAGGTGATTGGTGTGCGCATGGCTATGTTGGGATGTGAATTAATCGGTTTGGACGAGCCCGCACAGCTTCCTCAAATCAAATCACTGATTGTGTATGTGGAGATCGATCGCTGTGCAACCGACGCTATTGCTTTTGTGACCGGCGCGCGTTTGGGCCGACGTTCCCTGAAATTCGTAAACAACGGAATTATGGCGGCGACATTCGTGAATTTAGATAAAGGCAAAGCTTTTCGGATTCGGGCCCGGGAAACATCGCGAGAACAAGTTGCAAATTATGCCCCTGAATTGGCCGATGAAAAAGAACAACAATTAGCTGCTTACCAAATAATGCCTCCCGACTTATTATTTGAGGTCCTGCCAGTTGAGGTTGACGTCCCCTACTCTGATATGCCGGGACCTACGCGGTTTAAATGCGAATGCGAATCCTGTGGTGTTATTGTAAGGGATAAAAGAGAAATATATAAAAACGGCCAAGTAGTATGTCGTAATTGTGCCGGAGATACTTATTTCAAAGGAAGTTAGATATGCAATCCGAAAGAATAGAGCTACCGCAATTTGTTTCCAAAAAAATCAGGGTCGAAGATGCGGTTGGTACGACCTTGGCTCATGATATTACTGAAATCAGACCCGGCCAGTACAAGGGGCCTTCCTTTCGTAAAGGACAACGTGTCCAATCAGGAGATCTGTGTCATTTGATGCGATTGGGCAAGCGCCATCTTTATATTCTGGATCTGGATGACGATCACATCCACGAAGATCAGGCTGTCTTGGAATTGGCATCGGCCCTGGCAGGTCCGGGAGTTACATTCGGCAGCAATCCCAAAGAAGGCAAACTGGGTCTCAAAGCCGTATATGACGGCTTGTTGAAGATTCAAGTGGAGGCCCTGGTTGAATTCAATATGTTGCCGGATGTCATGTGTGCATCACGCCACAAAAATACACCGGTTAGTGCCGGAACACTTTTGGCCGGAACGCGTGCGATCCCCTTGGCTATTGACCGGACGGCACTGGACCAGGCTTTAGAAATATCGCGCCGCAATTATCCTTTGATCGCAGTCAAAAGTTTTCAACCGGCACGGGCCGGACTGATCATTACCGGCAGTGAAGTTTATGAGGGATTAATTGAAGACCGCTTTAAAGCCGTCGTAACCGATAAACTCACAGCTTATGGATCGACGCTTGTGGATGCGGTTATCCTACCGGATGATCAGGAGCAAATTGCAGGCGCTGTTAAAACTTACTTGGATCAAGGACTCGATTTGATTGTCACCACCGGTGGCATGTCTGTGGATCCGGATGATGTGACTCGCCATGCCATCCGACAGGCGGGCGTCGATGAGATTTATTATGGCAGTGGTGTACTACCCGGCGCCATGTTTCAGTTGGCTTATCGGGGCGATATCCCCATTTTGGGTATTCCGGCTTGTGCCTTATATCATCAGGCCACCATAGTTGATCTGATTTTACCCCGACTGTTGGCCGGTGAACACCCTGATAACCACGATCTGGCCGCCCTGGCCCACGGCGGCCTTTGTCTCAATTGCCGCACCTGCAATTATCCGGACTGTTCCTTCGGAAAGTAAGGATTCTTAGAAAACAAATTACCACCGACCTTGTCGGTGGTAGTTTACGTGCGCCTGGCATGGTGCACAATCCGAGCTTCCGGCGGTAGCTGGAAGTCATA
>CAZWEO010000256.1:0-3805 GCA_964633115.1 uncultured Desulfobacterales bacterium
CAGAACAATAAATTGTCCAACTTGGGATAAAAAGGGTGTTGAAAGTAAGATATAAGCGCGATGATTTAAAAATTCCCTTTTTCTGGGTAAAAGCCTACGAGGGCTTCCAGGAGGATGAAGATGGCGACACGCAAACGGAAAATCATTATGATGTAGACTACTTTGGTGTCGAACCGACGTTTAGCGTGGGCGATATCGAAGTTACACCTGTGGCCATGGTTATCGCCTCGGGGGATGGGGGTGAATGGGCCAATACTTCTGAATTTGGAGCTCTGGATCTTTATTATCTGGGAGCGTCTGTGGACTATGCCACGGATATGTTCTCGGTTTGGTTTACCGGTTTATATGAATCCGGTACAGTGGAAGATGAGGTCAGTGAGGATGATATCAGTGTTGCGGCCTATCTTGCTGCAGTGGGCGGATCAGTCGATATGGACGGTTTTAGTGTTCATGGCGAAGCCTTCTATGCCAGCGGTGACGATGATGCCGACGATGATGATATAAAGGGATTTTTTGTACCCAAAGGGCAGTCTTACTATTGGGCCGAAATCATGGGCTACGGCCTGATTGATGAGGATTATTCTGCCGGCGCACACGGAGACCAGATCGGTAACATCATGGCCTTTAATGTCGGCGTGACTTTTCCTTTGGGCAAAATTACCCTTACAGCGGATCTCTGGTATGCCAGCCTAGCCGAGGACAATGCTGACGGTGACAAAGACTTGGGCACTGAGATCGATTTGGCTGCCTCATATCAACTCCAGGAAAATTTAAAACTGCAGGCAGTGGCTGCCTATTTAGCTGCTGGTGATGCAACCGGGGGAGGGGATGAGAATCCAACCGAAGTCGGTGCCCAATTATCTTTGAGCTTCTAGCCAATGCCATTTTATGGAACTTCGGCTACGACGTGATCCTACCTCACTAAACATTCGTTTAATTGCACCGTAGCCGGAGAACTTCAATATATCAGACGCCAAAAAAATGAGCAATATTGACACACTCGCCGGGTAAAGCACTCTATTATAAGTAGACCGCTATCAATCTATGTTTATGGGGTGACTAAAATTGAAAATCAATGAAATGGGGAAGTGGTTGAACAACGATGCTACACAGGAAATGCTGCCATTTTCTAGCCCTGAATCATTACCCCAAATCGATATGGCTATACTCAGTAGCATCCGCGATCCTTTTAGTGTCATTGACTAAGACCATCGTATTCTACGCATGAACAAAGCCATGGCCGCCATTTATGGCAAGGCTTATACAAATTTTAGCGGGAAAAAATGCCATCGTTTTTTCCATGATGGGGTTAGACCCTGCCAGGGTTGCCCCTTAGCGGCAGTATTCAAAACAGGGCGATCCAACATTTCCGAACGCTATCATGATTTTGCAGATGGTCACCGGCGCTGGGGAAAAGTTCGAGCTTATCCAATCCACGGCACGGATGGCAGCGTGTTGGCTGCCTATAAGATTTAGGTTCTAGATCGAGGCGGGCGAATGTTTCAACCCGCAGGAATACTGTAGTATTTTGAGGAGCTGAAACGTGATCCCAACAAAGATATTGGGCTCAAAGATATTGTTGAGATGGATTCTAGTATTCATTCACCGAAAAAGGGGGGGCATGGATGATCGTTATGGTGTACTTCTATGTTAGTATCGACAGTCAGATTTCAAGAAACGCTTAGATATGTACATGCAATACCGGGATTTGCGCCCAGAATTTTCCAAAATCGAGCATCAATTGAGACCGGTTACAGGAGCGGATCAAGCGTGCCAGATCGTTAGATTGCCCATATTACGTAGGATTTTAAGCCTTTCTGCTATTTCGCTTGATTCCTGAGCCGGGCTGATAAAGGTGAATCAGTCGCTACCTTGACAGGCCTTTGAGCTTGTGCAAGAAGTCGGTGTTATCTAATGTTTTCTAACGTTATCTAACGGTGCATAACAATTGTATGCGTTTTAGACGAAGTAAGAGTATTACTTCTCGTGTTCTCGAACTATGTTTATGAAAACTGCAAAAAAATACAAGTAAACCACAAGGCGAATCCGATTGAATATGAATCCAAACAAGCCTACAAAGTCTCCACCACCGGGGATTGTATTAAAATATGTTTTGTTGCAAGCTCCGGGATTGATTGTATTGGCTGCAATTCTTTGGTGGGCACGGCAATGGCTTAATATGCCGGATTACCTGGTTTGGATAATAGTATTGATTTGGGTCGGCAAAGATGTGCTTCTTTTCCCTTTTCTCTGGCGCTACTACGATTCCAAACAGATTCCCGATCGTTTTGAAATGGTCGGTCGCCGAGGCACGGCATTAAGCGACTTGAATCCAAAAGGGCATGTGCAGATAAATGGTGAACGCTGGAAAGCCGTCAATTCAGATTTAGAAGCACCAATGGCAGTTGGAGATGGGATCTATGTAAAGGCCATTAGGGGATTGGAGCTGGTTGTGCAGCTGTATCCATTGGGTAATCAAAAGAATGAAAACTAGGTTGCTCTATATCCACTGCCATGGTCAAGGGATCCTGGTATTTCTGCGACGGGATTCTTTTTTGCGCACCAAAATGTATATTGAAGCGGTCACAAAAAGAGGCAGGATGTAGAGCTGGGCCGCGGTCAAATCGAACAGATAGCGTTGGCTGTCTCTGAATAGCTCGATACAAAATCGCAGGGGAATATAAAGAAGCAGAAATATAGGGAAAAGAAATCCAGCCAAGGTTTTTTTCTTTCGCAGCCTCCAAATGATGATAAAAAGGATTAAACCGCTGAGTGAATGGTAAAGTTGCGTGGGATGGCGGTGACGATGACGATCTCAATTTACCTATTGCCGATGCCGGGACTGACCAATTTGTGCCTATGGGTGCCACTGTTTATCTGGACGGCAGTGGTTCGAGCGATGATGGATCAGGCGTAATGACATATGCCTGGTCGTTTGATACGATGCCAACCGGAAGCACGGCAGCCCTGTCCGATACCAGTGTGATACACCCCACGTTTGTGGCTGATTTAGCCGGATCCTATGTGGTGGGTCTGGTTGTTACTTATGATCTAGTTAGCAGCCTGCCTGATTTTGTTACCATTACAGCAGGTGATTGCCTGACCGCCGGCGATGCTGTTTCAGGTGATCGATCTTTCTCTTATTAGGGAGTCGAAGGGTTGCATAGCATTGCGATAGGGACGGTCGTCGTTTGTAAGGGATTCGTAGCAGTCGATGATACCGATGACCTGCGCCGGCATACAAATCTTGGTTTTGCCCCCCGGATAACCGCTGCCGTCAAGCTTCTCGTGATGTTCCCAAGCGCTCAAACCAATGTTTTTATCTCCGAATTTTTAATATACATCTCGCGGGGATGGCGTTCTTCATTCAAGCGCATATCCATAAGGCCTGTGCCCGCAGGCTTATACAAGACAAACCGCTCTTCACTTTTTTTATAAAGCGGGACTATATTATAAAAGTATAACTGAGATCTTCTGGCTTTTATAAAATCGGAATCCATACTCGCCACTAGACTGACTGCGATTCAAAAAATAGAGCCATAGCAAGGTAAGGCTGTCTATTAATATCGTTTATGCTAGGTTCTCTATCGGCTGAATCGATAAAATATTTAGAAAAAAACAGGATCGAAAAGAACTGAGCGGCAAATTCTTCACGAGCGACATCATTTGGTTGGTTTGCTGGCAGCATCCGCCGGACTTATGGCAAGAGCGGCAGCCGCGCCTGCCTCACGTATCTTGGTTTCATCTATTTGCCACAGCGTCAATCTTTAGTTGGATTTTATAACTACCTGTAAACATAGTATAA
>CAZWEO010000257.1:0-3758 GCA_964633115.1 uncultured Desulfobacterales bacterium
CGCTATTATGCGTAGTTGGACATTATGTTGAGTAGAAATCGTAACATTTTATAAAATAAGGAACATTGTACCTATTTACTACACATAATTTTTCCGTTCATTTACTCTTAGACTGGGCATGGTGTCCAGTTAATAATAGAGGAATGAACATGTTAGAGTACTACTTTAAGCGAAGATCACGCTTGCTGCAGTTGCGGCGTGGTCCGCTGTCCGAACATCTCGATGGACTTTCCAGAGAGCTTCATCTCAAAGGTTTTCGGCTTGTGAGTGGCCAACAAATCCTGTCGATTGCGGGACGATTCAGCATCTTTGCGCGAACACAAAGCATCACAAGCGCATCGCAAGTGGATGATGTCCTTGCTGAACGCTTCCTCAAGGAGGAACTTGCCTTTGAGGGTGACTTTAAATACGCACCCAATGCAATGCTGCACTTGATGGACTACTTGCGTAGGAATCGAGTGATCGACACACCCGGTATCGACAAACCGCAAGACCCGGATGAGGAGCTACTGACCCGTTACGACACCCATCTTCTCAGAGTTCGTGGCTTGGCAGATCCCACTCGTGAAGGTTATCTACGCGGCGCTCGTCGATTCTTGCAATGGTTTCGAGATCGTCATCCCGGTCATTCTCTCGGTGACTTGCGTGGCAGCAATGTCCTAACCTTTGTCACTGAAGCCTTCGGTCAGCCCAACAGCACCGTTTGGAAAAAGAGCGTCTGTAGCTTGACGCGGATTTTCCTCCGGTACCTTCGTTGGGAAGGGATCATAAGTCTTGATCTGGATCGTAACGTGCCGTCCATACCTCATTGGAGGCTGGCAAAAATCCCGCGCCATCTGCCTTGGGAACAGGTTCGCGCGCTTATTAACAGCGTTGACACCGATTTACCCGATGGCAAGCGCGACAAGGCTATCATGCTCTTGATCGCCACGCTGGGATTACGAAACAAGGAGGTTCGCTCCCTGCAACTCGACCACATCGCATGGAAATCGTCCGAGATCCGCCTTCCCAGAACCAAGAGTCTCCGCGAACGGGTACTACCTTTAACCAGCGAAGTGGGGGAAGCAGTGGCCGACTACATTCTCAACGGTCGTCCTAAGGTGGATCGACCAGAAGTTTTCGTGAGTCACATAGCCCCACGCGGACCGTATGTCAATGCCGGAGGCATCGCCCAAATCATCAAAAAACGCCTGATACAAGCTGGAATCGAGGCACCCAGCACAGGAGCGCACATGCTGCGCCACAGTCTGGCAACCCACATGATCAACGTCGGTGTTTCAGTCTACAAAATCGCTGACCTGCTTGGGCATGCCAGCATCGACACCACTGCCATCTACACCAAGGTGGATGTCAATCATTTAGCGTCTGTCGCACTCCCCTTCTGGGAAGGAGGAACACGATGAGAGAAACGAAAACACTCTGTAGTATCTATGCTGACCACATCAACAACTTCATCGAGATGAAGAAGCAAATGGGATACCAGTTCAAACACCAGGCATTGATCCTGTTCAGTTTTGACCGCTATCTCAATGAGACAGACTTCGAAGGTACACTGACAGAGGAACTGGTGCTGAACTTTATCGCTTCAACTTACCGAACTTCCCGACCATCAGAGGAATGGTGTGCGCGAAAATATCGGGTAGTTCAACGGTTTTCCGTCTATTTATCCGTCACCGTCCCTGATACGCTTCCGCTTCCGGCACAAAAGAAGGCAATGGACAAAACACTCCGCAGCATCTTTGCTGATCACATCGCCAACTTCATAGAGATGCGGAAGCTGGCAGGATACAGGTTTGTGGGACAAGCAGCAATCCTGTTCCACTTTGATCGCTATCTTTATGAGATGGATTATCAAGGGGGACTGACGCAGGAACTAGCGTTGAACTTCGCCTCAGATCCCCGGTTGTCACTGAACCGCCGTGCACGAAGATATCAGATTGTTCAGCAGTTTTCTGTCTATTTATCTGTCACCGTCCCTGATACACCTCCGCTTCCGATGCGGAAGAGGATAACCAAGAAACGGATGGACAGGACACTCCATAGCATCTTTGCGGATCATATCGCCTCCTACATCGAGATGAAGAAGCGGATAGGATACCAGTTCGAAGACCAAGCAACGATCCTGCTTCAATTCGATCGCTATCTCTATGAGATGGACTATCAAGGGCTTCTGACTCAGGAGCTGGCGCTGAACTTCGCTACATCCACAACCCGGATTTCAAAGAACGAGAGCGCACGAAAATACCATGTTATCCGGCAGTTTTCTGACTATCTGGCAGTCGCTATCCCTGATACACCCCCGCTTAATCCTCGTGCCTTGACCCGTTCCAAGGGACGACCAGCGGCGCACATCTACACCGATGCGGAGATGACACGCTTGATGGACGGTGCGCGGCGCGTTTCGCGGGTCAATCCGTTGCGTAATGCCACTCTTCATGCCATGGTCGGTCTGGCTGCCAGTACTGGAATGCGAGTCAGCGAGGTCGTAAAGCTGGATCGAGACAATGTAGATCTCGATACCGGTATCTTGACGGTTCGCCGTACAAAGTTTCAGAAAGACCGACTGGTACCTGTGCATCCGACAACGCTCAAGGTTTTGCGAGACTATGTACCGTTACGGGATGCACGTTTCCCACGTCCAGCCACTCCCGCATTCTTTATCAATATGTGGGGGCAACGTTTCAGCACGCAAACGCTAACGTTAGCCTTTTACAACCTAGCTTGCTCCACCGGAATCAGGAAAGCAACCGGAAGAGGACCTCACTTCCATGACCTGCGTCATACTTTCGCTGTCAGACGCTTGGTCGTCTGGTATCAAGAAGGCAAGGATGTGCAAGCTATGCTTCCGTTGCTGGCAACTTATTTAGGACATGTCCATTACAGTGATACTGCCTATTATCTGACGGCAACCTCAGAGTTACTCGGTCTGGCATCTGAACGTTATCAAAACTTCCTCAAACAAGGAGGAAGCGAATCATGACAGCACCAAAGAAAATGAGCCTGGCGATTCTGCTGGAATCATTTTTTCGAGATAGATTGGTTAATCAGAAACGATGTAGTCCAGCAACAATCGCAACCTACAAAGATGCTCTGAAGTTATTACTCATCTTCATCGCGAAACTGGTGGGCAAAACACCGAGTCGTTTAACCCTTAATGATCTGGACAGGGACAACATACTTGCCTTTCTGGATCACCTGGAGAACGATCGCAATAACAGCATCCGAACTCGCAATGCCCGTCTGGCAGTGGTCAAATCTTTCTTCCAACATGTTGCATACTGTGATCCTGCTTCAATCGGGATCGTCCAGCGCATCACAGCGATACAGGGAAAGCGAGTTACACGAAAAAGCATCTCTTACTTGCGTACAGATGAGCTGGATGCGCTTCTCAAAGGACTTGATCGTGTGACCTGGCAAGGCAGACGCGATTATGTCCTGCTGCTCTTCCTCGGTCGAACCGGAGCGCGAGTATCAGAAGCCATCAATGTCAATGCCTCTGACCTGCGACTGGATCGACCATCACAGGTGTTGCTTCATGGTAAAGGTTTCAAAGAACGTATCGTGCCACTTACTGATGATTTAATCACAGCGCTCAGCGAATGGCACTTGGAAAATCAACTTCGGAAGGAAGATGATAAACCGGTATTCATCAATGCACGCAGGCAGCGGTTAACTCGATATGGAGTAACGCATATCCTGGTGCGTGCAGTAAAATCAGTACATAAAGAACATCCACATCTGGCAAAGATGAAGATATC
>CAZWEO010000258.1:0-3706 GCA_964633115.1 uncultured Desulfobacterales bacterium
CCATTTTTACAGCTCAACAGGATATTTTTAATAGGAAATTGGATAATGACCATTTTTTCAGCAGCCTTACTTCTATTCTTAGTAATGGATCCGTTTGGAAGCATCCCATTTTTTATCCTTTTCATGAATAAATACATGGTTGATAAGTTTGGTGCCGACCATACCGGTAGGATCTGTTATGAGGTTTTTCGGAACAGCTCTCGCGTTTGCGGCCATTGTCCCAATGACCAATTGCTGAATACGTCTGGGAATTCGGGCGGTGTCGTTGTTTGGGAGGACTATAATCCTATAACCAAATCCTGGTATATCAATTATGACCGGGCCATAAAATGGATTGACGGTCGCATCGTACATCTGCAGATTGCCACCGATATTACCCAGCTCAAAGAACTTCAGGAAAAACAGATTATGGCCGAGTCTCAATTGCGCCAGGCACAAAAAATGGAAGCCATTGGAAACCTGGCCGGCGGGATTGCACACGACTTCAACAATATCCTCACGTCGATTATCGGGTATACCGAACTGGTTTTGGACGATGTTCAAAAAGATACTATTGTTAGAGAAAATCTAAATGAGGTTCTAACTGCAGGTAAGCGTGCCAAGGACCTGGTCTGGCAAATATTGACGTTCGCCCGTCAAACAGATGAACCTACCAAACCCATTCGGATTGATAAGATTGCCCATGAAGTGTTGAAATTCATTCGTTCTTCAATACCGACCACAATTGAACTCATGAAGATAAAGCCAGGTATTCCTATAATCCTTTGCACTGGTTACAGCAAAAATATCTCAGATGGTACCGCCACCGAAATAGGGATTAAATCCTTTATCTATAAGCCGATCGTTATGGCGGAATTAGCCAAAACTGTCCGTAACGTACTGGATGAGGCCCAATAAGATACAACGTTCTGAAGAAACTATGATTTATTGTTCTGCCATTCGAACTTCCACATGAGAATGTGGTCTGCAGTTAGGTCAAGTAATTTTTTCCTTCAGTTATTCAGTCCATCGTCCGATAGATAAGTCAGACATGGGTATGGCGATGCACAATCAGGTCGGCCTTGTTTAGGTTAGCCAGATTATTGTCGTATGCGTTCATTGGGCTCAACCACCAGTAATTTATTATCAAGAGACGACAATTCGGGCTCCTGTTTTACTATGAATACAAAGACTTGTGTAAAAGGTTTGTTGAACAATGTGCTATGGAGCATGTTTAGAAACTCAAGAATCGGCTAAGCAAAATACTGTTGTAGGCAATGATCTTGAGGAGCAACTGAATCATCTCAAAAATGAGAATGAAGAGTTATACGATCAGTTTGAGCAAACCATTACACGTGCCAACACACTGGAAGTCCAAGCCGAAATCGCCCGTTTGGAATTCAATCAGGTCTTTAATGCCATCGATGATGCCATCTGGATAATTGGCAATAATAAGAGAGTCTTGCGTGTTAATAAAGCGCTTTTGAACATCTTGAACCTAAAAAACGAGGATGAGGCGCTTGGAAAAGAATGCCATGAGTTGATACATTCTGATTTATGCTCTAGCCCGAAATGTCCGCTCAATAATTCCAAAAAAAATTCGAACGCCTTGAAGTAGATATTGAAATTGATAATACCAAAGGTGAAAAGGTTCCTTTCTGGCTAACCATTACACCCTTGATAGGCCTGGTTCAGGAAACCATCGGCGTTGTTGAACAGTTCAAGGATATTACCGAACGCAAACACTATGAAGCCGAGCTCATGAAAGCCAATTCAGAATTGGAACGCTTGGCAACCATGGATGGTTTGACTCAACTGGCCAATCGGAGATGTTTTGATGAAACACTTCAGCGAGAATGGTTACGGGCTCGAAGGGAGATACAGCCACTCTCCGTGATTCTGTGTGATGTGGATTATTTTAAGCTCTACAATGATCATTACGGTCATCAAGAGGGTGATGAGTGTCTTAAAGCGGTGGCAAAATGCATGCAAGATAGCCTACTACGGCCCGCAGATTTCGTCGCCAGATATGGCGGTGAAGAATTTGTAATCATTTTGCCGAACACGGATTTAGACGGTGCAGGAAAGGTGGCCGAGAATCTGCGTACTGACGTGCTCGCGCTGCAGCGCAAGCACAAAACTTCCCGAGTCAATGACTATGTTACCTTGAGTTTTGGCGTTGCAACCATCGTTCCTGGCAAAGATGGTATTGGTTCTGACGTTTTGATCAAGGCCGCCGATGATTGTCTATACGCTTCCAAACAGGCCAGCCGGAATATGGTTTCAGCCAAAGATCTAAATTCACCAATGGATCCCCACGGGTAAATCCATGTTCCCATTAACATACCCGTCTTCGCCTTCGGCTACGCCGCGGTTATCCGCCTTATTTCTGGGGTGACATCGCGCCGTAGCAATTAACTTATTTTGGGCATTCATCAAGGGGCAAGACTTGTCGGCGAGGAGTTCGGTTGAGGCTCACTCGAAGGCCTCAAGTAGAGTCGCCCGTCGTCTTCTGCGAAGGCGGATAAAATCGTAGCAACAATTTCATTGGTTATCCAGAATCTTTTTAAGCCGACTCCGGATTGTTTTAGCCGAGCGTCCTGGTGTATTGCAAAGAATTACGTAAGCATGGCGTGAGGCATCGTCCGCTCCCATAAATCCCACCCGCGTACTGATTCCAGATAGCGTACCGGTTTTATGAAAATCATCCTGATTCTGCCGGAGTAATTGATAATAGGGTTTAAAATCCAGTAGGATGCGATGCAGGCCGTCGGCACTCATACGGTTCTGCCGGGATATACCCGACCCTTCTGAGACCTCAATATTTTCAAGGTGATGCACATCGCGGGCATATATATTAAGGACCGCAACACCTTTGGCCAAGGTGCCGGGTGGATTGGATTGCGAAATACCGGTTTGGATCAAGATCTGGTTGGCCATAAAATTATTGGAAAAAGCCATCATTTTGGCAATCAATTGTTTGAGCAGAAAAGGGGATCGATGGGTCAGTATCAGTCTATCCGTCGGATTAATGCTACCCAGTCGTACCTTGCCGGTCATCTTAAAACCGTTTTGTTCCAGAAAGTATTTAAAGAGGCGGCCGGCATACATTGTCAGTTCGTTTTTCTGAGGACTTAGGGTGATGCGGCCATGCGAAAGCCCTGATTTTTGGATACGCCCCAAGGTCATTGGCAATAGCGGTGTCTGGGATTCGGCGCTGACGTAGCGACCCTGTTTGGTTTTAAATTTGACGGTATTGAAATTGACACACAGGGCGCCGTTGGGGGCATCGTAGGGCTCGCTGGAATCGGTGACCCCGGGTATAATTACAGACCTGTCAAAGTAAGAAGTGTCCAGTATCAGGTCTGCGATTATCGACGACTCATTTCCCAGTATTTGATTTAGGGAAGCACAGATAGCGTCGATCACTTCAGATATTAGTAAAGGATCTCCGTAGCCCTTGATTTTAAGGTTGGAATTTGCGTCTAAATAGAATTCGGTCTTAAATCGGTAGTCTTCGCCCAGATAATGAAAGGCCGCCAGAGCGGTCAAAACTTTCAGGGTTGATGCTGGAATGAGTTTGGCATTTGCATTGTGGCTAAAAACGATATCCTTATCAGGCCCCGACACCACCATGCCATCGGTGGGACCTAAGTGTTTGCGAAGACTCGCAAAGGGGTGTACGCCTCATATTACGTTATAAACTCGGCAAAATGACGGTTAACGA
>CAZWEO010000259.1:0-3690 GCA_964633115.1 uncultured Desulfobacterales bacterium
CACCATTTTTTTACTGCATGCAAAGCATGCAAGAAGCTAACCGGACATTGCTGAGTTAGACCCTTACAAGTTCAAATGACAGCAAAACGCACACGTTTCAAAAGATGAACAGCGAATGACGCATGCAGAATTTAAAATATCGAATGTCGAAGGAATGAGTCGCTTCGCTCCGGCATTATTCAATCGTTATTTTAACATCAATGCCAGCGCGCAGCGCTTCCATCCTTCTAAATTCTAGATTCATTATTCTGCATTCTGCGATTCGCAGCTTCTAACCTTGTTTGGTTGCGGCTTGTCCGCGTTGGGATAATATAGGCAAAAGTGGCAAAACTTTAACCAATGGGAGGAAACATGTTTACCTACGTAGAGAATGACAAATCGGCAAAAATCAAAGTCATCGGAGTTGGCGGCGCAGGTGGCAATGCCATCAACAACATGATAGACGGCAGACTGCAAGGCGTCAAGTTTATCTGTGCCAACACAGACGCCCAGTCCCTGGAAGTGTCCAAGGCGGAGATTAAACTCCAGTTGGGTGAAAAGCTCACCCAGGGGCTGGGGGCTGGCGCCAACCCGGATATCGGTCGTGATGCTGCCCTGGAAAATGCGGAAGGCATTCGCAAAGCCCTGGATAACAGCCATATGGTTTTTATTACCGCGGGCTTTGGCGGCGGTACCGGCACTGGCGCCGCACCGGTAATCGCCGAAATCTGCAAAGAAATGGGAGCACTGACTGTGGCCGTGGTTACCAAGCCTTTTTCGTTTGAGGGTAAAAAACGCGCCCGCCAGGCGAGTCAGGGCATCGACACCCTCAAAAAGGTTGCCGATACGGTGATCACAATTCCCAATGACCGACTGCGGGGTCTGGCATCCAAGAATGCAAAAATGATCGAAATGTTCAAAAAAGCCGACGAAATTCTGCTGCATTCGGTCAAAGGCATCACCGATCTGATTATGATGCCCGGTTTGGTCAATTTGGATTTTGCCGATGTGCGCACAACCATGTCCCGGGCCGGCATGGCTATCATGGGTATTGGTCTTTCCCGGGGTGAAAACCGGGCCGTTGAAGCCGCCGAACGCGCCATTTCCCATCCACTATTGGAAGATATCGCCATCTCAGGTGCCAAGGGCGTACTCATGAACATCACCTGTAATAGTGATCTGACCATGGAAGAAATGACTGAAGCCTCAGAACGGATTTACAATGAGGTCGGGGAAGACGCAGACATCATTTGGGGTGCCGTAGTCGACGATTCCATGGATGATGAGATGAGTGTGACCGTAATTGCCACCGGTATTGGTTCCGAAGCCGAAGAAGCCAAACCAGACAATGTTATGGAGCATCCTTTCCGGGGCAGGGTCCGCGACATCACCCCGGCCGATCTCGAAAACATCGTGGATTACGACGAACCCACCTTTATCCGTAGGAAAGAGGCTGTGGGTGAATCGGGTGGCGCTGCCTATCGGGGCTACAAAGGGATTGTCATCGACAGTAGTGATCTTGAGGTTCCGACCTTTTTAAGGCGTAAAGCGGACTGATAGCCCAGGCTATTAGGCTGTAGGCTGAAGACTATTAGGCGGTTGCTGTTGCGAGTTACAGGTTACGAGTTTCGAGTTTTAAAGCAGTAAGCTTTTTTGCCATAAGTAGCCTACTGCTTAAGGCTCAATGCTGATATCTGGTCGCTAAATGCTATCACCTGAAACCTTGACCCCTTGAACCCTTAAGTGTTGGTCATACGTGCGATCCTGAAGCCTGTTAAATTGGTTGTTAAATTAGAAAAACAATTCATTTGCCATAGGAGCCCTCCCATATTATGAAACCATATGACTAAAAAGCGCACCAAAGTTTTCAAAAGACGCATTGAAACGGAAGTTTCCCTGATTAAGCTCAAGCAGCAGGCGCCTATTTCCGTGGCCCTGGTTTATCCCAATACCTATCATGTGGGTATGTCGAATCTGGGGTTTCAAACTGTCTACCGTCTTTTGAATGATGTGGATGGTATCGTCTGTGAAAGAGCCTTCCTCCCGGATCCTGCCACGATCCCCACAGGCGATATCATCTCAGTCGAATCCCAACGACCACTGCACACCTTTGATATTATCGCCTTTTCCATATCGTTTGAAAACGACTACCCCAACCTATTGACCCTATTTGAAGGAGCCCATATTCCGCTGCGTGCTATCCACCGGAATGCAACGCACCCGCTGGTCATTTGCGGTGGTGTAACCAGCATGCTCAATCCAGCCCCAATTGCACCCTTTATGGATTGTGTTTTCATCGGAGAAGCCGAAACGATCCTAACTGATTTTATGGTGCTATATAAGCGCGTTAGCGACCGGGACACATTGCTGTTGCACATCGCCCAGGAGTTACCCGGGGTATATGTGCCGCGCTTTTATCGGGAAGACTACCAAGTGGATGGGGTATACCAGGCACTCACACCATTAAAGGATGTTCCAGCGAATATTCAGCGAGTTTATGTCGCTGACATCGAAACAAAACCGGCCTGCAGCAACATCCTAACGCCTGATACAACCTTTGATAAAACTTATTTAGTGGAAGTTTCGCGGGGCTGCCCGCATGGATGCCGGTTTTGTGGTGCCGGCTTTGTTTACCGCCCGCCGCGCTACAATGATACCGACGACCTACGAGATTGTATCCGCACGGGCCGAGCCCATACTGAGAAAATCGGTCTGGTGGGGGCTGCCGTTTCCGACCTGCCCGATCTGGGCCATCTCTGCAATCTGGCTCAAGAACTTGAGGTAGATATATCCTTTAGTTCGCTACGAGCGGATGCCCTGGATCAAAACCTAATTGCACACCTGAAAAATAGCGGTGTCAAAACTGCCACCATTGCCCCGGATGCCGGATCAGAGCGAATGCGTCGCTGTATTAATAAAGGTATCACCGAAAAAGACATTCTGGCAGCCACCGAAGCGCTGGTATCCCATGGTATTCCCAATTTGAAACTTTATTTTATGATTGGACTGCCCAGCGAAACCATGGCAGATATCGATGCCATGGTTAGTCTTTGCAAAAAAGTGAAACATACATTTCTTAAATCCAGCCGTCCTCGGGGAAGCATTGGCGAGATAACCGTCAGTGTTAACTGTTTCGTACCCAAACCGCATACACCTTTTCAATGGGCGCCCATGGACGACATTCAGAGCCTCAAACAAAAGCAAAAACATATCAAACAAAGTCTCAAACGTGTTGCCAACCTGCGGGTACATGCCGATATCCCCCGCTGGGCCTATATACAAGCTTTGCTTAGCCGGGGCGATGGGCGTGTGGCCGACCTATTGGAAGCCGCGCACCGCAATCAGGGCAACTGGCCCAAAACGTTGAAAGAAGCCCTCATAAATGCCGATTTCTATGTTTCCCGGGAAAGAGCTTCGGATGAAGTATTTCCGTGGGATTTCATTGATCACGGGATCCAAAAACCCTATCTTTTGGCCGAATACCGCAAGGCCCTGCGCGGCATCACCACCGAAGATTGTGATCCGGAAACCTGCCGACGCTGCGGGGTATGTAGCTAATAGGCTATTAGCTGTTTAGGCTGAAGACTGTTAGTCTGCTATCAGCATTGAGCATTAAGCTGTCAGCTTTTAATTGCTAAATGCTTACCGCTTTAAACCCAATGCCGTTACCTTAGCCGATAGGTTTATACGCTGGGAAGAATTTTCTTATCG
>CAZWEO010000260.1:0-3683 GCA_964633115.1 uncultured Desulfobacterales bacterium
TGTATCCAATTGGGACAATGACAGCGCGTTCGGAGAAACCGGATCCGCGGATGCAATGGCGGCGGCCAATAAAATTTGGAAACAACGATTGGCGCAGGCGCCAGAAACATTTCTCGATTCAGAGACGGAAAAAGATCTTAAAGCATTTATTGAATCACACATATAGGAGGTGAATCGATGAAGCGTAGATTAAAAGCCGGAAAGCAACGTAATTTTGGATTGAGTCTCAATATTTTAACGGACGATGAAGCTCATGAAATCCATCTGGCAACCTTAGAATTGCTCAAGGATACGGGGGTATTCGTAGAAAATGAAGAAGCGCTGGCTATTTTAGATGGTGGTGGCTGCCTGGTAGACAAGAAAAAAAAGGTGGTAAAATTCCCTCATTGGGTGGTTGACGACGCCCTTCAATCGGCGCCTTCAACTTTCTATGCTTGTGGGCGCAGACCGAAGGATGATGTGATTCTGGAAGACAGCCGGGTCACCTTTACCAATTTTGGTGAGGGCATTATGTTCGTGGACCCATACACCGGAAATCGTAGGGAAACAATCAAGGCGGATATCGAAAAGGCCGCCATAATCATTGATTACCTGGAGAATGTTGAAACCTATGAAAGGGCCATGTGCTCTCATGACAAACCGCCTGAAGTACAAGCGCTTCACAATGCCGAAGCGTCATTGACCCATACAACCAAGCATCACTGGTTATGCCCGGTTGACGGATTCCAGGCCCAAAAGATCCTGGAGATGTGCGTCGCCATCGTCGGCAGCAAGGAAGAACTCAGAAAACGTCCCTTGCTTACTTTTTTGACAGCCCCGGTAAGTCCGCTGAAACTTGTCGATCATCATTGCGAAATAATTATCAGGGCCGCCAAGTATGGTTTGGGTGTGAATGTGGTTGGGATGGCCATGTCCGGTGGATCTTCACCGGTCCATCTTGCCGGAACTCTGGTGATGCAAAACTGTGAAGTTTTATCGAGTCTGGTTTTAAGTCAACTGACCGCAAAAGGATCCCAATTTGTCTATGGTAGTTCCACCTGCCCCATGGATCTGAGAATGGCAACGTCTTCAGTGGGGTCCCCGGAGACCGGCATTATCAGTGCTGCAGTGGCGCGTCTTGCTCGCTATTACAGCCTACCATGCTTTGTTGCCGGGGGCTAGGGCGATAGCAAGGTGGGTGATGCCCAGTCGGGTCATGAAAAAACCATCACCGGCATGTTACCCGCATTGGCAGGTGCCAATGTGATTTATGGCCTGGGGATGCTTGAAATGGGGATTACCTTTGACCTGGCGCAGTTGGTTTTAGATCATGAAATTGCCCAAATGCTTCTGTATTCACTTCAAGGTGTTCCGGTAAACGATGAAACCCTGTCAATCGATATCATCAAAGAGATGGGTATTGGTAAGGATTACCTGGCCCACACGAGCACCTATGACTATATGAGAACCCAATCACAAGCCAACCTAATCGACCGAAGAATGCGTGAGGATTGGGAATTTGCCGGCAGTAAAGATATGTACACAAGAGCCAATGATAAAGTACATAATATTCTTGAAACTCATAAACCGGCACCGCTTTCGGAAAGTGTGTTGAGTGATATTCGCATGATTATAGATGCGTCTGAAAAAGAACTGGGTGTATAGCCATAACAATAGTACCGAGGATACTAAGGTGAGGGTATAAATGAAATAAATAAAGGCCATGATGTACGGGGTTGGTGTTGTCGCCCAAACTGAAATGGTCAGGTTGATGATTGAAAAAGGTGCAGAAAGTTTCACTTTTGCAAAAGTGCTATCATAAGCCACCAACAGAGTTGGTGGCGTTGACCGCATCGGAGCGACACCGTCGCGTTTCATAAAATCGTTCTACGATTATATTCCGAATATATAATAGATCTGTATTTGAAGCTTCTCTTTAATATACCGCTATCATTGACGTGATATGGGAATCAAAACCTCTGGAAGGTCCTCTTCAATAGTTGATTAGATCAATTTCTGAATCAATATCAATATATTAGGCTGAATCATAGAACCTACAGTTTCTGACAATGCCCAACTTTGTCGTAATCTCCATTTATGACAGCGATAATCCAATTATCATTAGCGTTTGTAGTCTTTTCTTTTGACAGATCAATTAATATTTATTTGCTTGCAAAAGCTAAAATCCTGAGTTATATTCTTACCAGTAAAAACGAAAAAATATTGGAGTAGGATGATGCCAAGAATAGGAACGACAAAAATGTCTTCAAAAGGGCAGGTTGTTATCCCGGAAGATATCAGGAACCAATTGAAGCTCAAAGCCGGCGCTCAATTTGTCGTTGTTGGAGATAAGGATACGGTGGTTTTAAAGACCATCTCACCACCGCCAGTGGACGAATTTGAGTATTTATTGAAATACGCACGTCGGCAAGCTAGAAAAGTGGGTTTGAAACGCTCAGATATTAAAAAGGCCGTTGCTAAGATTCGGGGAAAGAATTGAGAATCGTTCTCGATACCAATGTCTTTATATCGGGAGTATTCTTCAGTGGACCTCCTTACGAGATTCTTAAGGCCTGGATCGATAAACGAATTCAGATATTAATATCATCTGAAATTTTGCATGAATATCAGCGCGTCGGTGAGGAACTTTCGCACCAATATCCTGAAATTGAAATCACACCTATCCTCAAATCTTTTACAAAAAATGCGATATCGATTTCAGTCCCTCGTTTGCCGCAACCAGTTTGTGTCGACCCTGATGATGATAAATTTCTTGCATGTGCAGTTGCGGGTAAAGCCGAACTGATTATCAGTGGAGACAAGCATTTATTAAATATAAATGATTTTCAAGGTATCAAAATTGTAAAGCCCCGAAAGTTTGTAGACGCATATCTATAAGTTCAAGAAAATATCATGAGTATCCTGCAATGATACATAAAACAAAATCTCGATATTTTTTCATAGGGCACAAGCGCATCAATTTGTAAAAAAATCGAAATAGAAAATTGTCACACCAAAATATGTAGGCTTTATTCTATAAATTACAATAGCCTACCTTCAATCATAGAACCTATAATCCTGCTCAATCTCTTATTCTGATCAAATCATTACACCTACCGTCAGCGACAATCCCTGATTCTTTCCCTTGAAACAATTCCAGCGCTGCTTCATTTATTTCGGAATTGGAGAGGGCAGGGGAGAACTGGGACTTAAGCTCGGTGCACTCCGTGCTAATGTAATTGGGTTAGAGACTCCTATGAGTATAGAAAAAATCAATCAAGATTCCAGTATTTAATTTTCCCATTGACCATTGTGCAGCCGATTTCAACATCAACAATTTGATCAACAGATAAACGAAAAGGATCTTCCTTATATAGAACTAAATCGGCAAATTTTCCAACTTCAATGGAACCTTTGGTATGTTCTTCACCAGCTGCATAGGCAGATCCAAGTGTGCGTTAATCGCCAGATCATGACACAAAAAAGATAAGAAAAAGGGGTAACACTTCCGAGTGAACGATTAAGTAAAAACAAGGAGGTGTTACCGATGAGAAAGAAACAAAAAGCCCGCAATCCGAAGGGCAAAACAGCGCCGACTTTTCCAAAAGAATTCAAACTACGAGTGGTGCAACTGTATCTTGAAGAAGGCTACAGTTCTCCCTTCCCAACAACCTGGGTTATTAAAAACCTTCTATGCTGATACA
>CAZWEO010000261.1:0-3675 GCA_964633115.1 uncultured Desulfobacterales bacterium
CGTTCACAGCAAATGAATTCCCAGTTTAATAAATATAAGGTGTGAAATGTGGGTGTGTGAGTTCATCCGTTTGATATGGCAATTGATATGAATATTGCTATTGACTCCTTACACGGGGAGAAGCACAATTGTTCTAGTTTTGACTTGAGAGAATGAAGCACGTTTAAATGAAGAAAGCTGCGTGGTAAGTGCAGCAATCACTCTAGATTATCATATAGTTAGTTTCGATGGGTTCTGTCCCCCCATTTTTACTTCGGGTGGTGTTCCCGAAGGGACGCACGGCGCACACCCCCGTCGGGACCGCCTGGTGTAATTTTAGCCCCACAGAAAGTTCGGAAGGGAAGTATATCTCTCCGAGCTTTTTTGTTTTAAAGTTGATTGGGAACGCAATTTTTTGCTTTTTTTTGTGACAAAAATGTTCGGATGAGGTTTTTGGACCCTACGAGCCAGCACAAGCCAGCACAGGGCTTGATTTCTATAGATAAATTGACTATAATCTAACTGGTAGTGACCACACAACAACATGACGACAATGCATAACGACCTTATTATGAAAAATTATATCTCTCCATTTAGTTTTGTTCCAAAATATTATCAACTTGCAGAAATACTTTGCCAAAAGATCGAAGATGGTGAATGGAAACCTCATGAATCAATTCCATCTGAGCGCGAGTTAGTGGAATTCTATAAAGTTAGCCGTACTACTGTTAGGGAGGCTTTGAGCTATCTTGAAAAAGAGGGCGTTGTCTATAAAAAGCATGGGCAGGGGACTTTTGTTGCACGACCGAAAATGCAACACAGCCTTCAGAGGCTGACAAGTTTTTCTATAGATATGAAACACAGAGACCAGGAACCAGGGCATAAGATATTAAATTTCGATTATGTACCCCCCCCAGATAAGGTTCGAAATCGCCTAGAGCTGTCGCCTGATCAAGATGAGATATTGTTTATTAAGCGAATTCGGTTTGGAAATGAGGATCCAATTGCCATTCATATGGCGTTTCTAAGGCTGGGTGTAAATCAAACGTTTGAAGTTGATGAACTTGAAGCTACTGGTTCGTTATACCAACTGCTAGAGTCGAAGTTCCATATCGTACCATCCGAGGCTGATGAATTTATTGAAGCTACCTTGGCAACCGAAGATGAAGCGAGTCTGTTGGATATTCAGGTTGGTAGCCCCCTCCTGTTGTTAGAACGCACGACTTGGGATCAGGATCGTCAAATATTTGAGTACGTGAAAATGCTTATCCGCGCAGATCGTTATAAGTGCTATATTCACATGACCCGCTAAGGGATAATTCATCCCATTCTTTTATCCTATGAACCCTTTTGAATTTTGGGAGAATAAAAAATCCACTTGATATTTGGAGATTTCTGATGTTTGATGAAGCTTATTTTGAACAAGATGTAGAACGATTTTACAACGAAGTTGATCAAGCCTTTCGAATTCATGGATGTGAAGCCTTAGGAGCTCAAGATATCTATTTCAGGTTATCCAGGGTTGCGACACCAATGATTGAATATAGCGAAGTAAAACGTATTTGCGCTGACATTGATGGGCCTCCTTTGGGGCCAAGTGAACCAAGTGGTCACCGCCGTTGGCCATTGGGTTGGGGGAGGGCTATGCAACGATACAAGCAAATCGCCGAAAAAGCAGGAGCTTCCAACCATCATTTCACTGCGGGGATTAACTATATCCGGGCCAGCCTGCTTGCACATGCGGGGCAAATGTTCTGTCGCCCCGAGTGGCCTGAAAAAATCGAACTGCAAAAAGAGCGCTCGGATTGCTACCGAAGGGGCGCACAATTTTTAGGATTAGAAAAGCACCACGTTCCACTTGGCAAATATGAATTACCAGGATATTTGTGGCTGCCAAAAGGGGTTGAAAACCCACCAATCGTGATTATGGCGCCAGGGGCTAATTCTGTCAAAGAAGAGCTTCACCGCTGGGCAGCACCAATCGTAGATCGTGGAATAGCAACTTTCACCTTCGACGGTCCAGGACAGGGAGAATTAACGCCACTTCAAGGAAGCAAGCTACCCATGCGGTTGGAAAGTTATCACAAAGCGTTCACTGCCATCATTGATTATCTGGAGGAATACGCCTCGGATCGGGTTGATGTTCAGCGTATTGCCATTTGGGGACAAAGCATGGGAGGGCATTTGACCGTCAGGGCGTTTGAGCATGAAAAACGACCTGTTGCGGCTGTGAATATTGCTGGACCGCCGACCGATGAAGGGTATCCGTTTTCTATGGCGGATCACAAAGAAGAAATGAGAGATTTACTAGGTTTTGATACTTTTATGCAGACTTGGGAATACATTCAGGAAAATGGAAATGGTTTCGAGGCAGTTAAGTATATTGAGGTCCCTTATTTGATCATTCATGGATCAAGGGATGATTTGATGGGTGACGATATCATGCATCAATTGGCTGATGAGATAGGAGAAAACGCCGAGCTAGTGATATGTGAAGATGGCAATCATGGTGTTTTCAATTGGGATTTTATTATGACAGATATGATGGCAGATTGGCTTGTCGATAAGTTGCAGGTAGATCAATCATAATCGCTGAGAAGTAAATCATTCAATTGTCTTTAAGTTGAGTTTAATACTATGAGCCTTACACAAACTTTGGGTTTTATGGCAATTTGGCACAACAAACCCTCAGAATTTCGTGCTGATCCCGCACACGAAAATGAAATTCGCCAGGGTATTCAAGCTTCATTTGAGAATGCTCGCATTCGCGGGATCCAAATGTTTGGACTGTACGGTTGTCGTTGGTCAAGTAATCAGAAATATTTTTCCTTTTGGAACTGCCCAAGCTTTTCAGCGCTAGAAACCACAGTAGATGAATTGGAACAAGCTGGTGATTTTGTATATGCCAATTCAGAGCATATTCTCGGAATCCGGGTTGAGGAAGAGGGTTTAGAAGAAGAGAATTTCGTGATAGAACCGTCTGACTATCCATTTGCATTTTTTGCTATTTGGCGTCGATCAGCGACATTTTTTAGAACTGGAGTTGATGATAGGAAAGCTATTCAGGAAAAGATCTATCAGGCATTTTATTATGGCTGTGAACGAGGGATACGCATGATGGGGATATATGACTGTCGTTGGTCAACAAACTGGCATTATTTCACTTATTGGGTATCTCCCTCATTTCAAGTTTTGGAAGAAACAATTCACAGATTGGAACGCGCAGGCGATTTTGGGTTATCGGAGTCCCGTCACTTAATTGGCAATTATGAACCTCAATTCCGATCAGGATGGCACAATGGCGATAACAATCTTTGAAAATGGAGTTGTTGGATGATGAGCACGAAATCAAAAGAACCAATTGGATGGATTAAATTTTGGACACCTAACGACGATTGGTATGCGCTTGATACCAATGATAGGGCGAAATATCTTGAGGGTTTGAAAGTAATTGAAGAGCGTGCCTTATCGCAAGGGGGGCGATTGATTGGTGCTTATAAATGTCGAAGCCAATCATCGTGGGCTCGATTTGAATTATGGGAGTTTCCAAACCTGCAAGTATTAATTGATATTACGAACGAATTGGAAGCAATCGGCCACTATCAATATTTTTCTGAAGAAAATACCGTTGGTCGCCGCTATGACCGTCAGGGAGATCCTGCCAGTTGGGTTATTTAGCTGCCAGAAAGGAAAAAC
>CAZWEO010000262.1:0-3663 GCA_964633115.1 uncultured Desulfobacterales bacterium
ATTAGCCGAAACTCGACATTCTTTTACAAAGGAAAACCCGTAAAAATTCGACAAGTAGCAGAGGAACTCGGTGTCCGCTATGTTCTGGAAGGTAGTGTCCAAAAGATTGAGGACAATGTACGTGTTACAGCACAGTTGATTGATGCTGTGTCTGGAATGCACTTATGGGCGGAACGGTATGACCGAGATCTGAAAGATCTATTTGCTTTACAAGATGAAATTACAATGAAAATAGTCACCGCCTTGAGGGTAAAACTGACAGAAGGAGAGAACCTCTTGGGGGGTGCTGGTACAAATAATCTCGACGCTTACCTAAAATATCTTCAAGCACGTAAGATAACAAAACGGAAGCATAAAGAAAGCTATGTATTAGCCCGAAATTTAATAGAGGAAGCCATTGCCTTGGACCCGGAATATGCAGATGCATACCTAATGCTTAGCGCCTCCCACCTATTGGATCATCAGTATGGATTGAGCGAATCACCAGAGCATTCTCTGCAGACTGCTGTGGACCTCGTACAAAAAAACATCTCATTAGCTGGTGAAAACGCCGATGCCAGTGCCTTTTTAGGACGGATATATTTAACTAAAAAACAGTATGATAGAGCTATTGCAGAAGGGAAACGAGCTGTCGATATGGCTCCCAATTCATCTTTCGCTCACGCCGCATTAGCATTTAGTCTTAAGCACGCAGGAAAGCCGGAGGAAGCTATCATACAATACAAAAAAGCAATTCGCCTCAGCCCCATTTCTGATAGCTGGCATCTTGCTGATTTAGGAAATTCTTATGGTATTTTGGGTCGCTATGAAGAAGCAATCTCCGCATTTAGTAAAGCAATTAAAATTAGTCCCGAAAGTCCTATTTACATGGCTGGTTTAGCCGCTATGTATTTGTTAGCAGGTCGTCATGAAGAGGCCCAATCAGAAATTGCAAGTATCATAAAAAAAGATCCAAAATTCACTTTGAAATCAATTGGCAAGGGCGTGCTTTATAAGGATTCTGCCTACCCTGAACTTGTGGCCAATGTTTTGCGTGAGGCAGGACTACCAGAACCTGGCTCAGACAAGAAGCTCACGAAACTTTCTATTGCAGTCCTTCCATTTGTAAATATGAGCAATGATCCAGAGCAGGAATACTTCAGCGATGGCATGACCGATGACATCATAACCGATCTATCCAAGATTAAGGATCTGTTGGTCATCTCCAGAAACTCAATCTTTACATACAAAGGACAAGGCAAAAAGATACCAGAAATCGCCAAAGAATTGAATGTTCGATATGTCCTTGAGGGTAGTGTACGGAGAGCAGGCGGCCAGGTACGTATCAACGCACAGCTAATCGATGCGGAGACTGACCATCATGTTTGGGCTGATCGTTTTGATAGTAAGGTGGAAGACATATTTGATTTACAGGATAAAGTTACGGAAAAAATTGTAACTGCTCTGGCTCTAAATTTGTCCGCAGCTGAAGTAAATATACTTGCATCCAAAGGGACCGATAGTATTGTTGCCCACGATATCTATTTAAAAGGGAAGGCACATTTAAGACGATGGACACCTGATGATTTAGTGAAGGCAATCAATTATTTTAAACAGGCATCCGAAGTGGATCCAAGCTATAGCCAAGCGTATGTTGGTTTAGCACAAGCCTACAAAAAAAACATACAAGGAGGAAAATCCTTTATTGAGAAAACTGGTCAAGACTTTCCTGGTTCTCGCTATCTGATGCGTCATTATCTTGAATCGGCAATGAAAAATCCAATACCAGATGCCTATAGTATTCTTGCAAGTCTTGAATTGGCAAGACGACACTACAGGGAGGCTTTAAAACTTGCGGAAAAAGCCGTGACGCTTTCTCCCAATAGCGAGGCTGCGTTACGAACCTTAGGATGGATATTAGTTCTTTCTGATAGGCCGAAAGAGGCAATTCCATTTATTAAAAAAGCAATGAGGTTGAATCCCTTAGAAGGGAATTTCTATTTAGAATTTGCCTACATGAGCATGGGAAAATATGAAGAGGCATTAGAATCCGCTGAACAAAGTTTAGTGGATAATCCTAATCTACTACATACCCATGTCGTTTCCGCTGTATCTTATGCCCATCTTGGTCGTGAGGATGAAGCCAAAGAAGCATTTAATAATTATTTGGAGATTTACACTGACGGTATGTATCCTGATATGCAATCGCTCTATTCCAGCTACAATTTTAAAAGCCAGGATGTATTTAATCGGTTTGTTGATGGTTTAGTCAAAGCAGGCTTTATAAAAGATTCCAGAGGTTATTATGAAGTTGATGAAGCAAACAAACTTAATGGACAGGAAATAAGCGAACTGATGGTCGGAAAAACGACTATATTTTTTTCTGTGGGAATTGAATTTCTTTATCATTGGAGTGAAGAAGGGGTGTTGGTATTTCACAATCCAATAACTGGGATATCATATAAAGGAAAGGGCTGGATAGAAGCAGATACCGTTTGTAACCAATTTGAAGATTTGTATGAAAGTGTAACATACTGTATTGATGTTTATTATAACCCCAAAGGAAATGCTATCGAAAAAAGTCAATACTTATTGCTTTCAGATACCGGACTCACTCCATTCTCGATTAAGGAATAAAGAATTTCTGAGATCAAGATATTTGGAACTTATCGTAACCATTTTCTGCCTTCTGAATAGTGGTACAGTTCCAACCTATATGCCTTTTTTAGAACAACAGAATTTTTGTGATATTATTCCACGAATTTTGCCAATAAGATGCTTTGCATGGTATATTTGCATAACAAGCCATATCTACACTCTAAAAAGTTCGAATATATATATTTATTAAAAAAACAAACATTTAAATTGCTTTCTGTATAATCGGTGTTATTATAGATTTATTCAACAAGGCCCCACTTGTAATCGGTGGGACGATTTTTTTCTGAAGGAACAATTCATTTTTCTAATGTTGCATCCTCCAGCTTAAGATTTTGAAAATATTTTGAAAGGAGGATGTTATCATGGCAAATGGAACTGTTAAATGGTTTAACGACCGCAAAGGGTTTGGGTTCATTGAGCAAGAAAGTGGATCGGATGTGTTTGTTCATCATTCAGGAATCAACGCTGATGGTTTTAAATCCCTCAATGAAGGCGACCAGGTTTCCTTTGATATAGTGGATGGGCCCAAAGGTCCTGCCGCGTCTAATGTCACTGTAAACTAACTTACTATTTTTCTGTAAAAAAGGGCATCCAGTCAATTATTTGGGGGATGCCCTTTGTATTTTTAATGTCTTTTCGTCTTGATAATAAATTTTCTTGTATTTTTCATTAAGATGATACTATAGAGTTATTCAACAAGACGCTGTAGTCAGCGGGCTGCAAGGCTTTATCTGTAGGAACAATCCATCTTTTTGATGTTGCATCCTCCAGTTAAAGATTTTAAAAACAATTTAAAAGGAGGATGTTATCATGGCAAATGGAATTGTAAAATGGTTTAACGATCGCAAAGGGTTTGGATTCATTGAGCAAGAAGATGGGCCGGATGTATTTGTTCATCATTCAGCTATTAACGCAGTAGGATTCAAATCTTTAAATGAAGGTGACCGCGTTTCTTTTGATATAGAGCAAGGCCAAAAAGGTCCTGCCGCCGCGAATGTCACTGTGCTTTAATTTCTGGTTCTAAGT
>CAZWEO010000263.1:0-3630 GCA_964633115.1 uncultured Desulfobacterales bacterium
ATAAGGGAATAATATCGAACAACATAATAAATCTAACAACATCACTCCAACATATATTTGTTCGGACAATTTGTGGCTTAATTGAAATTCACCCTCAGGTTAGATTGTGATATCAACATCCAGCCTTTTGTACCGTGCAATGTGATATTTTCATCAACAGTCACCACACGAAAATAGTAACAAAACTCTGTCCATCCGTACTTGTGAATCGAGTGATTGAAGATGGTGGTCGCCTTAAACCTGTTGGTTCGGGACTTTCTTGGTCTGACATCAACGAGGTGGAGGACGAACATCTGCTACGACTGGACCGAATGACATCCATTGACGTGCAGGTTGAATCAAAGCGGGTGCGTGTTCAGGGAGGAGCGGTAATGTTCGACATCCAAAAGGCTCTGGAGGAGCAGAACCTTGTGTTGGACAACATCGGTTCAATCGTTACCCAGACTGCAGCAGGTTACACCGGGACTGGAACACATGGTTCGGGCACGCCGCTTCTTTCTACTTTCATCGAGGAATTGCGGCTGGTGGATGGTACAGGTCGGATACGAACGCTAAGTTCTTCTCAGGAACCGGAGCTCTTCTCTGCAGCGCGGGTTCACTTAGGCTGCCTCGGTGTTGTCACTGGGATTACGTTTAAATGTATTGACGCTTTTAATCTAGAGGAACGACGTGAGATAGTGTCTTTTGATCGAGCCTTGGCTGATTTGAACCGCTATCTGGCCGAAAATGACTATGTTAAGCTTTGGTGGCTGCCGTATACAGATGTTATCCAGGTTTATCTTCTAAATCGGACCAATGAGCCAATAACCTTCCCCAGGCCCACCGAGCTCATGGAATACTGGGGGCTATCCACTTACTCCTTTAGCGCCCTTCTCCGTCTTACACGTGTGGTGCCGGGACTCACTCCTTCGGTGATGAGATCAATGCAAAGTCTATATTTCACACCAAGGCGCAGAGTGAACCGGGGTACAAGGCTTTTCAACATCGGAAAAATGATCCCGATCCACAACGAATCTGAGTATGCTATCCCATTAGAAAAAGCTGGCGAGGCTATCGATCGAGTCGCCCAGATTATTCGCGACTCGGCACCTGAGTATCGCGTTAATTTTCCGCTGGAGGTACGATTCGTGCCCGCCGATGATATTCCCATGAGCCCAGCTACAGGAAGGGACAGTTGTTATCTGGGTGGATACATAGCTAGCACGAAATGGACCGGACCTTATCATCGGGATTTCGAAAAAATCATGCGCGAGTACGCCGGGCGGCCTCACTGGGGTAAACTTTTCTCACGAAACTCCAGCGACTTTGCCGAACTTTATCCCCAGTATCGACAATTCGACGCGCTCCGAAAGGAGTGTGATCCGAATGGTATTTTCAGGAATGCCTTTGTAGATAGGGTATTCGGCGAGGCTACCGGATAATTGACGAATTAATCCAGTCCTAATCCCCGGTGGTATTCAGATCGGACTAAATTAACTGTACGATATTACAACAATTTAAAGATAAATCAGGGTTGATTTTAGGCTTAGATATACAATTTTGCCATTGAAATAAGCGTGCTAAGATATTTTTTGCAGATTATTTTTATTCACAACCAAGTTTTTCCCTCAGTCCTACGATTTGCATTATCGTGGGGTTGATTGCTTGTTCCGTAATAACGAAAAGGATAATAAACAGGCACGCCAATTTTTTCGGCAAGCTATCAATATCGATAAATCCTATGTTGTCTCTTTTTATGAAAAGACATTCTTAAATTCTTTTTCCGCCTTAGCCGTGCCGATAAGAATCAATTCTTCGTTCTGCTTTAACTTAACCGTGGGATCAGGATTTATGTTGAAAGAATCTCTGGAACAGATTGCAATTACGTTACACCCCGTCTTTCTTCTTATCTGTTTTTCAGCAAGTGTTTTTTCTATTAAAGAAGCAGGAACAAGTGCCTTGAATACATTTAATCCTTCAACCAGCATCAGGCTTTCATCCGGTCTAAGAATGTTTAGAATTTTACTTGCCGCCATGGAAGCATGTGACATGACAAAGTCAGCCCCGACTGAATAAAGCTTACTGATATTGCGCTCTAGGTTGGCCCTGCTGCTAATCTGTATGTTGGGTCTTAATTCTCTGCAGAAAATAGTTAGGTAAATATTTATGTCATCATCGTGGGTTGTGATAAGCACGGAGGGTGATTCTGCAGAAATGCCGGCCTGCTCCAGTATTTGAAGATTGGCTGCATCTCCCAAGATATATTTATTATTGTCTTTTATAGAATTCCTGTTCTTTTCCACAACACGGTAATCAATTCCAAGTTCTTCTAACGTTTCGGCAGCGCCCTGTCCGACCCGGCCCCCTCCCAATATCACAACAGGAGCTGCATAAGATCGGGAACTTCCGACAAAGTCATCGTACCTTCTGAAATGTTCTTCCGATCCTGCAAGCAAAAGGATAGAATTAGGATGAATATGGGTTTGTGGTCTCGGAATCTCAAATTTCCCTCTCTGCCATATTCCGACCACAATAACACCTGTATTCTCACGCAGCCCGCTCTTTATGAGTTCCTTTCCTTCATATGGTGTATGGGCCGCATAGGCTTCAGCGATAAGGACACCCCCGATAGTGCCGACTATATTGGACTGTGTAGACACTCCAAGAGCATGCTGTGCCATCGTAACGCCCAGCATCTTGGTAAATTGAAAGACGTGCGTTGCTCCGGCAAGTTCAAGGATATCAATCGAATCGTATGCATCTGCAAAGGTAACAATGGGAACAGATTCCGAGACTTCCCGTATCGTGGCAATAATGTTTGTATTAAGCATGTCATTATTATTCACAAAAACGAGGGCGGCCTTTTCTACCCTCAGCTTCCGATAGGTGTCAGGCATATCAAGTTCTCCGATAACAACCTTTACACTCATATCCAGAAGTTCTGTCGCAGCCTGCGTGTCCTGCATGGCAACAGCGTAATTAAGCTCATATTGGTTCAGTTTCCTTATAAGGCTCATGGCGATAGATCCATAGCCCGTCATGATTACATGGTTCTGCGAACCTTCGGGCAGTTCACGCGGTGTTCGTGACTGGGCCTGCGACTCCAGCCAGGGTGCATAAAAAAAGCGTATAAAGGTAAAGGGGAGCATGATCAGCAAGTAAATGATACCCGATAACAGAACAATCAACGAAAATGCACGACCCAGATCGCTTACAAATGTAATATCACCAAAGCCGAGTGTTGACATGACAGTCAACGTCCAGTAAAAGCCTGTAATCCACGAAAACTGTCTCCCTTCATACTCCATAATAAAATGAAAAAGGATACTGTAGATCGTTATGGTCACAGCAATAACAGCTATGAACTTGCTAAGTTTCCGTAGATTCATTCTCATTGTCTTATTCTGGAAAAAGTAGATCAGTTGGGAAGGTAAATATTTCATCGATAGGATCCTTTGCAATCATTTCGGTGCAAAATTCAGTATACGTCAATAAATCAAACTGTTCCGGGTTTGCCAGAGAAAGTTTTCCCGATTGGCATATATCCTTGTGGGGCAGGATAGATCACAACAATTTTACAAGTACAAAAGCAGAATATAAGTTGGAGTGATGTTGTTAGATTTATTATGTTGTTCGATATTATTCCCTTAT
>CAZWEO010000264.1:0-3571 GCA_964633115.1 uncultured Desulfobacterales bacterium
AATGCGATTAGGAATACACAACTATCATTTCCATATGCACGGCCTTGGTTGCTAATTGGTGGTCTTCAAGCCTTCGCGTCCTTAACAGATGGATGTCTTTGATCTAATGGATAGAAAGGTTTCAAGATTCTATCAAAATCGTAACACCATAATACAAAGGGGGTATTTACGTGAATGTTGTCATAATAATGGCAGATCAACTCAGATATGATGCCCTTGGTTGCAATGGCAATGTGAACGCCCGGACACCCCACCTCGATTCATTAGCCCGCAGAGGTGTCAACTTTCATTCTCACCACACCCCCTGTCCTATTTGTGCCCCGAGCCGTGCCTCTTTCTTTTCGGGCCTATACCCACGGCACAATCGCCTGATTAAAAACGGTGTGGCACTGGACAATTCACTGGAATTGTTGCCTCACGTTTTACTGGAGCATGGTTGGCAGACTCATGGTGTAGGAAAATTTCATTTCCAGCCCATCTTAGCGCCAGCTTCGTTCGGTATGCCGGAATCGGAGGCATTCTGGACCTTACCACAAAGCAAGGGTTGGACTGGCCCTTACTACGGATTTCAAAATGCTGAATTTGTAATCGGTGAATCCTTTACATCGGTGCGAGGCGGGCATTATGCCCGGTGGCTGCAGGACAGTCATCCCGAGGTCTTAGATCTATACAATCCTGAAAATGCATTGGACGGACCTCCTGAAGATATGAATGAAGTATGGCAGAGTGCGGTCCCTGAAGAGATGCATTACAACACCTGGATAACCGACAGGGCCGTCAACTATATTCAAAACCAAAACAGAACAGATCCTTTTTTCCTTTTCGTTTCTTTTCCTGACCCACATCACCCGTTTTCGCCACCGGTGCCATATTGTAATCACTTCGATTTGTCCAGCATGCCAAAACCCGCTATAGTTCCAGGCGAGTTAGAAAATATGCCTGCATATATCGAAAACCAGCAATGGATGCCGGGTGATGGCAAGACAAAGATAACCTACCGTGAATTTTTAAAAAATCATGATGTCTGTATTGAACAGGGTACTTGGGAAAAGACTGATTCAATCAGTGACGACTCGATCCGCCGGGTGATAGCATACACCTATGCAATGGTGGAAATGATCGACACCGGTGTCGGCAGGCTAATTGAAGCTTTGGAAGACCAGGGGGTGTTGGAGGATACGCTCGTGATGTTTACTTCTGACCACGGTGAGCTTTTAGGCGACCATGGGTTGTTGCGAAAAGGGCCGATGGCTTACCGTCAGCTATTAAACATTCCCTTGTTGATGACAGGTCCGGGATTGCCTCAAGGTGAAGTTTGTGAGGGTCTAACAAGCCATTTGGATATCAAATCGACGGTATTAGACTGCCTTGGATTAGAGTATGAAAAGGATGATGGCACGTCTTTAATGCCAATGCTGCACGGTGATACAGAACAAATCCGTGAGCACCTGTTAGCCGAATACCACCCCAGAACAGTAGAGGATCAATATAACCTTTCCTACATTACCGAAAATTGGCGACTGACAGTTTATCCTCTGGCAAAAAAACAAGGTTGGGGGGAACTGTTCGATCACGAAAATGATCCTAACGAGCATATTAATCTGTACCACAATAATAAATATGAACTTCAACTCAGAACGCTAAGAGAACAAATGGAAAGGGTTGTAATGCCCGAACCAGATGTCAAAGTCCGTACGCTGTCTTGTTATTGACACAGATATTAAAGGCATTTGAATATGCGTGGAGATTCAAGAATCTTAAAACTGATAATATGATTTGAACTGATAATTAAGGTCCTACGGGTTGAGGAGCAATCCTCTTGATAAAATTAATTTACAAACAAAGAAAAGGAGGGAACGGCTATGAACAGGATAAAAAAATTGGAAAATATGCTATTGCAGGGAAAAATTACCCGTCGAGAGTTTTTAGCCCGATTATCTGTTTTAGGGGCATCCGTAGCGATTTCGCCGTCGTTGGTTCCATCATTAGCTAAGGCTTCTGAGCCAAAAAAAGGTGGGCGTTTCCGAATTGGCCTAAATACCGGCAGTACTACTGATTCATTAGAGCCCGCAACTTTAACCACTCTATGGGCCTGGAAGATGAACTGGCAGATTAGAAATAACCTGGTTGAAGTGGACCATACAGGCAATCCTATCCCTGAGTTGGCTGAAAGCTGGGAGCCTTCATCAGATTCCAAACAATGGGTTTTCAAGCTGCGCAAAGGGGTGGAATTTCACAACGGTAAAACCCTGAATGCCGAAGATGTGATCGATTCCATTCAACACCATAGGGGTGAAGCCTCGAAGTCAGGTGGCAAAGTTCTAGTGGCTTCTGTCACAGATATCAAGGCTGATGGAAAGAACACGGTAATTTTTAGCTTGAAAGAAGGTAATGCGGACTTTCCCTTTGTGCTGACTGAGCCCTATTTTTCTATCTTTCCGGCCGGCACAAAGAAGGAAGATCATCGCAAAGGCATCGGCACAGGCCCTTACATCCTTGAGAATTTCAAACCCGGTGTCATGGCATTGGCTAAACGGAATCCAAACTACTGGAAAGCCGGACGCGCGCACTTTGACGAAGTTGAGACCCTTAATATTAATGACAACAATGCCAGGACAAATGCTTTGCGGACAGGCCGTGTCGATTTTATGAACCAGTGTGAATTAAGGACCATTCATTTGCTTAAAAATACACCCGGTATTCAAATCGTCAGGAAGCCCAGTGGAGCCCATTACACGTTACCCATGCATACAGGCATACCGCCCTTTGATAATAACGACGTTCGCTTGGCACTCAAATATGCGATTGACCGCCAGCAATTGGTTGATACGGTACTGCGCGGGTATGGAACTCTCGGCAACGATCACCCGGTTTCCCCCACCAGCCGTTTCCATGCCTCTGAACTGCCACAAAGAGAATATGATCCGGACAAAGCAAAATATCACTTGAAAAAGGCTGGTCTGCAGGACCTCACGATTAAATTGCACACCTCCAATTTAAGAGATTTCGCCGACTACTCTATGCTCTACAAAGAGCAAGCAGCAAAAGCAGGCATCAACATCGAAGTGACCAAGGAACCGGAAGACGGCTATTGGAAAAACATCTGGCGGAAGGCACCTTTCTGCCATTGTTTCTGGAACCCGCGTCCAACCGAAGATATTATGTTTACTACCGCTTACGCAGCTGACGCGGCCTGGAATGATGCCTACTGGAAACACAAAAGGTTCAATGATCTGCTAAAAATCGCTCGGGCTGAGCTGGACAAAGCCAAACGGAGGGAGATGTATGTAGAAATGCAAAGTATTTTGCGCGATGAAGGTGGCTCAATTGTTTTTCTATTTACAGACTTCGTTGCTGCTGCCAGTGATAAGATGAAATTCGAAAACGTTGCCGGCAATAAGCCTGCTGATGGTCTCAGGTGTGCAGAGCGTTGGTGGTTTGCTTAATTTTCAATAGGGACGGTCGAGGTAAAGTAGTGATTATATATGGCGCCTAAGACTTTGGTAACATTAGTCTGAGAAGAATGGTATTATTACCCGTGTGACTTATCGACATCCTTGTATGGATAATG
>CAZWEO010000265.1:0-1525 GCA_964633115.1 uncultured Desulfobacterales bacterium
GGCATCGGCAAGTCGACGCTGATGCTGCAGGCGCTTTTCGGGATCTGTCAGGACGGTTTGAAGGGCCTCTATGTCAGTGGCGAGGAGTCGGTTCGGCAACTTGGGCTCAGAAGCAAGCGGCTCGCAACCCTTTCCGCGGAAATTCTAGCTATTTCGGAAATAGAAATCGAGGCAATTTTGGCTTCGGTGGAAAAAGCACAGCCAGCTGTAATTGTGATTGACTCCATCCAGACCATGTACAGTGGAGACCTCACCTCGGCACCTGGTAGCGTGAGCCAGGTGCGTGAGTCGGCCATGCGGTTGATGCTGATGGCCAAGCAGAAAGGCATCCCCACATTTCTTGTGGGGCATGTGACCAAAGAGGGAGCCATTGCCGGACCGCGGCTGTTGGAACATATGGTAGACACGGTGCTGTATTTCGAAGGCGACCGCAACCATGTTTTTCGTATTCTAAGGGCGGTTAAAAATCGTTTCGGTTCCACCAATGAAATCGGTGTGTTCGAAATGAAAGAAAACGGTCTAAACGAAGTGGCAAACCCGTCGGCGATATTCTTGTCTGAGCGGCCACAGGCAACACCGGGTTCGGTGGTCACATCCAGTATGGAGGGGACCCGGCCAATTTTGATTGAGCTGCAGGCACTGGCAAGCAGCACCAATCTCGGAACACCTCGAAGAACCATTCTGGGGTTGGATCAAAATCGGGTGGCTTTATTGGTGGCGGTGATGGAGAAAAAACTGGGCATGCATTTGTTGGGGCATGATATTTTTATGAATGTCGCTGGCGGGGTACGGGTGTATGAACCGGCGGTGGACCTTGGGATTGTGTCAGCAGTTGCCTCTAGTTTTTTAGATAAGCCGGTTAGGGAGGGAGCCGCCGTGGTCGGAGAGATCGGATTGACCGGAGAGATCCGCGCGGTGGCCCAAATTGAGGTTCGGGTACGCGAGATGGAGAAAATGGGTTTCAAACGTTGCCTGATTCCCCGCAACAACCTGGAGCGGATGTCCAAAGTAACGGGTTTTGAACTCATAGGTGTTAGCAGTGTAATAGAAGCCATGGAAACATTGTTTTAAGATCAGGCTGTAGGCTGAAGACTATTAGGCTATTAGGTGCCTACTGGTTAGAGGACTACAGCCCGTGGTTCCTATGCTTGATTATATCTCAAACCGGATGAACAGGAATTTATAAATATCAAGCACCAATTTCCAAAAAAATCTCAAATTCCAATATTCCGAATTTTGGATTTTAGGTTTTGGTAATTGTAGTTTGTTTGGGATTTGACATTTGTGATTTGGAATTTCATAATAGTCCATATTTGGAATCCTACTCAAACATAATGTGAATTTTATTACATTGAGGAAAAGAACGCCCAAAAATAATCCCTGGCAGGATCATTATTCCCGCAAGGCTCAGAAAGAAAATTATGCAGCCCGATCCGTATATAAATTACAAGAGATTCAGAAGAAGTTTAGCCTAATTCGCAAGGGAGATCGCGTTCTGGATCTAGGTTGTGCGCCGGGATCCTGG
>CAZWEO010000265.1:1625-3556 GCA_964633115.1 uncultured Desulfobacterales bacterium
AGCAAGGAAATTTTTGTTATCGGAATAAATTTTCATTCTTAAAAGAGGATGGCGGAACATATATTATAAGTTTCTCTTGAATTGCCTTGGTATTCCAATAGAATGAAAACATGAAAATTTAGTAGGAGGTTTTACATATGTCAGGTCACAGCAAATGGTCTTCCATTAAGCATAAAAAGGGAGCCGCGGATGCCAAACGGGGTAAGATATTCACCAAATTAATCAAGGAAATTACGGTGGCCGCCCGTATGGGTGGCAGCGGCGATCCCGATTCGAATCCCAGGCTCAGAACGGCCGTTGCCGCGGCCAAAGCAGAAAATATGCCCAAGGACAACATTGAACGCGCCGTCAAAAAGGGTACGGGTGAACTGGAAGGCGTTAACTACGAAGAGAGCACCTACGAAGGTTATGGCCCGGGGGGCGCCGCTGTACTGCTGGAGTCCCTGACGGACAATAAAAATCGGGCTGTAGCCGACATCCGGCATATATTCAGTAAGTGCGGCGGCAATCTGGGTGAAAATGGTTGCGTTGCCTGGATGTTTGATAAGAAGGGCTATCTTGTGGTGGAACGGTCGACGATAGATGAAGATACGCTGATGGAAGCCGCCCTGGACGCTGGTGCCGAAGATGTTCGCGAGGATGAAAGTAATTACGAGATTATCACGGCCCCAGAGGATTTTGAGGCAGTCAAGGCCGCTGTGGATGAAAAGGCCATACCTTATCTGGATGCAGAAATTACCATGCTACCGCAAACGTCTACGAATCTCCAGGGCAAAGAAGCCGAGCAGATGATCCGTCTGATGGATATGCTGGAGGACTGTGACGACGTGCAGAAGGTTTATACGAACGCGGATATACCGGAAGAACTCATATAGAGCCAACCTAGAATATCGAATGTCGAATTCATGAATATGGAATTTTGAAGTGTTGCCAGGGACGGTTTACAACCTTCGACATTCGCAATTTCTTATTCGATATTCATTATTTCGTTCTTGTGTGCGACCATTAAGGCTTCGAGCAGTGCAATAGGAAGCTTATTGTGTCAAATCCAGCATCCTTTCCACAGCCTGAAGCGCCGGGATGCGGATATCTTCAGGCACCTTGACTTCCCCTGCCATGTTTTCCAGGCTGTGCACAATATCTTCCAAGGTAATCTTTTTCATATTCTTACAAATCATTTTTTCGGAAGCGAAGTAAAATTGTTTATCTGGATTCGCTTTTTTCAGTGGATGAAGCAGGCCTGACTCTGTACCGACAATAAAAGCCTTTTCATCTGATTCTGCGGCATGCCTTATCATTCCGGAAGTTGAAGCGATGACATCTGCCATTTTCAAAATTTCCGGTCGACATTCGGGATGGGCCATGAATACTGCCTGCGGGTGGGCCGCGCGTGCAGCCTGAACATCTTGTGGGGTTAGGCGTTCATGGGTAGGGCAATAACCATCCCAGACATGGATTTTTTTATCGGTCTGCGAGGCCGCGTACATGGCTAAATTTCGGTCGGGTGTCATCAGTATTTCGTTTTCATCCAGACTGTTGGCCACCTGGACTACATTTGCGGATGTACAGCATATTGTGGATAAGGCTTTTACGTCGGCCGTGGAATTGACATAGGTTACCACAGGCATGGGCGGTAACGATTCAAGTTTAGCAGCCAAACCTTCAGCGGTTATCATGTCGGCCATTAAACAGCCCGCATCATGCCTTGGCAGTAAAACTGTTTTCTGTGGCGACAAGATTGAGGCGGTCTCGGCCATGAAATGAACGCCACAAAACAGGATGACTTCTGCATCGGTAGCGGCCGCCTTTCGACTCAACTCCAGGGAATCACCACATAGATCAGCAATATCCTGAATTTCGGGTGGCTGGTAATTATGGGCCAGCATGATGGCATTTCTTTTTTTCAATAATTTTCTGATTTTTTCCTTCAT
>CAZWEO010000266.1:0-3529 GCA_964633115.1 uncultured Desulfobacterales bacterium
GGCAAGAAAATTCTTCCCAGCCTATAAACCAATTGGTTAAGTTAACGGCATTGACCTTGAACCATAAAATCATCTTATTAATAAGGGATATACATAATGAGCTATGCATTTAATACCCAAGCAACCTGCCAGGAGTATTTTGGCAAATCCCATGATCTGGTGCGACGATCGGTTAAGGAATTCGTTGATCAAGAGATTCTGCCTTATATCGACGACTGGGAGGAGGCCGGTGAATTCCCGCGAGAGCTTTATTTAAAAGCGGCTGAGGTGGGCATACTCGGTACCGGTTATCCTGAGGTCTATGGCGGGATTCCGGGCGATATCTTTTTTAAGGTTGTGATCACAGAGGAATTGATGCGATCCGGATCAGGCGGTTTGGCTGCCGGTATAGGCTCCCTCAATATTGCCTTGCCGCCAATCTTGTCCCTGGGGACCGATGCTCAAAAAGAACGCTTTATCACGCCGGTCCTCGCCGGTGAAAAAATTGCTGCCTTGGCTGTGACCGAACCAAGCGGCGGATCCGATGTAGCCAACCTAGAGACAACTGCTGTGCGTGAAGGCGATCACTACCGGGTCAACGGCAGTAAAACGTTTATCACTAGCGGTTATCGGGCCGACCAGATCACCTGTGCCGTGCGGACCGGTAAAACTGGTGCCCATGGTATTAGCCTGCTTGTAATTGAATCGGACACCCCCGGATACAGTGTCTCTGATAAACTCAAAAAAACTGGTTGGTGGGCTTCGGACACAGCCCAGATTTTTTTGGATGATTGCTTGGTTCCGGTGGAGAATCTCATCGGCGAGGAAAATCAGGGGTTTTACGGTATCATGGAAAATTTTCAGGGAGAACGCCTGGCAATGTCCGTTATGGCCAATATGACTTCGCAAATGGCTTATGAGGCCTGTCTGGAATATGTTAAGGAACGCGAAGCCTTCAACCGCAAGCTACAGGGGTTTCAGGTGCTCCGTCACAAGCTGGTTGATATGGCCACCCGGTTGGAAGCCAGCCGCGAATTTACCTATCGGATAGCCGCCAAAATTGATGCCGGCCACAACCAGGTCAAAGAAATCAGTATGGCCAAGAATTTTGCTTGCGAAGTGAGCGATAAAATTACCTATGATGCTGTGCAGATTTTTGGTGGCTACGGGTGTATGCGCGGTTATCTGGTGGAACGGTTGTTTCGAGATAACCGGATCCTATCCATTGGGGGTGGTACGACGGAGATAATGAAGGAGATTATTGGTACATTTTTATTCAAATAAACACGATTTCGCAAAAAGCCCAACTTCTTCCTTGTGCAGCGTATCTAAATCTTGAATGGAGTCTCATTCAAGATTAAGGCCGCAATACATTCAACGTACTATAAATACGCCTCATGATTACAAAATTTGCACGCCTTGAATTTGAACTTTTTTCGAAACCGTCTATTAACCTTTCTACATGTAATTCAGTAAAACCATAGCAGCTTATAGCTTATTGCTGATGGCTTACATCATTGAAGTTGACATTAAGACTTGCAACCTTATCGTTGGCGTTATATAAAATCTGACTTAAATTGAGGCCTATTCAACCGGAATAGGCTATTTTTTTCAATAATATCAAGCATGTGGATTGTATGGCCTTAAAAAACTTCCTCTATGACACATTCCGTATCAAGCCCAATCTGATCGGATTGCAGCTTTTGGTGATCTGCGTTTTTCTTATCATTCCTTTGGCAGTGTGGTCCAGTGACGGTTTGACAAAGGAGAAAATTCCAAGCTCGTTAAATCCGGCCTTTGAACATCTTTTGGCCTTAAACAGACCTGATAGCACGCGGCCTGTCGAACCTAATATGATCAATGATCTTGCGGCCTTCGTGCTGGCTTCCAAAAAAGAGGAGAGTCTTTACTATTCAGATGGTCCGTTTAAGATGACCTCGGCCTATAATGAGTTTACTTTTGACAAAGATCTAAGCCAGATCCTTAAGTTATCCTACAATCCAGAGCTGCCCTCATTTTTAACCAACCCAACCTCGGTCAGGCTATCTTACTGGACCAGAATTGAGGATGGTCGGGAAAACATGCCGAAATTATGGGAATTCCTCGATGGCGGCACGCTCCCAATCATAGCCAAAGGTCATGAAATTGTAGAAAATACACCGGATCTCAATACAGGTGGTTACTATCGCTACGGATTGGATCGGACCTTGATTTTGACAAAACACCAAGGCAACAACATTTTGATGTCAATCAGTAAACAGACTGATATCTCAGAAGTTGGCAAAAAAGGATTGGTCTTGGGTTCTGATGACGATTGGAATTATCTCTACTCAGGCAAGAAGGGTCTCAATAAGTCCGGGCTGGGATGGATAAAATCCTATATGTATGATTCCTTTTCAGTGGTTGTTTATTATGAAATTCCGGGCAAAACACCCCAAGTGAAATGCGGTGCTTTCAAATGGATTGATGCTGGTTGGCGCAAACTCAACATGGTGAAGGAACATCATATTCATAAGGGGCTGCTACGTTACGCCCAGGCTTTTAAATCTGTTGTGGAAAATCCAACTCTTCCCGAAGTGTCTGTTATGGTTGATACATTTAACAAAATTGAGACTGTTGAAATCGGCAAGCTACAGCAATTGTATCTGGATTATTTAAAATTGTTTCGGGAAGATCACGCTGACAAGAAGGCACTGTCTGACGGTTGGGTTGCTGAAATTGTGTCCGATGGGCAGGTGGAAAAATTGGATCCGCGTGAGATACGGGCCGCCATTATGCTGGATTATATTAAAAGCATCCTTGGCAAACCTCACTATATCGATGCTGCAAAATTGGATGCCTTATAAAATATAATGAAAAGAAGGGGCCAAGGGTTCAAGGGGCCAAGTGAACAGATAGTTGGCTGTTAGCTCTTTGCTCTTAGCTGATAGTCGTAAAAATCCAAGAGCCATATTCCCTGAGCGGCTAACAGCCTATCAGTCTTCAGCCTAACTACCTGTTTTGAACCTTCGAAAGAATTGCAGGTTATCGCACCATCAACCAAACCCCGCAAACCAGACAGGCCATACCCCCCAGCCGGGATAAATCCATGGGGCGCAAAGCGGCGCCCATCAAACCAAAATGATCCACGATGGCGGACACCAGGAATTGGGCAGCTAGGATAATCATAAAAGCTTTGGCAATGCCCAATCTGGGGACAGTGTATCCGATTGTTCCCACGATAACCAAACCCAATATCCCCGAGCTGAGTGCCCACCAGGGAACCTGCTGTATTGCTTTCAGGTTGCCGCCGCGGGCTGCCAGCATGGCAAGTCCTATCAAGATGCCACCGCTAACGTAGGTGATAAAAACGCTTTCGCGCGTACCCATTTGCTGGTCCATCAAGCCCATAAACTGGCCTTGCAGGGCCACTGCTACACCGCCGATGACGGCTAACATTATCAATCCCCCCAGACTGCTCATATATATCTCCTTACAATAAATATGTTTGAATTACCGGCCGGAAACGATGATATCTGTATTGAAAATGAGGGAGACGTGGTAGGAGATA
>CAZWEO010000267.1:0-3417 GCA_964633115.1 uncultured Desulfobacterales bacterium
CTATATTTGTGCATGCACGCAAGACAATATCATACATCCCCATCGCTAATATGTTACAAATAATATTTTGATGTCTGAAAAGAACAAGATCAGAATAGTAAGTTCTGATCATTCGAAGTTGATCTAATAGAAACTTCTCTACCTCGTTGTAAACACTATGGACCTTATGATTATTGATATTATTATCTATTCGATAAGCTACTATTAATTCATTGAACTTGTTTTTCTTTTGATCGGCCTCATAATCGTCACAAGCATCGACAATTGGAATGATCCTTCCAACATGATTTCCAATTTGGTAAAGGTTATCATAATTCGATTCTTCTTTAGCAATAATTGCTGTATGTGCGAATACCGAACCAATAGCCTTGGCCGTTGGATTCGTCAATTGGTAGAGATCTAAACGATTTTCTGTAGACTCAACTTTTCTTTGCTCGGAACGTATTCCCATCGCTACATCCAAGGGAAAATCGAGACGTCGAAGGATTATCTCAGATTTTTCGACTTTTTCTCTCAATAATCGCTGAAACAACTTTGCAACTAAAGAATTGTCATCCCTGATGTCATCATCCAATTTTTCGCCCAATAGAAACATCAAAACAGCAGCAGCATATCTATGAGCAACATGAAATCCAGCTATTGGCTTACTATTTCTTGATATTGAAATAGGACAGGTTGTTCTAGAGTTTTTATCACCATCGGCATACTGTGCTCCTACAAGGAGTGCAATAAAACGACTGTCCCAATTTGCAAACATTCCAATTGGAAAGCCATAGTCCTCCCTCAACCAATGACAAATCCCGCAATAATACATCTTTAGAATGTTTAAATCATCTTGCGTAAATACCCGTATCCTTCCTCGCGTGTAACCAATCATCAAAAACCTCAAGTCTCTACGACTGTAAAAGAAAAAGCGTTCTTGTATCAATGGTATTAATATCATTAAATCTTAAAAACGTTTCACGTAAGGCCCACCGAAACATATACCTTTTCTCTTGAGTATTTGGCTCAATGGCTATCCTATCAAGCACATAATCGTTGCACTTTATTCTCTCAAGAACATACAAATATTGAACACTGATTAAAAGCCCAATAAATCTACATCTCAAATCCCCAAGCCGCATTATTCCTTTCAACCCACATTTGAACTTCTCATAACTTTCTTGAACTACGTCAAAGACCCAGGGTCGCAAATCTGCACTCAATAGTTGGTCTTTCAAGTACCCATGTTTCCATAACTCTTCATTGCCAATATTATAGTAGCCCAAAGAAATATCTTGATAAAAATCACGAAGAATATGCGCTTTGTGGGCAGCATATCCAGCCAAGTGAACTGCACTATCTTTTCCATTAACTGATCTTGAAATGAAAGACAAAATAAAATTGGTATATGCTCTACCTAAAAGTGTTGAGTACAAATCTAATTCATCCTTTGATCTGATTTGATGTCTACGCTTTGAATCAAATTGTAAAGCGCTCAACATTTCTAGAACATGTCTCTGTAAATAACAATTCCCCCTCTTATCATGTTCCAAAATTATCATTAGCATATTCTCGTAATCATTCCAACAATCAATCACATAGTTTGAATTGGATGATTGCTGGAAAATCTTTACTTGTTTATTTAGGATTGCTTGAACTGATTCAATGGAGACATTAGGAGCGTCAACAACATCATCTAGCCACCGAAAATAAGCATAACAAAGACAAAATATTGGTAATTCGCCTTTTGGAAATAGAAACCTTCCGAAATTGTATACTAAAGAACTATCTTTTTTCGTTTGTTCAATAGCTAGATTAAGAATCCTTTTTTGATTCATAGATTTGCATTGTGATAATATTTATCGAAAATCCTTGTGGCGTAGGGAGATAAATCAATTAGAGAATTTAGTCTTCTATCTCTCCAGTGCCTTGACATCGTGAACAATATCTTCTTTGTTGCATTGCTATTTTCCCAGATCCATCACAGACAACGCAATCATAAGGACCATGTTGTGTTCTTCCAGTTCCCTTACACATATAACATGGTAAATGACCAACTACAGGGGCATCGATATCGATAATTTGGCCCATCCCGTTGCAAACTGGGCATCTATTTTTACCCATATTAGCCTCCTCACCTTTCAAGTAAACTAACAAAAAAGCATTTGATAGCTCCCAAGAGTCTTGGCTGTTAAGCCCAAACCTAATGATCCGCCAATCCATGCGCCAATTTCTGCCCCACCTCTAAAAGCCACGACTAAACCATCAGTGCCTCCAAAAAAATGCGCCTAAGATCGCTCTCCCTTATTTCCCATCATTCACCATGCCCAATTTAATTATAAATAATATAGGGCTTAGAAACAAATGTCTTGAAACAATGCGCATTACTGGATACCTTTCCACGATTCTGGCCAAGTTTGGTGAGTATTTGTCGTAATACCAGATTAATAGCTTCCCAAGAGCACTTTGTCGTAAAACTGATTCTCTATAGTGTCGAAAAACATCAATCTCGAATTCTTGAGCCGTGCCATATGTCGCAGTTGCTATAAAACAACCAGACGACAACTCGTACAATGTTTTATATATGGGATTTTTTGTTCCACATCTTACACATTCCCATGGTGTTGCGATTCCTTGAAAACATCTCCTACAGCATATACCTAAATTGCCATTCTGATCTTCACTGCAAAAGAAAGGCGATGAACCTATGGATGGTGTTCCTGGAGTATAAATAGGCTCATCTAAGCCACAATTTACACATTCTTCTACTAGATAATAGGAATCACAACCTAGACATTTCAAAGCCAAATCACCAAAAAGAGCTGGTGAAATATCCCATCTAGATTTCTTTGAATTCCAAGTTTTTGTAATTGTTTGATTCTTCCACTTATACTTATCACCTTTGATCTTGGCAATTTTATTTAGCTCTGCTTCCGTTATATATTTCACGTTATATCTCCTTACTAATTCCACACTAATTCCACATAAATCTATAAATTTTGATCGCTCGAAATCATTGATCTGCAAACAAATTTTACTAAATAAGACAATATTAGATCACGGACAAGCAATTTTATTTTTCTATTTTTGCTAACAATCTTAGCTATTGGGGGAGAGATCTTTTCATAACACATTATCAAAACCTTGCCCCATAAGGACTTCATCATAATTTCATCTCTATATTGACGCAATAATTCTACTTCTGATGTATATCTAGAACCATATACAGCTGTTGCTATAAAACAGTCACTTCTACTGAGTTCAAAGGCTGTCCTTGAAGTATTATTTTCTCTACCGCATTTCTGACAGTTCCAATTAGAAAAACCAAAAGAACAATCTTCACAAAATAAACCGATTTCACCATTTTTACTTCCTCCACTATTCATCAGCAATTCCCGGAAGTTAGGGGGAGAAAAGGTTGACAAGGGTTTTCGT
>CAZWEO010000268.1:0-3321 GCA_964633115.1 uncultured Desulfobacterales bacterium
AAAAGAGTGTTACACGCTAAAAAATTAAAGGTCTATGTTTCGCTGTAGTGTTAAAAGCCTCGAAAAAATCAATTATAAAGGTCAATATACTAATACCCCTGTCGGAGTTGAAAGAGCTATTTATGAACTCAAAACAAATGGTCGGAGGGAGGCTGAAAAAATAATAATCCTTTTAACCGATGGCATTGTAGATACGGGTAACAAAGCACAGGATATAGCCAGTGAAGAATGGTTGAAAGACCAACTGGCCTTGGAGTGTAAGCAAGCAGGCATTCGTGTATTTGGGATCGCTTTTACCGAAGCGGCCGATTTTCGATTAATCCAGACAATGGCTCTTAAAACTAAAGGCGAATATTTCCGTACGTTCTCTAGCGAGGACATATCCACGGTTTTTGAAAAAATTCAAAAAATTATCTCCAAACCTAAAGTTGTACCAGTTAAATCACTGCCAATACCCAAGCCGCAACCGGTGCCAGTTATAGTAAAAAAACAAGCCCCAAGCCCATCTGCATCAGATGCTGACAGTCAGGTATCAACAAACCCCGTGCCCTTGCTGCTTACGGGATTAATCATCATCGTGCTGGTGGTTGTCATTTTGGTATACCTGAATAAGCAACGGGAAGTTCCTGGGATAAAAGCCCAGGCGAGCAAAATTGATCAACTAGGTGTTCAAGAACAGGATCCCTCTCCAGGTGAGGCCGAAATTCTTGATGCCGATAATGTCATCTCAGAGACACGCTTATCCTTGCCAATTGACAAACGGGTACTTAAAATTGGCCGTGATGACAGTAATGACATCGTAATCCCCAAGGACTCCATATCGAGCCTTCACGCCACAATCGAATATCGCAATGGTATATACTACCTCATAGACCAACGCAGTACCAATGGCACCAGACTCAATAACGCTATGTTGAAGGAGAATACTCCGATGCGTCTTAAGAGCGGTGACAAAATTCAGTTTGCTGCGTGTGAGTTCAGGTTCTCGATGCCGGAAATGGCACCCTATGGGGAAACTGTTGTTGTCCAAGGTAATGCAGAGCCAGATCTGAAAAAAACATGACCCATGTCCCATTTCTAAACGAAACGGAACGCTAATATGACAAACATCACAATCTAGATCCGAGTATACATAGTAGCAATTACCTGGCTTTTATCCGGCTGTATGCTGTCTATAGCCAGGTTCTACACCCTCAAAATAAAATCGTCTGAATAGCCAATCCAATTGGCTATTCAGACGATTTTATTTTTGTGGTCGGGATGGCTGGATTTGAACCAGCGACCCCAGCGTCCCGAACGCTGTGCTCTACCAGACTGAGCCACATCCCGACATTGTTGCGGTGCTTTTTCTATGTTATCAAATAGGTAATGTCAAATAAAATTGTCAAGACGATTGTAATCAGATGTATGGATTTTCCAGCACAATGGTTTCTTCCCGGGCCGGGCCGGTGGAAACGATTTTTATGGGAGTTTCCGTAATTTCTTCAATACGTTTAAGGTATTTCTTAGTATTATCGGGTAGCTGATTGAAATTTCGTATACCGGAAATATCCTCCGGCCAACCGGGCCAGGTTTCATAAATAGGTTTACACGCCGCTAACATGTTCAAATCACCCGGAAAATAATCGAGTTTTTGACCTTTATAGTCATAGCCGGTGCAAATATTAATGCTTTCCATACCGTCCAATATGTCCAGTTTGGTCACCGCTAAACCGGTTAGGCCGTTCAGGCGAACGGCATTGTTTAAAATAACCGTATCCAGCCAACCGCAACGCCGGCGTCTACCCGTCGTAGCGCCAAACTCAGCACCTTTCTTTTGGATGGCATCACCGATTTCATCAAACAGTTCCGATGGAAAGGGCCCGCGACCCACCCGCGTGGTATAGGCTTTGACAATGCCGATCACATGGTCGATTTCCTTGGGCCCAATACCAGCGCCACAGCAGGCATTGCCGGACAATGTGTTACTAGATGTTACAAAGGGGTAGGTGCCGTGGTCAATGTCCAAGTGGGTCCCCTGGGCACCTTCAAACAAGATTTGACGACCGGCCTTCAAATCCTGGTGTAATTCGACTGAGATGTTGCCCACATATGAGGCCAAGCGATCGGCAAATTTGTTATAAACCGAGATGATTTCATCCGCGTCTAATGTTGCTGCACACAAGTATTTATCCAGGATAAAATTCTTTTCTGCCAGGATTTGCCGGACCCTGTCTGCTAAAAGCTGCGGATTGATTAGCTCCACAAAACGAATCCCACGTCGGGTGGCCTTGTCTTCGTAGCATGGCCCGATGCCACGGCCGGTGGTACCGATCTTATTATCGCCCTTTTGAATTTCACGGGCATGGTCTAAACTCTTATGGTAGGGCATGATCACATGTGCTTTTTCGCTGATTCGAATACGATCTGGGCCGGTCTTGATTCCGTGATTTTGTAAATAATCGATTTCCTCCAGCAGTACACCTGGATCGATGACCATTCCATTGCCCAAATAGCATGCCTTGCCCTGTAGAATGCCGGATGGTACTAGATGACTAATAAATTGCTCACCTTGGACCACCATGGTATGGCCGGCGTTGTTACCACCCTGGAACCGCACGACAACATCAGCGTGTTCGGCCAATAGATCGACTACTTTTCCTTTGCCTTCGTCCCCCCACTGGGTTCCAATAATAACTACGTTTGGCACGTCAGTTTCTCCTTTTTTCCTGAAAAAAGTCTTGTATGAGTTTTCGGCAGGTAAGCCGGCAGATGCCGCCAATCACCTCGACCCGGTGGTTGAGGCGCTGGTTTTTTGAAAAATCGTACAATGAACCGGCGGCTCCCCATTTACGATCCTCGGTACCAAAAGCCAGCATCGACACCCGTGCATGAATGATGGCGCCCATGCACATAACGCAGGGCTCGACCGTAACATAGAGCCTGGTGCTTAACAACCGGTAATTTCCCAATTGGGCGGCCGCATGACGCAGTGCCAGTATTTCCGCATGGGCAGTTGGATCCGACCGGGATATGGGCTGGTTATGTGCTCTAGCCAGAATGCCACCGTCTACGTCCACCAGGATGGCTCCTACCGGGACTTCACCTGCTTGGTACGCTTTACCAGCCTCCTGAATGGCCAATTGCATATATTTTTCGTGATCCATTAACTTAAAACTTAAATCCTAAAACCGATATTTATTGACATCGCATGTTGTATAGCCTAAAAAACACCTCGAATTCAATCTAATTCATTTGCGCCCGTAGCTCAGTTGGATAGAGTGCCGGACTACGAATCCGTAGGCCGCAGGTTCGAATCCTGCCGGGCGCGCCACTGATATT
>CAZWEO010000269.1:0-3315 GCA_964633115.1 uncultured Desulfobacterales bacterium
TGTAATAGTAGATGTTTCATGCTTGGTTGTGCGCGTCAGAGCATGAAAATTTATGACAACCGCTATAGGCTGTAGGCTATTAGGCGTTAATGGCCCAGTCGCGTTGGGCAAATTACGGCCTACAGCCCACATTCTAACCACCTAAATAGGCTATCGCTTGGCCGCCCCTCCAACCCGCTACCTTTCAGCGCTTCCAGTTTTAATATGACAGCCTCTGAGCAATATGATATACCAGCGCTAACCGATGAGCTTTAAGCAGCCTAACAGTCTAAAAGCCTTCAGCCTTATTAGTTGGTTTTAAACGAAGTCCCAATTGACGTCATCGATGCTCTGTGAAAGGGATCCGTATAATGGACAATCTCCTCGTCACCGGCGGATGTGGTTTTATCGGCGCCAACTTTATCCGCTATGTACTCCAAGAAACTGATTTTGAGGGTCGCATCGTCAATGTCGATAAACTGACTTATGCCGGCAACCCTGAGAGCTTGGCCGGCCTGCCAGAAGAATCAAAGCACCAATATGTTTTTGTGCATGCCGACATCGTTGATGCTGAGGCCATACGCGAAGTTTTTGAAACCTATGCCATCGATACGATTTGCCATTTTGCAGCCGAGTCGCATGTGGATCGATCCATTACGGCACCAGATGCATTTGTCAAAACCAACATACTCGGCACGTTCACCCTGCTTGAGGAGGCCCGACGCAGGGGAAGCCGTCTCAATCGATTCCACCATATCAGTACCGATGAAGTTTATGGATCCTTGGGGCCCACAGGTCGATTTATAGAAACAACCCCATATGATCCCAGTAGCCCCTATTCTGCTTCCAAGGCATCTTCCGATCACCTGGTACGTGCCTATCACCGGACCTATGATCTGCCGGTGAGCCTATCTAATTGTTCCAATAACTATGGACCCTATCAGTTTCCTGAAAAATTGATTCCGCTGATGATCCTGAATGCTCTGGCTGATACGCCCTTGCCGGTATATGGCCAGGGAACTAATGTCCGCGACTGGCTGTATGTTCGCGACCACTGCCGCGCCATCTGGACGATCCTAAAATCAGGCCAAATAGGCGCGACGTACAACATCGGCGGTGAATGTGAATTGACCAATATCGACCTGGTCACAACCCTTTGCAGCATTTTGGATGAAATGTTCCCTTCTGCTGAATCCCGACCGCGTTCGGACCTGATCACTTTTGTGAAAGACCGACCCGGGCATGATTCTCGTTACGCCATCGATTGCACCAAATTGAAGACCGAATTGAATTGGCTGCCCGAAGAATCGTTTGACAGTGGCATCCGTCTTACGATCCAATGGTATCTGGACAACGCCGCCTGGGTCGAACGGGTTCAGAGTGGGGCGTATCAAGAGTGGATCAATCAAAATTACGACAATCGGTGATTCGGAACACAACTGCATTATTTGGCCGAATATACCTTTTGCTATTTGGCGCCTAATAGTCTTCAGCCTAACAGCCTTCTTTTTGCGATTATGTAAAAACTATGGGAAAAGATCGGTTCTTGATAAATGGTAATGCATAGGTAATCATGACGACATGAACTCCGCAAAAAGCTATCTCATTTTCCCTCTGGATGTGGCCACTTTAGAAGAGGCCAGGAAATATGTAACCCTGCTCCGCAACCATGTGGGCATATTTAAAATCGGTCTGGAACTTTTTATCCATGCCGGTCCCCAGGTTGTGCATGCAGTTCAGGAACTGGCTCCGGACAGTCGTATTTTTTTAGATCTGAAACTGCACGACATTCCCGAGACGGTCCGACGTGCCACCCTACGCATGGCATCCTTGGGGGTCACCTATGCCACCATTCATTGCGGCGATTCTATAAAAATGCTTGAAGCGGCTGCAAGTGGTGCCGGCAACAAGCTCAAGCTTCTTGGTGTCACCGTACTCACCAGTGTCTCCAAAGAAGATATCCACGCTGCAGGATATAGCCCATCCATTGCAGACAACCTCTCCGAACTGGTATTGAAAAAGGCGGAAATGGCCCGAAAGGCTGAGTTTGCCGGTGTGATTTGCTCCGGCCACGAAGCCCAGCAGATTAAGGCACGCTGCGGAAGATCTTTTTTGGCGGTCACGCCGGGTATTCGGCCAGCGTGGGAGCTATCCGAAGATGATGACCAGGAACGTGTGATGACGCCTGCCCGGGCCATTCAGAATGGGGCCGATTATTTGGTCATCGGGCGCCCCATCCGCAACGCCCAAGATCCCACCCAGGCGGCAGGGCAAATTCTTGAGGATATTCAAAGATCTCTGCCAGCATAAATTCAATACCATGCTGACCTTTCTTTATATATACTTTGCGGCAGGGCAAATTCTTGAGGATATTCAAAGATCTCTGCCAGCATAAATTCAATACCATGCTGACCTTTCTTTATATATACTTTATGGGTATATTTTTTCCGTATTGAAGCACTTATAATTGCATTTCTTCATTTAACATCGGCAAAATGAAACAAAAAGAACTGCCCTGGTCTTTGCCCTGGCTCTCTGCCCAGATACAGCCTCCATGCAGGTCAATATATCTCTTGGTCAACGATAAACCCAGGCCAGTTCCTTGATATTTTCGGCTCTTCGAGGATTCGACCTGTTCAAATGAACTAAATATGCGATCCAGATCTTTTGGCGCTAAACCGATGCCGGTATCTGAGATCGCAACTTCTACATAATTTTTTGGCAAAGGCTTTGGGTCTCGCTCTGAAAATGGCAGTAAAAACGATTTACCTTTGGATGTCGACAAAGCCTTGTTGTTGCGTGTTAAAACAGCCGCAGATAAAATAATAGCACCTTTATCAGGCGTAAATTTTACAGCGTTAGACAGCAGATTGTAGACTATCTGCTTAAGTTTACGTTTATCGGCAACAATGGCTTTAGGAATCTCATCTGCGACTATCTCAGTGCGGATTTGATGTTTTTGTGTTTTTTCCTTTATCATCCGCATACTGTTATTTAAAAGCTCTTGCAGATCTATTTCGGTCAGTACCAGCTCATCCTTTCCGGCTTCGACCTTGGATAGGTCGAGAATATCATTGATCAAGGACAATAGGTGCTGGCCGCTGCCGAGCACATCGCCTAAATATTCCTTTTGCTCCGGATTCAATTCACCGAAATTTTCATCCACCACCAGCTCGGTAAAGCCTATTATGTGATTCAAGGGCGTGCGCAATTCATGGCTCATATTGGCCAAAAATTCACTCTTGGCCTGGTTGGCTGCTAAGGTACCATTAAATTGGTGAAGTGATGTTGTTAGATTTATTATGTTGTTCGATATTATTCCCTTATGATTCCATC
>CAZWEO010000270.1:0-3242 GCA_964633115.1 uncultured Desulfobacterales bacterium
GGCCGTCGTTTGAATCAAGATGATCTTTAATATCGGGATTCAGGGCACAAAAGCTATCATCCCACATTTGGATCATGGGATATGGTGGTGAGGTCACCACGAAATCAATACTTTCGGAATCCACCGCTTGCATGTCCCTGGCATCACCGATGATGACCTGATGATCAGTTTTCACTAGGCATATCCTCCCGGATGTTTATATCCGAAAAAGCGTTTTTATACGCTATAACCATATATTGACTGTAGGTCAAATAATGAATAATAGACCTCGTTATGATATGAATCTATTCCATAAGTTGAATTCAATTTTATAAATTTTCACATATGCTTGAAGCAAAATTGTAAAATAAATTTGGGCTATTAAATTTGACGATGGGTCACGCAATCGTGATTATGAAAATTTATTTGTAAACTTTTTCTCAGCATCAAACGTCTTGATAACTTAAAAGGCAGCCTATTGGCTTAGGCAATTGCGAATGCCAAAAATAAACACAGAAACCATCCAAGTGAATCATTCTAATGAGACCGATCAGGTTCACACGTGGGTCAAAGCGGCCCAGTCCGGGAATAGGGAAACGTTTGAACGTTTGGCTAATAAATATTATAGCGCCATATTCCGGATGGCGTATTACCGAACCCAAAACCGGATGGATGCCGAAGACATCACCCAGGATGTATTTATTAAAGCTTACAAAGGCTTAAGGCGTTTGACTGACCCGGATCATTTTAAAGGCTGGCTTTTTCAAATTGCTGTTAATCGGGTTAGAGATTTCCATCGTCGCAAAAAATTCATACGCCTGTTCAAATCCTTATCCGATGATTTTGATGACATGCCGCCGGATCAAATTGAATCCACCAGTCCAGGACCTTATGAGCTCCTGCGGCGGCAACGCTTTCAACAGGAAACGGAAAGATTCCTGGCACGACTCACTAAAATCGAAAAAAATATTTTTATGCTCCGCTTTTTTGATCAATTAAAACTCAGCGAGATTGCCACGGCCTTGCAACGCAGTGAAAGTACCGTCAAAACACATTTATATCGGGCCTTGGCCAAATTTAAACATGACCGTGTATTGCGTAAATTCTTAAAAGGAGACACAGCGTGACCGTAACAAGCGATGATCACCTGACCGAAGATCAAATATTCCAAATGCTGCTCGACCCATCCGATCTGTCAGATAACCGCAAAGCCCATTTGACAGCGTGTTCACATTGCCAAACTGCTTTGGATGGCTTGCATGATGATCTGAATCAGGTTGAAAAACTGGCCCTGGAGACTGCACCCAATTCGGTTGGCTCATTCCACCTACCTGCCCAGCAAACCAGAAATCCATTGTCGTTTTTTACCGCAATGCGGCCTTTACCTCGTCTGGTCGTATCTGCCTTAGCCCTGATTTTGCTTATCGGAGCCGTACTGTTTGTCAATCCCGGTCAAGAAAATCGCACCGTATTTGAGATCCGCCATATGGCTGATCCGGATCAGCTTTTATCTGAAATTGATGCGTTGGTCGAAACACCGTTTGCCCCGGAATTTTTACTCACAACGTCAGTAAACGATATGGATACTGACGAAGACTTTATGGAGTACATCGTACCCATTAAAGAGTACATCGTACCCTTTATGGAGTACATCGTACCCCTTATCGAGAATGATCCCATTACCCGTACAACGGGAAGGAAAGGAGAATCACTATGCTAAAACATTCAAAAACCATAATACTTGTCATGGCTCTAGTATTCGCCATATCAATTGTGGCGGTTCAGGCCGCACCAAGAGAGGCCATGAAAAAGGGCCAAGTTCCATTGGGAAAATGGTGGCGACATCCGAGCACGGTCAAGAATTTAAATTTAACTCAGACCGAAATGGACAGTCTGGATGAGGCATTTGACACGCGCGCCAGAAAATTTATCGAGCTAAAACATGCTATTGAATTGGCCCAATTTGACCTGGACCAAATGATGCTCAATGAGCCCATGGATGACTCCGCCCTGATGGCCCAATTTAACAAACTGGAAACCGCCCGATCCAATTTGTCCAAAGAAAGATTCCAGTATTATGTACAGGTTAGAAAACTGCTCGGGCCGGAACGCTTCCAAAAAATAAAGGCATCCCGGAAACGTATGCATAAGCAAAATAAAGAAATGCGCAAACAAAAGAAAAAAATGCAGCAATAAAAAATTGCTAGGCAATTTTTTATGTGGCGACTTCGTCGCTTTAAAAAAAGGTGACCGATATGACTCGGCCACCTTTTTTACTGCTTTAATTATTTTGTGATTTGCGATAAGTGTGACCCAATTCATAAAGCAGTAAAGCTATCAGTTGTCAGCCTTAAGCAGCTTATACCTAAGAAAGAGGAAAGCAAAGCGATTCCACCTTCGACGTTGGATGTTGGACGTTTAATGTTCGATGTTGGCCATTAAAAAAAATTAGAATTATAGAGAATTATGTCATTAGCCCATTGGTGGCAACACCTGCCAGAAAATCTATCTCCGGTTATTTTTGAAATCGGTCCTTTATCGCTACGTTATTACGGTATGATGTATATTGTGGCCTTTACGGTTGTTTATTTCATGGTCAGATATCGTCTGCGCACTGAAGACCGTTTTCAAATATCCACCCAGCAAGTCACAGATCTCATTACCGCCATGATTATCGGCCTGATCCTGGGCGCTCGTTTGGGCTATGTGTTTTTTTACAATTTTTCCTATTATTTGTCCCATCCGCTTGAAATTTTGTTACCCTTTGAATTCTCCAATGGTGTTCGTTTTATCGGTATTGCCGGCATGAGTTATCACGGCGGTCTCATCGGCGTAATCCTGGCCACAATCTGGTATGGCCGACGCAGCCAATTGAGTTTTTGGCAGATATCGGACCTATTCATCCCAGTCATCCCTTTGGGGTACACCTTTGGGCGCCTGGGCAATTTTATCAATGCCGAATTGTATGGTCGTGTCACCGAAAGCGCCATCGGCATGCTGTTTCCCGGTGCCCCCGGGACAGCCTTGCGTCATCCCACCCAATTATACGAGGCCTTCTTCGAAGGTATATTTCTTTTTGGATTACTCTGGTCCATCCGCAAAAGAAATTTACCCAGCGGCGGATTACTGGGAATTTATCTGGCCGGCTATGGGACCGTACGGTTTTTTATCGAGTTTTTTCGTGAGCCCGATGCCCATATCGGCTTGGTCTTCCTGTCATTAACCATGGGCCAATTGTTGTGTGCCGCCATGCTAATTTGCGG
>CAZWEO010000271.1:0-3231 GCA_964633115.1 uncultured Desulfobacterales bacterium
GGCAAATCGGGTCGGCAGCGGATCTCATCATCGCCTACAATGTCAACAGCGACATGAGGAGCGATTGGGGCACGCGCTCCGATTGCTGCCGCCCGACGTTCATACGGGTTCGTGGTTGGGAGCGGGCCTTCGAGTAGCGTCCTCGGGGGCTGGCCGGGATCGCCTCACCGGAGCAGAATCGTGCGACCCGATGCAAAGGAATGTCCGTTCACCACAAGATCCACGAAGTAGACGCCCGCGGCAGCTGTCACGGGACGCCAACAAGCTGTTCCGTGGCATGTCTCCGGATCAATGGCTAGTCGATCTGCCAGCCGGCCGTCTGCACCAAACACACGAATCTCGACCCGGGCCTCTCCCGGAAGGGGAGGCAGGCTGAATCGAATCGTCGCCACGTCATAGACAGGGCTCTGGCAACGAAGAACGGCAAGCTCATTGCCCCGAATCATCTCGTCCGCGCTCGTCACCGAGTGAGGATAACGCATCGGGAGCCCGAGGTGAATCATGCCCTGGCCGTAGTGGTAGTCCTCAGGGTAGAGGATGGCCCAGCTCTCCAAGCACTTCTCGTGCGCATACATGGTCGTGAGCGAGTGCTGAGAGTAGTAGGCGTCATGCTCGGCATAGACCCTGTGCTGGTGTTCTGTTCCTCCACTCGTATTCGCCCTGATGGCTGCCGCACCTGGTGTGTTCTCAGACGGGAATTGGTCATTCCCAACCTGAAACATCCCCATCTCAAGCAGGCTCGGTCGCCAAGCGGAGTAGCGGAAGATCCCGCCGCCGCCGCAGATGGGGGCGGTCACCACGTAATGGTTGTCTCCTGGCTCGAGTAGGGTTCCGTCCCACGGCTCAAGTCCATCGTAGGCATACCAGAGCGCTCCAGGACTGCGGAACATTGAAGACCACACGCCCCACCAGTAGATCACGGCCGGGCGTTCGTCCTGGCCGTTGAGCTTGGCCACCAGGACAGGATGGGCGTCGTAGTAGTGCTCGAAGTCCGAATCGCGCAGTTCGTCAACAACATAGCCCCACCCGTCATTCATCGCGGGGCACAGGATCTCCTCCCAGTACTGATTGACCAGCGCGGGGTCGATGTCACCCTCGGACTCGTCCCCGAGGATCGCGAGGACGCGACTGGGCATTTGCTGCCCCATCACCTGGGCGTGATACGACTCCGCAACGGCTGAATAGCGACGCAGCATGTCGCCGTCCCAGCAGCCGATTCGGGTGATAGTGGCGTCAGGCTTCCAGCCGTCGGTCAGATAGTCATCGTCCAGCTCACCCCACTGGGCATCACCCGTCTGATAGTCACGGAAGAAACAGGTGGCGCAATCTGGTTCCATGTGAGGTGAGATGATGTTGTGCCAGTAGTCAGGCTCTTCGCATCCGCTTCCGACCAGGCACATCCACGGGCATCTGCCATAGGTCGACCGGCAGTCCCGAAGATAGTCCCTCACGTGCTCTCCCTCGGGCCCGGGCGCGAGTACGTAGGTGACATCCGGGAGGTTGTTGTCGTTGAGGATCTGTTCGAACTCGGTCTCGGCCTGGATGATGTCCATGAACCCCTGGGTGCCGCACCAGAACACGAAGTCGGGACAATCGGGTGGCAACTCCCATCTGGGTGAGTCGATTTGTGGAACTTGGGAATACTCTGGGATCTTGAAGTTCCAAGCCGCCAGGTCGGCAGGCGTCGCGGGCCGGACAGGGCTGAGGTTGCTCGTGCACCCGCTCGGTCGTTCAACGATCTGAACGAAGTCATAGTTGCCTGCAAGGGTGATGAGTTCATCACGCACGATGTGTCGCCCGCCGTGGCCGGGCACGCTGGCAACCACCCTCAGGTCATTCGGCGTTGGGCCCGCACGGATGTCGTGTCGGCGAGTCTCCCGCTCGGTCCCGCTCAACCATACCATGGTATTGCTTCCGTCCTTCCAGGCCGGGCAGGGACCATACGCGGCAGCGTAGTTCGGTGAATCGTATAGGCACAGGACATTCGGCTCCCAGTTTGTACCTGCGGGCCCGAGGTCCGGCTTCCAGAAAGGATGGTTGCCTTCAGCGCTACGCAGGCTTGGCATCGATTCCTGGGTGGCGCGGAAGATGATCCTTCCGGGAGATGCTGCAACCGATCCAGCTCTGAATTGGATCTTGCTGTCAACGATGCCGTTGTACCAGAGGATGCTCTCGCAACCTGCCCAGCATCCCCAGTATCCGCTCACGCGCCAGGCCGGATGCTCGGCGTACATGGGGCACGAGAAGGCCGCGTAATAGGAGGCATTCGTTCCGGCGCATTCGTTGTTGTCATACTCGGGCAACTCGTCCCATTCCTGCAGGTTGGTCTCGATGAGCATGGGGGATAGGGCCATGCTGTCCAGTCCCCAGACCTTCTTGACCGTATAGGTGTACTGGCCACCTCGGTAGAGTAGGTCGTCACCTCCACCGACGTTTGCAGGGCACCTGAAGGCATTCGGGACAGTTCGAACCAAACGGACACCTTCATTTTCCCAGATGTCGTTACCATACTCCGGCTCGTACGAAGAGCGACCCGACATCCGCCAGTAGGGGATACAGGCTTCCCAAGGCACCTTCACAGAATCCCAGCCTGTGTGATGCCAGTACATACTGCTGCGGAGTTTCCCGCCCGTGAGAACAACCAGCACGCGGGCCCGGTCGACGCCAAGAAGACGCGCCCAGTTGTCATTGTTCATGCTACACCCGATGGGGTTCATGAAGTCGGGAAGCCCTCCATTCTCCCCAAACTTATTGAGGTAGAAGTCTGGCGTGATGCCAATGCCGTGGTAGCAGAGCGGTGGGATCGTATCGGCCTTCTCGGTCTTCATGATTTCTGAGTCGTCTCCCGATGTATCGTAATACTCCTTGATGTAGTCCCACCGTTCGTTGCGCGTCGCGAGTCCGTTTGCATCGTGCGAGTAAAGCTCGTGTGTTTTGCAGAGCGGGTTGGCATGACCCCACTCCGTGTAGACCTCGACGCGCGGATCTGAGTGACACACGTCGTAATGCGTATCCGTGACCCACCAGGGGCAAGCCGTCGGCATGGGGCCCACGAGGTTGGCGTAGGAGTTCTCGGTCGTCACACAGGGATAGCCCACATTCGTGTAGGCCTGCTCCACGGCATACTGCCAGACCACGTCCTGATCAAACTCATAGGCGTGAATCCCAAGAACCCATGACTGTTGGGTGCCGACATTGGGGCAGTTGTGGTTTGCGGCCGCCACGACCCCG
>CAZWEO010000272.1:0-3219 GCA_964633115.1 uncultured Desulfobacterales bacterium
CATTTCGAGTATTTTTTGAGATTTTTAACAATATTTCACGCTTATATTCAGACTAGATTACTATGATTTGCGCTAATAGTTTTCAGTTGAGAGCACATGGCGTATAATAGTTGACAATGTGTAGCCGGATGGCTACAATAAATTATGATTGAAATTCGCAAAACTGAAACTTTCGCGAAATGGCTTGATGGGTTAAAAGATATTCGTGCAAGAGCTCGGATTCTAGTGCGGATAGAACGATTGGCAGCCGGTAACCCTGGAGACGTTAAACCCGCGGGAGGAGGCGTTTCAGAATTGCGAATTGATTATGGGCCCGGTTATCGGGTGTATTATAAAAAACATGGGCGTCAAGTGGTAATTTTATTAGCCGGTGGTGATAAACGCTCTCAATCAAAGGACATAAAGACCGCTTTGCGCCTGGCTGAGAATTTGTAGGAGTTTACAATGGCAAAAACTATCACTACTCGATACGATGTCGCCGAGCATCTTCGAACTCCGGAGGAGATGGCTGCTTACCTTGAAGCCTGTTTTGAAGAAGCTAATGGGGATGCAGCATTCATTGCTAAAGCATTGGGCGATATCGCTCGTGCGAAGGGTATGACTCAAGTCGCTCGCGATGCCGGACTATCTCGTGAGAGCCTTTATAAAGCACTTTCAGGAGAACGAAATCCTAATTTCGATACGATTCTTAAAGTTATTATGGCGCTTGGCCTGAAATTACATGCAGAAGCAGTTTAAAAGAAATCTCCGATATTTATCCTAAATAGAAAGCTGAAGATTACATCAATTTTGGTTATACTCACCAGGTTGTGATACTATAACAGAGCTCAAAATAAAATTGATATCAGATAGTTAACATAATTCGATAGAAATCAAAACATCTCAGTGATCTTGAAATACCAATAGTTTGTCTTGTTAAGCGATGCCCTTTTTAGCTGTCCTGTTATTCGTCATACCTCCTGATAGAATGGCCTCCATGTGAGAACTATTGATGAAGTCTAAAGCCTTGTAGCAACTTAGGCGTAGTAGCCCATGAACTCACCGCACCGATCATTGAAAAATTCCATGGCCTCGTCAACGGTGTCAAAAATTATCCAGTCATGTCGTATAGTCTTCTCACCTTTTTTGCGGATTCTTTCAATCTCTGTATTCCCGAAATATTCAAAATGGTCCTGATAATCTGTGTAGAGTTCATGCTTTCTCATTATTTCAAATGTGGAAAAGAGCTGAAGGAGCACGTGGATCAATGATGGCACCAAAATTGGAATGCTAACGCAATGGCCAGAATCCCAAATAAACTTCTAAATGCTACTCTTTTGAGTCGATTATTTATAGACGTCAAGTTGCTATTCTTATTGATAAGAGACTATTGGAAAGGTGTTTACCGAGACGTTTCTATTTGGTCCATTCTCGTATTTTCCATAGGGATAATTTACATCCTTAGTCCTATAGATATCATTCCTGATTTCAACCTGGGCATCGGTCAAATCGACGATGCTGTGGTTCTTTTATTGTGTCTCAATTTCCTGGAGAAGGATCTTTACAAATACAAAGAGTGGAAGGCACAAATTGAACGATAATATATAATTCAATCTGTATAGGGAAATTTATAAATTGATCCCCAAAATCATAGGCATCATCTTTGGCTTCCTGGCAGTAAGAATCTTTGCCTGGAAATTCAAAGAAACACCATTATGCAGACCATGAATCATGCTGCCTTTAGGTATCGGCGTCGGGTACGCTGTATATTGGCTGATTAAGCGGATGACGGTAGGGTAAGGATAAAAGGAATATTGAAAATGACATATGAGGAGATTGTCAGGTTTCATGGGCATGAATGCCCTGGACTAGCAATGGGGTATCGAATGGCCACCGCTGCGATGGAAAAACTTGATTCGATTCGTTCTGAAGACGAAGAACTTGTAGCCATCGTTGAGAATGATGCCTGCGGCGTTGACGCTTTGCAGTGTGTTAGTGGCTGTACATTCGGTAAAGGAAATTTGCTGTTTCACGATTATGGCAAGCAAGTCTTTACCATTTACTGTCGATCATCTCGATCAGGTGTCCGTGTGCATTTCCACGGGGATAGTATTCCAAAGGAGCTGAATGAGGACCGAAGTGTCCTCGCGAAATATATTATATCCGCTTCCATCGATAGCATTCTTTCCATAACTCCAGTATCTATATCTGAACCAGAGCCGGCAAGAATACGTAAGTCCATTCCCTGTGCATTCTGTAGTGAAAGTGTCATGGAATCGCGCATTCATCAATTGGATGGAAAACCAGCATGCTTACCATGCTTAGAAAAACAGCAGCAGCTAGATTGAAACAAGGGTTTGATCCGGTGTACATACAGGATATGATTTGAATTCAAAAAATTAAATTGTTTGAAATCCAAAAAGATACAAAAGCGTAAGAAGCAAGTGAACCTAACACCAAAAGCCGCAGCAGCTGTCATCCACTTCCAATAGATTTTCGGCCATTTTACTTTTCTCTTTTCATACGTCAACTGAGCCAGATCCACATCCGAGGTTACAGACATTTTCATTCTTGACGTCACCTGGCATGAAAAGTAAAACTTGGTTGGCAAAAGTTAAAGTATTCAGAGAACTGGTATGAGCAAGTAATACATTAATCCTGAACTTGTGAACGAATAAGCTAATGGGGGGCTATGTGAATTCCCGCGAACGCGTGAGACAAGCTCTGCTTTGCCGCAAACCTGACCGCATCCCCAAAGCCCTGGGATTCTTTGATCAATCACTTGGAGCCATTGCCCCGAAGGCGCCTGAGGATTACTTCAATCTGGAGATTCGCTACGTCGAATTTAATCCGCCCCATGACCAGGTTGCTTTTCAACGCTATATGGAAAGACTACCGGAAGATATCCATGTAGGCAACTTGGCCCAGCTGCGTACCTACCATGAATGGCAATATCACCCGGAAAGAGGGTCTGCGCGCCCTTTAAGCAAGGCTCGTTCATTAAAAGAGTTGGCAAGATATGTATTGCCGGATCTATCCAATCCAATTCGCTATGCCGGACTCACTAAAAAAGTGGAGCGCCTACATGCTCAGGGTTTTGCTGTGGCCGGTTCACCGCCCCATTTGGGTGGTGAACTGTTTGAGGCCGCCTGGCGCCTGCGCGGTTTTGAAAATTTCATGATCGACATGGTGGACCGGGTTGAAATGGCCGATTACCTGCTCGATCAACTAACCTCGATG
>CAZWEO010000273.1:0-3209 GCA_964633115.1 uncultured Desulfobacterales bacterium
GCTTTGGCAATATGGACATCGGATCCGACAATTTTCAAGATACGCGAGTCTAACCGCGTATCTATATGAATATTTTCACGGCGCAAAACAATACGCTTATACTCCGGCGACAAAAGGAAATCTTTAATTATTTGATTCAGGTCAATCACCTGTCGATGCTCAACGCCGCGTCGTGCGAGGGTCAGGAGATCTTGAACGATGTCGGCGGCCTTCATACCGGATTTTTTAATAGCCTTTAAGGGGGGCCTTAAGGGGCTGTCCGCATCCAGATCCAGCAATAACAAATCCGGACAGCTAACAATGGCGCCGAGAATATTGTTGAGATCATGGGCGACACCCCCGGCTAATGTCCCCAAGGATTCAAGCTTACGGATATTCTGTGACCATCTTAGGGACGCCCTTTACATATTTATATTTGGGTATAATTGTTAGGAATACTCGATTTTTCAAGCAGTGATTTCTCAGGCCTAAACTTCTACGCGATTATCATTCGCTAAATATAAATATGTAAAGGGCGTCCCTCTAGTATTTATTGCCAATACGAGTCAGTCTTAGTATCCTGCAAGCATATGCATACGATCTCGGCAATATCTACAGATATTAATCACGTGATTCCTTGGATTTCAGATAAGACGGCTTGTCGCATGTGGGCCGGACATCAAGTACACTTCCCATTAGCGCCCGAAAGACTTATAAAGGAAATTGAATTTGACCCCGACAATACCTTCTGTATTCAGGACAAAGGCGCTATCAAGGCTTTGGGCCAATTGATGTCTAAGCGATCCGGCAGACTACACATGGCCAGAATTATCGTTGATCCCGAAAGTCGTGACCATCTTAGGGACGCCCTTTACATATTTATATTTGGGTATAATTGTTAGGAATACTCGATTTTTCAAGCAGTGATTTCTCAGGCCTAAACTTCTACGCGATTATCATTCGCTAAATATAAATATGTAAAGGGCGTCCCTCTAGTATTTATTGCCAATACGAGTCAGTCTTAGTATCCTGCAAGCATATGCATACGATCTCGGCAATATCTACAGATATTAATCACGTGATTCCTTGGATTTCAGATAAGACGGCTTGTCGCATGTGGGCCGGACATCAAGTACACTTCCCATTAGCGCCCGAAAGACTTATAAAGGAAATTGAATTTGACCCCGACAATACCTTCTGTATTCAGGACAAAGGCGCTATCAAGGCTTTGGGCCAATTGATGTCTAAGCGATCCGGCAGACTACACATGGCCAGAATTATCGTTGATCCCGAAAGTCGTAGGCAGGGATATGGTTTTCAAATTTGTACCGATCTCATCCAGATTGCTCGTGAGAGAAGTGTGCGTACCCTCACCCTGAATGTTTATCGTGACAACATTGCGGGTCTTAGACTATATAGGGGTCTGGGTTTTAAGGATGTTAAAAAAAAGTCGACGGCAGAATATTTGCACATGAATAAACTTATTTCATAAGTTTATAAACGCGACTTTGTCGCAAACATTTGTACTTTTATTAAAAAATGAATTACAGAATTCTAAGTACGGTGAATTATCGACAATCCATTTACATGGTCATCTTGACTTTTTTGTTAGCAATACCTTTGCTAAACAGTTGTCAACCTATGGGAAATGCTTTTAGAGATCAGAGAATTCCAAGTAGACACTTGTTGATGATTCCTCGCGAAGGCAAGCTGCATATCACCTGGGAGGCAAGGCACTTAATAGTGGCACTGAAAGGGTCTGTGCGCCAAGGCGTTCTATCAATAAATGGCAGCATAAACCGAAATCGGAGTCAGGAACAATTTGATAAGCTGGATAAGGTCGTTGTCGATATTTACATGACAAATTCGGCAGGTAAGGTTCTGAAGCACGAAATATTACATTCGACCGATAATCCCCCCTCAAGCACAGTTTTACACAAGTTCAATATCGAGTATAAGCTTCGAAAATCTACATCGCATATCGCTTTCGGATACGATCTGAAAACAGGCAGCCTCAATTTGCGCCATTATCCTATGGAATAGAGACTTCTTGTCTTGGAAGTCATCCTGAATTTGATAAATTATAGTTAAAGGCAAACACCGATATATCCTGTTCGAATTCAAGGCGCAGTAGTGAAAAGCCCTGTCAACAAGTATTCACATGCTAATCGGCAGGGATTTTCATTCTACACAGTGGTTTTAACCGCGCGGTATCACTTCATAACCCGGTTCTTCGGGCTCATCATCGGTCATCTCACTGGGGAAGCAGGTACCCAAACACTGAATCCCGCAAGTATCCTCCAAGCGCTTAATGATATTCGGCGAGTACTCTCGTGATCCATAGCGGTTCTCACCATCCTTGAAAATGTTTAAAACCAATGGCGATATTTCGACGGGCACATCATGCTGTTGAGCCAGTTTGTCAAATAGACCCACATCCTTGACCACCAAGTCCATGGTAAAATTGATATCGCGACTGCCATTAAGAATGACCTGGGATTCGGTTTCATGCACAAATGAATTGCCGGAAGAAATACGAATGGCTTCGTAGGTTGTGTTCATATCCATACCAGTCTGTTTAGCCACCACAAAAGCCTCTGCCAATGCAGCCAAATGCACCGAGCAAAGATAATTGGTGAGAACCTTCAGTACCGAGGCAGACCCAATGGGTCCGGTGTGCAGAATGCGGCGCCCCATGGTCTTTAAAAACGGGAAAACGCGATCAAATACCTCGCGTTTACCGCCGGCAAAAATTGATATATTGCCGGTGGCGGCCCGGTGACAGCCACCTGAAACCGGGCAGTCCATGGCCATGGCACCTTTGGCTTCAACCTTTTTGGCCAAACGCGCCACTTCTTTCTCGTCAGTGGTACTCATTTCCAACCAGATCTTGCCGGCACTAAGACCTTTGATAATACCGTCATCCGATTCCATAACCTCAGCACTGATAGCTGGTGATGGCAGGCAGGTAATGATTATATCCACATTTTCCGCCATTTCCCGCGGTGATGCAGCATGCTTGGCCCCCTTTTTAACAAATGATGCCACCAGATCGTCTTCCAGATCTCGAACCGTTAGGTCAAATTTATTGCGGAGCAAACTGCCCGCCAGTTTTTTACCCACATTGCCGAGACCAATAAATCCGATTTTCATGTTATAGCTCCTTTAATTTTGATAGTTATATTATTCTAAAAAATTTTGAGAGAAGGTTTTAAGGCTATTCATCATTT
>CAZWEO010000274.1:0-3171 GCA_964633115.1 uncultured Desulfobacterales bacterium
CACGAACCTGTGATACATCATGCCTACCGCTCGAAATTTTATCCTCTCAAAACCAGTGCTACCTGGCATATACTTGTGGCGACTAAAAAAATCTTTAATGTTGTTTTTTCTGTATATCGCCATTGAAATTTCACTTTGACGACTTTTCCAATTTTCGTTTTTCATCATATAGAAACCAGAAAAAGTCAAAAAATAAGGAAGCGAAAAAAGAAGCGGCAAACGCCGCTAACCTGTCGCTCCACCAGACAAAAAAACTTGGCGGCTTTTGTTGTCTGGTGAGCTTTTCGCTATGATTTTTTCAGAATCTGTTGGAGAGATTTAGCTGTAGACGGAAATTCAGAAAGGATTTTCTTGTCCGTTGTTACAAGAGAAGATTTGAAAATTTTTGCTAAAGCCACAAATTCGCAATCGTAGGCAGAGCAGTTACTATCTTTAACAAGTGAGAGAACGTCTGAGGAATTGACCACAAATTCATTCTCTGACATTAACAACTCGGCCTCAGCTTGAATCTGAACCGCTTGTTCAAATGAAACTATTTTTTTTCGGAGATAAAGGGCAATAACATTTCTAAGCTCGCTTCTCCAGAGATGGGGTGCTCCCCAGACCGGTTCCTCAATGAGCAATTTTTCAGCGTCAGGTGTATAGCTGGTGGGCAAATACAGATATGCAATTACATTTGTATCAACTATGATCATGCTCGGCCTTCTTCGATGGTTTTTTTGATTTCATCAGGGTCAAACACCTCGTCACTCAATTGGGATCGTATTCTTTTGGCCCGTAGCAATTTATCAGCAACGGATAATCGTTGAGGCATTAAGACAGATTCAAGACAATTAATCATTTCATTATTGAGGCTCCGGTGATTCAAAGATGCTGTAATTTTTAATTTTTCATATAACTCGTGAGGTATGTTTTTTACGGTAATTGATGCCACATTGCCCTCCTTGCTTAAAAGTGGTGTCATTATGGTTCCGAAATGGTTGCTCGTCAACAAAAATCCTAACAAAGGCGTGAAAGGGCGGCTACAACGTGCAACTTCTCAACGGGTTGTGTTTATTGGGCCTTTATCGGCTCTTTTTTTAAAATAATTGTGTATTTCGGATATCAAGGTTTTCAAAATATACAGAAAATTCAAAGCCTAAACACTAATCTTGCAAAAGCTGGAGGCTTAAAAGTCAAAGCGTCTGAGGGTAAATTTAATGTCGCTGATAGTACTCGCGATATTCTTGATGCACCAGCGGATAACCAGCGTAAACTTCCAAAAAGAATTTAAAGGAAATCATCTTGAGGTAAGAGTAAACCGGGGTGGCAACGAGGGTTGCCAATGTGATGCGTATCCAGAAGGTGTCGAGGACTATCAGGACAATTAAAGGTAGAATAAAGACAAAAATCAATTCAATTATAAGACGCATTGCAAAAAAGAGCCAGGCGGGCCAAAGAACCCGCTTGCTATGGAATAGTTTGAAATAAAGCCTCAGTTTTTGACCAAAACTTCCTTTGGAAATAACCGCCAGCTTGGAGGAAAATGAAAACCCGGCCATTCCCAGGGGCGCAAATAAAGCGACTTGCAGGCCCAATATCATCAGGGGCATAATGGTGTGGGTCGAACGCCAAATAGATTGGGTGATGAGATAACCCAGGCAGGTCCAGAGCGCATAAAGACCGCAGATACTACCCACGGCAATGGCATCCCAGAGCACCTGTTGCCATCGAATCACCGCCAAGGAACCAAACAAACCAAAAGCGCCCCGTTCGGATCGGTGCATGCGTCGCATATCGCTGCTGGGCCAAAGTGATATCAATTGTTTGAGCAAAAACAGGCCCACCAGGATGATAAAGGTGCGATAATCCGTAAGTAGACGCCAAATATCTGCAGGTAACAACTCAAACACATATCGGGCTGATTCGAGGGTTAATTGTTTGATTTCAGATGTGTCCAATACCGATCGGTCCACATCAACGACTTTCTTGAGCACCCGATCCAGCAACATCAGCACAAAAATCAGTAGAAAAAAGGATTTATACTTAAACAAATCTTTGGCTGAGTTAAATAGGAGTATTTGCAGGAGTCTATCCGCCTTACCATTGCGCGTCATCATGACTCTCTTGGTGGATTGGAAGTATTGGGTTGGGGTTCTGGCGGTGGTTGGCTAAGCGCGGAGCGAATGGTTTCAAGGCTGTTACGAAAACGCAGGCCAAAATAGCTTAGGCCGCATATACCTACGATTGGCAGCAATACCTGTAGGGGCCAGGCAGTGCCCAAGAAAATGGAACGAATGCCTAGCGCCATCGCCATGGCACTGAGTACAATCAGAAACAATGAAACACAGAGACGCAGTTCCCAAACTGCTGGTAGTTGGGGAAATTGGCCATGTGTACGATAATAGTCTTCTTGCTCAGGAATCCGAAGCAGTATGTAATAAATCAGATGCATCAAAATCCATGAAAATCCCAACGAAAATAATACATCACTAAGCCAATGGCTCAATTTCATACAGCGGCTCAATGCCATCAGCAGTGTATATAACAGGGTAAAAGAACCCCAAAACCATCCCAGCAGATTCTGGGATTTGAATTTTGGAACCGCTAAAAGTAGAACATAGGCCAAGGCCATGAAGGTAAAAACTTGAGCTGTATGGCCGCTGGGCATACTACCACGGTAGGTGCCTTCGGTAATAAAATGCGGCCCAAATTCAAACCAGTCCGATAAAGGTAGCAAGCCCTTCATTACCAAGGATGGTCGTGCCCGCCCCATGACCCATTTTAGACTATGCACCATCAAGACGCTGGTTGTAATGGTTGATACCAGGATAAATCCCAGATGGGGCCGCCAGGCAATCAAACGCGAAGTGGCACCCTTTTTCCAGGTGATATAGTAAAGCAATACCACCAGGATCAGAAATAGTATCACCGGATCACCGCCGCCTAAGGCTTCGCCTTCAAACAGGGTCTGGTCCATCCAGTGATCCAGCCAGCGAACACGGTGTTTACGCAGCCATACCGTCCAGGCGTAGTCCACCGGGATCAAGGCCAGCATCCCGGCTATCCAGGTAAAGCTCATCAATAGCAAATAATATATATGTTTCGATTTTGATTCCAGCATTCCAGACTAGGTCCTCTGTGCCAAATCAAACCCCTTAGGCTCTGCCGATAACATAAGACTAAATTTCA
>CAZWEO010000275.1:0-3109 GCA_964633115.1 uncultured Desulfobacterales bacterium
ATGCGCGGACTACTATTTTGCGAACATTGGCGTTACATTATTCGCCAGCGTTTAGACGATCTTATATTGATTGAGTGTTCCGGTTTCAAAAAAGATATAATGAATCTGAAATAGAGAAAATATAAAGAAAAGTAACACAAGCAGCCACGTTTTTATTGAATTCGGATTTTTTATAAGTTGTCCTGCGGATATGAGTGCTCCCAGAAAAAAACTGTTAAAAATTAAAATTAGGATGATAATGAATTTTAAATTATATGTTTCCAATATCTGCGAGGTCCACTTCCGAAAATTAAAACATTTAAAATTACGTTTAAAATTGAAGTAACGACGATATTCTCCTGAAAATTGAAGCGTCCAATATCGTCATTATAGGCCAGTTACAATAATGCCGACCACAGCGGCGATCATGCCGAACCCTTGCAGCTTTGTGACCCTGTCTTTTAGAAAAATGATCGCCAAAGTGATTGTGACGATGGATAAGGCCGATGCAATGGGCGTGATCAATATGGCATCGCCGATGGTTAACCCATAATTTACAAAGCCTACAGCCGCGGCTTCAATACTGCCCATTAATAAAACCATAATCTTGGTTGTGGTGGACGTATTTGCCAGGTTTAGCCCTTTCTTGAGAAGCAGGGAAAAAATTAACAGAAATATAATGATCCCAAATTTCACATACAGGGTCGTTGCCAGCCATCCAATCTCTTCTGATATAATTTCACTGATATTCCAAAATACGCCAAAGAAGAATGCGCCCAACACAGTTTCCTTGACACCGCGTGACAATTTAAAATCATGATTTTTAATGTCTTGCCAATTTAGAGCAGCAATGGTGACACCCGCAATAATCATAAAAACGCCCAAGGTTTGCTGGGGGGATAGCCGCTGACCCATGAATACAAATGCAAACAGCATGGTAAAAACCGCCCATAGATTCATTACCGCGGCTACTATCGAAATATTACCGATCTCAAAACCTTTGAAAAAAAATAGATAGCCGGCTGAATAAACAACTGCAGCAATGGGGAGTAACACGATGATGAGAATAGGCAAATTGAAGTTTATGGCGGATACGAATAAAAGCAGAAGAATTGTAAAAAAACCTGCCAATTGGGACCAAAAAAAAGATTTGAACGGCCCGATCTGTTTGGAATAGACACCACCTAAAAAATCATAAATACCCCATCCAAACATGCCCCCTAATCCAGATAGAATACTTATAAATGCTGAACTCATGCCTATCAGGGCCTCCAACTTGAAAATAGGTGTACTTTAAATTTTTGGCTTTAATCTAGCGATAAATCGACTGCAAGGTTGCAAACGTAGTTTATGTAACTCTGGAGTTATTGAGAAGGTTTGATCACTATATCGATACGCCGGTTGATGGCACGTCCTTCGTCGGTGGTATTGGGTGCCAATGGCCGATCCGGCCCAAAACCGGCCGAGCGGATGTGACTGCTAGGCAGGGTATTGTTGGCCACCAGATAGGCCTTGACCGCCGAAGCCCGATCCTGTGATAGTGTTTGGTTCAATTCAGCCGATCCGGTACTGTCAGTATGTCCCTCAATCACCACGGTTGGTTGGTTAAAGGAGCGAATGGCTTTTTGAACCTTACTGAGCAGATAATAATTATCGGGCGTCAGAATAACCTGTCCGACCGGAAAACGGATGCCGCGCAAGCGGATGACCAGCTGATCGCCTTGTTTATAAACTTCGGCTTCATGGGGTTGAAAATAGGCCTGTACCTTATTAAAACGCTCGTTGAATTCGCGTTCGGCTGCCAGCTTGCGCCGCGCCGCTTCTTGTTCGCGTGAGTAGCCCTGCTGACCTGCCAAGCTTTCCTCAAGATCCCCAATTTTTTTAAGATGCTGCATCCTGGCTAACTCCAGGCTGTCAATTTTCTTCAATTTACGGTGATAGGCTTCAGACATTACTTCTATTTGCTCTTCAACGTACTTATCACGTAGATCGCCCACTGCCATGGATTCTGTTAGGCTAATCAATATTTGTTCAACTTCAAGCGCGATGGCTTCAGGTTCCATGCCCTCATATTTTTGACTGGTTTCGTGCATGATGGTCATCCGTCGGGCCATAAAAGCGGCATGCGAGGCTTTTTTAGCGATGGTTACAGATTCGTAAGGGTGTTGACCGATATAATCATCGGCGTCTTGGAGGGCTTGTTGGGCTTCGCCAAAAACCGTGGGAATTATTTTTTTGTATTTTGATTTTTCGGCCGCGGCCATGACTTGACGAGTTTCACCCAAAGCATTGTTTTTGATGGCCATAATTTCCAGCTCGCCATAGGCCGCTTGCACCTGGCCAGCTTTGCTCTGGGCGTAGCTAAGATTGTCATTCTCAATGGCGCTGGTGAGCTTCAGATATTGCTTCTCAACATTTTGAAACGGCTCCCCTAATTTATCTGCGTGCACATTTAAAGCCTTGGTGCGGGCGTTGTTGGTCTGGCTTAGTATCGTTCGTGATATCTGGGCCACGTCTAGCGCCGCGTCCAAACGAGCCCTGCCCCTACCAACATGGTCTTTAATGACCGTCAAATTGGCACCTTTATCCAGAGCTTTTTGAGCTTTGACGTAGGCGGCCTGGGCCTCCTTAAACATTCCGGGCGCCAATGAATCCACTTGCTGGTTTTGGGCCTTCTCCAAATCTGATTTAAGTTGGTTGACCAATTGCATGGGATCCTGGCCAGGAATACTTTCCAGTTGCCGGGTTGCGCAGGCACCGGCCATCAAAACAATCAGGATTAAAAATATGAACCTACAATATGTTTTCATTCTAAATATCCCTTGGATACGGATTATGTTCGTAAAGTACGATTTGTTGAAACGAGTATGCCAAAATGGGGATATGGGGTCAATAAATTGTTGGGATCTTGGGGGTTAACCTTGCCAAACTTAGGCGGTCAATAACCTACGGCTGTGGCAGCGGATTAAAAATTTAGTCAAGTATACCTTAAGAATGATTATATGTAAGTTCAAGCAGCAAAAATGCCATTGATGTTTGTCCATATGCATCTCCTTTTAACTTTCGCGAACCTACCAGAGACCAATACCATAAATATTATATTGTGTCTCACGGATTAATTGTTTGTCCA
>CAZWEO010000276.1:0-3018 GCA_964633115.1 uncultured Desulfobacterales bacterium
AAAGAGTGTTACACGCTAAAAAATTAAAGGTCTATGTTTCGCTGTAGTGTTAAGTCATGGCGGAATAAGCCCGGAAAGCGCACTCCTTGTATATAGTATGTCAGGATTGGGTGTCTCTTTGTTGTTGGTCGTGATGATCTGGCGCAGCCGTCATAGAGTGGCCCGGGCGATCTGTTCGGACCCGGCCGACAGCGAGACTGCCATGCCGTCTCTGCTTGCCAGATTCGCCCGGGATTGGCACTGGTACGCCAGCTTGTATGTGATTGGCATTGGTGTTTTCTGGTTCATCAGAGGCCTGGCCTTAGGTGAAGCCGCCATCGTCCCCCAGCTTACAAGCCTGCTTCTTATTCCAGTCTATTTTGGTATCAGCCATTGGGCGGTGCATCTGCTGAACATCGCAGCCGGCGTATCCCCGTCTAGCTTGAGACCCGGGAGCAACCTCGGTCCGCAATCAACAACCGAACATGAAGTCATTCCGATTGCCAAATCGACTGGCACGAAGACAGAACCGGACTCCATGATTCAACCGCACTTGCCATTGTTAAGAGGTTCGATTCGTGTTCTATGGGCTGTCCTCATCTTTTTTCTGATTTTGCGTTTGTGGGGAATTGATTTACCCATCGGGAGAATATTCACCACAACTGTTTTAAAAATCATCGGGCTGCTGGTGCTCGGCATCCTTTTTTGGCGATATGTCAAAACCCTTATTGACAAAAAAATCAGGCAGGAGATGCCGGATGAAGATGAAGAGATGGAAGAAGGTGGAAAAGGTGGGTCCAGAATAGGCACACTGCTCGTGCTTTTGCGCAAATTTGTTCTTTCGGTGCTGGTTGTCATTGTTCTTTTGATTGTGCTTTCATCTCTGGGGCTGGATATCGTGCCCCTGATTGCCGGTGCCGGCGTGGTTGGACTTGCCATTGGCTTCGGTTCTCAAACACTGGTACGCGACATTATTTCGGGAGCATTTTTTCTGATTGACGACGCTTTCCGCGTGGGTGACTACATTGAGACCGGTGGTATCAAAGGCACGGTTCAGCAAATATCTTTGCGTTCGGTAAAGCTAAGGCATGCGCGTGGCATGGTTTTCACCATACCTTTTGGCGACATGGGCGCGGTACAAAATTTCAGCCGCGATTACATTGTTTCCAAGCTCGATTTCCGGGTGCGCTATGACACGGATGTGGATAAGGTCCGTAAAGCCATTAAGAAAAAAGTATATAAGCCAATATCAGAGAATGAAGAACTGGCGTCCAAATTACTAGCACCCATTAAATCGCAAGGCGTCCGGCAATTGGAAGATTCCGCCATGATCATGCGGGTCAAGTTCAAGACCGCCCCGGGTGACCAATTTGAAATTCGCAAAGAAGTCTTTCGTCTTATGCAAGAGGCTTTTAAAGAAGAAGGCATTGAATTTGCCCACCGGAATGTAACCGTATATCTACCCCAGGATGCAACACAGGAAGGTGAAAATCAAAATGCTGAGGCTAAGGATAAGTTGAAACAAGCTGCGGCGGCGGCAGCGCTTTCAGCCGAACAAGGCAGTGCTGACAAGTCAACTAAAAATGATTAGTTCGAGCAATTTAACCTGGATTGACTATAACATTACAAAACATGGAGAAGTTTGATGAGAAAGATCCAGGTCTATAAAATCATTTTTCTTGTCAGCTTTTGAAAAATAGGGAGCGGGGTTGATTTTCCGCGATTCTCCCTCTAAATACCAGAGGGTGCTCTGCAGTCAGACGACATCCTCTTTCTGGAGCTTTGCATACAGTGGATTTGTTCAGTCCAATTTCCTGGCTCAATTCTGTTTCGATCTTGTCAAGATATTGTATCGGCCAATAGGTTATCATTGTTTGTGCCTGTTTTCGGGTTTGCTGTTTGCACCCGACATTGGTTGGTGTTTCAATTGTTCTAAATGATGCACCGACGCATCAATACAGGTTTTTCTTGTTATAAAATGTGTTGATCACAAACAGCATAAAAAGAAACACGGAAAATCAACCCCGTCCCTCATTTTAATGAGTTAATGGATATCAATACCTTAAACATTTCCTATCTTCTATCAGGTTTGTGCACTCAAAAAGCTTTTAATGGCTGAATTTACCGCCTCAGGTTCCTCCACTGTGCATACATGACCTGCATCGGGGATAATCTCCAAATTGGCACCTGGTATTTTTTCTGCAATCCTTTTGGCTTTTTCGACCGGTGTTGGCATATCGTACTCGCCGGCGATGGCCAACGTAGGGACTTGGATTTTGTCAATCTGGTCATATACGCTTTCACGCGAGAAAATTCCGTAACCAAACTTATAGACAGCGGGGCGATCATTGGAAGTTAACATCTGACGCCAATGGGCCACCTCGTTTTGCCGACTTGGATCTTTCAGGAATTTTTTAGCAAAAAAGATGGGCATTACTCGTCCTATCACCGGCCAAAATCCCAACCAGCGAACGATAAAAAGCATCATTTTGTATTCACCCATAGCCTCGGCAGGCTCCGCATCGGCGGAGGTATCCATCATTATTAAGGATTTGACCAAATCCGGACGACGGATACCAATTCGAAGTCCTATAAAACCGCCTGTTGAAAGACCTACAAAATGACAGGGTGCACATCCAAGCTCCTCGATAAAGCTAACCGCATCCTGATAGAGGTTTTCCATTTCATATCCGGAAGCAGGCTTCCCACTTTGGCCATGCCCGCGATGATCAAAGGCGATACAACGATACTGCTCCTTTAAGACCTCGATCTGGGGATTGAAGTGAGAATGGTCTACAAGATAATTGTGTGAAAATACAACTGTGTCCTGTCCCTCTTCCGTGTCGGTGTAAAACAATTTAACTCCGTTGCAGTTAACTGTAGGCATCTTATGGTCCCCCTTTATCTAATTTAGCTTCAGCTTGATTGATTGAAGAACACCTATTTTAATTCTATTATTTAGTAGCCAATGTCATTAACTTAAGCTATTATAGCAAATAACGGTTGGCATTGATGTTGCTATGCCGCCAATAACAGGGC
>CAZWEO010000277.1:0-2970 GCA_964633115.1 uncultured Desulfobacterales bacterium
AGTTTCTAAATATAAACTGTCCTGGCTTTATTCGCCATGAACAAAATAACTCACTATATAAGGAGAAGAATATTATGAATCGCTTAGCATTGAAACTTTTTGTCGTTACATGCGCTGTTATGCTTCTGGTTGTTGGCAATACGTTTGCCGCCGATTACAAGGTCAGCCTTGCCAAAATGCCAGTCTATGCCGAGAACCCTGAAAAAGGTGTGCTGGTGGATCTAACAAAAGCCCTGGCGGCGGACTCGGGTAAACAATTAGATATTGCAGTTGTTCCCTTTGCCCGCTCTATGAATAATGTTCAAACCGGTAAAGTAGATTTCCATATGCCGCTGATAGCTATTCCTGATGTTGACATGTCAACCCTGCCTTATGATTATTCAACAGAAACCATTTTTCATGTAAATTTTGTTCTTTACACCAAAAAGGGCTCGGGAATAACCAAGGAAAAACTGAAATCACAAGGTGTTAAGGTGGAAACGGACATCGCCCATGTCCCCTATTTTGATTTTAAAATTGCTGGATCTGACAATCTGGGGGCGAGTTTGAAAAAGGTCAATGCCGGCAGAATCGATGCTTTTATTTTTGCCGATTTTGCCTCCGATCCCCTGGTTAAAAAGAACAACCTGGCCAATATTAAGCGGGATCTTTTCAAGGTATACGATGTTAAAATCATCCTCCCTAAAGGCGGTCGCAACGGTTCTATGGACAAGTTTTTGACGAAATCTATCAAAAGCTTGCGGGACAAAGGGGATTTCGTCAAAATTATGAGTGTCATTGAAAGACCCTATGATAATTGGCAAATCTAAGCTGGAGGTAAAGCCACGATTATGGGGTGAGGCTATCATTTCTATTTCAAAATATCGTTTATACAAAAATATAAAAAGTACAGCAGCAATTATTAAAAAGACCGATATTTGTCATATATCCAAGGATGGAGAGATTTATTCCCCCTATTCGCTAACTGAGAAGTCTCGTGAAAAATTTTTTAAAATTTCAAAACATTGATGAAGAGGATAAACGACGGAGGGTTCTTATCTCTATTTTTTTGCTTTTTGGGATACCAACCCTTCTGATCTTTGCTTTATTCCATTTCCTCAAAAGTAATTATTCAACCTCATTTGTTGATATCCTAGGCTGTTTTGCTTTCTCTATTTGCCTTGTCCGTTTACAAAACATACCTGACAGTAGGTCCATATTTAGATTTGTCAGCACTATATTTGCAGCTCTCTTGCTTTATTTATTAATGTCAGAAAGCAAAGACGGTTCGACCATCCTCTGGATGTATACATTTCCGATAGTAATATTTTTACTTTTTGGAAAGAAAGAAGGCTTGTTTTGGACAACTAGCATGTTTTTATTAGCAATGCTTGTAATGTTTTTTCCACCTTTTCCACACACATTCCATTATGACGTTGGAACTAAGATAAGGTTCCCTATTTCATATATTTTAGTATCACTTTTTTCTTACTATATTGAGGCAATAAGATTGCGTATGCATATTGCTCTTATGAAAGAGGAGAAAAAATCGCAAAAATACCTTGATGTTGCCGGCGTCATGCTGACAGTTTTGGATTCTAACGGTGAAATTACCCTAATTAATCAAAAAGGATGTGATATTCTAGAGATGAACGATGGTGAGGCCATTGGGAAAAATTGGTTTGGTCATTTTATTTCGCAAGATATCGTTGATGAGATAAAAGGAGTATTTGACCAATTAATGGCTGGAGAAATTGAACCTGTTGAATATTACGAAAATCCAATAAATACAAAAAATGGCAATGAGAGAAATTTAGCGTTTCATAATACTGTATTAACTGATGAAGAGGGGATTGTTAATGGTATCATTTTTTCTGGTGATGATATCACCGATAGAAAATTACTTGAGGTGGAAAGAGAGAAATTAATTGTCAAGTTAACAAAGGCCGTCAATGAAATTCAAACACTACGTGGAATCCTTCCGATATGCTCTTCATGTAAAAAATACGTGACGATAATGGCTATTGGAACCAGATCGAGGGTTATATTCAAAAACACTCCGAAGCACAATTTAGCCACGGTATATGTCCAGATTGTACTAAAAAACTATATCCAGAATTGGATTTAGTTGCTGAATAAGCGATAGAGGATTAATCCCTAAAAGTCATCTTTTGCAACTTGATTAATTTATGCCAATAACATCCAATATAGACAAAGTAAAAGAATTGACAATTTTCAAAGTCATAGATGCTCTTTGCTTTGATGAAGTTATTACAGCAGTTAAGACCTTTTATATTGAAAAACCTACACAAAACGTTCTGTGGGACTTAATTGACACAACTGAAATAGAGCTAACCTCAGAGGAGGTGGAGAAAGTTGCTTCTTTTCGACCCAGAAAAGAAGGGAAAAGAGCTTTAGGCAAGACAGCTTTTGTTGCTCAACAAACGGTTTTTTATGGATTATCGAGAATGTTTGAAATCCAAAGTGAAATACATCGTGTTCCTCATAAAATAAAAGTATTTCGCTCTATGGATGAGGCCCTGCAATGGATTGATAAATCATAGCCAAAAATAATATCTGTAAGTTCCGCTAAATTTTAATATTCTAAATCTTTCTATATGATGAAATACAAATCAATTCTATCAATTTTATTAACTTAATGAGGTTTTTATGTCGGATGTTGTATTGGATTGAAGGGTGGTCTAAAGACACGCGGTAGCAAGGTGACATTGGTGGGATTTGGCACTTTCAAGAAGGTTTATCGAAAGACGCGTAAGGGCCTGAATCCTCAAACAGGTGAACAGATCAAAATCAAGGGTAGGAATGTCATAAAGTTCAAGGCCAGTAAGAACTTTACATAAGATAGCCGAAGAAAAATCATTGGGGCAGGGCGATTCCGTTTGAAGGAAATTGCCCTGCCTTTATTATGCTATATGTGTTGGACTTGGGTTTGATTTTCGTAAAAACACGATTTCGTGTAAACGCGCGCCC
>CAZWEO010000278.1:0-2803 GCA_964633115.1 uncultured Desulfobacterales bacterium
ACAGTGCAACTTATCGGTAGGCGATCCTCATTTGAAAGTTGAATTAATGTAAGCAATCTTTAGCATCGAAAAGGTATTTTCTCATCGTTAATTTATTTCATTTGGAAAATGACCCAATTACTAACCGTCACTAGAGGAAAATCTCCTGTATAGTCATTTATTCTAATCCTTACCGCATAATAACCTGGCGCTAGATCTTTCAACATTATTGGCGGCATTACCACAAGCGGGGCAATACCCAACTCAATGTATGGGTCAGATTCAACAGTATACGATGGGTGGTAAAACTGATTTTCAAAGTTATATGTTGCGGCTCCGCCTGGATTGGAGAAAACTACTCCTGTTATGATTGATCCATCCTGGTAGATTGCTACCTCGATAGTGTATAACATAGGAGAATTGTACTGATTAGAATCGAAGCTGGAGGCAGATTTGAATATTTCCAAATAAATATCTTCAGGAGGCCAATATCCTTCTGGTGGAGGATCAACGCCAAGCTGAGATGCAACCGCCTGAACATCCCAATACATTTCTGGAGACTCGATTTCGCTCTGGCGTTGACCCATCCAAAGTGTGATTGAGAAAGCATCAGTGTTTGTTGTGGGGGTGTTCGTAGTCAGCGGTGCCTGTGTATCAGTAGGCGTAGATACTAACGTTAGGGTTGAGGTAAGCACCTCGGCTAGGCGAGCTTGAATATTTTCTGCAACGTCGATAACCGAACTACTTGTTACCTGAAAAAAGAGTTGGGCGCTAAAGAATACAAAAACTTTTTGATACCTCCATACCACACCACCAACTGGCCAACCAGAGTCTGAAAAGTAACCAGAAAACGCAATTGATTCATCTCCAATTGTTGGAAGATCCATTCTTATTGTTTCATCTATGTCTTGAGTAAATATGAGGAAGTAATCGTGTGCGGATTCCGAATCTGGAAAAACAAAAATTGCGTTATTGTGAAAAGCATTTAACGATCCCAAGCTTCCACCAACAGCACCTCGACGTGTATCGAAAGCAACAAAATAACTATTTTCAGAATTTGGTGGTTCTGACGGGACAAAGTTAGGAACGGCTTGTTTGATTTGCATTTTTTCAAGATCTCGACCAATTGACTCGAAAAATTCTTCCAGATCTTCGGATTGCATAGCGATTCGTGCTAAAGTTGACTCGCTACTTAATGGATTGATTGTGGGTGTTAGCGTGGGAGTATCAGTTGGAGTGATTGTATTTGTTGGAGTAAGTGTGCTCGTTGGAATAGGTGTATTGGTTGGAGTAGATGTGTTGGTTGGAGTAGATGTGTTGGTTGGAGAAGGGGTAATTGAAGGGCCGAATATTTGACCAGGGCCACAACTTGATAACAACAAAATAGGAAAAAGAATAATGGCAATTATGTGATTTTGTTTTATGCTCATCAATTCTCCTATTGATTGATTTCTTGGTTTTTGAATCCTTTTTTAATTCCTTGAAAAATCTATATTATTGATCTGCTCCACTGACTTTATAAACGCCTAACAGACGGCTTTCGTCACTTGATGAATAACACAGGGATCACCTTGTTTTCCATCAAATGACGATTAATACCTTATATCATTATAGCCCAATTCTCCATCAAGTCTCGTCTACTTCCTCACCGAACAAGCGGTCTATCGGACTGCGAACCTGCTCCAATCTCGGTTTTGCAATATGGGTATACAACATTGTGGTGTCGATATCTGCATGTCCTAACAACTCTTGAATGTAACGGACATCCACTCCATCTTCCAACAAATGAGTTGCGAAGGAATGGCGTAAGGTATGCAAAGTGGCTTTTGGGTTGATGCGAGATTTATCACGCGCCCGGTGGAGCATTCGTTCCGCTGTACTGGTAGACATATGTGAATTGGGTTCAATCCCAGGAAATAGCCATTCAAATGGCTTGTATTCCTGGTAGTATTTTCGCAAAAGGAGAAGCGCTCTTTCTGCCAGAATTGTGTAGCGGTCTTTATCCCCCTTGCCACCAACGACCCGGGTCTGATGGCGGTCAGAGAGTATATCTTCTATTTTCAATCGGATTGCCTCGCTGGCTCTTAGCCCTGAGGAATAAACGATGGTCAGGAAGGTCTCGCTTTTCAAGTTGTTTGCCGCCATGAGTAAGCGCTGTACTTCTTCCTTACTCAATACAATCGGTAGCTTCTTCGTAGTCTTAGCTCTAGGTAAATCGGCTGTTTTTTCTGGTTGTTTGAGCACACTTTCATAAAACGCTACCAGCATTGCCCTGGCCTGACGAACATAGGACGCTGAAAGGCCGCTTTGTAGCATATCGAGAAGGTAGCCCCTCATTTCATCGACCGTTGCTGCAGATGGCTCCTTTTTTAGCCATCCCAGATACCGCAACATGTGTAGACGATAATTATCGCGGGTCTTGGGACTGTAACCTCTCAAAGCCAATTCATTGTCGAGCGCTGAAACAACCTGAGTCGATATTAATTCAGGAAACTTATCTCTAAGTTCCTCTGCCACTACAACATAATCCCCTGGAAATAATTTCATAAGCTGCTCAATCACATCCGAAGTAAAAGGCACGGACCACACTTTTTGCTGTGGCTGCCATTTTCGACCAGTGATCGTCTTGATTGCCGTTACTCGTTCAAGTGAATAGGGGAACCGCACGGTCAGACGTCTGTTTTCGTATTTAGATAATTGGATGAGTCCCATGATTAGTATTCACTTATCCCACAATATTGTATTTTGTCATTTTATCACAATGAATTCGGTGGTCTCCCTCTTGGGTGTTGCTGATAAGTAGTGTAAACTGAGAAAAACAAAC
>CAZWEO010000279.1:0-2756 GCA_964633115.1 uncultured Desulfobacterales bacterium
CGGTTAAGGACTCGCGGCCAAAATCGGTAATTATCTCTGAAACTTCTGTAAAAGACTTAGGACTTAATGTACCACTGATGCCTAGCCTTTGCTTGAGTGCTGCAGCAAGATCTTTTGTAGAGTCCAGATCAATTTTTATACATAGTGCCTTTTTAATTTGTTCTTTCTTCGCATTAATGTTGTCTATCAAATCATCACGCAACCGTTCAAGCTTTTCCGGATTAACAGAGAGCCCTTCGAATTCGTATTCAACCAGCTGCCGTGAAAGTGCCATAGTTGTTTTTTCAAACTGCTTGCGAATTCGTTTTTTTTTCAATTCATTATCGAAAACCTTGTGGAGTTGTCGAGTGATATTGGCGTCTTGACAGACATGGTCCCGCATTTCCTTTAATGGTAGGTCTAGGAATGTTTGGTGCTTTCCTACAATTTCTCCATATGACTTAATCCGTCTACCCAGCAACTTTTCTGCCAGGAAACTGAGGTTAAAAAAGTTCCAGTCTCCATAGCAATCACAGGCAGCTAACATGGTGTCAAAGTATATATTTTTAATTTTGACTCCGTTTCTACGTAAAAGCAAAGCGTCATATTTGATATTGTGACCTACTACACGGAGACGTTTAGCAAGAATCCGATTCAAGACTGCAAACACATCGTCGGGGGAAATTCCTTTGAGATCTCGATCCAACAACGGCACGAAAAACGTTTCATCCTTCCTCGCAGCGAAGGCCACACAGAGTAATGTCGCTCTGCGTGGATCCTTATCATCCGACTCGGTGTCCAGGGCGCAGAGATCTACCTGGCGCAGTGTTTCTTCCAGCCGACGTAAGCCTTTCTTGTCTCGTACCATCTCGTATTTGTGCGACTGAACCACTTCGACCGGTGTTGGAACCTTCACGTCCACCGGCAACGGCAGCAATCGAACAAGGGAATGGAAACGGTGGGCGTGTAAAAGGGTTGCAACGTCCTTGTTGTCAATATTCCACCTGTGGCTCATTGCATTCGTTTTTACACCCTTCATACAGTCACACCACTGGTCGATGGTTGATGCCGCATAAGTTCTTTTAATAATGTCCCGGCCGGAAGAGAGCTTTTTCCGGATCGCATATGAACTCATTTTTTCAAGGTTCGCATAGATGCCTTCATTCTCGATAATCCCCGGATCGTAGGTTTTTGAAGTCGTTAAAGAAATCTATCTCCCAGATCTTCTTGCCTGCTCGCCTTGGGTTTCCTTCGAAAAATTCATTCCGATCAACGAAGTGTTTTGATATGGCTGTTTTCATTTCCTTGGCTGATCCATAGTCAGAGTGATGGATGACAGCTCGTGCCATACAGCTGAAAACGGACTCGATGACATTGAGAAACTGTGATGAAATTGGGAGCGGAACGAATTCAAAGTACGGACCATTGCCAAGGCGAAGTGTTTCGGCGTTTAGGGCATCAAGCCAATTTATCAGTCGATTGTTCGAATAGCCAAGACTTTTCGCCGCTTAATACGTGATATGATTCGTTGTTCAAACATAGCCAGCTTACCAGTCGCGATAGTTTCCAGACCTGATGTTCTCATAGTCCGCGAAAAAATCTACCTCCCAAATTTTTTTCCCCGCTCGTTTCGGATTTTTTTTAAAATAGGCATTCCTATCCAAAAAGTGTTTCGATATCGCAGTCTTCATCTCGTTTTTGGATTGATAGTCTGAGTGATGTACCACCGCTCGCTTCATACCGCTGAATACCGCTTCAATTACATTTAGAAACTGAGAACCCTTCGGCAAAGGTACCAACTCGATGATGGGGCCTATCCCAGCCTGCTTTGTTGCTGCATTAAAGTTATCGAGCCACGCTATCAGATCGTTAGAGCTATGCCAGGAAGCGGCGTCCCAGGTAACAAATAGTCTTTTCTTTTCAAACTGCTGGTTGAACAGGATTTCGATCAAGTCGATCATGGCCCGTGTGTCCTTGGCCACATCGTAACTCCATGTGATCTGGTTAGTTGTTGCACTCAAAGCACCACTTAACGTTATTGATCCTTTTGTTGTTGCATTCTGAGGAACGGTCCTTGAAACTCCTTTGGGGGTGAAAGCGCGGCCACCGTACTTCTTCACCTGCAAAGGACCAAGCTCGTCGATGAAGTAGAACATCTCATCTTCGGCAAGATTCTGCAGAGTCTGCAAGAGCAGTTCTACCTTTTCACGGTAGTCTGGATCTTTACTGGTTAATACTTTTCTTGCCTTTATGATTCTATATCCTGCCTTCTTGATCAAACGTCCCGTCGTGCTCAGTGCCACGCTTTTTCCATGTTTTTTCGCATAGACGTCAACGATGCTTTGGAGATTCAAGTTGCTACGATTTATCCCAAAGCTCGAAGGGGGCTGGTGCAGGATCTCCAACAGGCGTTTTGAACGTTCTTCGCTTTTCTTCCACCGCGCTACGTCCTCTCTCTTCTTGCGAGGCCTATTCAGTCCTTCGAATCCATAACAATTAAATATCTGTATCCACTTTCTGACTGCGGAAAGAGGGCGTTCGATCTTTTCGGCGATCTTCTCCGGAGGAAGGTTCCAGTTCTCAAGAATCGTTACCGCTTTTTCCCATTGGCGTTTGTCTTTCGAATTTCTCCACTTGTCGAAAGCTCTTTTATCAGTACCGGTCACAAAGCGTACTCTCCATCGATCGTGGGTTGGGCTCTTGGAAAACGGTATGGAATCGCCTAAGGTCTCGCGCAAAAACAATTTTACATTCTTGATGGAGAAATTGAGTAGTTC
>CAZWEO010000280.1:0-2731 GCA_964633115.1 uncultured Desulfobacterales bacterium
TCAACTTTACTAGGCGCTTTTACTGCATCAAAACTCAATACTCGCTTGTTTTGGGGTTAAATAGGTCACGCTACTACATGTAGTATATGATCGGTGCCGACTTGGAGTGGAGATTTCTGGCATAAGTCTTTTTATGCCATTTATTACAACTACACGATCCTGCAGGTACAGGGTCGATAAAAACTAACGTTTTTGATTATAATCACAGGTTGAAATCTGAGTCCAATTTCTATTGATCCAGTAATCAATCACACCATAATAAAAGGAGGATATCATAGCTACTCAAGACAAATGCTGTACAATCGCTCCCTATTTCAAAGTAAAGGATGGTAAACTGGATGACTTTAAGGCTCTTTGTGAACAGTTTGTAGAAAAAACAAATCAAGAAGAAAAATGCTTATATTATGGATTTAGCTTCGATGGAGATAATGTACATTGTCGTGAGGGATATGAAGATGCTCAAGGGTTGCTTGCCCATCTCGAAAATGTCGGTGCACTATTACAAGAATCTCTAATTATAGCCGACATTGCTCGTTTAGAAGTTCACGGCCCTGAAGAAGAATTAGCTAAACTCAAAGAACCGTTATCTGGTCTTAATCCACAGTTTTTTAAGCTTGAATATGGTTTTAGAAGATAACTGGCAAGATAACTGGCAAGCCTATCTAAAAACAAAAAAAGGACGGCACATACATGCCGTCCAATTCAGTTAGTCCAGTACTATAGCTGTCTACGCCTTGCTATACACTCCTCTGCCTACACTCTTGATCTTGCCTGCTTTCTTAAGCTTGTAAAGGTTGTTGGATATCTGTTTCATATTGAAACCTGTCTTCTCAGAAATGGCACTAACGCCAACACCCTTTCTTGATCTATTGATCACTGCCAGTACCGTGTCCAACGCAGTTGCTTTTTTCTTTGCCGGTGCTTTCTTCGTCTTCGGAGCAGCTGTCTTTTTGGCCTTTGGAGCAGCCTTGGCTCTGGTCTTCTTAGGTACTGCTTTTGTAGCGGCCTTCTTGGCTTTCTTCCCCGTTACTTTCTTCGCAGGCGCTTTTTTGACTTTTGCCTTACGTGCTGGTTTAGCCTTGGGCTTTCTGGTACGTTTGGCTTTAGGTTTCTCTTCAGTAAAACTATCTTCAAGCTTATTAGCTATCGCCTCCACTCCCTGTGAGATTGATCTTAAACCTTCTACTACTGCTTTTACGATTTCTGATTCTGTCATTAGGATCCTCCTTTAAGATTTATCGGAGTAAGATAGTGCCGGGATTTGAGATTGCAAGGGGGTTATTTAGGTAGACCTGCTTTGCGGAGTGCATCGATATATTTATTTAGAGTTTCCTGATTTTTAAATGGAAGTACATTCTTATGATATTCAAGAGAGAAATTCGGATCAATCCTCAGGACTTCCTCTACAGCATTGTGGGCTTCTTCAATGCGGTTTAAAAAACTGTAACAAGCAACCAAGTTAAGATACGAGGTTAACTGTTCAGGATTGTCTCTCAGACCTTTTTCAGATGCCTCTATCGCCTTCTCATATTGTCCACTATTTCGATAAGCCGTTGCCAGAAACATATAATTTGTAGGTGTAGGAATTGGGTTTAACCGAAATGCTGTGTTAAGCAACTTTAGAGCCATATCTGTTTTATCCGAAAAACAGAGAAAAAGTGCAAAATGAGCATAGACAATGGCTCCATTGGGATTGAGTTCAATTGCCCTCTCTCCTTTCTTAATTGCTTTGTCATGCTGTCTCTTAAATAAATAAATCCAACCCAATAAACTATGAGCCATATCAAGGGAATCGTTGAGTGCAAGGGCATTTTTAGCACATGTTTCGGCCTGCCCAAAAGATTCTAAAGGAGACTTGCTCCATCTATAGAGAAGTTCAATAATATGTGTGATACCCAGCATTGTATAAGCAAAAGCAAATGAATTGTCTATGTTGATAGCCTCCCTGAAATATTGCTGCGCCTGTTTATTATCTGTATTATTGTGGCGATGCACGAACTCAACTCCTCGCATAAACATATCATATGCTTGAATATCTTTGGACATACCTTCCCATAGACGAGCCTGTTCTCCCATGGTCAGCTTTATTTGCAAGATACCCATCAGTTTTAGTGTAATTTCATCCTGTAGAGCAAAGATGTCTTTAAGATCCCGATCGTAGTTTTCAGACCACATATGGTAATCAGTTGTGGCATCGATTAGCTGTGCTGTAATCCTGACACGATTACCGGCCCTCTGAACACTTCCCTCAAGGATATACCTGACACCAAGTTCCTTGGCGATCTGTTTTACACCTATCGACTTACCCTTGTATGCAAAACTTGAGTTTCTTGCGATCACAAACAAATTGGATACCTTGCATAGACCGTTAATGATCTGCTCTGTTAGCCCATCACTAAAGTATTCCTGGCTTGGATCGCCACTCATGTTGGTGAATGGCAACACCGCAATAGATGGTTTGTCCGGCAGTTCAAGTTGTTCTTCGACTAAAGGCTTTTGGGACTCAGGATCAAGCAAAGCCTTATATACTCTAACTGGCTCCTCAATATTTTTGACGTCATGCTCACCAAGATATCTGAAGTCTAATTCGATCTTCCCCTTAACCTGATCATAGGCACTCCTTGATACACAGATCCCACCAGCATCAGCTAAGCCCTCAATCCTTGCAGCAACGTTCACCCAAAGAGCCTACCTTGCCGCTGTCACCGGAATTGCCAAGTTCTATAACCAG
>CAZWEO010000281.1:0-2728 GCA_964633115.1 uncultured Desulfobacterales bacterium
GAATAACAGTTTGTTCCAAACTGTTATGGTACGCGGCTTCGCCGCTTTTAACGATCAGTCTACAGTCTAATAAGCTCAAGTAGCAAATCTGAGATTCGTACCCATATTCGTCATTATTGCAACCTTTTTTGTTGCTTTATTACTGTGTATTTCCGTAAGACGGGCAAGGAAAAAGGAGCGTTTGCTATATGAAGAAGGTAACATCTTGGTACAAGATGTTATTAGTCTAACTGTCTTCAACCTAATTACTTGACATTGAAAAACCAACAATGCTATTGTTGATTATCCGAATAAATAGCAATACAAATGAGAGGAAGCCATGTTAGTGGACAGGATTTTGAATCTGCCAAACCTGTTGTTAAAAAAATCTTTCTTTTTATTTGGCCCAAGAGCCACCGGCAAGTCCACATTGATCAACCAGCAGCTTAAAGGCAAAGCCCTTGTGATTGACCTATTGGATGCCAGATTGTATCTGCGGTTGCTCAATGCACCCTTTGATCTCGAAGCAATTATCCAGTCTGAAGAAAAAAAGAAAATCGTCGTCATAGACGAAATCCAACGCGTCCCCGAACTTCTCAATGAAGTCCACCGCCTGATTGAAAATCGTAAAACTGTCTTTCTATTGACGGGAAGCAGTGCCAGAAAGCTACGCCGCGGTAAGGCCAATTTGTTGGCTGGCCGAGTTTGGGAAGCGAGATTTTTCCCCTTGGCATGGCGCGAATTGCCGGATTTCGATTTGCACCGATATCTTCGCTATGGCGGCATGCCTGCCATTTATCTGAGTGAATACCCGGATGAAGAACTCGATGCCTATGTCAACACCTATCTCAAAGAAGAAATCATGGCTGAAGGCCTCATCCGCAAACTGCCCCCTTTCACCCGTTTTTTGCAGGCTGCTGCCCTGTCAAATGGCGAATTGATCAATTTTTCGAAACTTGGCAATGACTGCCAGGTACCGCCGTCAACGGTCACCGAGTATGTCGGACTATTGGAGGATACGCTGATCGGATTCTTGTTGCCAGCCTGGACAGGATCTAGAAAACGTAAAGCCATCGCCAAAGGCAAGCTCTATTTTTTCGATCCAGGTGTTACCCATGCCCTTGCCGGGACACATCTCCTTGACCGAAATTCCGACCTGTATGGTCGAAGTTTTGAGCAGTTCATTGGCATGGAACTCCGCTCGTACCTGAGTTATAAGCGCAATAAAATTCAACTTGCATATTGGCGGTCCACGCACGGCTATGAAGTCGACTTCCTGCTGGGCCGGTCAGTGGCAATCGAAGTCAAGGCATCCCAAAAAATTAGCAGGAGAGATTTTAAAGGACTCAACGCATTAAAAGAAGAAGGGATATTCAAACGATTCATCGTCGTCAGTCAAGATCCTATAAGTACTAAAGAGAATGATTTTGAGGCCCTACACTGGGAAAGATTCCTTGAAAACCTGTGGTTGGATAAAATAATCTCATAACATTTTGTTCCAAAATGTTATATGACGCAACGAACTTGTGTGACAGTGACCATTTAAAACTCACAATTCAAAATAAGTTTAGGCATCCCCAGCGATGTCCAGCATTGACTTGATTTCAATATTTCACAATGCTATTGTCGACTATCTGGATATTTGGCAATAGAGATCGGCGGTAATCATGTTTTTCAGCATCAAAGTTGCCTTCACAAAATGGACAAACTAGCCGATACAATATCAAGTTATTTCAAGGAGAAACAGGGAATCATTGCCGTTTTCTTATTTGGCTCCTATGCAGCGGACAAGCAAAAACCATCAAGTGATATTGACGTTGGTCTAATTATAGACCCAGAAATAATACCCCCTGACCAATACATACAAAAGCGAAATCATTTCTTGATAGAGCTTTCCCGGATACTCCGTAAAGATATTCATTTGGTAACTCTAAATACTGCTGGAGAGGGACTCTTGGAGCAGGTCCTTCGTAAAGGAAAGTGCATTTCCATAAATGATAAAAAGAAACTGTCTCTGCTCAGAGCCAGGATGATGCTGCAGATCACCGATTTCAGGTACTACAAAAAAAAAATACAGGACGGTTTTATCAGGAATATTATAGACTTAAATTAAGCGGCTGTTGAGAATCTTGCAGATACCGCTTAAAGTAGAGGAAATTGCCTAATGGTCGATATAGATCTAATCTTAGCAAAAGCGGGATTGGCCGAAAAGTACATCAAGCGGGTGCTTCAGAAGAGCAAGATCGACATGTCGGCCTTCATAGATGACATCGATATTCAAGACATCGTCATTTTCAATCTACAAAAAGCAATTCAAGGCTGTATCGATATTGCGGCACACATTATCAGTGATGAAAATTTGGGAGTGCCAGGTAGTACCAACGAAATGTTGTATATGCTCGAAGAAAATGGATACCTCGATAGCAGCCTCACGGAAAAGATGGTCAAAGCTGTTGGGTTCAGAAACCTGATTGCACACGAATATGACAAGCTTGAGATGGAACAGGTTTATAGAGTTGCCCGCGAAGATGTGCGCGACCTCCATGAATATATTCAGGCAATTTTGAAGAAATTAACCTCATAACATCGAATGGTGCCAGGCAATTATCTTTTCTATTGAGAAGGACAGAAAAGATAAACCACTCACGCTTCGCGTACTACACCACACCTTTTAACCTGGTGTAATATCAATGGTATATCTTACTTTCAACACCCTTTTTATCCCAAGTTGGACAATTTATTGTTCTGC
>CAZWEO010000282.1:0-2721 GCA_964633115.1 uncultured Desulfobacterales bacterium
CATGCTTAAACAACTGATTTTTTATACTTATTTCTACATTGTTTTAACACCCTTTCATAGGCTTGTTTTGGAAGTCGAAATATAGTTTGGACATACATATAGCTTCAAAAGTGCTTGCTCATCATATGTATATCGACCTAAAATTCAGTTTAGAGACGTCACCTTCATGGATATATCATCCAATACTCTGTGCTACTCCAGGCTTATGCCCGCAAGGTCCTCCGGGCGCAACCGGTAGCGAATGACATTGCCCTCATGCAAGCCACGAAACTCGTTTCCTATATAATTGATTACCTCCTCACGATCCGCTTCAGGAATATCATCCTCAGCGGCCATGTCCATGATGAGTTCTGGTCGGAATGCCTGCCAATCTAACACACTGCGGCGCACGGCTTTGCGAACAAAATCACGATAAACCAGCGCAGCCTTTTCCGGAGTTTCGAGCTCCGCACGCAATGTCCTGTAGTTCTCAGCCGAAGTCATGTAGGCCTCGATATACACTTCACGCAGCAGAGAAACATTGTTCAGCTCATAAATTCCTATAAGGCCGTCAATATAGGCTCTGTCATCCATAGTAAGAAACGACATCGGCGCGAGATCAGCCTTCAGCAAAGGAATGTTGGAGGCGACACGAGATGTTCTTTTGTTGATGTCGTCAAAAGCCTGTAAATAAGGGATGTAAACGAGAAGAAAGAAAGACTGTTCAAACGGATCGTTAATAGTTGCCGCCTTTTCGATCAGTATATCGAATTCCTCTCCGATCGCGAACTGGTCGCCAAGGGGTCTGAAGCTTGAATGGGTAATACCCACTGGCATGCGCCGCAGCCGACCAGCCATGGCGGGATCGACCAGAAGGCCATCTGCGAGCAAAGCGTGGATGCTGAACAGGTCTGGTCGGCTGATATTGATGGCAGCAAGATTTTCCACGACGTACTGAATCGCTTCCTTATGGTTGAGGATCATCACCGCTTCCTTCCGCTCCTTTCCGGAGGCCTCCTGCCCGAATCGGATCAGACGCTCGGTTTCGAGAAGGTTGTACGTGTTCCCTTCCATGCGCGATGACGCCCAGGAGAGATCGATTAAGAGTCGTTCAAGAATGCGTTGCGCATAGGTTCCTGCTGGTAGTGGCGAGGCTGTAGGCGTACCGACTTCTCGCAAGCACTGCCTATCAGCCTCGGATAGGTAGAATGTCTTGTTCGGAATATAGCGGTCCAGGAATTCCCTTTTATAACTCGCTGGGCTACGTCGGTTGTAAGGCGTCTGCAAATGGGCGCGGACCACGGCTGCACCCGCTATGCTGTAGCCTGTGGCCGGGCCTTTACCTGAAACCTCCAACTTGCCTTTGTCCACAAGTCGCTTCAGAGCGCGCCAAACGGTGGTTTCACTTACCTCTGGGACGATATGACGCCGAATATTCTCCCGGCGAGCACCAGGATGGGCCGCAATGTAGTCAAGTATAGTCTGGTTAGAAAGCGTCATTGAAACGATATTTCAAAACTGTGAAATGATTAAGTTCTTATAATATATAGACATATTTAGCTTGTCAAGATATCGTTTCATGTTTCTTGAAATGATAGTGGCCTCAGACCATTTGAAACAGAAACTGCCAGGCATGAAACGTTTAACCATTTAATATAAAAGTATTATTAACCATTTGATCTTTATCGTTTCATAAAAAGTGAAACGATAGGTGCGGGGTTTGGCATTACCAATGGAGTGTTTCAGCTTATCAAGACCAATTTAAATACTACCGAAACACCGTATTGATTAACAGAACAAATAATTGGCATTTCAAGATCTCAGCGATGTTTTGATTTTTACAGAATTCTGTTAACTGTCTATAATAACTCAATTATTTCATTCTGTTACAAAACCTTCAATGTGGAGGGGTCGTCAAGCTTGATGCAATCTTCAATTTTCAGCCTTTGTATATTTTTAAAGGTTTGATTTGACAGTTATTTATTCAGTGACTCTTCCAGGCTAAGAAAATTGCGAGGGATTGATAACACGAACACACAACTTTTTATTTACATGGCAACTTCTATGCGCATGGCATGTTATCACAAATTTTCCGTATCTGTTGATTAGATACTAAAGGTTTTAGTGTTTAGCCTGTGGAAAAAACTGTTTTAATAGAAGCAGATTGTACCATTATCTCGATTATTGAATATTGAAAATATAAAATACAATCAATTGAAGGCGCCCTTTGATAAACGAATTATATCATTCTGCTTAATTCTCCATAAACTTCTGGACGGCGATCTCTTGGTTGGTACCATCGTGAACGTTTCGCTTTTTCAACCTGTTGCAGAATTCCTGCCTCCGCGATTCTCCCTTTCCTTTACACAGAATTTGCCAAATACGGAGATCAGAACATCATCGCCGGATGACGGGTTCGATTTGATGATTTCAAGAATGTTCAAAATATTAATTAACGAGTATATTAACTCTAAATGGATCGCTCATATTATCTTCTTCATCTTCTACTTGAAAGTGGTATCTATAGATGCCACTTTGTAACTGTATTTGTTGTGCATCTATATCTTCATCCCATTCAGCCTCTGACTCCTGAGAAGTTAATTCACTCACATCGGGGCCATCATATACAATGTATTGTCCATCTTCCCAAATGTATATGGTCACGTGGATGTATCGTATGTCAAGATCAGGGTCCCTATAATATATTTTCCGATAATTGTAGTCACCGTCATTAAATGAAAT
>CAZWEO010000283.1:0-2694 GCA_964633115.1 uncultured Desulfobacterales bacterium
CGTCGGCAACAGATTTTAAAATGCCGTCAATTTTATCCCTGGACTGCTCGGTGTCTGAAAGGGTTTTATCAAGTGTATCGAGCATCGTGTTAAATGTTTCGGCAAGTATCTTGATTTCATTACCGGAGGACACGACAGCCCGCACATCCTTCTCTCCCGCCCGGACCTGCTTCGCGACCGCTGTCAGGTTCAACAGGGGAGTGACTATTCGCCATGAAAGCACGAAGGCCAATATCAAAACAATTAACGTCGTTGCCATCCCCAGCATCAAGGCAACCATCTTCAGCCGGGCGACGGACGCGAACGCTTCCTTCTCCTCGATTTCGGCAATCAGCCCCCATCTGACTCCGTGGGTATCTATAAAATCATGCGAGCCGAGGACAATTTGCCCTTCGTGGCCCCTGTAGATAAATCCACCCTCTCTTTCTTTATGCGCGTCCCCCACGACGTGTTCCCGGTGCCACTTCCGGGTTTGCTCAGTATCCACCTTTGTGCTTAGAACCTTTTCTTCTTCGTGTATCGCCGAATCGGATCTCAAGGTCAGATCGGGGCCGATTAGATACGTCTCGCCTGTGTTGCCCATTCCTGTCCTGTCCTGCATGACGGCGTTAATCATGTCAATGGGGATCTGAAAGGCAAAAATGCCTGTCTTTTCCCCGTTTTCTGCAACAATGGGAGCAGCCAGAAAACCGGCGGCAGAGTTATTGAACGGAGCATAGAACTCGAAATCAGAGAAAGTTTGGCGTCCGCTCTTGAGGGATTCTTTGCAGGTGCGGGCAAAGAGCGTATCGTAATACGGTCCTGTAAACAGGTTTGTTCCCAGGTCAGGCTTGCCCATGGCGGTGAAGAGGATGTTACCGTCCGAGTCTATTAGAAAGACATCAGAGTATCCATAGATCCTCCGGAAAGTCTTCAGATCGGCGCCATGCTCATCAACTATCGATGCCCAACGATAGCTTCGGACAAAATTTTTAACATCATTGCCTCCGGCCTGAAAGGCTTTTCGCAGTTCACCGAGGAAACGAGTGTTTTCAAGGTTTGCCGATTGACTTTCAAGATCCAGAAATCGGTAAGAAAACCAATTGTCAATAAAGGTCTTCTTCAGTGCAATCGCCGTCTGTTGCGCTTCGACTATGGATTCTTGCAGGCTGTCTCTCGCTTGCATGTAGTTTAAAACGCTGATCATCGCAAGAGGCATGAGGACCAATATCAGAAACCACATTATCATCGTTCGGGTCAGTCCCGGCCGGGAAACGGAGTTCAAAATACCAGCAACATGCCCTTTGTCTTTTCCATTCACTTTCACTTTTCGATCCTTCCGCGCGCAATCAAATCCATAGCCCGGGATTGACGCATATCATTGGTCTGTGATCTTCGTGGCAAAACTCTCATCGGCAAAGGCATCTATATCAATGGGTCTCCTGATAATACCGCCCTCCACGGCCAAATCCATAATCTGCCTGAGCCCGGCCTTGTCGACGTTCAGATGCCGGTAGTTGATGACATTCAGGTCTATGCGCAGGCTTTGCTTGATGGCCTGCTCATTGTGCTCGGGAATGTGCTTGCGGATCATGTCCACGATTGCCGCCATGCCGGTTCCGCCTTCCTTCCTGGCGGCTTCGATATCGAACCCCGCCTGGTGTATGTAGCGGATAACCTCCTGGAGGGCGCCGCGTTTCTTCTTGATGCTGGCATCCGTTGCAATGGCGATGCACTCCACATGACCGTGGGGCGGCCATTTCATGACATCCCTGGAGTACCAGGCAACATGCCCGAAGCCTTTGGTTTCAACCACATCGGCCCAAGGGAGCGATTGCTCGAAAGAGGCCGGAATCCCCCGGCTGTTTTTCTTCTTGATGAAGCTCGGCGACTTGGGCGGCGGCACTTCGATTGCGATGACATCCTTGTCCGCACCACCGTCCAGCCCCAGGGTTTTTCCATGGTCCTTGAGGTACTTGTATAGAACCACAGTGTGGGTGGCGTGAAGATGGGGCACGCCGCACTCTGTTGGCCGTCCATATTTTCGCTTCGCTTTTACGTATGCCTCCGCGACCTTTTTGTCCGGAAACCGCCGGGTGCGATCCACGGGGAGTTTCACATCAATGTTCAACTGGTCATTGATTGCCAGTGCATTCCCGTCCCGATGCATCAGGCTCACCCAGCGGAAGTCGGGCTTCTCCCGAAACATGTCCATCGCCTGCGGGCAGATGATATATGCCATGTCCACTTCCCCGGACATGAACCGGGCGCGCAGCAGGGGCCAACTCTTCATCCGCTCGATTCTGTAATCGGCCTTTTCCATTTTGTCCCGGTATTTTTCATAGGCCACAATCCCCGCATAATGGTCCGCCAACGGAATGTAGATTGCGGTGACGGTCTGCTTCGCCTGTGCATGCGCCAACGACACACACAGGAAGGAAATAATAAACAGGAAAAGGACATCAAATGTGATGGATTTATTTGTCTTGGATTTATTTTTCATCTGTGCTGCCTCCATTAATTTTATCCCTCAATCCCCCAATCTTTACCCCGTTAAATCCGTTCCTGCATCTATTTATCTGGGGCCTAAATCGGAATAGTAAGTTTAACAGTAGTCCCTTTACCCAATTCACTTTCCACCCACACTTCCCCACCATGAGCCTCCGCAAACGTCTATCACTACGCATAGTAACTCAATTTTTACAAAGGTCAGGA
>CAZWEO010000284.1:0-2692 GCA_964633115.1 uncultured Desulfobacterales bacterium
ACCAGGGCGTGTACGCAATATCAATTCACTTGACACTCCTATTTTTTTTTGACTTGATTGCTCTGTGATGGGCAGTGGGATCTTGAAGTAGAGTCGTACGACGTTGTCGCAGATGACCACTTCCTCGAGGACTTCACGGGCGAGCGTTTGTTTTTCATGAAAGGTCATGTTGTCAAGCTTGTCAGTGACTGCCGCAGTAAAGTTGCTGATTCTCGAAAGAAGTTGCTTGCCTTCCGAGGACTGTTTCCGCTGTATTTCGAGCCCTCTGAGATCGCCCTGCAATTCCGTAACTCTCTTTGCCACAGTCCGAGCACGTTCTTCAAACTCTTCTCTGGTGATAAAGTCACCCTGGAAAGCATCGATTAACCGTCTTCTTTCAGCCTGGACTCGAGCGAGTCGTTTGTCGGTGTTGTGCATCTGAGTTGACAGTACGGATTCATCGAGAGACTCGGCATCCTTAATTTGTGTTTCTGCTTTTAAGAGTAGCTTGGGATCCAGCAGGTGTCTACGGATCTCTTTCCAGACCAATTCGTCAAGCGGGTCAGAACGAAGGTGGTTTGGACGGCAACGCGGACGTCCCAAAACGCGGTCCTGCTTATCGCAGCGGTAGTAATAAGAAGGCGGCATGTGCGGACGTCTTTTGTCGGCGACACAGGCACACTTCAAACCGCATTTGGCACAGCGAAGTAATCGTCGCAGCAGCCACCGCTCTTCGTGGAGATTGCGGGGACTAAACTGCTGGTTGGGACCATGCTGCGCCAGGGATCGCTCGAACGTATCTTTATCGATAAGCGGAGGAACAGAGATTGGGATCCACTCCGATTTCGGCTTGAGAGTTTTCTTGGTACGTGGTGGCCTTCCGTCTGGCGATGGGACAGTCACGTAGTGAGATTGGTTGTAATACAACGTGCCCTGGTAGGCCTCTCGGCGCAAGAACCTGTGGACCGTCGTTTCTCCCCATTGCGCTCCTCCCTTGGGAGTAGCATATCCTTCTTTGGTCAGACGCTTTGCAATCTGGCGTACCGTCATTCCTTCGTAGGCATGCCAGGCAAAAATGTTTCTCACAACGGCTGCTTCTGGTTCCTCAATCACGATGTGAGCGGGGATATCGTCACGCCGAGGAATCCGTCGATAGCCGTAGGGGATACTTGTCCAGAACACTTCGCCTTGCCGAGCTCGATAGAGCTTTCCACGCCGATAACGTTCCGCCAGTTTGGCCCGCTCATATTCTGCGACCGCACCCTGAATCTGTACAAGCAGCACGCTATGTGGATCATCCGAAGGGGGCTGCTCCAAAAAGATCACGGGCGTGGTGAAACGTTCAAATTCCTCAAGGATGAGAATCAAGTATGCATACTTGCGTGATAAGCGATCGGGAGACAAAACCAAGATGGCATCGAAGGCACCCGCCTGGGCCCCGTCTCGAAGCCGATCCAGTTCCGGGCGAGCCAACAACGTGCCGCTATAGCCGTCGTCACAACAGACATAGTCCTCCGCGACCTCATACTTCTGTTGCTGCGCATAGGTGTGGAGTGCTTCGAGTTGTGATGCAATGGTGCCTCTCTTTTCCTGGCGTTGCGTGGATACTCGAGCATACAGTGCGACTTTCATGATCGTCTCCTTCTGCTGTCAGAAAATTCACATTCGGGAAATGGCCCGTTAATAGCCCAAACACGTCGACAAGTCTCTTCTCTTGTGGATCCTTCCTGCCACACCAACGAGGAGCAGAGGCTTGGTGTACTTCAACGATGAAAGGTGCCTTCTCGGCAGGACGCAACAGGCCAAGCATCCCGAACTGGTGGAAGCGTTCCCAATCGCTTCCCCGAAGTTGCGCTTGCTGCGAGTTGTCCTGGTGCGCCCTACGGAGTGTTTCATAACGCGTGCGTCCATTATCCACTTTCGCGCGTTGCGGGTTCCCGTGTGTCGCACAAAGGCTCAGACGTTTTTTTTTGAGCGAAGCTCCCTCAAGAGCTTCTCCAAGGTTCTTCGGTGCAAAGAGACGCCAAACTTCTCTTGGACTTGAGCTAATAGATTTGGCGTTGAAATTGGCTCATCCTCTTTGATCCGTTGCTTGACTAACGATAAAACATCTTGAGTCAGCTTGGACGGCCCCTTGGGGCCCGGCTGCTTGGGCAGCAGCCCCACGCTGCCTTCCTGGAGAAACTTCTCCTGAAGGATATAGAACGTTTGGCGGCTGACCCCGAATCGCTTACAAAGCGCACTGACACTGTCCCCATCCAGCAAATGTGCGCGAAGCATTTCATAGCGGACCTGCACGTTGTCTTGGGCATCGAAAAAATCCGCTGATTGCTGAAACAAGGGATCCTGAACCTGGTCGGGATGCGGGTTGAGTACGCCTGCTTCACGAAGGTTCTTTCGTTTGAGTTCCTTTCGATTCTGCATGACCGTCGAACATAATCGACTCCTATCATATTGTCAACATATTTATACCTTTCTTATTTTCTTGCGCCAAAGCGACCAGGCTAAACCCCTCTTTAGCACTATATTTAACAAATATCTGCATAAAGGCGGCAAAAACTTGTTGACAATGCGGTATAATCTAGTTGACATCCTTCTGCTTCCACACTTTCCTTAACCCCTTTCGTAACTTGGGGTAAAAGAAATCCATCCGATCGTCCGGGATGGAAACTTCAACTGTCACACGCAAATGCACGTTTGCGTTTATACCATC
>CAZWEO010000285.1:0-2684 GCA_964633115.1 uncultured Desulfobacterales bacterium
ATGGGAAAAAATATCAAAAGAAGTCGGCATAATCCGGGAGTCGGCATGATGTCGCTTATGCCGATATCGGCATAAGCGCCATTCCTATGCCACACATCTGCTGGAAGCGGGAGTCAATATCCGCCGCATCCAGCAATACTTGGGCCATAGCAGTCTGAACTCCACCCTGGTCTATCTCCACCTGACTACACAGGGACATGAAAACGCCTACGGCATCATCAACGATCTGATGAAAGGAGATGACCATGACGACAATTAAAGATATCTTTACGACCTATGCGCCCGAGTATATCCACAGGTTCGGGGAAGCCATCCCTTTTGAGCATCGTAAAGTCATCGATGCCATCATCAATTGCCGCACAAATCATTACGGCGCTTGCGTATATAAATGCGTCGAATGCAGTGAGAAGCACAGGGTATATCGCTGCTGTGGCAACCGGCATTGTCCCAATTGCCAGCACCATAAAACCCGAAAGTGGCTGCAAACGCAATTGGATCGCCAATTACCCGGGCATCATTTCATGATTACCTTTACCGTGCCACAAAACCTCAGACGCTTCATTCGCAGTCACCAGCAGGTGTGCTATGCGGCCATGTTTGGCGCTTCTTCACAGACAATTAAAAAACTGGCGGCCGATCAAAGACACATTGGCGGCGACATGTCCGGGTTCTTCGGGGTGCTGCACACCTGGGGCCGTCAAATGCCCTATCATCCACATATCCATTATATCGTCCCGGGTGGCGCATTATCAAAAGCCGACGGCAAATGGCACTGCTCTCGAATCGATTTTTTCCTGCCGCTCAAGGCAATGTCAAAAATCTTCAAGGCCAAATTCCGCGACATTATGAAAAAGAGCGGGCTTTATCCCCCAATCCTCTCCGATGTCTGGAGTCAGAAATGGGTCGTTAACTGTCAGGCCATCGCTGCCGGCAAGCAATGTATCAAGTACCTTGCCCCTTACGTATTTAAAGTGGCCATTTCAAACAGCCGCATCGTTAAAGTCCAAGATCGTAAAGTCTTTTTCAAATACCGTAAAAATCGCAGCAATCGTTGGCGCACCATGGCCCTTGACGTCATGGAATTCTTGCGCCGTTTCCTTCAACACGTATTGCCCACAGGCTTTATGAAAGTGCGCTATTACGGCTTTATGAATCCCAGTTGCTCGGTACCTTTAGATAAGATCGTAGCGCTTATTGAACTGGCCTTCGGTTTTACAATTGCGCCGGCAAAAAGCAATATCGAAGCGCCGCAACCGATGACATGTCCACATTGTGGCGGCAGCCTTGTATACCGCTTCTCGGTTCTGCCGTTTAGAATAACCTTGTCCGGAGCTGGTTAATAAAAAACCAGATCCGGATCTTTATTGTTTACTCTACCGGCCGGAGTCACCGACTAAGCGGCTCAGGATATTTGCGTCCTTAACACGGCCTTTGGGCGCTTTAAGCCCAATTGATTTGCAACCAAAACTGCCTTTTTCCCAGATTTGGCCTAATTTTACTCCAAGGTGCCCTGGAATTACCTGCTTTCAGGGCGCTCATCACATCCAATTTGTCGAAGCAATACCCTTATACAAAAATCTCATTAATCGGGCTTCTTGAACAATAGATTGAAAACGACCCTTCAGGTCGTGTCAATCCTTATAGGATATGCGCATCAAAAAAGGCTTGCTGACGCTCGCAGGGATAACATCTGACAAAATGCTTCCCGGAGTATTTGGACCGCATACAGAAAAACTTCAGCCGGACCTCTTTACCCCCGATAATAGCATTTGTGGTTCCCCAATCCACCTCAGCTTCATAGCCTGCTTTCGGATCGCAGGGAATAAATGCCTTTGATGTGCCTATGCCAAATTTGACCTTGGCCAACCGGACATACCGGCGAACCGTCGATTCACAACCCGAATAATCATGCTCTTCAATCAACCGGTGGTATACCCTACGGGCGGTATGCCGCTGCTTTTTCGGTTGATCTTTGTCTCCCTCTATCCAGCCATCAATGGTCACCAGGTAGGGTTCAAGAACAGGAAAGGGCTGATGCTCTCGCTCCTTATACCCCCAGGGCTCTCCACGAATAGCCTTTTTGATTGTGTTGCGAGAATGACCGGTCATCCGTGACAACTTGCTGATATTCTGCCCATAAACCCGGTGAGCTATACGAGACTGATCCCCTGATATGTCCCAAATGCCAGGGAGAAATGAGGGTGATCAGCGTCATCGAGGATCAAGCGATTATCAAGAAGATTCTGCAACATCTTGGGATCTGGGAAACCCGAAGCCATGATCCGCCGGCCTGTAAAATCCCGCATACCGTTGAATTTACTTACGATGACGCCTGCTCTCAGATTCCGCCCGGCGATTATTTTCTCCAGTAGCCAAAAACTCGCGCGCAAGGCATACCAGCCACCCACGCTCAAATTCGGCCCAAAATCCCTTTTTTCAACCAATAGGCCCACAGCGTGTCTATTATATGATGCTCAATCAGGGGCCGCTTCCCCCGGTGATCTTAGCACATTCTCTGCACCACAACATGATGTGCTGATTTTTTCTTGACATACCATCGTGCCTTTGCCATATTTCGATCAGCAAAAAGCAATGTCTTATCCCTTCCCTATCCCTATCCCTTATCCCTTGCGTTCCGGGGAGGGGTCCCGCTTCCCATCAGGGATGCTGGTTCGTTGAGCGGG
>CAZWEO010000286.1:0-2645 GCA_964633115.1 uncultured Desulfobacterales bacterium
TTGGATTCAAGTATCAAGTGCAACTGGTTGAATTTTGAGAAAATACCATTGCAGGTGCTTGGAAGTCAAGGCATTTCCTAGGGCGAGCATTCAAACGTTCTTTAACAAATGAAATTTGATCATCAGTGATGGATAAGAAGTCTGATCCTTTTGGGAAGTACTGACGAATAAGGCCATTGGTATTCTCATTTGTGCCACGTTCCCAAGCAGCATATGGGTGAGCAAAATACATATTAGCTTGAAGTTTCTCAGCTATGTTCTGATGGTAAGCGTGCCACACTAGGTGCATAATAATCAGAATTAATATAACCAGTGAACTCATGTCCCAATCCCGGACTATTAACAAAGCCGCGCCCAGCCCGCATATTGCCGGCTAAATCCCAGTAGAATATCGAATCACAACCAAAACCCCATTGATTCAATTCGGGATGCTCAAAATTCTGATATCGCAACCAGGCAGAGAGGCTCTACACTATCAATGTTAGGCTGATCAATGCATTGATTTTCAGCCAAGCCCTCATTTTTTCCATACCCTTATTATTTTTCCTCGCACACTTACTAAGGCTTTATTTGGTTGTATGATAGCTTTGCCCATCATACTTAAGAAATAACGAATCTGTGGCTTGTATTTTGTCGTAAAACGATTCATCCAGGCCCAGACACGCACCCGATACACCAAAGCAAAATGTGCGCGTTTGTGCAAGCACAAATACATCGCCAAATGATCAGATCGCGAGTGCGGGTTGACTTTTTTGAGCCTGCCATCTTCAGTACACTTGTATATGCGATATCCACGATCTTGCAGCCATTGAAGAGTTTCACGATAGTTATGATTTACATATTCTCGACCCCGAATTCGATCTGCAATCTCAATAAAGATAACGGGCGTAAATTCTTGGATGGTTTTTTCTGCACCTTTTAATACCTGAAGTTCGTACCCCTCGACATCAATTTTGATAAAATCAACTTGGCTACAGCCATGAAATGCTATCTGGCTATCTAATGTATCAACATTTACAATGATGGCTTTATTTGATTGATTGTCATTGAAATTATCGTCAAGCGTAGAGCCTGATCCTGCTAGATACAGGGACATCTCGGTTGATTCAGATCCAAGGGCAATTTGGTGAACAATAAGGCGATCTTCCCAATTATTCAAGCTGATCGTATGTCCCAATACCTCACAACAATCCGGTTGCGGCTCAAAGGCGTACACTCTGCCACCCAATCCAATTTCTTTTGCGGCCACCAGGCAATAGTGCCCAATATTTGCGCCAACATCTATAAACATTTTTATTGTCGGCAAAATTTGGCGAACGATTTCAATCTCAAAATGTTCAGGAATTCCACCCGTCAAAATGTAATTGGCTATACTTGCAGAATTTTCTAAATCTCCCGCTTGCAAATAGCCTAGAGGAGAATATCCATACTCCAGGGGTGGAGTACTGTTTATGTCATTTCCACTTATGCCCATTAATTGCAAATATGTATTGGCTACTTTTTGGACGCAAGCTGATAGAGAATAATATCGTTCAGCATGAGTGCGTGCTTTTTGGGCTAGTTTTTTTCTGAGTTCTTCGTTTTCAAAAAGAGTTTCAAGCATCTGGCAATATTCATCGAGGTCTTGCGCAAATAAACCTCCTGGGCCCATGGTTTCAAGCTGAGCATTGTTATTTCCTACAAGACTGGCATGTGAAAGACAGGGTCTCTCATGGGCCATTGCTTCTGCCAATACTGCACCGAACGTTTCTCCATCGCGCCTACCATGGGCGAAAATATCCAGTGTGTTTAGAAATGCAGAAATTTTTGTCTTATCACCTGAATGATTCACAAAATGAACGTTCTTCAAATTCAGGTCATGCGCTTGCATTTTATATAAATCACTCGCACCCATAATCACAAAGTGGCGATCTGCGTGAAAAACTTTCTGAAATGCATTCAATGGTATCGGACTATGAATAGAATCATCTGCTCTTTGATGAAACCCACACACCAGCGCATCAGCTGGAATTCCCAACTCTGCTCTGAGATTCGCCTCCGTTGCTGGCGGTAATGCTGGTATTGGAATTACTGAGCTTTCTTTGGGATTTCCTCCCGAAGCGATCCACCCTCTGCGTTGCCATTGAGATAGATGAAAACTCCACGCCAAGTTTGGGCTGTCATCAACGCCAGCAGACAAGGCAACAAATTCTACAACTGGAATTGGGATAAGATAATAGGGATACTCCGCCGGACCAGCTTTAGCAGTCTGCACAAAATCGTACTGCCTGTGATCAAAATAATCCCAAAAATCAGTATCAACCCAATCATGTGTGGGGACAGTTATGTCTTTAGCGCCAACGTGAAAACGAATCAGGTTTACCCCATGTTTTTCCATATACTGCAAGCGAGAAAGGTCCGTGTCTGCATGTTTATAGTCTGAACCAACATAGGGTGCCGCGTTACAGTAGAAATAATCTACTTGAAATTGATCAGTTGGTAAATTGGCGGCCATCATCTGCAACCAACGTTCTGTTCCCCCAGCAGACATCCCGCCAAATTTTACAAACGCAATACGAATTTTTTTGCTCATCAAAATATTTTTCTAAAAATCGATTTTACGCCTTTTACTTTCCAATACCAATCTGGTGTCTTAAAATTCCTAT
>CAZWEO010000287.1:0-2642 GCA_964633115.1 uncultured Desulfobacterales bacterium
CGATCGACATCCCGGACAGCTCAGAGTGTATCTGCTGAAGGGAGATGCTCAGGCTTGTCATTTCTCACGATCATGATCCACCCATTCTCACCATCATGATCCACCCATTCTCACCATCATGATCCACCCATTCTCACGGTCATGATCCACCCCGAGACCGTGCCCTATCATTCTGGGCCTCCTGAAAGGAGGGACCCAGATGACCTACAAGGAGCACGGAATGTGGGAGATTTTGGAGGTTCTGCGCCGTCACTGGCGGGGGGAGAGCCAGGTTCGGATCCAGGCGACCACCGGGTGCAGCCGGACCACCATCCGCCGCTGGCTGGCCGACGCCCGGGATCTCGGATGGGAGGCCGGTGCCGGGGAACCCGACGAGGCCTTGGCCGCCCGGGTCCTTGAAGGATTGCGCCCTGGAGGCAGTTCGTCGAGCCCAGGGCGGACAGAACGGCTGCTTTTGGGACATCGCGATAAGATCCGCAGTTGGCTGACAGCAGAGCCCGACCAGAAGCGTGCTCTGCGGCTGACCAAGGTGCACACGCTTCTGACCCGCCACGGCGTTCTGGTGCCCTACAGCTCACTGTACCGCTTTGCAGTCAAGCACTGCCAGTTCGGCGCCAAGCGCTCAACCGTACGTATGGCCGAGGTCGCGCCCGGGGAGGTAGCGGAAATCGACTTCGGAAAACTGGGGCTGGTCTACGACGCAGCTGTTGATCACCGACGCAGACTTTGGGCGCTCATCGTCACGCTTGTTCACAGTCGCCACATGTATGTTCACACCTCCTTCTCGCAGAAGCTGCACGACCTCATTGATGGCATCGAGGACGCCTGGGAATTCTTTGGCGGAATCACGGCCCGCGTGATTCTTGACAACATGCGTGCAGCGGTCACTCGTGCCGATCGCTACGATCCCGTCTTCCAACGCACATTCGAGGAGTACTCCCAGCATCGCGACTTCGTGATTGATCCAGCCCCGCCCGCCACGCCAACCGGAAAACCTACCGTGGAGCGGGCCGTTCCCTATGTGCGCGACAATTTCTTTGCCGGCGAAGACTGGCGTGACCGCGATCACGTCCAACGCGAAGCTGTCCGCTGGTGTCTCGAGGTGGCCGGTACGCGCCGACACGGAACGACAGGCAAACGGCCACTGGCGGTCTTCGAAGACATCGAGAAACCCGCGCTGAAGCCACTGGTCAAGGAACGCTTCGACACGCCCGCTTGGGGAGAACACAAGGTTCATTGTGATCACCATATTCACTTCCAGAAGGCACTCTATTCGATCCCCACCCGCTATCTACACAAGCAGGTTGATGTCCGGGGCGATCGCGCCATAGTGCGCGTCTACTACCGGGGAAAGCTGATCAAGACGCACCCCAAGCAGCCCGCCGGAGGCCGCCACACCGACTACGACGATTATCCGCAAGAGAAGCGGGCCTACGCTATGCGTGATCCCAAGCGCCTGATCAATCAAGCACAGTCGCGTGGAACCAACATCGGCCACTTCGCCCAACAGCTGCTTTCCGGAACCTTCCCGTGGGCCAAGTTGCGACAGGCCCAGAAACTGATCCGTCTGACTGACAAATACGGTTCTGTACGGGTCGACCGCGCATGCTGCCGGGCATTGGCGTTCGATCTGATCAACGTTCGTCGCCTCGAACGCATTATTCACCATGGTATGGAAGACGATGCCGAACTGGCCACCGACAAGGGCCAGGTCGTCCAACTGTCCGCCAAGTTCTTGCGTCCGGCGGGCAGCTTCACCCATCCACCCAACCCAAAGGAGGAAGAAACCCATGATGGAGATCAAGACCTCACTGAAGACGGTCCTCAAGAGACTACGCCTCTCCGGGATCCTGGCAACCCTGCCGGATCGCGTGGCCTATGCGAAGAAGACCAAGCTGGGGTCCCAAGACTTCCTGGAGTTGATCCTTCAGGATGAGATTGACCGGCGGGATCAGAACAATCTCCAACTGCGTCTGCAGCGGGCCAGCTTTGCAGAGGAACAGACCTTTGAAGGGTTTGATTGGGATGCGAAGATCACCTTCGATCGTGACCGGGTACGTGATCTCTTCAGCCTCGGGTTCCTCGATCGGCGAGAGGACGCTCTCTTTCTTGGTCCTGTCGGGGTCGGAAAGACCTTCCTGGCTTCCGCCCTCGGGCATGCCGCTTGCCGGGCCGGGCGCCGGGTGCTCTTCATCCGGGCAGACAAGATGTTCAAGGAACTCCGCCAGGCCCGCGGCGACCATTCTCAGGAGAAGGCCCTGCGGAGGCTCCTGACACCCGATCTCCTGATCGTCGATGATTTCGGGCTCCGGCGGCTCGATGCGACTCAGTCGAACGACATCTACGAGGTGATCATCGAGCGCCACCGGCGAAGCTCGACGATCTTCACGAGCAACCGCGGAGTGGAAGAGTGGATCCCGCTCTTTGAGGATCCGATCCTGGCTCAGAGCGCCCTGGACCGCCTGGCGCACAACGCCTACCAGGTCGTCATGGAGGGTGAAAGCTACCGAATACACCAAAATCCCGGTTGTGGAAAACTTGCTACCTGAAAACGGAGGATGTACGGTCCTAAAAAGCGTGGTCTCGGGGAACCTGGATCAAGACTGTGAGAAACCCTGGATCATGATGGCGGAAAATGACAG
>CAZWEO010000288.1:0-2599 GCA_964633115.1 uncultured Desulfobacterales bacterium
TTAAACATGAAGGCATTAACATTATTAAAAGGAGGAAAATATGAATAAAGGAGATTTAGTAAACGAGGTTTCGAAAGTATTGAACACTAAAAAGGATGCGGCGGCAGCCGTGGAATGTGTTCTTTCCAGCATAACTAAGGCTTTGGGAGAAGGAGATTCTGTGTCCTTAATTGGCTTTGGCACATTTAAAGTGGCTGACAGGAAAGCGCGTCAAGGTAGAAATCCCCAGACAGGTGCAGCAATGCATATTCCAGCAAGTAAGGTTCCAAAATTTGCTGCGGGAAAGGGCCTAAAGGATGCTGTGAAATAAGTAGATGTTTTTCAGCAGATTTCTATATATGCAGGGCCGAATTTGGTCCTGCATTTTTATCTTCTGATTCATTTCATACCATCCGAATTGGAGAATATCCATGCTGACGATCTTTGCCAAAATTTTTAAAATATTGAACTCCGAGACCGAGCCGCTACAGATCAGCTTGGCTTTGTGTTTTGCCATGGTGGCTGGATTCACGCCCCTATGGAGTCTGCACAATATTCTGGTTTTGTTACTGGCGCTTCTGTTGCGAGTTAACCTGGCGACTTTTATTTTGGCCTGGATTGGTTTTTCTGGCATAGCCTATTTACTGGATCCGGCATTTCATAGCTTCGGATATAAGATTTTGACCACCACATCGCTGCAGTCCCTATGGACATCCCTTTACAATTCAATCCTTTGGCGGCTGACCAATTTTAATAACTCGCTTCTGATAGGCAGCCTGCTGATATCAATCGTTTTATTCATTCCGCTGTTTTTGATATCAAATCTGGTTATCAAGAAATATCGAGAGCATATCCTTGCCTGGGTAATGAAATCACGAATCATGCAAGCCTTAAAGGCCTCTAAATTTTATCAATTATATCAAACGGTATCGGATTGGGGAGGTCTATCGTCATGAAATGGATACGCTGGCAGGGATTGGTATTGTTTGTCCTGGTCATAGCCCTTATCGGGGTGTTTTGGTTTTTCTTGGCGGACAGCATTGTCAAGCATGCCATCCAAAAAACAGGAACCACTATCGTCGGCGCACAGGTTGAACTGACAAAAGCAGACCTGCATCTGTTGCCCTTGGGTATTACTTTAAGTGAGCTCCAGATCACCAACCCGGATCATCCCATGTCAAACGCAGTCCAGGCCCAACGCATCGAATTTTCATTGGATAGTTTAAACCTAATACAACGAAAGATCATCATTGATACCCTGTCGCTAGAGGGCATCCGTTTCAATACGCCCAGAAACCGATCTGGGGCGGTATTGTCATCGGAATCTGACAAACACACCCCCAAAACTGATGATAATTCATCAGAATCGTCGGCCGAAAATGCGGAGGATTCTTTCCAGACACCAAGTTTTCAAATTCCGGATGTCAATGATATATTGGCGCGGGAAAAGTTCGATACCCTGGAGCAGATAAAACAAATCCAGGCGGATATCGACGCTGCCAAAACCAGCTGGCAAAAGCGATTGGACCAAGCACCAAACCAGGCGTCCTTTGAAGCCTATCAATCTCGGGCCAAGAAGCTACAAAAGGGTACCAAGGGATTAGGGGGCGTGCTGAAAAGAGCCAACGAAGTCCAAAAATTGCAAAAAGATGTGGATAAAGATCTAAAAAAGATCAAAAAAATTAAAAAGGATTTTGAACGCGATCAAAAGGATCTGAAAAACAAAATCAAGCAACTGGCAGCGGCACCCCAAAAAGATATCGACCGTATTTTAGATAAATACAGCTTGTCTGCAGATGGGTTGGGGAATTTTTCGCAACTATTATTCGGCGATAAAATCGGTGGTTATACTCAACTGGCCCTTAAATGGTATCAAAAACTAAAGCCACTATTAAATAAGCCTGCAGCTGAGCAAACATCTGAGACACCTGAGAAACCAGCCAGAGGCAAAGGGGTCTTTGTTCGTTTTGCCGAAATCGAACCATTACCGGATTTACTTGCATCCCATGCCGATGCATCCATCATTATACCTGCTGGAAACATCCAAGGTAACTTGAAGCATATTACCAACCAGCAACAAGTCCTGGGACTGCCGCTCTTATTTAACTTTTCCGGTGACCAAATCAAGGATATGGAATCGATCACATTCAAGGGCTCGCTCGATCATATCGATTCGAAGAACACTACCGACCAGTTTACGGCAGCGATCACATCTTACCGTGTAAGCGGGATGGCTTTGTCTGAGGCTAAAAATCTACCCATCGATTTGAAAGCTGGAATGGCGGACCTGAATATAGCGGCAACATTAGAAAACGAGTTGCTGGATGCCAAGATCGAGTTGATCATGAAGGCGACCGAATTGGAAGTCGGAACAGGTGCCGATGATGGTGCCCTGCATACAGCGCTCAAATCAGCATTGGCTGACGTCAGCGGATTCACCCTCACAGCTAATGTGACCGGGCCGCTGAATGATTATGCTGTAAAGGTGACGTCTGATCTGGACCAAGTGCTTAAAAAAGCTGTGGGTCGCCAAGTTAAAAAACTCACTGCTGATTTTAAGGACCAACGTAAGCAGTCAATAAACCCCATCTTCACAAGGAGCTAAAAGCATGTCATGATG
>CAZWEO010000289.1:0-2579 GCA_964633115.1 uncultured Desulfobacterales bacterium
TTATAATCCCAAACAAGGTTAAAGAATTAAGGTCCAACATTGTCTTGGTATATTAGAAATGAATACGAACCATCTAAAATCATTATCATCCGCTGTACTGAGGCTGCTACGCCCCCTGGTACGAATACTCCTCAGAAAGGGCGTGTCTTATGGCACCTTTGCAGACTGGGCAAAATGGGTATATGTTGATATTGCCATGAAAGAGTTCACCATCACAGGTAAAAAGCAATCCACCTCTCGGGTTTCAGTGCTGACCGGTTTGTCTCGCAAGGAAGTCAAACGCCTGCAGGGGATTTCCCGGCCGGATGACAGTGACCGAGATGAAAAATATAACCGGGCTGCGCGGGTGATATCTGCTTGGCGGCGTGAGCGTGAGTTTTTGGATGCAGACGGAAATCCTTCGACCCTTTCCATCACCGGTCCCTGGGCAACCTTCAGTGAAATCGTTCGGCGCTATTCCGGTGACGTACCTGTGCGGGCGATTTTAGACGAGCTTTTACGCATCGGTGCTGTGGAGCAGTTAGACAATGGCAAAATATCTTTGCTGGCCAAAGCGTACATACCCGAGATCAATGAAGCCGACAAGCTGCATATTTTAGGAACGGATGTGGCCCACCTAATCACTACCATTGACCATAATCTCAAATCTGATTCCAAAGAAAAATCACGCTTGCAGCGTAAAGTTGCCTACGATAACCTGCCCGATGAAGTTCTACCGGCATTTCGAAAATTGTCATCCAAACGGGCGCAGAACCTGCTTGAAAATCTGGATAAATGGCTGGCCAAGCAAGACCGGGATATCAATCCCGCGGTTCAGGGAACCGGTCGCAATATTGCCGGCCTGGGAATCTACTATTTTGAAGAACCTAATCCTTCAGAGGATCAGATCAATGAAAAATAAAGGCGTCTTTTCAATTTTATGGATACTGTCCGTTTTGCTGCTGCTGGTTGCTTGCAGCAACAGTAGTGGTGGGGGTGTGGGCGGCAGCGGCATCATCAACCGCGGTACCATCACCGATTTTGGCAGCATTGTCGTCAATGGCACCGATTTTGATACCAGCGATGCCACCATCATTGTTGACGGTCAAACCTTGGGCGTAGGCGATGCGGTCGTCTTGGCCAACTTGGACATTGGTCGTGTGGTCACGGTAATCGGATCGGACGGAGATAATGAGGAAGCTGCCATCGCCGAGCGCGTCTTTTACAGCGATGAGGTCAGCGGCCCGGTCATCAGTGTGACTGCCACGGATCCGGGGGTCAAGGAACTGGCAGTCATGGGTCAGACCGTCATCATCAATGCCCTTACCCTTTTCAAAACCATTGATTTTAATACTATCGCACCCAATGACGTGGTCGAGGTGAGCGGATATTACGATGATATGGGTACAATCTGGGCAACCTTTGTCGAAAAAATCGGTGAATTTACACCGGGTCTGGTTTATGAAGTCAAGGGTTTCATCCAGTCACTCAATACATCTGAGCTTACCTTCCTGATCAATGGGCTCCTGGTGGACTATTCCGATCCCGATGTGATCCTGCCCGACGAGCCTCTGGAAAACGGACAGCTGGTGGAAGTGGAAGGTATTGTTGATCTTACGGGATTAAACATGTTTGCCCAGAGCATATCAATTGAAGACGATATCGGAGAAGAAAATGCCGATGAGGTCGAAGTAACCGGTTTTGTTACGGCGGTTGATTCCACTGATGAATTCACGGTGGGAACTCAAGAGGTAGTTGTCGAAATGGGCGCGGTCTTCGTGGACGGAACCCAGGCGGACATCGTTCTGGGTGTCAAATTGGAGGCCGAGGGGACCCTTGAAGATGGTATTTTGTATGCTGAGGAAATTGAATTTTGGTTGCCGGACCAGATCGAGTTAGAGGGTATTCTGACCGAATTGATTTCCCAGTATGAATTTACGGTTGATGATCAGGAGGTCATCACCACCGACGACACCGTCTACGAAGACGGCGGCCCCGAAGATCTGATGGTGGGCATCAATATCGAAATCAAAGGCCGTATGCAGGGAGATGTACTGGTTGCCGACAAAGTTTCATTTGAATTGGTGGATGACTAATTGACGGTTTCCTAAAAAGCCCAACTTCCGTGTTCTGCTCATTTTGCAATCATTCGACGTACATTAAGTACGACTCACAATTGTAAAATGAGCACGCCTTGAATTTGAACTTTTTCCGAAACCGTCTATTCCTAACTTTTAGGTTTCATCAATATTTTAAAGCAATAATATTATGTAGCTAGAATCTTTTTGAAAAATAGGATTCTGGTTCAAGATCAAGGCGACCGAACGTTTAAATCCGCAGGATTACGGTTTGTATTTTGAGGAGTTGAAACGTGAGGTCAACACAGATATTGGGCCAAAAGACATTTTTGAGAAAGATTCTAAAATAAAAAAGCCAAGCACACGACTTTGCGGGTCCCTGTGCTTGGCCGGGAAACCTGAGGGCCTTTCGGCACACTCAAGCTTTTTAAGTATATCAATACAGGCTGAATGTGTCAATGGGCTCTCCCGGAGAAAAGGAGAGCCTTTATTATTTTGAGAGGCCTCAGGTTGCGCAATGTG